>JAJPGU010000027.1 GCA_021325615.1 Nitrososphaerota archaeon | reverse complement strand
ACAAGTCTGTTGCCGCCCTAGCTCAGCGTGGTAGAGCAGCTGACTGTTAATCAGCGGGTCGTCAGTTCAAGTCTGACGGGCGGCGCTTTTGATATTTCTAAATTCGAATTATGAAACATTATGATTGCAGAGAGGGCGGCATTTCTGGCCACTTTGCCATCCAGTCAGACATATATTTCAGAATTCGAAATTAGAAATATTGTCGTCCGATCACATTTTGGTTCATTCTATTAGACTACATGGATCTAATACCGATCGCTGTATAACAACACATGCAGGAGGTCCGCATTGGCCAGAACAAGACGCGCAAATAGGTATTGCGTGGATTGTGGGGGAAGGCTAGTTTACTATCCCCGCCTTTCGAACCCTAAGGCTCCAAACGAGTACAGGGTTCTGGTCTATGCATGTCCCGACTGCACTAAAGATTTTGACAAGCCAAAGATGTTTTCTATCCGAAGGAATGTGGTGGAAGAACCAATAGAGACGGTAGAAATAGAGATTGTCCAGGCACGGGAAAAGATTCCAGAAATAATAAAATCCACTTGAAGAAACTAGCATAAAACACAAGTATTACAACCCGTAAGGAAGGGTGCGATGCGCGTATTTTACACGCAGAAACTTGAAAACCTGCTTGATAAGATGGAGCTGGCGGATTGGAGGCAGAGGTTGAGGGAGCCCTTGACCTATAACGAGCAAGCCCTTTCTGACAACTGGAAATATTGCGCCCTTGGGGAGAGGATCCGGAGGGAAGGAAAAGACCTTGAAAGGGTCAAGGACCTGTCACCTGAGGCCATAAAACTGGGGTTTGACTTTGCAAATGCAGTAAAGCGCAGGGACAGTACTGCAGCCTTGGAGATTTTGGAACAGATCGAAAAACTGCCATCAATTTGGCGCCAAGACCCCTAGGGCCAAGTGCCAGTCTTTTTGCTATTTTTATCAGCTGGCCGGGAAGGGCGTTTTTCACCCGTTTAGCAGCTTTTTCACTATGCCGGCAAGAGGTGATTTTTAAAAAAATTACGCTGTCCCGACCTCTGGTTTTGGGGTGTTTTTTTGGCCGAAATTTGTCGAAAAACCGGGGGTTTAGCTTTTGTTCCTAGCCTGATGCGAAATAGGATCTCTTACTGGGTAATGGGGGTGTTTTGACCCTTGGCTGTCATTAGTACGCACAAGTGTTAAACCCCCCCTAAAAAACGCGGTTTTTGAAAAAATCACCCTCTTCGTATCTGGGACCAAATGGCAAGGGGTTTAACCTTCGTTCGTGGGGTCGAAAATGGGAGTTTTTGGCGGTTGGGGTGATTTTGTACCCTTTTTCTGGGCCGAAAACGGGCCGCCTTTTGGCATCTTTGGTGAAAAATAGGGGGGTAAAAATAACCCCAAGTCGCAAAAAACACGAGCAATAATGGTCCTATGCCACAAATGTTCTGACGAAAAGCACGGGGAATGCATGGGAAAGGCAGGTATGTTTGACTGTGACTGTGAACTATGCAAGAGGCAATAAGGCGAAAGTCTTTGCCATTTGGATGTCAAGCGCATTGAAATAGTCCTGGATAGTTAAGGTGAGTTGTAGGTACAAAGTTCCCGGTGTGCAATTTCCGGGTTTACAGAATAATCACACACAAGGCATTTTAGAATGTACACCTTGTAACATTTGGGAAAGTCATACGAATAGGAAGGCTCTGAACTTCGCAACCATGGGGTTACTTGCAATAGGTGCAGGAAGTGCCCTGATGGTTCTTTTCAACTACCTTGAAAACCCTCATTTGATTTCAAAAGACGTGGTTCTTTCGGATGCCATGAAATTTAGCGGGCTGACTGCGTCCCAATCCGCTAATGTAACTGCTCAAGCGACATTATTGCAAATAAAGAATAATGGCAAGGCACTTGTGTTGGATGACAGGACATTGAAGAATGGTTGCTGTGCTTCTCAGGCACCCGTAGGAACCTTTGATGAGTATGTATGGCAAGTGCATATAGTAAAAAAATTAACAAAATACCATGGAAACGAATGGGATTATTACATTGATGCCTCAAACGGGACAGTACTTGAAAGCTCACATGCGGATGTTATCTTCCCACGAAACTAGGAATTCATCGCCTTTTGGAAACAAGTTTAACGGGATTTTCTATCCTATCCAAATCACAATCCAAATTTGACCGTGCCTGCTCTGCTTGCTCTTTCTCGCTACAACCTGCTTCGAATAAAACTACAGTGGATCCTACACACAGATTTCACGTGAAGCAAGTTTAGACCAAGTTGGGGCAATGTTTTACCTCCACCTTAATTAGGAAGCATATTTCAAAATTCGAATATGGAAAGATATGAAATCAAGGTCCTCGTGCCAAAAAAACCAACCGACCATCAAATTAAGAAAATTCAGGAATCCTTTGCAGAGATGCCTATGGAGGAAATCCTGGGCGGCCTGTATTTTGCAAAAAACAGGTGGAAGGCAAAGGATGCCGGGGTCCTCAAAGTGGGCAGAAAAAGCATCATAAAAAAGGAAGTACACTCCATAACGGCAGAACAGGCACAATGGAGGCTCAAAAACTGGAAGATGATGATTGCAAACTACCGCCGACTTGGGTATAGCTATCCTACGATATCAAGAATCAAGAAACTCTTGATTGACATGAGCAAGAAAAAATCTAGATAGGCTCTGGCCTTTTCACGGTGGACGGAAGAGTGGAGGGCAGGTCCGGTATGGATTGCCTTACTTGGCCCTCTAGGACCGCGTGTGCTTCCTCCAGTATCTGGTTTGTGTCTGCATTCGTGGTGTCCACGGTGAACGTATTGTCTGAGTTCATGGAGGCTCCTGCCATTATGTCTCCAAGGATGTTTGAGAGATCCTGCATCGAGGAGTTTGCCTCGGGCATGAGGCCGCTTAGTCCGGAACCCAATCCCTTGATTATTGACATGCATGGGCTCAAGGTCACCACGACGTCTCCTAGTTCTGAGATTGTGTTCAGCCTAAGCTGAATCTGCTCCATTGCCAACTTGGCCCCAACGACCATGTTGGTCATCTTCCTTATCTCATGTAGCTCGGTTGCGTATGCCTGGGAATAAGGCCTGTTCTGGCTACGGACGGCCTCAACCACCTTTTTGAATATAAAATCGTCCTTTTCCTTCAACTTTCTTGAAATCGAGTCAAGTTTTGATATCTGCAGCTGGAGTCTCTTTTGTGCCTCGTCAATCTTTGGCCTGAGTGGGGCGTCTGGCTTTACCTTGTCGATTACCTTTTGTGAGATGCTTTCCTTCTGTACGTTCCATCTTGCTGCAAAGTTCATTATTGACAGTCCCTAGATCTGGATTGGAGTTTTAAACATCCATGTCCTGCAAATTGTTGTAACCGCGGTTACATGACTGCGTGGATACAACGGGGAGGCATGCCAGTCTTGATTGCAATGTTTCTAAATTCGAATTTAGAAATATCATGCGTCAATGCCTCTAGCCAAAGGTGAACGTGTAAATCTGGAAACCCTTCTTGGCAAGCAGTGTAAGGGTGTGCGGTCCTGCTGTCGGTGCGGAAACAAGGGTGTAAAGCCTGTTTTCAGATATGTGGGCCGTTCCGTTCTGGACGTCCTGCCCGGCCTCGTCGGGCGGGAGCGGCTTGCCGTCAAGCGATACCTGGACATCGACCCCAGGTCCTGTGGCCACTATGTGGACGTCCCTTGCATAATATGGGAGCACTATCTCTGCGTTCTGGGACGACGCCTTCATGCTGTCTGCAAGGTTCTGCCAGTCGCCTTCGAGGTAGAAATGGTCGGTCGCCAAGTTTTGTGGCAGGGAATACGTGACCGTAAGATTTGGATGGAATCCCTCCGGGTTCCCGAGGTAGTTCCTCCCCGCGGCAAACTCGTACCCGAAATAGAGTTCCGGAGTCTGCTGGTCGGAAAACTGGTGTGGCTGCAGGCTGACAAGTGACATGTTGGCATCAATCCCAAGTCCGAGGCTTTTTGACCGCTCATCCAAAAGTGTCTGTATCGCCTTTTCCGTCTGGTCGTAATCGCCTTCGCCAAAATGGACATGCCTGATGTGTCCCTGATAGTCCGTGATGTATTCGGCAGGCCAGTACATGTTCCCAAAGGCATCCCAAGTCTGGTGATCGCTGTCGAGGACAACCGGGTATGTAATGTTGTATTTCTGTACGGCCATCCTGACATTGTCTATATTTTTCTCAAATTCAAACTCGGGGGAATGTATTCCGACTATTAGCAGGCCCTTGTCGGCATATTTTGAGTTCCATTCTTCAAGGAAGGGGAGTGTTCGCAGGCAGTTGATGCAGCTGTACGTCCAAAAGTCATAGAGCACCACCTTGTTCTTCATCGAATCCTTGAGCGCCTCTGGAGTCGTGTTTATGTATCCTGATATTCCAGTAAGTGCGGGCGCAAGGGGGTATTTTGCCTCGTCTGACGACGACACGTTTTCCGAAATGGGCTGCGTCAGGGCAGAGTTATCATTGGCACCGGGTTTTTCAAGGGAAAAGAAATACTCGGCAACTCCCGCTATTGCAATTATTATTATGATTCCGGCGATTGCTGCGTTTTTGATCTCTTTTTTCATGTCACTGACCAAGAAGTGCGTTGTTTAGTAGTGGAAAACTTGCAATCGCCGCAAGTTGGTTTGTGTAAACCAGTATGCCGAGAATGATGATGAGGGATCCCATTATGACAGCATAATATTTCAGGTGCCTGCTCATTGACTTTATGAACCTCGTAAACCTGGAAAAGAAGACTCCCATGAGTATGAAGGGAACGCCTAGGCCTAGCGAGTAGCCGAGCAATAGGAGAAACGCGTGGCCCGGGGATGTTGCCGCAAGGGTCAGGATGCTGCCTAGTATCGGCCCGATGCACGGAGTCCAGCCGGTGGCAAAGGCCAGTCCGAACACGAAGGAAAGGGGATAGCTGGCACTTGCCCTGCTAGGAATTAATTTTTTTTCAAAGTTCAGCCTGGTTATTTTGGAGGAAAGCAGCATGAAGACCCCGAATGCGATTATGATGACGCCGCCCACGTGGTTAAAATCTGAAAATATCTTTCCGGTAGTGCTTGAAAGCACGCTGTTGAGCACTACGCCAAGGATTGAAAACACTATCGTAAACCCAGCCACGAAAAACACGGTGTTCAGTACAATGTTGAGCCTGCTTGTCACAAGGTTGACAGTTCCGTTGTTCCTCTGAAGCTCGGTAAGGGTGGTCCCTGAGATGTAGGCAAGGAAGGCAGGTATCATTGGCAGTATGCACGGTGCAAGAAAGGATCCAAGACCTGCAACTGCTGCAATGCCAAGGCTAATCTCAACCATGGTTATCTTGAGGCTGTTTTTTTATTAATATCTTGTTCCAAATCTGCTCCAAATATGACCCTCTAAGTTATTCCAAATTTTTTGCCTGCACGTTCAAACACACCGAGGCTCTTCTCTATTTCCACCTGTGAGAGCCATGCCGTAACTGAGATCCTGATCCGAGCCTTGCCCCTAGCCACCGTCGGGTATCTTACGGGTTGGGCAAATACGCCGTTCTGGTATAGGTATCTGCCAAAATCCATGGCCTTTTTTTCCGGACCTATAACGATGGGGATTATCTGGCTAGGGGATTCTATCTCGAATCCTGAGGATCTAAGGCCCTTTCTTAAAAGGTCCGAGTTCCTCCACAGTCTGATCCTTTTTTTCTCCCTATCCGAGTCGAACTTTTGAATCGCAGCATGCACCAAAAAATTTGGCAGGGCCGAGGTATAGATGAATGGCCTTGATGTATTCACTGCAAGATTGATGACATCCTTGCTTGCGGACGCATATCCTCCAAATGCTCCGAGGCCCTTGCTTAGGCTGCTAATGTAAACATCGACTTTTTTTGAGACTCTAAAGTGAGATGCGGAGCCCCGGCCATCTGGGCCGGCAACAAAATCCCCATGGGCATCATCAAGAAGGAGGAAAGCCCCGTGACTGCAACATATCTCTGCAATCTCATCCAGCCTTGAAAAATCACCGTTCATGGAAAATATGCCCTCCGTGATTACAAATTTTCGTCTTGCCCTGCTTCTGATTTTTCGTTCAAGATCTTGCAAGTCGTCATGCCTGTAAATTGATTTTCTTGCCCGGGAAAGCCTGCACGAGTCTATGATGCTGGCGTGGTTAAGCTCATCACTTAGTATTAGGTCGCCCTCCTGGGGAAGGATGGAGAGCATCCCTAGGTTTGCCATGTAGCCTGTGGGAAAGACAAGTGATGCTTCTTGGTGCTTGTGGCGCGAAAGTCTGGCCTCCAGCTTTTCGAACAATTCGTCGTTGCCTGAAATTAGCCTGGAACTAGACTGGAGTTGTGATTTCGGTATCTTTGTCAACCCGAGTCCCAGGTAGTCGTTGGAGGATAGGTTGACGAGTTTTTTGTTTTCAAAAATTATGTGCTGGCCGGAAAGCCTAACGGACAGTAGTTTGCGGTATAACTCGTGTTTTTTTAGGTCTGAAAGCCTTGCACGTACAAACCCGAGTCTAGGCTTCAAGGCCTATCTTTGATATCATTTCAAAGTCGTCCACAGGACTGTTGCCGCCAATCGTGAGATAGCCTCCAGTAATTATTCCATTTGCACCTCCGAGGAGGGCCTTTTCCTGCTCGCTTGAAAGGTAAACCTCCCGCCCGCCTGCTATCTTGAGGATGGTTCTTGGCATGAGGAACCTGAAAACTGCTATAGTGCGAAGTATTTCGGACAGGGAGAGTCTTTCCTGGGATTCCATGGGTGTTCCCTTTTGCGGGACAAGTATGTTGACTGGGCATTCTTCCGGCTCAAGCCTTGCCAAGTCCAGCCCAAGCTCAAGCCTTTGCATCCTAGTCTCGCCCATTCCGACGATGCCGCCGCAGCACAGCTCCAGACCGGCCTGTTTTACGATCATGTTGGTGTTCATGCGGTCATCATATGTGTGGGTGCTGCAAATCTTGGCAAAGTAACTGCGCGAGGCCTCGAGGTTGTGGTTGTACCTCTTCACGCGGAGTTCCTTCAGCTTTTTTGCCATGCCCTCGTCTATGAAGCCAAGGGAGCAGTTAACCTCGATCCCTACCTTTTCGTTAATCTCTTTGATAATCTCGCATATTTGATCAAAATCATTCTTTGTCGGGCCGCGCCATGCACAGACCAGGCAGAAACTTTTCACGCCGTCCTCTTTGGAAAGCATGGCGTTTTGCACAATCACTTCGGAGGGAAGAAGTTTGTATGTGTCAATGCCACTTTTGTAAAATGCCGATTGCGAACAAAACGAACAGTCCTCCTGGCACTTGCCTTTTTTTGCATTGATAAGGGACTCGACATCGACTAGATTTCCGCTTATCTTGCGTGTAATCTCGTTTGCCGCATCTGAAAGGGCTTGTAGTGAACTTTCTGAAACATTGATGAGGACCTCTGCTTCCCCTGGAGAAATGGGTTTTCCAGACAGCACCTTTTCCTTGCAAGCGCTGATAAGTTCTATCTCTGAGGTCACAGGGGATTTTCCTCCGGGTCTATTAATTAATATTTTCATAAAGGTAAACTCAATCTTCTTCAGTGGTTTACCAAAAATAAGGCACCGTTATCCAGTAGAAATGCTATTTGTTAAGCTGATTTTTTAGATCTGCGAGGGAGATGGAGAACTTTCTGGCTTGGGGTAATCCCGTTCCAAACCCTTTGTATAGCGCGAATCTTTCGGTTTGTGCGTCTTTTGGGTGGGTGAAGTAGAACGTTGAACCTTTTTTTATCTTGCTTTCAACCGATATTATTCCGCCCAGGGATTCAACTATTCCCTTGCAGAGGAACAACCCAAGGCCTAGGCCTCCGTGTTTTCGCCTATATGATGAGTCTTCCTGGTATAGTTTTTCAAAAACTCTTTCTTGGACATCCTTTGACATGCCCTTTCCATTATCCATCACAAAAAAACCGACATTATTCTCGTCCTCCATCGTTCCTATTTTTATTACTCCCTTGTTTCTTGGCACAAAATCAACCGCGTTAATTATGAGACTTGTTAGTACTTGTTCTAGTCTGTTCTCGTCTGTCCTGAGGAATATCTTCCCTTTTCCCATGTTTACAAGCCGGACCCCTCTCTCGTCTGCAATAGGCTTCATGCGTTTCATTACCCTTCGAATAAACCTGTCAAGATCTATTGTCTGGAACGTGAAGAGCATGGTGCCATGCATGAGTTTCTCCGTGTCGAGAATGTCCTCAATTGCGCCCTTTAGCTTTATGGCGTTTGAATATACTGTTTTTACCGCATGCACCTGTCTTTTGTTCATTTTTCCCATGATGCCATAGTCGCTCAGCACTTGGCACCATCCAATTATTAGGGTCATAGGTGTCTTCAACTCGTGTGAGAACAGGGCAATTATTTCAGCCCGTGTCTTCTCCAAATTATCGGTATCTATGTACTGGTTGACGGACTGTGTGGGTTCAAACCCGTGCTGCAATGGTGTTATATGGTCGGTGAATGGGGCGGAACCGGTAGCCGCTCTAACGTGATGTGGCGAGATTTTGTTGTTCAATTTCTATACCATCCGTCTTTGTTTCAGTTGGAATGGTAAAGTAGAACGCGGCGCCCTTTCCTGTCTCGCTTTCCAGCCAGATCTCCCCACCCAATGCCTCGACGATGCCCTTGCATATTGAAAGTCCTAGACCTGACCCCCCATGCTTTCGTGTGGCCGAAGTATCAAGTTGGTAGAATTGCTTGAAAAGGTTGTGTTGCTTGTCCTTCGGAATTCCGGTACCGTTGTCCTTCACCATGAAAAGGATCATGTCGTCTTTTTTAGATGCCTTTATCTGGATCCTTCCTTTATCTGGTACAAAGTCGATGGAATTGAATATCATGTTGTTCAGAATTTGCTCTATCCTGTTTCTATCGCTCTTCAGGAGGAGATTCTCAGTCGTATGATTTGCAAATTCGATCTGCTTGGGCTCTATGGCACTCTGGACGTTCTTCGTAATGAATGACATCATTTCCGTCACATCAATATACTTGCAGTCAAACTTCATCTTCTTCATGTCAAGTTTTTGGCTGTCTAACATCTCGCCTACCAGATCCCTTAGTTTAATTGCGTTGGACTGGATGGCATCGATCGCCTCTACCTGCTTCTGGTTCAAAGGACCAAGGATTTTTGGGCTTTTGAGGGCTTGGCACCATCCCATTATTGGGGTGAGGGGGGTTTTGAGCTCATGCGATATCATGGAGGTGAATTCCTCCTTTGCAATGTCAAGTTTTTTGAGGTCCTCGAATTGCTCGCGTAGCTTTGCCTCCTTCTCCTCCAACCTCCGCTTGATGTCATAGTTTTCTGTCATATCGGTAAGCGCCACAGTTCTGCCCACGACATTTCCTTTCTCGTCGTAGATGCTCGCGCCGCTCAGAAGGGCTGGAAATATGCTTCCGTCCTTTCGTTTCATCCAGATCTCTTGTGGTGGAACTTGGTGTGTTTCATTCCATTTGACTAGGTTTCCCCGGAGGGCTTCGGTGCTCCTCTCTGCCGTATGCTCGAACATAGACATCCCTTTAATCTCATCCTTGGTATAGCCTAGGGTTCTGGCATAAACCTCGTTGCAATCAGTAAGATGTCCGTCATTTGTGATGGTTCTCAGTAGTACAGGTGTGGTGTCATAAAGATTTCGGTATTTTTTCTCAGCCGAGCTTAGGTTGTAATGAACTTGTTTCAGTTCATCATACTGGATTCTAAGCCTAGACTCGTCCTCTTCCAACTTCCTTCTTACCTCGTATATTTCTGTAAGATCCGTCAAAACGACTGTTCTTCCTATTAGTTGCCTGTTCTCGTCATAGAGGCTTGTACCGCTCATGAGGCATGGAAACGTGGTTCCATCCTTTCGTTTCATCCAGATTTCTCGGTGAGTAATCTGGTGGGTGGTCTGCCACTTGTCATAGTCATCTCTCAGGTCAGAGACGCTTTTTTCTGCGGTGTGTTTGAAAAACGAAGTCCCTATTGCCTCATCCTTTGTGTATCCAAGCGCCTTGGCATATGCCTCGTTGCAGTCAATGACAATACCTTCCATAGAGATAGTCCGCAAAAGACCTGGCGATTTTTCATACAAAGCACGGTATCTCTGCTCGGTTGCGGCAAGGCTGAGATTTGCACGCCTCATCTGGACGATTTGGGACTGGAGCTGCTTGCCGTTCTCCTCCATTTTCTTCCGTGTCTGGTATGCTTGCGTCATGTCGACTAGGGAAAGAGTCCTGCCTATGAGATTTGCCTTTTCATCGTACAGGCTTGTACCGCTAAGCATAGCGGGAAAAGTACTGCCGTCCTTCCTCTTGAGCCAGATCTCGCAGGGCTCTGTTTCCTTTGATTCCTTCCATTTTTCAAAATTTACTCGCATTTCATCCATGCTCCTCTCTGCAGTGTGTTCAAAAATTGATGTTCCTAAGATCTCGTCCCTTTTGTAACCTAGGGATATGGCATATGCCACATTGCAATCTGTGAGCCTTCCTTCGAGCGATATTGTTCGCAACAGTGTCGGAGTCTTTTCGTACAGGTTTCGGTACTTGGTTTCCGTGGAAACTAGAAGTTCGTTTGAATTTTTTAGCTGCTTAAGCTGCCTCCTCAGGCGCTTTTCATTTTTCTCAAGTCTCCTCTTTACAGAATGAATCTCGGTTATGTCTTTTATCACTGTATTACTGCCAATTAGTTGGTTGTTCTCGTCATAAAGATTGGAGGCGCTGACCAGGGCGGGAAATCTTGTACCGTCCTTCCTCCTAAACCAGACTTGTCTGTTTCTTACCACGCCCGTCTCTATCCATGTCTTGAAGGAATCTGAAAATGCTTCACGTCCCTCTTCGGAGATGAAATCAAAAACTGATTTTCCAATTAACTCATCCTTTGAATACCCAAATGCCTCTGCATAAGCTTTGTTGCAGTTTAATATTACTCCATTTGTATCTATTGTGCGGAGAAGGTCGGGAAGTTCGTCGTAAAACGATTGGTATCTTTTCTTTATGTTGGAAACTTCCTCTAATGCCTTCCTTAGATCCTCTTTTTGACTTTCCTCCACAGTTTTTGTCATGTTCTGTTCTCTCACTTGCCGTCGTGTATCTGTTCTATTCTTTCAACCAACACGTCGATGTCAAGAGGTTTTCTGATGTATGAGTGAACTCCTGTCTTTAGCAGCTCGTTTATTTCTTGGTCAGTAATTGACGACGCGGTAAGCAGTATTATTTTCTGCTTCTCAATTGTACCGTCGCTTTTCAGGGATGACAAAACATCAAACCCGCTAAACTCTGGCATTGCAAGGTCTAGGAGGACAACGTCGTAGGGCTTTTGCTTTATTAGCTTGATTCCCTCCCTGCCGTCTGTCACTGAAGAAAATTCATGTCCAGAAGCACTTAGGACGGTTTCCAGAAGCTTGTTGATGTCCGAATTGTCATCAATTCCCAAAATTCTCATTTCTGCGCTACCTCACATCTGTTTTGGAAAAAAACCACCTGTGTGCGGTCGCTACGATTTTCTGGTTTTGCGGCACATGCAAAACCGACCAAGGTTTTATTCATAGTCAGGTATTGACTAATTTTTAATATATCGATGAAGGATAGCTGGAATAATACAACCCCACACTAAATATGGTAGGCCACCACGGTATGTGGTGCAGCGTGACATTGATAATGAAAAGGCTCTAAACGCAAAGATTGGGGCGTCCTCAAATGACGGGGAGGCTTTCAATAAGGCGGATGTTTCAAACTCGCCCCTTAAATCACCCTCGGAAATCCAGTCTCCCGCAAGAGCGGCATCTCCTACCGAAAAATCCATGAATTCCACCGTAGAGGCTGGGAGGATTGCACAGGGGGGCACCATGATGGGGGCTGCCCAAGACCTACTTGACGAAATGGCAGGCAGAACTGCAGGCAAAGGGATTGTACAGCCTGCAACGGTACCGTCTTACTTGGATTACAGCAAGGAGGAACCGGAGGGCTCTACAGAACATGACTCTTCGCTTTCTGCCAAAAGCCTGGCTGAGAAGATGGAAAAGACTGGGATCCTGAAGATAAAAATGAAGCCCTTTTCTGTATTTGTTCTTGCCGTCATGGCGGGGGCATTCATATCCCTTGGGGGAATTTACTTTACCTTTACCACTAGTCAGACAATAGTGACAAATACACTCACACAGATTCTGGGAGGCCTGATGTTCAGCATGGGGCTAATCTTTGTTGTGATAATAGGGGCGGAAATGTTCACAAGCAGCACGCTAACCATAGTCAGCCTCGCTAGCAGGAAGGTTTCGGCCACTTCACTCCTGAGAAACTGGATGATAGTTTATGGTGGAAACATAGTCGGAACCCTTGCGACCGTAGGAATTTTTTACATGAGTCGGGTGTGGACAAGCAACCACTACCAGTTCGGGATAAGGGCGCTGATGATTGCTAGCCACAAGACGAGCCTGGGATTTGTGGAGGCCTTCTTTTTAGGAATGCTGTGCAACTGCCTTGTTTGCATCGCTGTGTGGCTTGCCTCGGGCGGAAAGAAGATAAGCGACAAGGTTCTTGCAATCATCTTCCCCGTATCGGCCTTTGTGGCTATGGGCTTTGAGCACTGTGTTGCAAACATGTATTTCCTCTCATTTGCATATGTTATCAAGAATGACCCGACGTTCATTTCTGCACTGCAGAGGGCGGGAACTTCAGTAGACCTTTCACATCTTACTCTTCTAGGGATTGCGGGTAATCTAGTTCCGGTAACACTTGGTAACATTGTAGGCGGTGCGGTGCTAATCGGCCTTGCAAACTGGCTTGCATATCTAAGAAAGTAAACCCTGTCCTAAATTGAATCTTGTATATTTTGGTGAATGGATTGTTGAGTCAGATGTGATTCTCTCATGTGATGGGTGGGACTCAATCCATGCATCACGAAAATAAAACTAGAAGATTATTACAGAACAAATTGACAAAAATCTTTTATCTTGGGACGTGTTCTTACGTCAATGGTTCTACCCTGTTTGGAGAACATGTGGGAAACAATAGAATCCTTTGGTCTAGACAGAAAAATTTTGGACCCCAAGAACAACTTGCCACATGATCAAATCTTGGCCCTCTATGAACAAATCAAAACCCATCAATCGAAAATGAGAGGTAAAACGAGAATCGTCGGCATGACAACTTGAAAATTTCATAACTAGTCGTTTTTTAATCGTGCTCGCGAATAGTGATGTTCGACTAGTAAAATTAAGGATTCTAATGAGGCGTCGTCCGGTTTCATAAGACGAGATTGTCAGGGAATAATTATTGTATGGAAAAATCTTCTAGAATAAAAAAATGGAAAAAAAATATGCTATAAAATTATTGTATAAACTACCAAAGTGGTTATATGGTGATTTGTTAAGTAGATTATTTACGTAATGGCATTGGGAAAAAATTTGACACATGTGGAAAAATATTCTGATATATTCGTTTGTATGATTGCACGTGGAAGTAGTAGACCCAAGAGTACCGGACTTATGAGTACGACGTACCTGACAGACAAAAGTACTCCAAAGCGGGGCACGGCATGAAAAAAACCGAGTCCGAGATTCAAATAGGTGTCTTTTCGGCAAGTGAGGGGTCGAATCTTTACGAATACAAGGTCAGACTGGAAAAAATTAAGAACGAACTTGTGAAGTTCGGCCTTACGCCAAACCAGGCTAAGGTGTACATCTACCTTGGCAAGTACGGTCCGAAATCAGCACCAGAGATTTTCAAATCGCTTGGCCTCCCAAGAACGGAGACTTATTACATCCTGAGCATTCTTCAGAGCAGGGGCATAGTTACTGCGGAATTTTCATTCCCTACAAGATACATGGCATTGCCAATAGAAGAGGCGGTGTCCACCCTTATCAATACTGAAAAAGAGAAGATAGACCTGCTTGCAGACCAGGAAAAGGATCTTGCCCAACTTTGGAAGACCGTACCTGCATTTGCGATAGAAACCAACGAGGCAAAGGCAGAAAGGCTTCAAATGATGGAGGGGGCGGGCCAGATCTACTCCAAGATCAAGGAGATGATAAAGACCGCAAGGGAGCAGATAACAGTTTTTGGCAGCGAGAAGGACATTTCCCGGTTCTACCACTCGGAGATAATCGAAATGATTTCAAACTCCCTGACCGATGTAAGGATAATACTTTCTCCAGCAATGAATGTTCCAGATTTCTTCGAGGACCTGGTTGATATGAAGAAGATAAGACTTATTCCAAAGGAAAAGAACGACAACAGGTGCTTTGTAATCAAAGACAATGACGAGGTAGTCTTGTTCCTAAGGAACGCGACACATCCGTCGCACAACGTTTTCGCGATATGGTCTGACTCTAAATCGCTCATAGACTCCATCCAACAACTCTTTGAATATTCTTGGGATGCATCTGAAGTAAGTTATTGATGGTGTCAAGGGGTTTTCATTGACAGACAATTTCCAATCCCAGACAGCCAGTACCGAGTCCGGACGCTCAGTGCTAGGGAAGATTCTCCCTTGGACGCAGAACCGGATGCCGGCTGGTGACTTGAACGATATAAAACATGAGAGTCCCGCCTCTGAGACAGACAATGAAATTATACCACAAGTGCGTAAAACTACCAAGGGGAATGAAATGGAAATAAAGACTCCTGATCCGAATGAAAATAATCCGCCCGGTCTTGACCGCAAGGATAGGGAAATTCACGGTATGATTTCAGAGGGTACCAGAAAACGTGTTTCTGTCCTTGAAATGTGGAACCTAATTGAAAGTGTTGGCATAAGGCGGGAGGTAATAGAAAAAACTTTTCCAACCGACGAGGCAGTTATGGAGCTATACAGGGTGGTTGAGAAAAGGATACACTACCAGAGGGAGCAGGACATGATATTGAGACTCAAGGCCTACATAGAAAAATTAAAAAATCAAGAATTTGAAAAATCCAATGTAAACAAGCAAACTGGAGAACCATGAGCTAAACCATGTCAACTTCTAGGGTTTGAATTTTTGTGCTACGGGATAATCTGCTTTGAAACATTTTCTATCGTGCTGATGGTTCCGTCAATTAGAAATCCGAGATCTTGTTCCGGTATTGCAAGTGGGGGCACTAGCATAATAATGCTGCCAAGGGTCCGGAGATAGATCCCGTGTTTCTTTGCCTCCTTGAAAACCCTCAGGGGTACGTTTGCCTTGTGAGGGATTGGGGTTTTCCTTGTCTTGTCGGAAACCATTTCAATCCCCATGAGCATTCCCTTGTACCTGACATCGCCAACCATATCTAGTGCAGCGATCTCATTGATTCTCTTGCTGAGGATAACGGAGTTTTTCCTCACCATTGAGATGATCTTGTGTCGTTCGTAGAGGTTTAGGTTCTCAATGGCAGCCGCGCAAGCCAGTGGATTGCCTGTGAAAGTGTGCCCATGGAAGAAATGCTTCATCTCTTCAAATGGGCTGAGGAAGGCATCGTATACCCTCTTGCTTGCAAGCGTGGCGGCAAGTGGTATGTATCCTGCTGTAAGCATCTTGCCGAAAGATGCTATGTCTGGCCTGCTTTCCTGGGCCTCATACTCAACCATAGATCCCAGTCTACCAAGGCCTGTGGCAATCTCATCTAGTACAAACAAAGTCCCATGTTTTTTGCAAAGGCGAGATGCTGCCCTTTGATATCCCTTGGGATAAATGGTAACGCCTCCTGCCAACTGGGCACCGCTTTCCATGACGAGAGCCGCGATGTTATCGTTCCGTGAAAGCGCGGCCTCCAGTTTTTCAAGGCATGAGTTGTAATAGTCTTCGTAAGTAAGACCTTTGGGTATTCTGTACTTACGCGGTGAGGGAACCTTGATTGTCGGGAATATCACCGATTTGTAGCTTGAAAAGTAGGCTGGAACATAGCCTAGCGACATTGCTCCTATCGTGTCGCCATGGTACCCGTTCTCAAGTACGATAAACTTGGTCTTCTTCCTCTCGCCCATGTTCTGCCAGTATTGGAGGGCCATCTTTGCCGAGGCCTCCATAGCTGTTGAGCCGTCGTCTGAGTAGAAAACTCTGTGCATCCCTGGGCAAATGCTGACAAGTTTTTCAGCAAGGGCTTCAGCCTTGTCATTTGTGAGGTTGAAGAGAGAAGAATGCTGAAGCTTTTTTGTCTGGGATATCATTGATCTTACAATCTCGGCCCTTGAATGTCCCCAGACGTTGCACCACATGCTTGCAACGCCGTCCAAGAGGCGCCTGCCTTTGCGATCATATAGCCACATCCCCCTTCCTTTCACTATGACGTCAAAGCTATTCCATTGGCTCATCTGTGTGTATGGATGCCAGACATGGCTTTGCATAGTTCAATCGGTGGCAAAATGGCGTTAAAAATTGTACTGTTATTGGTTGTAAGATTCTCGTACATACTCAACAATATCTACGCTTAGAGCCTACTCTGCTGCATGGAAGGAGATGGTGGAGAATCTAAGCCGGTGGATGAGATGTGGAAGGTAATAGAAAGGTTTGGCATAAAGCGCGAGCTTTATGAAATGCACAAGCCGTCATACCAGGAAATCAAGAATTTGTATTTAGTAATTATGGAAAAACACGGTCCGGCAGAAGAATTTTAGTGAGATTTTTGGCATTCCCGTGGTATCCTGTCTTTCTTTAGCAAGTGGTGGAATCAGTTCTGACGTAGGTTTGGCAGGCAGCTCTAAGAACGGGCATGGATTTTTCACGAGTGTATGGACTTTGTGCCTACCATTTTGATCCTAAGGTCATGGGGAAAGAACGCAACAGGGTCATGGGGAAGGTCTATCTGAAGTATTCTGGCGTTGTTATTCCTGTACAATTCGGCAAAAACGGCCTTGTGTGTGAACTGCCTGTATTGGACAAATATGTCGAATGGCGAGTCTATGTTATCCTCTGACTGGGAATCTATGAGTAGGCGTGGAAGCTCTAGTGTTATCTGGCCTACCTTTGTGCAATTGGTAATGAAAGCGGTGAGGGACTTGTCGGACTCATTTAGCACAATCTTGTCAAGCTTGCCGGTGGTAGTCTTGTAGTTTATAGAATAGTGTAAATCTCCGACCCGAAGCTGGTATGGGGCAGTAATAAACGTGAACCACGAGTCGGACCCAAGGATCCTGTCGTGTACCTCGTGGACCTCATGATTTTTTAGGGTTTCAAGTTCCTTTTCATTCCTTGCATGTTGGGAGTACGCTGTGTTTATTTCGGCAAGTAGCCTGTGGACGAACTCCAACTGCTTCTCCATGTCGCCGATGTTTGGAGGATTGGGCTCAATCCATGCCTCGCTAATTGGGACAGGCGTGTCTGGCTTCGTTTCAATTTGGTTGGCAAGAATCTGTTCTCTATCAGTGTTATCATTTTTGGTTTCAGGAGAATCTCGTATGCTTTGCATTTGTGTGATCTTGCCTGACGTTACAGGCTTTTTCAATTCAGCAATGTACTGTTCGGGATTCTTGTCATGCCGAGTCCACGGGAACCATTTTTCAAGCATGGTGGAATTTTTCCTCGTCGGTCCGGCAGGATTTTCACTCGGCAAATTCTGACCTCTAATAGCAGGCTTGCGACCTCTCCCAAGAGTATTCGAACAGCTTGTGGATTGGGTCTATCAATGATCTTGAATTTGACCACATCGCAAAAACATTGTGTGATGGATGTGTCGCATTTCTCAAAAAGAGCATTATTTCGTTGTTATCTTTTATTACGAAGCACTGATTGTTGTTCTCCCCGGTTGGCATGACCCTTATCTTGTTCTTGTCAAATTCCTCCAAAAAGTGCGGCATCCTAAGAGAGTCCGAAAGGATCATCCTTGCCTCTGCAAGAGAATCATATGACAGTTCGATTATCTCCGAGTGGTAGAACCTGGAAATGTCCTTCTCGCTGCCAAAGATTACTATCTGTTCCCTTGCGGTCTTTATCATCTCCTTGATCTTGGAGTATATCTGACCGGTTCCCTCCATGGTCTGGAGCCTGTCCTGCTTTATCTCGGTTGTTTCTATTGCAAAGGTGGGCACCCCCTTCCACAATTCGGTTATGTTCTTTTCCTCCTTTGCTAGGATGTTCAGGTTTTCCTTCTCGGTGTTAATGAGCGTCGAAATTGCCTGCTCTATTGGCAGGGCGACATACCTTGTAGGGAACGAAAACTCGGCAGATACAATCCCCTTGTTCTGGAGAGTATTGAGGATGAAATATGTCTCTGTCCTTGGCATTCCGAGAGATTTGACCACCTCAGGGGCTGATTTCGGGCCGTACTTGCCAAGGTAGATGTACACTTTTGCCTGGTTGTTTGTCAGGCCGAATTTCACCAACTCGTTTTGGACTTTTTCAAGCTTTATCTTGTATTCATACAGTGTCGAGTCCTCTCCTGCTGAGAAGACCCCAATTTGCATCTCATCGTTCATTTGTTTCATGTGCTAATCTCAGGATCCGGAGATCAAAGGTCTACGTATTATAATTTTAGATCCAACTTGTGTCAAACTGCGTCATACGTTGCCATTTTTGGGAAAGGCAAAAAATTAGTTTTATCATGCGTAATGGTTTTAAATCTGGAGGGAAGGCAGGTACATGATTACCTCTTTTCCTCCATGATCTTTCTGAGATTCTGGTACTGGCTTGACGTTATCTCGCCCCTTGCAAGCCTTTCCTGCAATAGGTGGATTGCGCTGGTATTGGCATCCTCAAATGTAGGAGAGTTTTTCTCGCCTTCCAGATTCAACTTGAGGGTGACCGACTTTGGCACTTTTTTTAGGAGAATTCCCAGCAGAATCACCACCAGACCTGCGACAAGCATTCCTATTGAAAAATATCTTACGGCCGGTTCAAACGAGCTTAGCGGCGGAAAACCAAGCTGAGAAAAGATTTGTTGGTTCATAGAATTGGACATGCTGCCTCCTGAAAATTTGTCTAGGGTGTTCTTTACCATTGACGGCAGGATGAGGTAGCTCGGAATGGCCGAGAGGACCATGGCTATTCCGCTGATCAGCAGGCTTGATCTCACAAACCATAGGGGGTGCGTGAATCTAATAGGGGGTTGTTTGTAGCTTGGTTTTACATATGGGTTGGGTTTGGGCCCTTGCTGCGTACAGGTCCTGGCTGACCATGTAAATGCATCTTTGATGTCATCGGAATTAGAATTGGAGAGTCAAAAACATGGCATATGGATTTGGAGATGCTACAGATCCTCCGTCTCTCGAGGAAGGCTAAGGATGGTCCGTATTGCAAATTTCTTCCTTGGGGAAATTGACGAGGTAAAGGCGATTTCAGCAGGGGTTTCTCCGTTCAGGAACAGGACGCACCCCATGTCCCTTTTTAGACCTTTATTGACAAGGTCATCTAGCGCCTGTTTTACCTTTGTCATCCTATCTAGTTCTGCCTTCATTTTTTCCATGGCTTTGAAGTAAAGCTCAAGCTCCCCCTTCATCCCAATTCCGTCATAAATGGAGATGGCCCCGAAATCATGCCAGTTGCTCTTTTGGTCCTTGCGTTTTACAGGCTTTTTCTTTTTGGGATCGGTTTGGCTTCCTTCAAGCCTTTGGCGAAGTTCTACAAGTTCTGCGTCATTGTTCCCTGCAGAATCCGTGGACCGCATCTTTTCGCCTATTTGCTTTGATACCTCGTCAGAGCGGCCTTTTAACGAATTTATTTGCGCTTCTAGGAATTTTTGCATTTCGTCTACCTTTCTAAAATTTTTTACTTCGGTCATTGTAATTTGCCTCCGACATTTTCAACCTGAATTGAGGCATCCGTGACTACAAAGTCGTCCTGACTTGAGGTCGGCAGTCGCTTTAGCTTCTTTGCCCCCTCACGCAAGAAGGCAACCTTCCTGTTCTTCGACTCTCTGTCTGCCCTTACCATGGATATGATTGCAGGAATTGCAAACTTTAGGACATTTGCGGTTTCATCCAGTGTGAGCTGGTCAAACCGCCTCGTTTCTGACTTGAAGTCGGGCTTGATAATTATGATGTCTAGAGAGGGCGTGAGAATAAGCCTGAAATTTTCTGCAAGGCTTAGAAGTTGGGGTTCGAGATCGACTGAAAATGCGAGGTAGGTCGTTATCACCTTTAGGGAGTTGTAGAGGTCGTCTATGACATTTACCTTCTCCTTGTCAAGTTCATAGACCTGTACTGCCTCGTCCACCAGGTCCTCCATGGCCTTTACTGCCGCCGCTAGGGTCTCGTCGCTAGCCTTTTCCTCCGGAGCCAATGGAAATTTTGGTCTTTTTTATATAAATAAGGTGGGTGTGTAACGTAAAGTTACAACCATTTCGGGGCCTGGAACCGCGCCTGCCTTGGAGGCAGAGGTCGGGATTGGTACTGCAAGTTCGCCTTTTTTTAACGGCTAGTATTGGCAGGGGATGGTTTAGGCCGTCTCTCCTTGGGTTGAAACCTGCTTTGATTCTAAGGATGTTCAAAATTATGGGGGCTTGATTCCATAAAGCACATCAATTGGCATATTAGCCAGATTCCGTGTTATTTTACTGACTGTATACCCTGACAACCCCTAGGTACTGGGTGTTCAGAAGAGTATGGCCTGAATCATCATACCCGTTGATGTACACATACATCTTGTAATAGCCGATTGGGATGATGGTGCCACCCTGATAACCATCGAGTCCAGGCTGGGTGTTGGGCTGTGTGAAAAACAGCTCAAGTGATGTCCCTACGGGTATGGCAAAACTGTCTGTGTTTGACCACTGATTCCAGTGCTGATTGTTAGTCGAAAAATAAATCCAGCCGGCATATGCGCAATTCTGGGTGCAGGAGTCATAATTGTAGAAGACCGCCCTGCTGCCCGGAGCAACCCATGCTACATTGGGGCCAGCATTTGATATGTACAGGCTGCCGTCATTCTTGTTGTCATAGGAAAGATAACCAAGGAACGGGGCTGATATTGTAGGCATTTGAAGCTCGGACTGGGTGCCGGCAAGCTGGGTGTTATCAATTATCATCTGCATTCCTAACTGACCGCTTGACTTTGGAACATACTGTATTTGGAACTCTATCCTCTGGGATGTTGTTACATTCACCGTTGGAAGGCGGTCTGTCGTAAAATTGGCCTGTCCCCAAAACGAGTTTGCTGATGGGCGGGAGGTAGAGTATCCTCCCCAGCTGTCCTCAAAGGGCATAGGGGCTGAAGTGGTTTGATAAATGACATTCCCACTTCCTTGGCAGTTCCCTCCTAGGCCTCCATTGCCAGAGTTGCAGTTTCCATTTACATCTGTTTCAAACACGTTTACATCTACTGTCTCGGCATTCATGCCATAGGACGTATGAAGAAGATCTGTCACCTGTGATGATGTGGGTTGATAAGAATTCCAATGCATGAAATTGTCTATGATTCCACCAAAGTAATTGTTATTCGAAGAGGGATCGCGACCTATGTTCCATGTCCCAGATTCTGATGCGCAATCGCCATTTCGCCCTCCGCTACACGCCGTCCCGGGCGAGGATGACCCATCGATACTCCCGTCTGTATACATCTGACAGGATGTAGAACCGGTTTTTTCTGTAACTACAAAGTGCCAATTTTGGTCGTCCACCGTCTCAAGGCCGGTACATGTGGCGTCAACCTGGCCGCCGTTGTTGTCATTGTTGTTATGGTCGGAGAACTTGAAGACTAGATGGTGGGAACTAATCACGATATCATAGAACGGGCTCTTGGCGCTGCTCCCTATCCTCATCAACGTACAGGTTCCACTGCATGATCCACTTGTCTTAAACCACATGGATGTGCTTGCCACTCCGTTCTGGCTGGGTATCTGGGTGTGCGGATCGACATTATCAGACATGTATTGGCTACTGCCATCGAGGGTATATCCAGATGTGTTGTTTACGCCGCCCGTAGGGCTCCAGGAGGGATTGCTATATATGGTGAGGTTGTCATTGGGACCTATCGAGTTTCCTGCGTTGTTTTTCCCGCTCACGTAGTCCTGGAAGTGGTATATGAGGTCGGGATACTGGTTTGTTGAAAAAGTTGTGGGAAGGGGGGCACTCACATAGCGTAATGTTGCGTTCCAGACTCCAGACGAGATGGTAGTTGAGGACCCGTTATTTGTATAGAATGAGGCGCCATATGGGGACTGGTCTAGCTGCAGAAATGTTGTTCCAAGACCGTTCTTGTTTGTGCTGTTGTCGGGAGCCGTATTATACATCTGAAAGCCTCCGTAGGGCACGCTGAACTGGTTCTGGTCGAAGAGCAGCACAGAATCAACTAGATTGTTTCCTACTCCGAGCCCGGACGCCGAAAGCGAGCTTGTGCTTTCTGAAGCAAACTGTACGGCGCCTATCGTGACCGTGGTAATGCCATAGTTGTGACTGTATCCATTTTGCAGTGTGGCATTATATGTAATTGATGAGCTCGTGTCCCCAGAAAGCGTGCATGACCACTGGAATATCGTGGTGGCACCAGGTGGGATGGACTTTGAAAGTGGGGGCGATGGCAAGCCACAGTTCGACGTCACCCCGCTGTTTGCCACGATCCCAAGTGCGTTTGGCGACACGTTTGTAACGGTAGCCCCCTCTGTAGAGTTGTTGAATACTATCATTAGTAGATTGGTTGCAAAGCCTGATGGGACGATGTTTGGCGTGGAGATGAGCTGGATTGATAAGGGATATTGTGATGCCGAATTTACCGTAAACTGATACGCATTGCCTCTTGATGTTACAAGTTTGACATTGTACGCAGATGATGGGTTGTAAATGACCGGTATGGTCTGACCAATATTGGTACTGGTACTGCCCGGGGCAACAAAACTGCTGACGAGATACTGGTAGTCCCAATCGGTGGCAGTGGTGTTTTGAACCCATATTTTTGTAATGTTAACGGGGAGGTTTCCGATATCTGCCACCGTGATATTGAATTTGCCGTTTGGGACAGTCACGCTTGTTATTTGCAGCCTCTCCTGATTTGTGTTCGACAGTTGCTGGTTTTTTGTGATGACGGAATTATCATACTGGTTCAAAGTGTTCATGCTGAATGATATGTATGTCACCGTAGAGGTCAGGGCAATTACCGCAAAAACTGCACCAACGACCGTGCTCAAGCCACGCCTGTTTTTCATGGTGCCTCCGCTTGGGTTGCAAAAATCGAACCCCTTGAAGTGATTGCAGATATGGTCTCAGAATCTGAGCCCTTCCAAACCAACGGGCTAGGCAAGGAGGCCGATACTATGAATGATTGTCCCGGCATAATTTCTGAAGGAAGACACGTGGAGGGGCCGGATGGCGAGTTGGTGTGCGAAACCCCGTTTACATGAATGCAGGATGCTGAGGAATATGGTGAAATTTGGGAATAGTAAAAATAGTTAATCACAGTACCGTTTATCAGGATCTCGGTTACGTTTAGTGGGATGGTGCCGGTGTTAGTCATTGTTACGTTTACGACATTTTCCGAGTCTGAGGTGCCACAATTTTGACAAAATACTGTGTTTTCCAGGCTGAGGCTCTCGCTTATCTGGTTCTCGTCGCTTGCCGCAGTATTGGTCAGCGCCGTCTCAAATGATGAAAGGTTGGAATTGGACCAGGCTACTATCGAACTTCCTATTACTGCCACCGATGTCAGCAAAATGGCTGAAGTTACGACCGAACTGAGGCCTCTCCGCACCTTCCTGATAAATGACATATGCCTATGAGTTTGGTCATATGAGATTGTTGATATCAGTCGTTATGTAATAGGATTTGACTTACACTACTACTGGATTACAGGGGCGTCTGCCGCTTCTGGGGGGACCTCGACATCCTCCCCAGCCTCTTGGACGGGGGGTGACTGTGGAGACTGCTCAGCCGGTTCGGACTCGATCGTAGGTCGTTCAGTTGGTGCCTCTGGGATTACATTCTGCGTGGTAGATGCTATCTGGGACAGCTTGTATGCGGGGACTGGGATCTGCATGCTTTTGCATACTATGTACACGAGTGGGAATATGTCTTGGTAAATGGTGCTTACAATAAGCGGTATGTTTCTTTGGTCTGGCGCAAGTTGCTTTGCAACCTCGGTGTCATTCCCATAGATGGCCACCAATCCCTCTACCGTAATCTTTGTGTTTGTAGGGTTTGAGAGCAAAACTATCCTGTACTTTAGCTTTATTCCAGCCTCATTGTTTTCTACCTCGTCAAGTGATACGTCTATGTCGTACTTTGCAAAGTCGTCATGGTTGTTTTTCAGGCGGTTTACGAGCAAGGAGCTTATCTCGATTCTGTGGTCCAATGGTGGATCTTTCCAAGATTTAGACTTAAGCGCCTGTCTGTAGTTCAGTGTTACATATCCCACAATTAACAGTTGTACAGGCACCGTCATATGTGAGCAACCTAGAGGGGGCTAACCAGAGAATAAAGGAAACGAGCGCCTCGAAGGTTGTTGATGAAAAGTTCAACCTGAACGTAAAGATCTCAAAACTAAAACGAAATACCCATGCCTTGTCCAAGACCTATGACATAAAAAGATACCTTGACTCTACCAAGTTCACATTTTCACCCGAGATCACCGAGCTAGTGCCCAAGGAAACCCCTCCGTACCTTGACAACGGCGAGCATTATGTCGAGCGTATCGCAAGGGCGCTTTCATACTTTAGACAGTGTGCTCTGATAGGACCAAGCGGTACAGGAAAGACACACATTGTATACCTGGTGGCGGAACTGGCTGGGTTGCCGCTGTGGGAGATTAACTGCGGCCTCCAGACCTCTGTCTTTGACCTCTTTGGAAGATATGTGGGGCTTGGCAAGGAGAACTGGATTGACGGCCTCATTACCTCTTGGTGCAGGCATGGGGGGATTCTTTACCTTGATGAGGCAAACATGATGAAGCAAGACATTGCTACGCGGCTTAACCCGATATTGGACCAGCGAGGTCACATGGTTCTCACAGAAAAGGACAATGAAATAATCCAACGCCACCCTGATGCCTTTTTAATAATCAGCATGAACCCAGTTTCTTCCGAGTTTGCGGGAACCAAGCCCATAAATGCCGCGATGAGGCGTAGGATGAGCGTCTGGCTTAACTTTGACTATATGAGTGTGGGAGCAAAGATAGATGAAAAGGAGATTGACCTTGTGGAAAGAAAGGCAAACGTATCAAGGCAGGATGCCGAGAACATAATAAGGGTGGGGGCAGAGTTGAGGAAACAGTACAAGACGGGCGAACTACCATATGGCCCTTCAGTGGGGGACCTTCTCAACTGGGCCAAAATTGTTTCAGACGGGGGAACTGTGAAGGATGCTGCTGAAGAAACCATAATTGCACTAACTAGCGATGACCCAGAAATCCAGGCAATAGTACGAAAGATAGTGGTAAAGACAGTAGACTCTGTATGACATCTCGGGACGAAAGTTTTCACGATTTTGTCTACAAAGTATTTTACGAGTTTTCGGGCAAAAAACCTGAAACAGTTGGGTTGCAACTTTCCAGAGAGACGACCTTTCCCATCCTAAAGGTTGCGCAGGATGTAGATATGGTGATCCCGCTACCTAAAAAGATAGGCGAGGACTACCTCTTCGCCGGATTGTTATTTGACAATACGGAGGAGGGAAGGAATGGCATGTGGGCTCTTTTTCTGGCATCATTATACCATATGTCTGCCCATGCTGCAATCTCTGATTATGGCGCATATGGGGAATGGATGCGAAACAAGTCGGTTGACCCGATGTGGGCTGCAATAGATTTCATCGAGGACATCAGGGGGCAGAATTACATCAATGAAACGGATGGTGATACTTGGAAAAATATTTCTGGGATTGAATCAAGGCTAGGCAGTGGACAGGCAGTAGGCAGCAGAGAAAAAGGAGAAGGGTTTATACCTTATCACAAAATTGAGGGCGACAAGGCATTGCATCTTGCAGAGTCTGCAGTCCGAAAGGTCGGTATGGACGACAAGAAAAGGTTGGTGGAAATAGTCGATTTCCTTTACCGGAGGAGAGACATGCTTCCTGTTGTCACCATGCCACACAGGGAGCGGCATTATCCCGTCTGGTCCATCAAGTTTGAAAGCCGAGCACCAGTCCTATCAGCTTATGGGGAGATGGAAGAACGCGCGAAAAAACTCGACGTACTATGGCAGGCTGACGAGGTTGGCAAGTCGAAGATTCTCAGGCAGTATAAGAAGCATATGAAAAATCTTCATTTTGACAAGGTGGTTGTGCCACAGGGAAACCTGCAAAGATATGCGCAGACAAGGGAGAAAGTCCTTCCAATTTTACGGAGGATAAGGCAGCAAATCCGATTGGTTTCAAACCTTACCGATAGTCCGACAATTGACCAAGTTGGCTACATTGACATGCAGCTTGCAATCCAGGCGATCGCCTCCGAGACCCAGACTGCCGACATATTTGAGCGTGATGAAATAAGGAGGGGGGAGGAAGCATGGGTCATCCTTGTGGACAAGAGTGCAAGCATGAATCTTCGCTGCCAGGATCTAAACGATCTTCTAGTTTGCATGGCCGAGTCGGCAAACGAACTTACTGGCAAGTACGACGCTTGGGCAGTCTATGGGTTTGACACAAGTTTTCACATATTGAAAGACTTCAAGGAGAGGTATAGTCAGGAGGTCAAGGCTAGGATTGGGGCGATCAAGAGCAGTGGGCTGACCCTCCTTCCGGATGCTCTGGAGCTTGCAAACAGGGTCCTCAACGAGGATCAGCGGGAGCGTAAATACATTTTTGTGATAACCGATGGGAGTCCCTCGGGTTACGCGAGGATTCAGGAGGCATTCTCTAAGATAGTCCGGAAGACGGATGTATCCGATATAACGCTTGTCGCAATCGGTGTGTCAAAACGCGTCACACGGGGCTTTAAGAACAATGCCCAGGGCAGGGATTTGAAGACGCTTGTGGCCAAGTTCATTACTGCCTATAGGACAGCCTCGGCTGATATGTAAATCAAAATTACATACTAGAGAAGATAACTCACGAAAGGCCTACCTTTGGTAACAGAAATGTTCCCAAGAACAAGAAAACGAAAGGCAATGAGTGCCGTGCTTACCACATTGATCATCTTGGTCGCATCAGTGGTTCTGGGAACGGGCGTTGTATTATACGGTACAAGCCTTTTCCAGACAGGGGCCCAATCATCGGGTCTTACAGCCCAAGGTGTTCATGTATGGATTAATGCAACAAGCGGCGCGACAAAAAACTGGGCTTGGGGCGCAGCTGAAATAAGGAACAGCGGAGACAAGATTCTGTCCGTAGACCAGATATCAGTACGTGGTGCGCAAGTGCCATATTCGAGCTGGTTCTTCGACAATGATCCTACAAGGGTCACCTCCACTAACTTCCAATCACAGCTGAACTACACAGGAACTAACGCCACTGGAATCATGAAGTCATATTATGGTACCAATGGCATAAACTCTTGTCCTACGGGAGTAGCTTTCTGCATTAATGAATATGGGACAAACACGAACCCCAACCTACAATTCACGCAGGCATCCGGACCGCTTTCTTTGAAGCCGGGTGATAAAGTGATTGTGTACTTCCAGGTTCCTACCGGAGTCTTGAGTACTGTAGATGCAGGATCTTCCAGCAGTGTAGCAATATACGCCGGAAGCGTAGGTGCGCCACAAACAGTGAATATCCAGAGTCAGACGTAGGAGGATCAACCAGATCCCTACTCTTTTCTTTTTGTTCAAGGAGAAGAAATATGAAAGAAAAAAGACCAAAAAATAATGGGCAAGAAAACATACTGACCGGGGATCTTATCGACGAGACGCAATCACTTATTCCTGAGGGATATGAAACGATAAAAAAATATCCGCTGCACGCACCGTTTTCATACGCAAATATTCTTTATAACAATGAAAAGTCGAACTATCTTTATTTTGTTGACGAGCTCAAGTTAAACCGAGACGAGGTCGTTATCTTTGAAAACCTCTACAAACTGATAGAGCAGAGCCTGGAATCTCCAAAGGACTCGGACAACAACACACTTGACGAGCAACTCAACACCGTTCTAAAGGAACACGAGAGGATTTTTCTTAACAACTCCAGTACAAGCATGGAGAAGGTCAAATACTATCTAAAGCGGGACATCAATGGTTTTGGCATAATTGATCCAATAATGCATGATATCAATATCGAGGATGTCAGCTGCAGCGGTACCCAGAAACCGATCTTTGTCTGGCACAGGAATTATGACAGTATACCGACGAACATCCAGTTTCCTTCGGAGGAAAAACTCAACAACTTTGTTTCTCGAATAGTTTTCAGGGCCGGAAAGCACGTCAGTGCGGCATTTCCGATTTCTGACCTTGCCCTGCAGGGAAATCATAGAATTTCCGTCCTATACCAAAAGGAGGTAACTCCCAAGGGGACGAGTTTTACGATTCGAAAGTTCAAGGAGGACCCGTATACGGTAATTGATCTAATACGTTTTGGGACAATTAACATAACCATAGCGGCCTATTTGTGGCTCCTGATAGAGTCAAAGATGTCGTTCATAGTCATAGGCTCCACTGGCAGTGGAAAGACTACGCTGCTTAATGCCATCACGGGTTTGGTCCACCCAGATTACAAGATATTCTCCGTAGAAGACGTGGCAGAAATCAACATCAATCATGAAAATTGGTTTACCTTGGTTGCAAGGAGCGGTTTTGGTATGGGCGGTGAGGGGGAGATTGGCCTTTACGATCTCATCAAGGCTGGAGTAAGGCACAGGCCAGACTATATTGTTGTAGGAGAAATCAGGGGCTCTGAGGCCTATGTCATGTTCCAGGCAATGGCAACAGGGCACGGGGGTTTGTGTACCATGCACGCAGACAGTTTAGAATCTGCGGTAAAAAGACTCCAACAAAAGCCAATGGACATACCGCCGGCATACATATCATTGATGAACTGTGCGCTGGTCGTAAAAAGGGTAAAGGAGAACGGAACTGGCCAGAGCAGCAGGAGGGTTGTTACAATATCTGAAATAACCGGGGCCAATGCCTCTCACACCGCCTTTCACTGGGAGCCAAGGACGGACTACTTCAAGGAGGAGCTAAGGGACAGCGTGCTTCTAAAGAGAATTTCAGAGGCAACTGGGCGAGACACCTCGGAAATCTTGGCGGAACACCAGAAAAGGATCACTGTTTTGAAGTGGATGATGGAGCAGGGCATACGTGACTATAGGAAGGTGGCGGAGGTGATTGGAAAGTATTACAGGGATCCACAATCGTTGATGTCCCAAATAGAGGTTGATGCCTGACTAATGCTCTCGCTAGAATCAAAAAGCGAAAAGGAGAAAAAACAATCACAAAAGATAGAACGCGAACTTCCATTTTTTATTACCATTGTGTCGCTTCTTGCTGCAAGTGGATTTGGTCCATATACTATCTTTCAGAAATTAAAGGAGGTCACGCTTCTTCCTACCATTCGGGCCGAATCTATCAAGATTTTGAAAAGGATTGATATGCTCGGCATTGACCCTCTTACTGCCTTGTATGACGCGAAAGACAAACCATCTTCACGTGGTCTAGGCGAATTCCTAAGCGGGTATGTGTCTGCCATCCAGAGCGGTGGAAACGTGCTTAACTACCTCAAGAGCAAGATGGAAAGCGCTTATGAGCGGTATGAGAATGTTGAAAAGCAGTCGGTGGAAAAGGTAAATGGAATTGTTCATGCCTGGCTTACCATGCAGATAGTCATACTGTCCGTCTTCATACTTATTGCAGCAATCGGTTCAAATCCTCTGTCCGGCAATGCGGATGGTGGTTCCCAGCCTCCTTACATGCTTTTGATATTTGCACCGATAATGTCCGTCGTCTTTATGAAGCTGGTGCAGAATATGACGAATTCTAACATCAGGGAATTGCCAATTAAGATGATCCTGAGGGTAATGGTCCCGCCTGTTATTGTGGCATTGGTCCTAATTCTGACAGGAGTCCTATCTGCAATTGGTCTTAATGCATATGTCCTTGGCGGGGCACTGATCGCGGGATCTATACTTCCCGCACTGAAGTTCAAAAAAATATACAAGCTTAACATGGATGCAGAGGGTGCTACGCCTCAGATACTGAGGGACATCACAGAGGCAAGAAAGGCTGGGATGGGACCGGAAAAGTGCATTATTCATGCCTGCAAGAGGAAGGATTTCAAGTCGTTCAACTCTGTTGCAAATTCTGTTGCAAGCAAGCTCGAATGGGGTGTGCCGCTGTCAAATATGTTTGCCGCCCTTCAAAGCGAGATTAAAAATTTCCAAGTGCTCATTTCCTTTAGGATATTGTTCGAGATTATCTCGTCAGGCGGGGGGACTATAAACACCCTTGACTCCCTTGCCGACACAAGCGAGAAGATTTACAACATTCAAAAGAACAAGCGCGAGTCGCTAAAGCCTTATGTCACGGTGGGTTTTATGCTCATAGTCATCACGGGGTTTACCACCCTTCTTACCATTGACTCGTTTGTGAGTATAAACCAGGAGAAGAATCTTGGAAAATCGACAAGCAACAACGTAGACTTTGAATCCCTTATGCAATTTGTCTCTCTTGCAGTAATTGCTCAGGCGTGGCTTGCAGGTCTCTTCCTTGGCAAGGTTACACAGGGTGCGTATTCGGGAGGCTTTATGTATTCCATGATGATGACTGCAGCAACACTGGTCGCCATAAGCATGATCCAGACCCATATCATAAACCTCAATGCCTTGGTTCCGAAAAGCTAGTATGTCATCGGAAAAGTCATACCGCCTCTTATATGACTTATTGGTGGATTTTTAGTAACTTGAGATACCTCACAATCCTGGCTTTCATTCTGGTAATTTTTCCGTCATATGCTTTTGCAGATGGTGAGTCTGGCCAGCTAGATGCAAAGCTTGTGCCAAACCAGATGATGGTAAACACTGACGGCGTGATTCAAGTTACCCCCAAAACCTTCGGCGATGAAGTAAATGATCTGATTGCAACTTCTTCTGACTCTTCAGTTGTTCAGGTGCTTGGAATTGAGGATGATTCGACTCATAATGCATACGACATCAAGGTACGAGGCATCAACCCGGGGCAGGTTACCATCAACATGGCGGCATCTGGATTCTCACCACTAGAGATGCCAGTGACCATTTACCCTAATTCGCAACAGCCTACAACCCTACTGATAAAAGCCACACCACGTGCATTCTCAACCCCTGGTGCCAGTCAGGGATTCTTGTCGGTCGAAACCGTCAATTCCGACGGGGTTCCAACTCCTGTCACCAGCGATACGCCGATCAAACTAAGTGTATCAGACAGTAATGTGGTAAATTTGGGTAACAGCCAGATTATCATACCGCAAGGGTCGTATTTTGCAACGAGCAAGTTCACCATCAATGCTCCAGGCAATGTTTATCTTTATGCATCAGCCCCCTCCATGCAACCCGTTTCTACCCAGGTGACGATTACCAACGTTGCTACCCCGTACGTATTGCAGGCCTATGCATTTCCGCCCCTTGTAAACGACATTAAAGACTCGATAAGCTACGTCGTCGTGCAGTTGCATGACTCTGGGGGAAACCCAGTAATTGCCAAAAACGACATCCATGTTTCAGTTCAGCTGGTCAATACTCAGGATACAACTTCCAGCAACACAAGCTATCAGGACCCTTTTGCACAGGTAAATGATGATATCCTCATCAAGAAGGGTTCCTACTGGGGATACGTACCGGTTGAATTTACCGCGGGCATAAATGCCACATACAATGTCGAGATTTCAGCCAAGGGCTATATGATTAGCACCATTCCGACAACCACCACTATTACTACTACCGCAACGACGGGATCTTCCTCATCGGCTGGATCTTCTGGTACCACGACGACCACGGGAACGACAAGTTCAAGCGGAACATCCACATCCAGTACCACAGTATCGGGGAGCACCTCGACAAACGTAGGGTCGACAACTTCCAGCACCACCACTACCGCAACCGGGACCGGAACTTCGGTTTGCAATGCAACCCCGTATCCGGTTTCGACAACACAAGTCCAGATTGTTACATTTGCGCAGAATTATGTCTTGGATGACAAATACCCTTGCTTCTATCAGTTGCCTATACTTGCAACGGGAAACCAAGAATTAATTGGCATCTTGGCACTGAAGGATTCTTCTGGGTATCCAGCTCTTGCAAAATCAGGACTTTCATTTAGGATAGATTCTTCCGATACCTCTACCGTCTCCGTGTCCAATACTCCGATGAACTACGGCGACCAATCAGCCCTCGTATTCGGACAGGTGGGAAGTACTGCAAACCCTGTAACACTAAATGTCGTTTCTGACAGCCCGCAACAGGTGACACCGGTAATTACAGCCCCCACTCGGGCCGCATCAACCCTTGTTGCAGACCCGCTGGTCTCCACCGTCTTGCCGGACACGCAGTTTCCGCTCGCGATATATGAAACTAGCAATGGCGCACTCGATTCATTAAAGAAAGACTTTGTGGCACTCGTTTCGCCTCAACAATCCATCTCTCCAATCCAACTCACCGTACCCGACACCAATCCTGTTTTCCTTACAGAAGAGACCCTCTTGAAGGATGGATCGCAGAACATTGCCATAACGACTCCAGACTATGCCACAAGTTTCACAGTTACGGGTCAGTCCTCAAAGCCAAATAGCGCCGTACTTGGATACCCAGATCAAATTTTTGCCGACACCAAATCTCTCTTTTCAGTCGAACTGCTTGATGATAAGCAGCTTCCAATTGTGGCTGACACGGATACTGCCATAAAGCTTGTGTCAAGCAATTCCACGGTACTTGAGGTTCCGCAGAGTATCCTGATAAAACAAGGCTCTTATTATACAACGTTTGATGCAACGCCAAAATCTTCTGGAACCGCCGAAATTGCGGTCCTTGCTGACAACATACCTCTTTCAAAATTTGACATTGCGGTTACAAGTTTCATTCCTGCCGTCACAATTGACTCGGTGGACCATGTTGATAACAACGCCAAACTCACCGCTACCGCCACGGTGTCTTATAAAAAAGTGAACCTTGCCGGTATCGGAGTTTCATGGAAAGTGACGGGAGCCACAGTCAACCAAATGGATGCGGTAACTGACAAGGATGGTAAGGCGACAATCTTGATGACTGTCACCAATCCAACTACGGTGGGAATAGAGGCAGATGTTGGCGGAGGACTCTACCAAGCGGTGACGGCGACAAAACAGGTTTCGGTAAACCCGCCTCTTGGACCAGTAGGTGGTACATCCTCAGGTAACCAACAGCCAGCCTTTTCGATTTTTGGGGTAAGCCCGCTCCTCTTCATAATCCCGGGGGCTGGAGCCGCTGCATTCGTGGTGCTCAGGAAGAGGGAGATGCTTGACGGGATATCAGAAAGGATCGGGATTGCGGAAAGGTTTGCCGAGATTAGGGAAAGGATGTCAAATTCTGAGTAGGGATCTATATCCCAGTTATTCTGGCAAACGATGCGAGGTGGGAGAGGAACGCATTTGCAACCTTCTTGTTCCTGCTAAGCATAAAGAGTGAGAAAAATCCTTCAAAGAATACCATCACGCTCTGGAATACTCCTTGCTGCATTATGTGGAGGGATGCAAGAGCTACGGTACCGCTGACGACTGACAGAACTATCGAATAATATGCGACATATCCTCTGGTCTGGGGGTTGTGGGAAAAAGAGAATTTCACGGGTTCGTCTGCTTGCTCGCACGATATAAGGATATGGGGTTTTTCTCATTTTGGAGAACTGGCAAACGAAATAATTGGTTTTTCCTTGGGCTTCTTCGGTGAATTATTAAGGATCTCTATCGGTTGGTCTTACGTGAAATCCTACTTTGTAACAGGCACGGACACCGGCGTCGGAAAGACTGCTATCACGGCCTCCCTTGCATGGTCCCTTAGGGATAGGGGAATAGACGTTGGTATCATGAAGCCAATCGCAAGCGGCAAAGAAAGGAAAGCCAGGTTCAAGTCGGAAGACGTGGAACTTCTCTGTGAGGCGGCAAAGGTTGGCGACGACGAGTCGGAAATCAATCCCGTCTTCCTGCCACTGCCAGTGTCCCCGTATGACGCGTCAAAAACACTAAAAACTGAAATTGACATGGAACAGGTCCTGAAAAAATTCGAGCTTCTCAGGAAAAGGCACCAGATGTTGCTTGTAGAGGGCATAGGCGGGATAATGACACCTATCAGGAGGGATTATTTTGTTGCAAACATGATAGTGGAGATGGGGCTTGAAGCAATCATCGTGACGCGCTCTGCCCTTGGGACCCTGAACCATACCATGATGACTGTAGAGGCTTGTAGGAAATACGGCATTCCTGTAAAGGGGTTGGTAATCAACTATTATGATGAAAAGGGCGGTCCTGAGGAAGGAAGCGCTCCTGCCACACTGCATGAGATAACTGGCCTGAAGATTCTTGGGGTAATTCCACGTGTAAATTATTCTCAGCGGCCAGACATGATGGCGGATATCGTGGGGAAAAACATTGATCTTAATTCGCTTATATCCTGAAAATCTTGAGCTTTGATTGCTTTTTCCCTGATGAAAAGCTTATCAGGTCGTTTATCATGTTTGCAAAGGTGAACTGGCCATCTGAGAGAGCGTAGACCTTGGCATCGACAGCAACTGGCTTGTCTACTACCACCCAGATGTTCTCGGTCCTGGGCTGGATCTTCTTGAGCCTTTCAAGATGTTCCTTTATCTCAGAAAGGTTGTCGGTTTTTGAAAAATGGATTACAACCACATCATCCGGGGTGAGTGAGAGTGTCCTTGCGTCAGGCACGGCGACGTCGATCTCGACCGAGCCAAAGGTGGTCTTTCTCTGGCTTGGTATCAGGGCCACGGTCAGCATGTAATGTGTGAGGCCCTCGGCAAGGGCACTGCGCATTTCTGGGGTGTCCGAGCCTACCTCTCTCATGTTCTTCATGCAGTGGCTGAAAATTGTACTGATTGCTTCAGCACTCTCGCCCTGAGCTATGTCCGAAACTATCCTCTTCTCCTCGTACTCGGAAATTGCCTGGTACAGTATGTCCTTTATCTCCAACCCAGCATCCTGTATGTGGCATTGTAATTAAATCATCAGCAAACTCCCAAATGGCGCAAGTTACGCCGTGATTTAAATTTGGTCGGCGCACAACTTTGCCTAGGACTATAAAATGATAAGGATTGAGGCAGAGGTTCCAAGAAACGACCTGATGTCCGTAAGCGATGCGTTAAGGATAATCGACGTTTCGGTAAACATAGCCAAGGTAAAGGGGAGGGGAAAAGGAGTAGGATCAAAGGTACACGCAGCAAAGGGCACCGAGATGTACAGGTCGGAGTTTCAGGACAAGTACCTCGTACAGATTACCGTGCCAGACAACATTGAAAACGACGTGGTAGAAATTTTAAAATCCAACTCAAAGACGGGCAAAATCACAATTTTTCAGGTATCCCGGGTCATTGACATTGGGTCCGGGGTGGAAAACGAACAGGCGCTGGCGCTCAACGAGTATGACAGCGTGATACTCACTGCGGCAAAGAACCAGAACACCTCCTTCCCGTTTGGCTTTGCAACTGAGAACCTCAAGGTTGCCCCGCCACAAATAGAGGGCGAGAAGGGCTACTATGACATCCTCGAGAAAAAGTTCGTTCCGCTCAACGTGCTTGAATCCATAATATACCATGTAAAGCCAATAGAGCGGTTCCAGATACTCTCTGCGGATGACTCGGTCGTGATAGAAAGCATGACGAGGGTCAAGAGGAATTTCTCACTGTACAAGATGAAGATGTCTGATTCATACTCGCAGGCCTTCCTCAAGTATGTTGCAAGCAGGTTCCTGAGCCTCTGGCCCGAGCAGGAGATCAACGTCGCGATACTTTACGTGGATATAGTGGGGTCTACCAAGCTTGCCACCCTGCTAAGCTCCGAGGAGCTCTCAGGACTCATCAAGGTCTTCTCAGAAGAAATGTCTGTGATTGTATCCAAGCATGCCGGGTTTGTCCTAAAATATGCAGGCGATGCCGTGATTGCCTTCTTTCCAGAACTTGAGGAGTTTGGCAACATGGCTGAAAATGCCATAAGGTGCGCAAACTCGATGAACATGCTGATAAAGTACTCGCTCAACCCAATATTCTCAAGCCTGGGCCTTCCAACCATAAGCGTCAGGATTGGGGTGGACGCTGGGAAGAACAGGATAGTTTTCCTCGGATCCGAGCCGGACCTGATTGGGCACAGCATTACAATTGTATCAAAGATTCTTCCGCTTGCACAGCCAAACCAGACCACCATCGGCGATTCGGTTTACCAGATGCTTCCAAGGGAGTTTGCGGAGCAGTTTACCAAGATAAACCCTGATGACAAGAGGTGGAACTATACTCACCCTGCCACTGGCGCCGTATACCCGATTTACTTTTCACGACACCTTGTACAGATATCGGACCTCAAGGCCTAGGTCACTTTTTGAATCTTTTTGTTGCAAACCTTGCAAGGCCGAGCCTTCGCATCTCCTCGGACTCTTTCATGACAGACCTGTGCTGCTCCACCTTGTATCCCTTGAGCCTCCTCCTTAGGTCTGGATGCTCGTTTGCTAGGATCTTCAATGCATAAAGTCCTGCATTGGCTGCCTTGTTGACACCAACAGTAACCACCGGAGAGCCGGTGGGCATCTCGGAAATTGAGAGGAGCGAGTCGAGGCCTCCAAATGCCGAGAACTTGAATTTGTCCTGCCCGCCCTTGTCGTTGTAAACCATGATTGGGACGCCTATTACCGGGATTATTGTGTGCGAGGCAATCATTCCGGGCAGGTGCGCCGAGCCTCCTGCTCCTGCGATGATTACCTTGAAGCCTTCCCTTTCAGCATGCTTGGCATAGTCTTCAAGCCTGGTGGGAGTCCTGTGTGCTGAAACTATCTGGTCCTCGTGCTTTACCCCGAACTCGTCCAGTATCTCAGCAGCTGCGTGCATTACCTTGCTGTCTGAACTTGAACCCATGATTATCCCGACGAGTGCCTTTTTTGAGTACGCCACATGTCTATGCAATATCGGATTTTTAATAAAGGTTAAGGGGAAGCTCGGAGACGCGTTCCAAATCCCTGCTGAAAAGTATGGCAGTCTGTCAGGAGATGTGACAGACCATATTTTATCAAAGCGATACGCTATAGTTTTGCCATGAGGGGGTGGATCCAAGGTGCCCATTGAAAGCATGCGCAAGTACAAAGGAGGCAGGCATTGACTCCCGAGACCAAGGCATATGGTCAGTTCTCATCTACCCTTACCCAGCGGCCCATTAGTTTGATGCCTTTAAAGGTCGTTCTTGACACGCACCAGGACACCTCTGGAAACGAGATATCGATAGATTTCACCAAGGACTGCATCCTGATAGGAAAAACTGCCGAGTACCTCATCATATCTGGCGCACAGGTAAGCAAGCTTGGAGGAAACAAGCCTCGGTGGATTGACTTTTGGATAAGGGTAAATGGAAAAGACCTTGAAAATTCCAATGTAAGGGCTACAATAAGGGATCCGCACATCACCGACGTGGTAGTCACTCAGGCAGTAACGCGGCTTTACAAGGGTGACATCCTTAACATAATGATGGCGGTGGAGGCGCCCGACGAGGGGGTGGGGATCGAGGCCATCAAGCCTCAGAACGAGCCTCTCATCCCGAGTCTCATTCTAACTGTCCTTCAGCTCTGAGTTCGTCTCTTGTTACAGCATTTTCAGATGAGGCATCGGAGCCTGATTAAGGATACATCATTATGGAATTTGATGATAGAACATTTTTACAAACCGTTTTTATAATAAAACTGCATAGAAAACACGATGAAGTACCGAAGCAGGACAGACATAATGACCATGATACTGGAGACTGCAAGGAACGGAGCAGGCAAGACAAAGATAATGTACAAGGCCTATCTCTCCTATTCGCAGCTCACCGAATACCTCAAGTTCCTAAGGGAAACGGACTTGCTAAAGTACGAGGAGGGGACACAGGTCTACAGGCCCACCGAGAAAGGCCTCAAGTTTCTCAAGGCGTCAGACTACATGAGCGAACTTGTCCCATTTGCAAAGTTTGACAAGACTGGATAGGCAGGCAGGTGGCAAGCCCTCTTGCCAAGATTTGATTGGCCTGATATGGTTCAAAAACTAGCCATGGCAGATCGCAGGCTAGGCACGTCCGAGAGGCATCTTTTCAATTATATGAAAGTAGGGCCAATCCTTCATCATGCAACACTCACCGCTCGAGGTACGGCGGGCATTCGGCCTGCTTTTTATCGGCGTCGCAATCTCTGTAGGATCTGCGGCAGTCTTGAGCGAGGTTGCCTTTGAGCACCAGAGTCCGGTATACCAGTATGCAATAATATGGATCGGCGCGTTTGCTATAACCTTTGGCATAATACTTGGAAGGTACAAGCACATACTGCACCTCATAAGGGGCAGGATGAAGAACAGCGTCAAGTGGTCTCATCCCGTAAAGGCGGTAAATGGCCTTTGCTGGGCAGCGCCATTTGCTGCGATAGGGGCGTTTCCACACCTCTACCAGTATCTTATCCTGCTCGGGATAGGGATGGGGAACGCCTCTACCTATACCTTCATGAAAAAATATAGCGGCCTTGCAAACCATGAACAGATAATTGTTGGAGCGGTTTCGCTTGTCGCAATACCGATTGCTGTCTTTGTTGATACCACGTTCGTATCTAACCAGACCGTGGCAGTAATAGTATCAAGGATGATGATTGCAGCGGCATATGGCGCAGGCGGCATTTACGCCCTCTTATCGAAGAAATAAGGCCTAGGGAAGAGGCTCGAACCTTATTGATTCTCGCGCCTTCTCCGCGGTTGCGATGAGTGCATCTATGTCTTTTTTGTCGTCCAAATCTATGACATTGATGTGGCCGAGCTTGCGCTGTGGTTTTGCCTCGTCCTTGTTGTACATCTTCAGGTAGACCCCGCTACTACCGTCAAGAGCAATTGGCCGGTACCTTCCGGCGAAGCCCTTTGGACCAAGTATGTTCCTCATTACCGCAAAGTGATTTAGCCTCGTGCTGCCAAGCGGGAGGCCAAGGATTGCCCTCAGGTGCTGTTCAAACTGCGATGTATCGCTTGACTCTAGTGTGTGATGGCCTGAATTGTGGACCCTTGGGGCAATCTCGTTTATCATAACCGTGCTATCCCTTGTGACAAACATCTCGATCCCGAAAACACCCGCCCCGTGGAGCACCTGCATCGTCTTTCTGGCAATTGTATCGGCATCGGACGCAATTTTGGCGTCAACCCTTGCCGGTGCGATTGTCATCTCAAGGATGTTCTCTCGGTGGATGTTTTCCACTACGGGATATGTGGCAATCTCGCCCATCGTGTTGCGAGCGGCAATCACCGAAACTTCCATCTCAAAATCGACCCATCTTTCAACCATCATGGGCCTTCCCTTGAAGAGGTTGTATGCCTGCTCTATCTGGTCCTCTGATTTAATCTTGAAGTTGCCCCTGCCGTCATAGGCGTCGCGCCTTGCCTTCAGGAGGACTGGATAGCCAAATGACCTTATTGCATGCCTTAGGTCCTCCAGGGAGTCGATGGGAAGAAATTCCGGGACAGGGATTTCGTTTTGCCTGAGGAATGTCTTCTGCGTAAACTTGTCCTGTATGGTCCTGAGGGTTGCAGGAGAAGGATTGACCGAAACCGGAGCCTTGAGCGATTCTAGGACCTCGCTGTTGCCCGACTCGATCTCATAGGTGATTATGTCTGACTTGAGGGAGAGCTCAACTATGGCATTCTTGTCCTTAAAGTCGGCTATAATCTGTTCGGCGCCGACCCTTGCCGCAGGACAGTCCATTGTCGGGTCAAGGACAACAACCTTTGAAATATGTTCTGGCATCTTTGCTGCGGCCTCGGCAAGCATCATTCCAAGCTGGCCTCCTCCTATTATTCCAAGAATTTTTGGCACGATGCAGCTTCATTGCAGCTTTTAAAAATAGTTACCTTTTTGGACGTGGCTATGCACTATTGTGTGGAGGATGGTATGACGCATGCCTCCGACTCGACATCAGCCGGCAGGGAGCATGTTTGTTTAAAAGTGACAACCTATCCAATATTAGAACTTCGGGGAAGATATAGAGTATGTTAGAGGTGGGGAGGGTCTCCAAGAAGGGAATAACTGCGCTAGTTGTTGACGACGACGGGGACAGCGTTGACCTGTTTTCGGAGTTTTTGGAACTCTGTAACATACAGGTGATAGGCAGGGCACTTGACGGCCAGCACGTAGTCGACATGTACAAAAAAATGTTTCCTGATCTTGTCTTTTCGGATGTCATGATGCCTGGATATGACGGCTTTTACGTGCTAGAGAAAATCCGCGGGATAAACCCGCACGCAATAATGATTATGATAACGGGGGATGTCAGGCCTGAGACAATAGACACCCTTGAAAGGCTCAAAGCTGACGCGATAGTATACAAGCCATTTGACATGAAACAGATAGTAGAAACCATAAATGACCTTCTTAGCAGGTCAGTCTTCCAAGCACAGACAGGCTGAAGGCAAGTCAAAAATCCGGGATTTATCAGAACAGTCTAACGTAAAGAAGCATATGCGTTACAGGCGTTGAGATGTCAAGGATGTGGTTCTCGAGGAACTTTGAGAGTGCCACCGTGGTCCCATACATCGTAATACCTCCAAGTGCAGTGAGGCAGGCAATGTTGAACCATACAGTCTTGAAAAGTCCGCCTTGGCCTACCTTGATTGCAAGGCCATTGATGGCGGATGTGGAAAGCACAACTATTGGCATCATCATTGCCATAAAATTCGGGTCTATCGGGCTGAGCGTTATGGCGTTGTTTGAAATCTGTGTGCCGGTAAGAAGCTGGTGAAATATTTTTATGAGTTCGTTCATCAGGCCGAAGATTGCCATCGTCAAGGCATGCAGCACTATCACGATGGTTTCAAAGGTCTTGGATGTCTGAGTACGCTTTGCCCGAAGCTCGTTTAGTTTTGAAGATATTTCTGACACCTTGTTTCCGACCTCGTTCATGTTGGCTCCCTTGAGGAGGGCATTGGCCATTATGGTGTTGCCAGAAATTATGATGGCGGTGCCTGCCTCCCTTGAGAACCACTCAAACCCAATCTCTGGCTTTATCCTGTTCTTGATGCGGTTCTTGAAGGCAACCACCTGTTTCTGGAGGGGACCAAAGTCGCTTCGAAGTACGGCATCGAGGGCTTGTCCCATGGATCCTACCATCATGTAAATCTCCCCAAAGTGCCTGATAAAGGAGGGGTACCATTCGTCAAGGCGCCTAAGGTCTGATTCCATTTTCCTTGCGAAATAGCCGGGAAGAAAGAGGGGCGCAGTTGCCGCCACTGTTATCAGGGGCATTGGGATGGCCTTTGTGATGGTGAGTACAAGGCCGATTGATGAGCCCAAGGCAAGGGCCACATAGAGGTAAATCCTGAACTTTTGCGCCTTGGCATAGTCACCCACCGAGAGCCTATCCCTTGGAAATATGATGTACATTATCATGATGAATGCCCCCATGCTGACTACTACCCCTACAAGTGAGGAGAGGAAAATCGACTCGGAGTTTGTGTTGCCCATGAGCATTGCCATGATGGAATTTGCAGCAATCATGAATGCCGCCGTAGAAGAAATGGTGTAGAACATCTCAAGGAAGAGCTTTTGGGACTCGAGGTTGCGCTCGTACCTTACCTCGAAGCTATGCATTACCGCATTCATTTCATCAGTGAAGAAGGTTCTCAGCTCGTCTCCTAGCCTAATCACCTGGGCGAGCTTTACTAGGAGCTGCTTTAGCGGGTCGGCGTTGTCCGGAAATTTCACCGCGATCATTTCACAGGCCTTGGCAAGCCCATAGCCCCATCCGACCCCAAGCCGGAAGACGTCCTTGAATGCCTGCGAATACTTGCCATAACCCGATGACTGGGCGGTCTTTATGAGGTCGACAGACCCAACCTCTCCCGTGGAGAGGGCGTAGAGGAAGGCAACAAAGTAGACGAATTCGTCGTCTGCCTTTTTCAGGCCACCAAGCTTCTCCTTCAGCGTCATTTTCTGGGTCATAGCATGTTAAGCTCCTTCATGAATGCCTCAAGGCCTATCTCCCTGCAGCGCGATATCGAGTCGTAAACGTCGTAAAAGTTGAAGATCTTCTTCTCTACCATCTTGTCAAGTATGTTGGCCCGCATCGCAAGTTCCTCGTAAAGGATTGTTTCATCCTTCCTTGACATTCCTCTCTTTTCAAGCACTTTTGAGATGAAGAGGGCACTGCTTCCTTTGCCGCGGAACTTTACCTCGTCGCTGCCGGCATCCCAGTTGAAGACTGGTATGAACATGACGTTGTTTCCCTCTGGGTTGTAACCCAAAACCTCGTTGATTGATAGGACTCTTCTTACTCTTTTTCCATCGGGCCCCGAAACGGCAGCCTGGAAGAGAGCAATGTTAAGGTTCTCGACGTTGGTCTTGGGGATGTTCATTGGAGGGTTTGTGATTCTTTGAATCAGCGCAGTCATATTGGCCGCATGGAAAGTGCTTACCACTGGGTGGCCTGTCTGCATGGCTTGGAAGGCAATGTTTGCCTCTGCGCCTCTGATTTCTCCTACGAATATGTAGTTGGGCCTCTGCCTCAAGGCAGCCTTTAGTAGGTCGAACATGGTGACACTAGAGCCCTCGTTTCCGGTATCTCTCGTAACCTCGCTTATCCAGTTGGAATGCGGAAGCGTAAGTTCGGGGGTGTCCTCGATGCTTACAATCTTCCAGTTCGAAGGGATGAACGCAGTCAGCGCCATCATGGTGGTCGTCTTTCCCGAAGCCGTTTCTCCGTTGATGAATACGCTCATTCCCTCCGCCATCATCATCCAAAGATATGCGGCCTCGGTGGAATTGAGGGCCTTGCTTGGAAGTATCTGGGTGATTGAAAGCGGCGTGCTTGCAAACCTTCTGATGGTGGCATTCGTTCCCTTTCTGCTGACATCCTTGCCAAAGACGATGTTGATTCTGGATCCCTCCGGAAGAGTCGCATCAATCACAGGCTTGGCGTGTGACACAGTCTTACCAAACTGCTCAGACATGCTGATTATGAGGTCATCAATTTCCTCGACGCTTAGGAAAACCGGACACTTTAGGGCGCCGAACATTTTGTGGATTACATACATGTTCCCTGCCCCGACCACGGAGATGTCTTCAAGGTGGGGGTCGGTAAGGAAGGGGTCGAGCAGCCCCATTCCTGCCCTTTTTCTCAGGAAATGATACTTGAGGTTTGTAATGTCTCTCTCATAGACAGGGAGGCTCCTGGTCTTTAGCACGTCCAGCTTGCTGTAGTCTATGGGTCCCTGCGAGGAGGAAATGGTCTTGTCGAGGTACTGGTCTATCATGTTGAACCTTTCAGTCAACTCGATGGGCGGATTCATCGTTCCTGCGTGGAGGGCAAATAGCTTGTCTGCACTATCCATTAGCGCCCTGTCAGGTTCGTCGGGCTCTATTATGGTGTATTCCGAATACCCGTCGGCAGAGTTGGAATGCGGATTGATGTGTATGTACGTTGTATCAGATATTGGGTAGATGAGGTTGGGTTCCTTGAGCTTCTTGTGCTCGCCTTCCAGCTTGTCGGTAAATATGGGGATTGGGTTGCCTCTTTCCACGTATGTCGCAAGATAGTTTGACAGGTGGGGGGATTTGTTTAGTGCCTCCGCAAACTTTTTGTCCTTGATAAGGGAAACGTCAAAGCCCAATCAAAGTTCACTCCTGTTTTTCTGTTCCATCTTCAATCACCTTATGCGTTGGCCGTCGATATCGGCACGATCTTGATCCCGAAGTTGGTATCCACCTCAAATGCAAAGGAGGATTCTGCCTGAGAGGTGGAACCTATTAGTTTGATTATCTTCATGACTTTTACTGCCTTGCCGCCTATGTTGGAGGTTGCAAGGGCAAAGTAGACGTCGCACGCGGATTTGATCCTGAGCGCAACGTCTTCAGGAATCGAGGTAGCATGCATGGTAAGGATGATCGACATCCCTGTTGAGACGAGGTATTTGCATCTGGTCAGGAAATCGAGAATCTGGTCGGCATCGGAATACATGGTGAGGAGCGATAAGGAGTCTATGACCACGACGTCACACTTTTTGGCGTTGCTGCTGATGTATCTCCCTATGACAGGAAGCAGGAACGAGGACTGACGCTCCGACCACATCGCTCCGTAGACATGCAGCGGGAGTATGGAGAATTGATTTTTCAAGAACGGCTTGGTAAAGTTAAACGTGATGGTCTTCATCTTTTCGATATAATCCTTCACGGTGTTCTCCGTAATGCAGAGTACTCTCATGTCAAGTGATAGCATTCCTTTAATGAACTGGGCCGCAAGCGCGCTCTTTCCAGTACCGTGCTCCCCCTCGATAAGCATCAGGCACGGCGTGGGCAGGCCGCCTGCAAGCTGCCTGTCGACTTCCTCATTGCCGGTTGGAATCGTCTTCATCATGATATGATCACCGATTGGGATGAGGTGACACCGTTGTCGGTGCTAAACACCACGCTGAAGGTGCCGCCGCTTTTTGTTACGTTTGCAGGCTGGGCCTCTATGTCTGCAATTTCCTTAGGATCGAGCAATCCGGGATGTATGTTGTCGTTCTGGATCTGCGAGATGCACCAGTTATCGGGCAACAAGGGCGTGCAGCTACTGGAATAGCCAAGCTTTTCAGTGACTATCGGATGAATCCCGGCCAATTGCTGTAGCAAGGTCCCATTCTCTTGGTAAGTTATGAGGACGTCAAAATCATTATAATTCCACAAGACTGTGTTGCCGGTATTTGTGATCTGGAAGGTGGCAGGACTTGTGCCGCTTTGATCTTGGAGGGTTGACATGCTGATGTTTGTCTGGAGCCTCTGGAACAGGCTGTTTCCCATTTGTGAATCTGAGGTGCCCATTTCCGTCGCGCTGTTAACCACGCTAGAGAACGACATCATGGCGTAGATTATGGAAAATGTCACAATCCCCCCCGATATGGCAACGCTTAATCCCGTCTCTCATCACCCTGCCTAGCAAAACCTGGTATACTGCTCATCACTTACCCCAGTAGGCGTGGTCACCTGAAGGTCGTAAGTTAGACCGCATTCTATCTGGGAGAGGCCAGTGATGGATATCTGTGCTGTATTTGTCTGGTTCCAGACCGTGATGGGGCTTGAAAACTCCCATGACAGGCCGGATGGCGGGTCGCTGTATGGGATCCTCTGCATCTGGTTGATCTGGCCGAAATAAACGTCGGAATCTGAGGGGTTTGTTATCGGATAAGTACCGACATTTTTTACCCAGGCATCTACGCCGGTCTTTGTATCGTTTGTTAGGTAAATTATCTTGATGGTGGTAAGGACGGTCTGCTTCTGACTCTCGGTGGTCTGGGTAAATGTAGATTGGAATGACCCGACCTTTGCCATTACCACTCCAGCAAGTCCTGCTGCGACTATTACTGACGCAATAATCAGGATTGCTTCAGAGAAAACCGCCGAGGCCATGCTATCCTACCTTTTTTTCCATGGTCATTGGGCTGTCATGATTCTTGCCCTGGTTCATCATCATTCTCGCATAGATGAGGTCCGATTCTCTATCATTCATACCCATCACTTTTCCAAACTTGTATAACATGATGAGTGTGTCTTTAACGGACAAACCGGACTTGTCCATCATGTTTATCACGTTGTATACTATGTGCTCATCCTCTTGCTTGAGCCCCATGAGTTTGCACTGGTCAATAAGCACGTCGATGGAATCCCTTCCAAGGGTCTGCAGAATTTCTTCAATCAGTGAAATCGTTGTCATCATTTTTCCTAGAGTCATCTTTCCGTTGAGCATCTGTTTGAAGGAAAATGTCTGGTCTTGATCGCTTGAAAGTACTTCTTCCTTACTTTGGCTTTTTGGTGGAAGATCAACCGCCGTTTCTACGGGATGGGGTTCAGCCTTGGCCTCCTGAGAGACAGGCTCTGGCACCGCCTTTTCCACCGAGGGGTATTGCGAGGGTTCTGACAGGGGTAAATGCTCGATATGGAGGGGCAGGGAGGGGTCTGATAGCGATTTAATGTCAATCGAATCAAAGTATTTGCGCATAAAATTTAGGGGATTTGCAAGCTCGGCCTGAAATGACTTGAGGTCAGTCAGCGAGGATTCCACCATTGACGAAAGGGAATCCATGCTGCCCTTGATGGAGTTTATCTCATTTCTGAGGTCCGTTATGGTGTCCTGCATCCTAGTACTGTCCTTTTGGACCGGCTCCATTGCCCTTGATACCATGTCTTGTACTGCCATTTCGTTCACCGCGGGAGCCTGAATTACGGCGGGGGCTTGGACTTCGTTTGCCTGCAGTGCCTGGCCTTGTATGAGGCCTTGGATCATTGACGACCCGTTGCCGTCGGGCAGGATCAACCCTGGCTCTTTTGCCTGCTCAAGCGAGATTGTCTCTACTTGGGGTTGGGAGGCCTGCTCTGGAATTCCCTGGGCCTGGACGGATGTCTGCTGGCCCTTTGTTAGCAAATTTGGTATGATGACAAAGACTGCAAATATGGCGACTGAGGGAAGTACAAAATAGACAAGTGCTGACGTTGGAAGGAAGAGGTATTCTGGCAGCATCTCGTAGAGGAAAAGGCCGAGACAGGCGACCATGCTACCTGCTATGAAAATGCGGGTGTTTTTCGATATTTTTGGTAATAAAAAAAGGGAATTGGCAGTGATACCTTTCATATCACTTCGCCTACCCTAGGTCAACTATGTCCGTAGTGACTGATGGGACTTGCCTTTCGACAGTCATTGCTGATCCTGTTGGCACGATGACCTCCACCTTGATGTTGTCAAGTGAACCTGGCCTGTCAGAGCTCTTGTATGCTATGGCAAGGTTTGCATGCTCACCCAAATCTAGGATGTTGTTTATCGGGGTGTTTGAGACATCCCAATATACGATGGCCTT
>JAJPGU010000026.1 GCA_021325615.1 Nitrososphaerota archaeon | reverse complement strand
TCCGCCTGTCCAGAACATTCCGCCCGTCCAGAACCACAATCCAGCACCTCCAGTCCCGCCGCTGAACAACCAGGCACCGCAGCAGAACGGCACCTTGCCGCCGCCACCGCAGAACTCTACTGTTCCGCCAGCACCGCCTGCCCAAAACGCGACGGCACCGCCACAGAACAATACCATCCCGACGCCACCGCCTCTTCCAACGCCGCCACAAAACGGCACCGTCCAGGCTCCGCCAACCGTGCCGGCACCGCCACAGAACAATACCATCCCGACGCCACCGCCTCTTCCAACGCCGCCTACGATCCCGCCGGCATCCCAGAACGGCACGGCGCAGTCACCGCCTCCGCAGCCAAATCCACCGGCTCAGAACAACGCCACAACCACGTCGCCTCAACGCGACCATCTTAACAACCAGAAGGAACACTACCGCGGGAACCCGCACAACCAGGAAAATGGGAACAGCGCCTACCGCGGTAACGACAACCAGGGGAACGGGTACAGCTTCCCATGGATTCAGAGGCAGGACCACAGAAGGGGCTAGCCCGTTCTGGAAATTCGAAGGACCACAACAGGGACTCCATAAAATTCATATACATTTTTAATTCCAGCACAACACATGGTATCAAAGCAGATCTCGGCAGGCATTGGAATTCCGATGATGGCGGTAGGCGCCATACTCGCCGTGCTTCTTGCACCTGCAGTTACCGACCTTTCCGACACCATTCAGTTTGTCGGCAGCCTCATAGGGATTCTTGGAGCGCTTGTCTTCATCGCAGGACTGTTTGCTAGAAAGGCTCCAAAGATTGCATCCTAGAGCCTCAGGATCCCGGCTGAGATAAGATCCTCGATGCATTCTGCAAACGTCTTGTCATCTATCTGGCCCTCTGCCCACCACCTGGCGTCATGCCTTAGCCAGTGAGGCACATTTGTAACGCCCGCACTGGCGTTTGATTGCGTTACGTTGACAAGGCCCAGGTTCACCATGTATTTTACCGCAAGGACAAACTGGCTCTTGTCTAGGGCGCCCTCCGCCCACCACAGGGCCCTTTCCCTTACCCAGTCCGGTATGGCAGGGACCGTGCCCCCGCGCACCGAAAACTTTTGTACCGTATTGGTGGCCTTGTCTGCAACATAGACGTTTCCTGCAGAGTCTACCGCTATTCCTGAGGGATCCTCAAACTGCCCCGGCAGGACTCCCTGCGAACCCCAGCTTGCAAGGAAGTTGCCGCGGGAGTCGAACTTTTGGATCCTGTAGTTGCCAGTGTCCGCAACATACAGGTTTCCGCTGCCGTCAACTGCCAGAGCTGTCGGGCCGTTCAACCTCCCGTCCTCGCTCCCTGCCGAGCCGTAAAAGTTCACAAAGTGGCCGATGTCTGAGAACCTCAATACCCTGTCGTCCGGCGAGGAGACGTAAAAGCTGCCGTCCGGGCCAAACGCTATCCCGTCCAGCGCCGGGAAATTCCCCTCTGGCGTGAGGAGAGGCTTGATCTCGTCCGTATACACGTCCTGCGAGTTGAAAATCTGGATTGTCGGCCTGTCCGCATCTGCCACAAACAAAAACCCGCCGCTGTCAAGCGCAAGGCCGACCGGTACATGGAACATTCCCTGGGAATCCCCATATCCTCCCCACTGGTAGATGAAGTTGCCGTCCTTGTCAAACATCTGGATCCTTGCGTTACCGGTATCAGCAACAAAGACGTACTTGCTTCCTACTGCTATGCCGCTTGGGTGGATGAACCTGCCGTTCGCAGTACCCATTCCGCCCCATGAAAGGAGGAGCTTGCCTGTGGGGTCGAATTTCTTGATAAGGGAATTGCCCGAGTCCACGACGTAGACATCGTTGTCAGAGTCTATCGCGATTCCGCTGGGCTCGTCAAGCCCTTTGGCAAAGTACGAGTAAAAGGAAGGGGCGGTGAACTGGTTGACGCTTAGCAGCTCGCTTGGGTCGACGGGCGCGCCAACCACTACGAACCGTACGCTCCGGACAAGGCCCGCATAGTCCACGTAGAGCTCCCACTGTCCGGTAGGCGCGTTTGCCGCTATCTGGTGCGGGAGTATGGTGTCAAGGCCTGCAAACGGCAGGGTCTTTCTTGGATATTCAACGCCGTTTGGGTCCACCGACCAGATGGTGGTGGAGTTTGCAACGGACTGGGACACCAGGGCTTTCACATGAATTATCTCGCCCGGCCTGTAGTACATCTTGTCGGGAAATATCCCAAACTGTATCTTTGGCAGGCTCGCCTGGTTTGGCACCACGTTGAAAGAACCGGTGCCTGTTATCCCGCCGTACTGTATCAGATAGTTGTAGGTCCCAGCCTTGGTGGCAATCCCGCTGAGGCTCAGGGACGTGTGCGTTGAGGAGACTTCGAACTGGCGGGTGGTGGAGTTGCCCGAGGGATCGGTTATCTTTAGCGTTCCTGATGACTGGGTAACCCTGGTTACGGAAATCCCCATGTTTACCACGTCGCCGGTCTGGTAGGTGCTCTTGTCAGTATGCGAGGCGAGCAGCAAAAACTCTGAGAACTTGCCCACAAGGAACGGGACCTCAGTTACCGTGTTGTAGTACTGGACCCTTATCTTGTAAAGGCCTGGCGGGTGGTAGTCTGCAAGCGGGAGCATGTGGAAATTGTAGATGACGCTGGGCTCAAAGGCCCTGATGTCTATGGTGGGTATGTCAGTGAGGAGGTTCCCCTTTTGGTCATAAAAGTTGAGGTGGAAAAACTCGGCTCGGTTTGCTACTGGTACGTAGTATGACGTCGTGATGTTAAGGTGCATGACGTCGGGCTCGTAATACAGGTTCTTGTCCGTGTAGACGGAGAGTACGATTGGTTTTACCTCAAAGGTGGCATTCTGGGTGGAATTGTCGTACTTGTAGGTGATGGACCAGTTTCCAAACATGTTGTCAAACGCGGTGCGGATGATCTGCTGGAGGGCGGTGCCGTCTGACTTGACCGTGGTAAGGTTGCCCGAAAGCGTCGAGTTGTCAGGCCTGTGCGCAATCCACGAGATCGGACCGCCGTGGTATCCCTGGACCTTGAGGTAGACAACTATCCAGTCATTTGGGCCAAAGGCCTGGGTTTTTGGGGTGGCGGTGATTGTAGCCGCCTCGGCCTGCTGGAACCCGAGTAAGATGGAAAGTGCGATAACGACAAGAATAAAGGCTGTATTTCTCAATGACTGCTTTGCTTTGATAATCAGATAAATCGTTTTGGTAAAATTTGTTCGGCACGCAACCCAATTAAATAAATACTGAGGAGGAAGGAGATCCGGTGCTTGAAAGTAAGGCTGTTTGAAATATTCACTTCGGTGGAAGGCGAGGGGATCCTCTATGGGACAAAGACTCTCTTTGTCAGGCTAGCGGGATGCCCCTTCAAGTGCTTCTACTGCGACACGAAGGAGGCGCTTCCGATGCAGTCTGGGACGGAATACGAGATTGGCGAGGCGGAGAAGCTCATCGAGAAAAGCCTTGAAAAAAATACGTACAAGGTAAACTTTACGGGGGGAGATCCGCTAGTCCAGGCCGAGGCGGTTTCCGAGCTTGCAAAGTTTGTCCAGAAAAAAAAGATACCGACATACCTCGAGTCGTCGTGCTTTGATTCTGGAAAATTCTCCCAGGTGTTACCGTACATTGACTATGTCAAGATAGAGTTCAAAACACCTGAATCAGAATACGTAGACAGGATCCATTATTCCAAACTTTTGGAAAACGAGCTGCAGTGCCTGGAACTTGCCGCGGGATCGGGCAAGGTGACGTACATCAAGATAGTAGTGAGTTCGAGGACCGAACTTGAACAGTTCAGGGGTCTTGTCAAGGCGATCTTCGGCATTGTATCGGGTGCAAAGATTGCAGGATTTATAATACAGCCTACGTATGGTGTAGCAGAGCCAGACTTGAAGAAGCTTCTCGAGTTTTATGACGCAGTTTATCCTCATTATGACGGGGTGCGCATCGTGCCCCAGTTGCACAAATTCATAGGAGCCCCCTGATGAACAAGGAGAGGGTAAAGAAGCTAATCAGGGAACTGATAGCCGAGATAGGGGAGGACCCGACAAGGGAGGGGCTGGTAGACACGCCTTCAAGGATAGCCGACATGTACGAGGAAATTTTCAAGGGATATGATGCCGAGTCGGAACTCTCGGTCAAGTTCTCGGAGGACTCGGACATTGTAATAGCAAAGGACATCCAGTTCTATTCCATGTGCGAGCACCACATGCTGCCCTTCTTTGGGAAGGTCACAGTGGCATATGCGCCAAACGGCAAGGTGTTTGGCATCTCAAAACTCGTGCGCCTGGTGGAGAAGTACTCTGCGAGGCTGCAGATACAGGAAAGGATAACAAAGAACGTGGCAGACGAGCTGCTTTCCGAGGGCGTCAAGGGCGTGCTTGTGATAGCGGAGGGCGAGCACCTTTGCATGAAGATGCGTGGGGTCAGAAACGACGCAGTGGTTACCACCATTGCATCAAGGGGGATATACGACAAGAAGGATGCAAGGGCCGACGTACTCAGCATGATCTATAGCGGAAGATCTCCCCCAAACGTGGTCTAAACCTCAAAAATTAAATAATCTGGTGCGGCTCACGACGGGTATGGGCGTACATAACAATTTCCACGCTCCCAAGGACTCGTGGCCTGCATTTTCCTGGTATGCGATAGAATTCTTCATAGTTATGGCTGTGGGGGTGATGGCAGCGGCAAGCTCGATGGACTACTTCCACAAGCTTGGGTTCACGCAGGACATGACCAACTGGATCTTCTGGGGCGTTGCGGGAATTCCGTTTCCGATTTACTACATGGTGATAAGGCCGCTATTGTTAAAGAGGCCCGCCCTCAAGATTTAGCTAGGGAAACCTGTACTTCGTCTTGTCTTCCATGCCCGCATCGGCAAAGGCAACCTTCCTGTTGTTGCACGACTCGCACCTTCCGCAGTGGACCCGCGCGTTGGAGTAGCAGCTCCATGTCTTGAAGATCTCGTCCCCCAGCCTTTCATGGCCCATCCTCAGCAGGCTGCTCTTCGAAAGGTTTGCAACAAATGGGCTCCAGATCTTTATCCTCTTCCTAAGGCCTTTCCTGATTCCGTCGGCCTCACCCTCATTGAGCGCGTCGGCAAGCATCTTGGAGAATTTCGGCCTGCAGTCGGGATAGCGCTGGTCATCCCGGTGGGCGCCATAGGCCACAAGCTCGGCCTTCTTTGAAAATGCCCATGCCGAGGCAATCGAGAGAAAGACCGCGTTTCGGATGGGCACAACTATGGAATAGTCAAAGGCGGACGGGATTGCCATCTTGGGGTTTGTAAGCGCGTTTGTCTTTTCATAGAGATATTTCATGAAATCTATGCTTACTATGCGATGCTCCCGCAGTTTTAGTATCCTGGAGAAATGCCGCGCCGCCCTGAGTTCCTCGCCAGCCTTCTGGCCGTATGAGAACGTGATTCCATAAAGGTCGTATTTTTCCTTCAGGTACGCTGCGGTACAGACCGAGTCCATCCCGCCGCTGAATACTATTACAGCCTTCAATTCGAAGGCACTTGCGCCAGACCAAATAAATTGCTTGACTATGCCACCGTGACAAGCGCGGCACCGCACAGTATGAGGCCTGCACCTGCTGCAACCTTCAGGATTGCCTCGCGGTGTACGATTTCCCTAAAGTATATCACTCCCCATGACACTGCAAAGAGCGTCGCAGTCTGCGATATCGGATATGCCACGGTTATCCCAATCAGCCCCACTGCAAACAGTACGGCAAGGCTCCCGACGTTGAAGAGGCCGCCCGAGAGCATCCCTGCAAGCATCTCCTTCCTTGCAAAGTTTCTTGAGATGAGCAGGAGGGGAATGCCTACTGCAAAAATTGCAAGGCTTGAGGAGAAAAATCCCGACTGGAGCGAGTGTGCAGCCTGGAGCGGGATGACGTACGACCCTCCTACAAGGCCCGACGCGGTTGCAACAAGATATCCCCTTTTCCTGATGGGCGCACCCTTGGAGGTGTTTGATATGAAGAAGAGGCCAAAGAGCAGGAGGCCCACGCCTGCCACCGCAAGGGCCATGAGGTTAAACCTCTCGCCAAAGTACAGGACCCCCCAGAGGAATGAGACTAAGACGCTAAAGCCCGCAAGGAATGGCGAGGTGCGGGAGAGGCCTATGAGCCTTACTGAGTAGAGAGCAAGGATGTTTCCTGCAGCCCAGATTGTGCCGGAAAGCAGCCCTGCCGGCAGGATCTGGAACCCTGAGAAAAAACCGACCGGGATTGCAAAAAGCAGTACCCCTATGCCGGTCGCGCCCTGCAGCTGCCAGATGTTTACCACGTTGACCTTTCTTACCGGGACAAAGAAGGTGCCCCAGCAGATTGCAGAGCCTACTGCAGGGAGTATGCCAAGCGGATTCAAAGCAGCTCCACTGGACGGCACGCCGTATAACTCGCTTTCGGGATCCCCTGCTGTGGCTGGAACAGGGCTACAAACCAGGGTTTCAGCACGCGGGACGCGCCAACAGGCAGCATTTTTCACCGCAGCGTAGGTCCTTTATTTTGCGTTCTGCTCGGGCTCGAGTATGTCAAACCTGTTCCCTTCGGAATCGGTGCAGTGTGCAAAATATCCTACTCCCTTGATAGGCATTCCAGGGCTTACGGTGCCGCCCATTTCGGTGATCTTTTTTGAGTATTCCTCAATGGAGGGAACGCTAATCAGGTTTACCACGCTGGGGTTGAGAGCACTCCTCTTTGCAAGCCCGCCGTTAATGCCAGGCTGTTTGTCATCACCGGTCTTTATCAGCCAGTATTCCATGGGACCGTCCCACTTTTCAAAGGCCCATCCAAAAACATCGGCGTAGAACTTCCTTGCCCGTTCGGTGTCATCTGCTGACATGTTAAAGTAGATTACTCGCGGCATGTTGTTGGTATGGCAGTCAAGATTAAAAAACTTCGGTGGGCTCGGGTGAGTTTGGTCCCCGGCAAGCCCCGTCTAAAGTTAAATGTGCCGGCAGGGTAATCACCTGCATGAAATATCTCAAGATGGAGCGGGACGGGGAGGTTGTCCAGATAACCATAGACAGGGAGGACAAGCTGAACGCAATGAGCCTTGACGTCATGAACGAGTTCATAACAGTTCTTGAGGAACTGGAAAAGGACTCGTCCAAAGTAATCATAATCACGGGCGAGGGAAAAAAGGCATTCTCGGCCGGAGCCGACATCGAGTACATGAGCAAAATAGGGCCGACCGACGCGGAAAAGTATGCGCTGCGGGGCCACGAGGTGCTCAACAAGATAGAAAAAATCGGCAAGCCGGTCATTGCAGCAATAAACGGCTATGCCCTCGGGGGCGGGTGCGAGCTTGCGCTCTCGTGCGACATCAGGTTTGCTTCGGCAAACGCCCAGCTGGGGCAGCCTGAGGTAACGCTGGGCATTTGTCCGGGATGGGGCGGAACCCAGAGGCTGCTGAGGATAGTGGGCCCCGCAAGGGCCAAGGACCTGATCTTTTCGGGCAGAAGGATTGGGGCGGAGGAGGCAGTCTCGATGGGGCTTGTCAACAAAGTGTTTCCGCCTGAAACTCTCATCTCGGAGACAAGGTCCTATGCCAGGGAGGTTGCAAAAAACAGCAACTTTGCGGTAGGGATTTCAAAGATGCTTGTAAACAAGGGGATGGATGCCAGCCTTGAAACGGGGCTGAAGCTTGAGATCTATTCGTGGGCCCTTTGCTTTTCAACAAAGGAGCGCGAGGAAAGAATGGCCTCTTTTCTCAAGAGGAAGTAGCTATACTACCGAGGCCCCGCCGCTGGGCCTGCAGATTACTGTGGTGCAATCAACCCCAGCCGATGCAAACCCGCGCCTCATTGCGCCTGAAATCCTGCTGGTACTTGTGGCCCCGGATGCAAAGGCGATCACGGAGGGGCCGGCACCGCTTATCGTCACCCCCATCGCGCCTGCTCTTAGTGCGTTCTTCTTTACGCTGTCAAATCCAGGGATGAGGTGTTTGCGCGCAGGCTCTACAATTATGTCATTTATGGAGCTGCCAATCAGCGGGACATTCCCGGTCATAAAGCCCGCGGCAAGGGTAGAGGCATTAGAAAGGTTCCTGACGTGGTCGGCAAGCCCTACGGTTTTTGGCAGAACCTTCCTTGAAGCCTCTGTCTTCCTCTGTGGGACGGGAATTTTTGGTATGGCAACGCACAGGAGCAGGCCCTTTGGGGGACTTGCCTTTATCACGTCAAGCGGATTGGTCCTTACTATTACAAATCCTCCTAGGACCGAGGCTGCCACATTGTCATAGTGGACCGAGCCTGCGCTTGCCACCTCGCCCATCCCTGCGAACCTCACCAGGCTGTTCCCGTCCAGCCTCAGCTTGAATAGGGCGTCAAATGCGACCGCGGCGGCAGCAGCCGATGCCGCGCTGCTTCCCATCCCGAACCCTGTCGGGACACCCTTTGTAATCTCAACTACAAGCCCTGTCTTAATTTTGAATTTTTTTGCCATTTCCCTTACAACCAGGCCGGCAGAATTTTTTTCAAGCTCCATGGGTATCCTGTCAGCGGTTTGGATTGTTATCCCCCTGCCTCCCTTTTGCAGCCTGACCTTGTCATAGTAGGCGTCAAGGGCAAGGCCAAAGACATCAAAACCGGGACCGAGGTTTGCAGTGGAGCACGGAGCCTTGACTGTAACGCTCTGGACCATCAGTCCTCGATCTCCTCGCCCAAGCTGAGCATCCTGCTGAGTGCAGAGTAGAGGTTTACCATCCCCTCGCCCGTCGCGTTTGAGACCGGGATGAGACCCTGGGCAAAGCCTCCCTGGTTGAGGCTCCTCAGGAGGTTGGTGGCAAGTATGTAGCTCTCGCCGTCTGACTCTTTTGCAATCGCCTCCTCGAGGCTTGCCATGTTGGTTGACCATTTCAGTATGTCTTTAAGCTTGTCTTGGATGAGGTCTGCCTTTGTGATCACGTTTAGCTGCGGAAGCCCGAGCCTCAGCCTGACAGATGTTGCAAGAAGCGCTATCGAGACGAAATTTGTGGCGGTGGTGATTAGGGATCCGTCATGGAGGAATATGGAGGCCTTTTCTTCAGTGTTAAGGCTCTGGACAAAAAAGGGGCCGCTTGCCCTGTATGCAAAAAGCTCGATCTGCCCGGGGGTGTCCACTATCAGGTAGTCTGGGTTTACGTCGTCCACGTCGTGCTGCAGCTGGTCAATCTTGGCTGCAATTAGGTCGTTTGCCATTATCATCGAGCCGTTTGGGCCCAAGTCATACTGCTTCATTATCGATACGATATCTACGTAATCCCTCACGTCCACGTCGCAAGTATAGGGAAGGTTTTCAACTCCTGGATCCAGGTTAAGCATTCCGACAAAATGGCCGTTCCTGGTGTAATAGTCAAAGACCTTCGACGCAAGTAGCGACTTGCCCGACCCCGCGGTTCCAACAATAAAGATTGCTTTCATTTTAGATCTGCCATTTTTCCTGAAGCGTTAGGCACTATCAATTTAGCGGCCCAAGCCCAGCATCTGACCAATATCTGGGCTTATATTTACTTGCATAGATAGGGCACACTATGAATTGGAAGCTGCTGGCCATACCGGTAAGCATCATACCATTCCTGATAATCGCCTTTACGTTCAACGTCAGCTTGGCAAACCTGCTTGCAGTAGGCATGGTTCCGTTCATTGGTGCGGCAATTGCCATGGCGCTGAAGCTGCTCACGCAGGGACTCAAGTTCAACTATCTGGTCCGTAAATTTCTGGGCCCGATAGATGCAAACTGGAGGACCATTGCCGTAAGAATAGGAAGCGAGTTTGTAACCTCGACCACGCCATCCTTTGTGGGCGGCGAACTTGTCAGGATAATGTGGCTCAACAAGAAGGGCATTCCGGTGGGAAAGGCGTCGTATGTCACCATTGTCGAGATTGTGACCGAGGTCCTCGTAGCCGGCATCTTTGCAATCACTGCCGCCGCATTCTCGTTTACATACGGGGCATATGCCGTAGGCATTGCGATACTTGCAGTAAGCCTGCCGATTACGGGCGTGTGGTCCTCGCTGTTCTTCCTCTCCTCAAAGCGCACCTTCCAGGTCCCGGGCGGGATATCCAGGATCGCGACTAGGTTTGGAAAGGAGCGTGCCGTACAGTACATCGACAAGACCAACCTGTGGATGAAGGAAATCTGCGACATGAGCAGGGAGACGAGGCACAACCAGCAGATAAAGAAGGCATTCGTTGTTTCATTGATAATCTCGGTCTTTACCTGGTCGCTATACGGGCTTTCGTTTATGATTATTGCCAACGGGGCTGGATATGTGATATCCTTCTTCCACTCGCTCATGGCCACCATGGCGGCAAACGCTGTGGGAAACCTTCCGGTAACCATCGGAGGATCGGGGCTGACAGAGTTTGCAGTATGGGCGTACCTCGGGCACCTAAACACCCTGACATACGAGGCCGCAAAGGGCAGCCTCCAGTGGAACATAATCATTGCTTGGAGGATAGCAACCTACCACGTCGGCCTTGTCATCAGCTGGCTCTTTTTGATGAGGGTGGTTTACCCAAGCATTAAGAACCAGAAGGCAATTTAGGCGCGAACCGCGCAAGGCCGCAATCCGTAGAAACCACTTTATTTCATTACGCCGGTTTTTCAACAATGGACTATGCGGGCAAGACAGTAGTGATAACCGGTGCCTCAAGCGGCATTGGAAAAGAGTCTGCAAGGAGTTTTGCCAAGCTCCACGCCGACATCGTACTGGTCTCGCGAAACAGGGACAGACTTGAGGAGGCGGCATCCGAGCTCTCGGGCTGCAAGGGCCGCGTTCTTGTGTGCCCCTGCGACGTCTCAAAGAGGGGCGAGGTGGACGGGATGGCAGGCGAGGTGCTCGAAAAGCTAGGGAGGATAGACGTCCTTGTGAACAATGCAGGCTTTGGAATCTATGGAAAATTCTCAGACCTAAGGGTTGAGGACGTCCAGGCCCAGATGGAGACCAACTACCTCGGGATGGTTTACTCCACCAAGGCATTCCTGCCAAAAATGCTGGAGCAAGGGTCGGGACACATAGTTAACGTGGCATCCGTTGCGGCAAGCTTTGGCATTCCCGCGATGGCGGGCTACTGCGCATCAAAGTTTGCGATGCTTGGCTTTTCAGAATCGCTGTACCATGAGCTCAAGGGTACCGGCGTCGGGATAACGGTGGTGAGCCCCATAATGGTTAGGACCAACTTTTTCAGCCACGGGTCGTTTGAAAGGATGCCGAGGTATACCGCGGCGCTCAGCCCTGAGACTGTTGCAAGGGCCGTGGTACGCGCTGCGTCGTCGCCAAGGCTTGAGATTGTAACGCCACAGATAGTCCGCGCCGCAATCTGGTTCAAGCAGACCCTGCCATACCTTGTGAACCCGATAGTTGGAGAAATCTTCCGACGGTCAAAGGGCAGTAGGAACTAGCGCGCCCTATTCCTCTTCAGACTCGCCCGAGTCTGCCGAGTCGGAATCGACATCCATCAGCTCAAGGCCCGTAAGCTCGAATTGGTAAATTGCATTCATGTCAATATCCATTTCCTTTTTGAGGAACTCGACAACCTTCTTGCCAAGCGGAGCCTTGTAGGAGTTTATGGCAAACTCGTAGACCGTCCCCTTCATGAGGTCTGCCGGCTTGACCTTCTTTGGCAGGCTCATGCCCTCGATTATCTTCCTCCCGTCCTCCATGGCCTCGTAGACCTGCGCGTCTATCCTCATGTCCTTGTCATAAATCTCAAGGATGTATCCAGTCCTAGTAACAGCGTCGGGCTTGCCAAACTTGGCATTCTTTATTTCGTCCTGCGCCCATTTTGGAATTTCTTTGCTCATCTCTTACTCCCCTGAAGCTAACCCTGCTTTTCTTTCTTGCTTGACTGCCACCAGTCGCGGTATTCGTCATGCTTGTCCTCGCGAGTCTTCTCCTTCCTATTGAGCCTGTACTTGATGTCGCTTATCTGCTCCCTTGTTGCAAACAGGCCGCACTTTTTGCAGATGAAGTGTTTTGTGTTGGGATCAAACTTCATCTCTACTTGGGCTTGCTTGGCTGCACACTCGGGGCACTCGGTCAATGACGGCGATCACAAGAGTTATCCATAAAAGCTTTTGCCAATTCTGGTACGCGGTCTATGTCTTCATCCCTAGCTGGTCAGTTCGCCCATCGAAAATGCCGCGTACCAGAAACTGATCTAGAGTTGCAAAAATTATAATTGTTTCTAGTTGGAAAGCATTTCGGAAACAATCTTTGCGGTCTTGACGGCGCCGTTTCTTTCGTAGTTCTTGGCAAATTCCTTCACGCTGTCCTGGAAGGTGCCGTAGTCGTCATGCATTCTTGCAACAGCCCTTGCGGTCTGCTTGGCAGTGGTCGCAAGGATTCCGAGCTTTCTCTCCTCTGCCCATTTTATCTGATTTGTGTGCTCGTCATATACCGGGATGCCGATTATTGGCTTGGCCTTGGCCCCAAGTATCTCGCCCATCGCAGTGTGGGAGCCATTTATCACTGCATACTTGCAAGTGTCAAGCACCGTGTTCTTTTCCTGCTCGGAGAGGAATCCTATGTCTATCTGGATCCAGTCCACCCTTTTCTCAAGCGCCTCTGCAATGGAGTATGTTTTGCCGTCCCTGCCAGTGACCCTGTCTATGGTGGGGTCGTTCTTTGCATGGGACACTATCCTTCTCTCGTTTTCCATCTCCGGCATCTGAAAGATGGTCTTGTATTTTTTTGCGGTAGTATCGTTGGTGGACTTGTTGCCAGTAATCATCCAGTAGCCAAAGCCGTCGGACCCCTCAAGAAGCCTTTCAAGTTCGGTCTTGGGACCGTGCGGGATTTCCTTGCCGTTGGTAAAGTGCCCCACGTAGGTTACCTTTTCCTTCAGGGAGTCGGGGAAGTTCAGGTTGTACTCGCAGATGGTGTAGGGCGGGGGCGAGTCTGCAACTATTATCCTTGTTGCCTTGGCAATCTTCTTCGATATGTAGAGCAGGCCGGGATAGAGGAAGGCCCTTGACGCCCACAGGCGCGTCCTGAACTGGTTTGTCACAAAGACTGACTTTACATTGCGCTTTTCTGCAATTACATTTGAGCCCACGTCGCCGTCATTGATTACGAGATCAAACTTCTGGCTGTCGTACAGCCTGCCCTCGGCAATAAGGTACCTTGCCATGACGGAGACCAGGGGAGGCCTGCCTGCCACCGGGAGGAGGAAGTTGAACAGTGAAAGGGTGACGCTCGGTCCGCACTTGCCGTCAATCGGGGTCGGTATGGTAATATCATGAAGGTTTTCCGTGTGTGCCGGAAATTTCTTTAGCAGCTTGTCATAAATCTCGCCGCAGCTCGAGTAGTGGATCTCAAGCTCGTCCTGCAGGTTTTTACGTATGGCTTCATCAAGGGCCATCATCCTTGTGTAGTGGCCGTTGCCCCACGGGTTGATGAATCCGCCAATTTTTTTCATGATGCCGTTAAAATTTACCCATTTAAATTTCAATGATTGGTTCTCAGAGAGTCTATCATGTCGTACAAATTCTTCGATCCTATTGTAATTGAGACCTGTCTGAGATTTTTTACAGTGTCTGCTGCGCGGGAATCGACACTCTTTTGCGGGATGGCCTTTTTTCCTAACTTTGTATTGCACAGCTCCCCAAGGGACGTGAGAAACTTTTCAAGGCCCAACTGGCCTGCGTTCTCGATCAGGCTCGAGTCCATCCCTGCAAGAGGCAGCCATGGCACAAGGCCCTTCTTGGAAACAAGGCAGCTTGTCTCCTCTATGAATCTTGCCGGAAACGCAAAGGGCGGGACGGGCAGTCCGACATGCCTTATCCCCTTTGATTTGGCAACCAGTGTTGCTATCTGGGCGCCCACGAGAATCCTGGTCCTGAGGTCCTGCATTTTTTGCGCCTTGCAAAAATAAAGGGTGACCTTGGGGCCGACCACTGAGAGAAGCATCCTGTTTATCATCTTGGATGCCCTGAGCAGGTCGGAATCATTGGAGTAAACGGTGACCATTATTACGTCAAATCCCATCTTGATTGCCTGCAGGCAGGAAACTGCCGAGAGCTCGTCATAGATGCAGCACACCATCCTCTCTCCCTGCGAGTTGTAGGGAATTCCGCCAAGCCCCCTGTCCACGAAGGCGCAGACGTAGGCGTGTGAATTGGTGATGTAAGTGTAAAGAAGCCTCGTGTGGCTTGACTCTGACCCTGGATGCACATCAAGGTCGGATGACTTTTCTATCAGGCTTGCGGTTGCTGCTACCTCCAGATCCTTGGCAAGATAGTCAGACGACCTGCCCTCGACCTTGACGTAGAACCTGTCGCCCCTCAGGAGGAGGTTCCTACCTGTTGAGGCAATTGTTTCAAGCGCAAGTGCAAACTTGTTCTCAATTTCCCGTGCAATTGCAATCCTTTCTATTCCAAAGAGCGAAACAAGCGTTGCGGAAACAAGAACCGGATCTGGGACCTCTACTATTACCAGGTTCTCGTCCCTCCTGATGCGCGGAAAACTTTCCCCTTTTGCCTTGAGCACCTTTGCAATGTTTTCCTCAAGGATGCCTACCTTGTTCTGTGAAAAGATCGAAGGAAAAACTACTAGAACAGTTTTCTCGACCGCATTGCTCCCGGCATGCTTGCTCATAACCCTAGGATGAATTGTCCACCTAATAATCAATGAGGTTTGGCGGTTCCTGCAAACCCTGTGATGCAATCCTGCTGTAAGAAATTATCCGAGATGGTGGAAAAACTACAGAACCGTTATATGACCAAAATTGATGTTTTTTTTCATGCACAGCATTACTGCTGAGCAGTTAAAGCAGTTAAACGACCAACTGAAAACTCCTCAGGACGTCCTCAAGTGGGCCTCAGAAAACCTCCATCCAAGGGTTGCCATGGCGTCAAGCTTTGGCGCGGAGGACGTGGTCGTAATAGACATGATGATGAAGATCAACCCCAAGTTCAGGATTTTTACGCTTGACACCGGAAGGCTCAACCAAGAGACATACGACGTAATGGACAAGATAAGGGACAAGTACAACGCAACCATAGAAGTGATGTTCCCCGACGCAGCCGAGGTGGAGCAGATGGTCCGGGTGAACGGGATGAACCTCTTTTACCAGAGCGTTGGCAACCGCAAGCTTTGCTGCGGCATCAGGAAGGTTCACCCCCTGAAGAAGATGCTATCGACACTGGACGGCTGGATCACGGGATTGCGGGCAGAACAGACCGAAGTAAGATCTGTCGCGCACAAGATGGAGATAGACCAGCAGCACAACGGCATCCTTAAGATAAATCCGATAATCGAGTGGACATGGGACCAGGTCTGGGACTACATCAAGAAGAACGACGTTCCATACAACAAGTTGCACGACAAGGGGTATCCAAGCATAGGATGTGAGCCTTGCACCCGCGCAATCAAGCCGGGTGAGCCCTTGCGGGCAGGCCGGTGGTGGTGGGAAGACGACTCGCAGAAGGAATGCGGGCTCCATGCGGACCACGGGAAATAACAACTGGTGAATGGAATGGGAGCGGCAAAACCACACGGCGGTAAACTGGTAAACAGGATTGCAAACGGGGGGGCGGAGGGACTCTTCTCCATACAGATTAGCGCCGATCTTGCAAACGATGTTGAGAACATTGCAGACGGCATTTTCAGTCCCCTTGAGGGATTCCTCCCAAGGGAGGATTTTGAGAGCGTCGTTTCTAGGGGCAGACTTGCAAACGACCTCCCATGGACGATTCCGATAGTACTTGATGTCGACAAGGAGACTGCTACAAAGATGAAGGATTCGAGGGATGTCGCCCTTTCGGTAAACGGGTCTCCCCTTGCGGTACTCCACGTGGAAGAGGCTTATACCTTCGACAAGGAAAAGGCGTCCAAGGGAGTATACGGTACAACTGACGAGAAGCACCCGGGAGTTGCCAAGACCAAGTCCCTCAAGGAATACCTTATTGGGGGGAAAATTGACTTGTTCAAGCGGCCGGAGGAGACCCCTGTCCGGAGGTACCGCAAGACACCGAGGGAGATGAGGGAGATCTTTGAAAAGGCGGGGTGGAAGACCATAGTGGGCTTTCAGACAAGGAACGTTCCTCACGTTGCACACGAGATGCTCCAAAAGGCCTCGCTAAACACCCACGACGGGCTCTTTGTCAACCCTCTGATAGGGAAGAAAAAGTCGGGGGACTACAAGGACGAGGCAATAGTATTGGCATATGAGACCCTGATAAAGAACTACTACCCGCAGAACAGGTGCCACCTTGCCACGCTTCACACCGAGATGAGATATGCTGGTCCAAAAGAGGCCATCCACCACTCCATAATGCGGAAGAACTTTGGCTGCACGAACATCATCATAGGGAGGGATCATGCCGGCGTCGGCACATACTATGATCCCTTTGCCTCGCAAAAAATATTTGAAAACTACCCAGACATAGGGATAGAACCCATTTTCTACCCAGCCTTCTTCTACTGCAGGAAATGTCTTTCCTTTGCAAGCGAGCGGAACTGCCCCCACGGGCCTGAGTTCCAGGAACAACTGAGCGGCACCAAGCTGCGGAACATGATCCTCCAAAAGCAGAGCCCATCAGAATACATGATGAGGCCCGAGGTTTTCAAGACCCTCATCAACTGGGACAACCCCTTCGTTCCTTGAGGGACTGGCCCATCCGGCATGTCTCTTGATGCAGAAATCAGGCGTATGTTGTTATAACCCCCAGAACTCAACAAGTTCATGCGCAGGGCAATCATCTTGCTTTTGCTTGTTACGCCGCTGTTGCCGGTCTATGCGCAGCAGTCAACGATGAACAAGTCGGAACACTACGACAGCGTCGAGGTCCCGTGGGGGGCATTCAACGTTGTGCGGGACAATGAAACTGTCATAAAGCTTCCGCACGAGCACGTCACCAACTGGCAGCTTACCATAGAAAACAAGCTCAACTATTCAAATTCCAACGGTAGCGCGATAATTCGGCTTTACGAGGACCCAAAGGTGGCCAAGTTCATAGAGATTGGGATGGGCGCCCCGCCCAACCACAGGCTCTGGATGGCCGTGAGCACTCCAGAGGACGGGTACTTTATCCTTCACGAGGCCAAGACCAACGGGTGGAGCCCGGGGCAGATTGTCACGGTCCAACACTCTAGCAATGGTGGACTGTCGGCGTCGATAAACCAGGATGTCCTTGTGGACAACCTTGACGTGAACGGTTTCACGGTAAGGGACATTGCGGTTGCGGGCCTGGACTCGGTAAATGACCCACCGAGCACCTCGGGAGGCTCGGTTGCGATAAACATCGTCTCTGGAGACCCTGCTGCAAACCCGATATTCTACATGCCCTTCATAGTGGTGGGCGTTACCGGCGTTTTGATCGGCGTTTTGATAAAGACGAAGAAGCGTTAACCCTGTTATAGGCGCAGTATTTTCTTACCTGGCAGACCCCGCACATTGGCGATATCGGCTTGCAGATGTTCTGGCCGTACATTACAAAGGTGTCGTTTATCCTTAGCCAGTGCTCCCTTGGGATTTTTTTCATGAGCTCCTCCTCCGTATCCTCCGGAGTCTTGGTCTTTACAAGCCCCAGCCTGTTTGAGATCCGGTGCACGTGGGTGTCCACCGGGATTGCTGGCTTGTCAAAAGCATAGACTAGGACGCAGTTTGCAGTCTTCCTGCCCACCCCCGGCAGCTCGACGAGCCTCTCAAGGTCCTGGGGGACCTTTCCGGAATACTTGGAGTCTATTATCGAGGCAACCTCGATTATCCGCCTTGCCTTGACCCGGTAAAAGCCCGTCGACTTGATTATCTTCTCCACGTCTGGGACCTTTGCCCGCGCAAGATCATGCGCGGTCTTGTATCTTGCAAACAATTTCCTTACAACTGCCGACGTGTTCTCGTCCCTTGTGCGGGCTGAAAGTATCGTGCCAATCAGTATGCTAAGCGGGCTGCCGTTCTCGGCCTCGCGCAGCTCTCTGAGCGCCGTCATGCGGGGCGGCTTGACTGTATTCATCGTGGTTATCATCCCGTCCAAAATCTGGGCTATCTTGTCCAAACGATGTCATATGCAGCACACAAGTATTATATCTGTTCCAAGAAAGGTACGGCATTGGAGCTAACAAAGGAGGAGGAGGCTGCACTTGATGGAAAGCAGGGCGAGACGCTTGCCATGGCCTACAGGATCCTTGTTGCAATAGGCAAGGCAACGGGGGCCGACAAACTGATTCCAGTAGAGTGGGCGCACCTCTCGGGAGTAAACTATAACACGATTGGCGACGCGGGGGAGCAGTTCCTCTCGCACCTAAGCCAGGACGCCAAATTCAAGATCAAGACAACGGTAAACCCCATGGGGTTTGATTCTGACAGCGTGTCAAGGTTTGGCCTTGACGAGGAATTCATACAAAAGCAGCAGAGCATCAGAAAATCGTATGAAAAGATGGGGGCCATCCCGTCCTTTTCCTGCATACCCTACGAGATTTTCGAGATGCCAAAGGGCGGGACTCAGGTTTCCTTTGCAGAGAGCAATGCGGCAATTTACGCAAACTCTGTCTCCTCGCTCAAGACCAACAAGGAGAGCGCGTTCAGCGCCCTTGCCAGCGCCCTGACCGGCAAGTCGCCCCATTCGGACCTTCGCGAGGAGGAGAACAGGAAGCCCAAGCTGACAATCAGGATGAAGGCCGAGCCTGCAGACGAGCTTGCCTACGGGCTCTTGGGATATTTTGCAGGCAAGGTGGCCGACAGCTCCGTTGCGATATCCGGTTCAAAGGGCCTTGACAGGCGCAGCTGCAAGTCGCTCTGCGCAGGGATGGGGACCTCTGGAAGCTGCGGCATGTTCACACTTGGCGAGGGCGAGGGCGAGAAGGTTGATTTTGACAGGAAGGAGCTTGCATCTGTCAGGGACGAACTGAACACGGCCGAGTCTGGCGACATTATCACCCTTGGCAGCCCGCAGCTTGGGCTTGAGGAAATCTCTGATCTTGCGTCTAGGCTCAAGGGCAGGTCCTTTCGGAAGCGCTGCATGATCTTCTGCCCGCGCGCCATCCAGGGCCAGATGCGCGACCTTGGGTACACAAAGGAGCTTACAAGGGCAGGCGGCGAGATACTCTATGACTGCTGCACCTGCCTTACGCCACTTGTAGACAAGGAGGACGTGGACTCGGTAATTACAAACAGCGTCAAGGGGGCATACTACCTCAGGACATCCAACGGGGTTGGCGTCAGCCTCAAGAGCCTCAAGCAGATTGTCGAGGAGGAGACGGCATGAACGTAAAGGTCATAGTGCGTGGGAGGGCCGAGGGGGCCGTCCTCTGCGCCCGGCACCCGATAAACTTCCTGGGAGGGATTGACAAAAAGACCGGCAGGGTGCGGGACGAAAAGCATGACCTTTTTGGCAAGTTTCTTGGCGACAAGATCCTCGTGTTTCCAAACGGCGTGGGAAGCAGCGTGGGGGCATACACAATATACTCGCTGATGTACAACAAGGCCGCGCCGCTTGCGATGGTCTGCCTGCACGCCGACATCACAACAGCCTCCGGATGTGCCATTTCCAACATACCGCTTGTCGTGGCAGAAAGAAAGGACTACGAGTCGCTGCGGGACGGCCAGAAAATAGTGGTAGACGCGCTAGAGGGAAAGATCCTATAGGTCTGCACGGGCAACGGGGCCCGAAGGCTCTGTCTCCTTGAATACGATTCCCTCGAACCTCAATATCATCGTGCTTTTCAGCCTCCAGGCATCGGGAGGCGCGCCAGCCTTTTGGCACGTATGCGAGAGAAACTCCTCCTCGTTCCAGCCGTACTCGACAGGAACCTGGGGCAGCAACAGACCGGAGCCGTACTCCCACCTTACGATTAGCCCGTCCCTTCCAACCCTTATCATGGAGGGATACTCGGAAGGATCCCTGACTCTTACCACCTCTGGAGGCGTAAGCAGCGTTACCTCAAAGGAAACCTCGCCAAGCTCCCCATGGAGGACCGGCGGAAACCTTGGGTCCTCGGTTGCTGCGGCAACGGCAGCGTCGGCAAGCGACTGGTAGAGCTTCCTCTCCGGCGTGGGAAAACCGATGCAGCCCCTCAGGTTCTCGTCCTTTGATATGGTCACAAAGACCCCGGAGTTGAACGAAAACCTGGACCTGAAATCGTCTGAAAGAGGTGGCCTCCTCCCTGTCTTGAGGTACTCGGTGACGCAGGACCTTGCCGTCCTCACAAGCATCTCTCCGTCGGAATCGGAGAAGGGGTTCATTTCAGCCTCTGGTTTATCTTTTCTGCAAATTCCTGGAGCTTCTCAAAATGCGTTCCCTCCCAGTAGATCTTCTTGCAATCGCTGCAGACCCAGAACTTTTCCTGCCTTTCGTAGATGCCCTCTGGGACCTTGCCAAGTATCCTTATCTTTTCAATGGGCGAGATCTTGCCGTTGCAGACCACGCACCTTGAGGAACTGGTATCAATTGTAAAATTTGAGAGGCCGACCTTTGTCGCAACCTGGTAGATCTGCTCGACCTCGTCATTACCGCGAATCAGCACGGTCTGAACGCCGACCTTTTCCGCGCCCCTTGTGAGGGCCTCGTCCTTTGTTACTATGATGCGCCTCTGCTTCTCGCCAATCTTTATCAGCTCGGCATCCTCCACCTTCGAGTCGTACCTGGTGTCGTATCCGAGCAGGCGGAGCTTTCTTGCCAGGTTGCCAAGCATCGCGTCGACTGCAAAGGTCGGCTTGTGGGCGGTCATCAGGAGCCCATCCCCTCTGCCGATTCCACGATGTGGCTATCGCCTGCCGGGAGCGCCCGGATGAAATCATCTATCGAAAACGCCTTGACAATATCCTGGTTCTCGGCAAGCTTGAGGAACTCCACCCTCACTTTTTTTGCAAGCTCCGTCATATCAAGCCCCGACGGCTCGATTACCACATAAAAGAGGCACTGCGCCTTGACTGCCTGCACGGGGCCAGACATAATCGAGTAGCTCTCGCCCCTCCTGTACAGCCCCACTCCAAGCTGCAGGCTTGATACTTGGATGAAGTTGCGCGTTCCCTCTATGGGGAACGCACCCTTTGCAAGGAACTGGCCTGTGGGGGCTGCCATCTTTACCTGTTCGGGCCTCACCCAGTAGGCGTTCAGGCCGTACAGCCCCTCCCTCCACGCCCTGCTAAAGCAGACCGTGGCCTGTGCCACCTCTGAAACGCTTGAAACGATCTCGTCCCCTCCCTCCTTGAGTATGAAAAACGGCGAGCCAACTATCTCTGCATGGAACACCTTGTCTCCCTTGCCGAGGTGCTTCCTAATCACGGAGGAGTTTGAGGATGCGTCCCGTCCGCCGATGGCAAGCAGCCCGTCCGAGGTGAAAAACCACCTGTATCTCTCATACCACTCCCTCTTCTTCTGAATCGAAAATACTATGGAGTTCTCTGCAATGGTTGCCTGCTTCCGGAAGGAGTCGAGGTTCTTTTCTGTCTTCTTCTTCTCGACCTCTATGGTGTCCACTGCCTTGAGCTGCCTTTTTGACTCGTTGAACAGGACCGAGGCTATGGCCTGGATGGACGACTGGGGGTTTACCTTTATCTTGTCGCCGTTTATGTTGATGACCGGTACACCGGCCTCCCTTGCAAGCTGGGAGCCCCGTTCCTGCAGCACCGGAAGGACCCCCGGGTCTTCAATGGACGTTATCCCGGTGGATGCCGAGGCAAGCAGGGCCCTGGCAACGCCTGAAATCGAGTCAGACCTCTGCTTGACAAGCAGTATGGCCTTGTTCTGCTCCTCCAGCTTGTGCTCAAGCTCCGTAATTTTCTGGCTGACAGAATCCGTGCGGGTTGTCTTTCCCTGGTCCAGGAGGTTCTCGGAGAAGAGCGTGTCAAGGCCCTCCATAAAGCCGGAAACCTTTGCGACATTCTTCTGGGAGAGATCTCCCAGCGGGAGCGGGTAGACGTCCGCGCCCTTGTCGTCCCTGACGATGCAGGCGTCGTGCTTGCCCGTTACCACCCTTTCCACGAGGTCCCGTGCGGCCTGGTAAATTGCTGTCACCTCCTCGCTTGAAAGCGTATTTCCGAGCCTCTGCCCGTCTATTTTTGAGATCCTCATTATCTCCTCGGCATACTTGGAGGGAAGGCCAAGCGTCCTGCCAACCCACCTCACCGTCGCGGTGGAGGTCGTCCTCACCTCCTCGAGGTCTGCAAGTGTAGCCTTGAAAATGTTCAGGCCGCCTGATGGCGGGGGCACATAATTCAGCCCCACCGCAAGCTTCCTGTGCCTTACGTCTATCGAGTGGAACAGGGAGAGGATCTTCATGTCCTTGTTGCAAAGTATGATGTTGCCGTCCCCGAAAAATTCGCCGATAAGTATGAACTGCTGGTCAAACCCCCCGAAAGTTATCTGGGCGATTCTCTCGCCCTCGACCTGCCTTACTTCCAGTACCTTGGAGCGCAGGAGGTCGCTCCTGAGCCTCTTGACAAGCCTGTTCTCCTCCATCTGGCTTATCTTTACGTTGGTTATCCAGAGGCCGAAGGTGGAAAACATCAGCAAAATGTCGGGCTTTTCGGGATGGTGAAGCTTGAAGAGCAGGCTGTTGCGGGTAATCCCGTAGATGTTGCTGACGTAATAGTCCCTTGTCCTGCCTGCGATATCGTTTACAAGATAGGAAAGCTCGATTCCTGCAAGAGTCATGATATTCCGATGTAGATCCAAAATTATACTCTTTGCTATTGCGTGAGAATGAGGGGGACGGGCGGGTCGGAGGGGCATGTCTTCCGGAAACCACGCCTGTATCCAACGGTAAATATTTACACAGGCGTTACTCAGTGAGTTTGAAAATTTAGCTTGGCACGTCATCCAAAGAAAAAGGAACCAGAGAGGAAACCCGAGCAGGGCGCGGACCCAGCAAAGGACTTGCCGCCGACCCAGCCGCCGCCGGTAACGGAGGACGACGAGACCAAGATAAAGAAGGGACTTGACAAGGTCTTCTGGCTTCGCGTGGGCCTTGGAATACTTGCCGGAACCATAGCCGCAATGGTTGGAAGCCCCATCGAGGTAACCCAGAGGATGTTCCTTGGGTTTGGCATAATGATAGTACTCTTCATAGTTTCATATGTTATTGCAAAGGGCTTCCGCGTTCCGCTGCTTCCTTCCGACAAGCGCAAGCTTGCCACCACTGGATATGGTAGCTACTTTCTGATGTTCATTTTCAGCTGGATACTCATCAATACCATAATCCATGCAGACATCAGCTCCCTAGTAGTTCATTAGTTAGCACTAAATAGCAAGCGGAATCCTACAGGTTAGATGTGGAAACACAAGACGCCGGGAATCCCTGACGAATATTTTGACAGGGTAGAGGATGTCCCCATCACAAAGGAGGAGGCAAGGGTAATCCAGATAAGCAAGGCAAGGCTGTGCGACGGCCAAATTGTATACGACATAGGGTGCGGAAGCGGGTCTGTGTCTATAGAGGCGGCGTACCAGATTGGGCCGCTTGGCAAGGTCTTTGCAATAGACGTTGATCCCAAGGCGGTGGAGCTTACAAAAAAGAACCTCGAAAAATTCGGCACACCGAATGTAAACGTCATTCTTGGAAACGCGCTTGAAAAAATTTCTGATCTCCCACAGGCCGACGCCATCTTCGTCGGCGGGACGGGAGGGGAGACTGCCGACATTCTGAAACTCTGCGAGGGCAAGCTGAAGGCGGGAGGTAGGATAGTGATCGGAACTATCTTGATCGAGACCCTTTACTCCGTACTTTCAACGATCGAAGGGCTGCAGTTCGCATCGGTCGACATCACCCAAGTCACGATATCAAAAAGCCGCAAGACATCGACGGGCACCATGATGCTTGCTCGAAATCCCGTCACAATAATTTCCGCACAAAAATCTAACCTTTAATTAGGTGCCGTGGAGCTTTTCTTCAAATGGCAGAGCTGACATGCGTGGGCTGCGGCCCGGGCGATCCAGACCTCCTGACGGTCAAGGCGGTAAGGGCAATCCAGAACGCCGACGTAATCATGTGCCCCACCTCCAAGGAGGGAAAGGAAAGCATCGCCTACTCTATCATTTCGTCGCTTGTCGACAAGTCAAAAAAACCCGATGTCGAGAACCTTGTCTTCCCGATGGTCAAGGACAGGGAGACCCTTGAAAACACCTGGCAGGCCAACGCGCGCACGATAGCCGAAAAGGTGAGGAGCGGGAAGAACGTGGTATATCTTACGGTCGGAGACCCGTCGCTTTACAGCACATGGATCTACCTGCAGCGGGAACTGCGGTCAAAGTATCCTGAGATCAAGATAACGGTGGTGCCTGGCATAGTTTCCATGTTTGCGTTTGCCTCCAAGGTGGGAATAAGCATAGCAGAGGGGGATGAGACGGTGGCTGTAATTCCTGCTTGCTATGACCTTTCGAGGGTTAAGGAGACTGCGAAGAACTGCGACACCATGATATTTCTCAAGGACGGCAGGTATTTTGACCAGGTAATATCGCTCCTAAGGGAGGCGGGATTCCCTGACAGCTCACTTTTTGCGATAGCCCAGGATGTCGGGACAAACGAGGAGATTGTGAAGAAGCTGACACTTGGCGAGGTAACAAAGGACACCCTGACAAGCAAGTACTTTTCGATAATGGTGGTAAAGCGTGGCTAAGGTATACTTTGTGGGCTGCGGCCCGGGAGACCCGGATCTCATCACGGTAAAGGCAAAGAAGCTTATTGAAAAGGCGGATATCGTTGTCTATTCGGGATCGCTGATTCCGCCCGCGATTGTCAAGATGTGCAAGAAGGCAAAGCTCTATGACGCTGCAAAGCTTGTACGCGAGGAGATCTTCGAAGTCCTGCGGGACGGGGCACTTGCGGGAAAGCTTGTGGTAAGGCTTCATGACGGCGACCCGTCAATTTACGGCGCGATCAGGGAGCAGACTGACAACCTCAAGAAGGAAGGCATAGAGTACGAGGTGGTGCCGGGCATAACCTCGTTTCTTGCGTCGGCTGCGGCGCTTGGGTGCGAGCTTACGCTGCCTGGCGTGACTCAGACAATCATAGTGACAAGGGCCGAGTCAAGGACAAAGGTCCCAAAACGGGAAAAGATTTCCGAGCTTGCAAAGCACAAGGCCACGATGATATTCTACCTCAGCGTTCACCTGGTATCAGACATTGTCAAGCAGGCAATAGAGGGGGGCTATCCCAAGTCCACGCCTGCTGCCGCGGTATACCGTGCAAGCTGGACCGACGAGAAGATTGTTACCGGGACGCTTGGGGACATTGCAAAAAAAATCCGGGACGAGAAGATCACCAAGACTGCAATCATCATAATCGGGGACATTGTTAACCCAAAGCAGTACGAATACTCGAGGCTTTACGACAAGACCTTCAGCCACGGGTACAGGAAGGCAAAGGCGATATCACAAAAGTGACACCCTGCGCCTGATCCCGACCCTTTGGAGTTTTTTCTCAAAGGCCTTTGCATCCCCCGACGCATAAATCCGGATCCTGTTTCGCCGTTCCTGCTTTTTCAAAAGACCCGCGACCCTGGCTGCAACCGAGTCTGCGGGGTCAAGGAACGTCACGGCGGGAAATGATTTCCTGAGCAGCGGAAGGAGGAAGGGAAGGTGCGTGCTCGAAAGTGTAGCAACGTCCACGCCCTTGGAGAATACCGGATGCAAAATTTTTACTATCTTTTTTATGCTGGATTTCTTTTCCGTGATGAACCTGCCAGACTCTACCAGGTCTACAAGCGGCGTGGCATCCACCCTGAAAACCTTGGTGGCGGGTGGTGCATGCCTCCTGATGTAGGCGGAAAGCCTGGGGCTTTTGATGACCGACCTTGTTGCAAGTACCGCAATCTTCCTTGTCCTGCTCCGTTTTGATGCCTCTTCAAGTGGAGGATACACGCCCAAAACTTTCCTGCCCTTGTCCGGTTCAAGCAGTAACGAAGGGGTGTTGGAGGCTACCACTATGAGATCCGGGCCGAACCGGTCCTCCAGCATGTCAATTGTAGAGGCGATTATTTTTCGGAGCTCCCGGGGAGACTTGGTGCCATATGGGTAGGAAGCCTGGTCTGCAAAGTAGACCATGTCCGACCTGAACCTCTTCTGGATGGGCCAAATTACGGAAAGGGATCCCAGGCCGGAGTCAAAGACTGCGATTTTTGCCACAACCCGGTGGGGATGGGGCGATTTATTTTTGTTAGCTAAATTTAGCCTAGAGTTGACGATAATATACACCGGCAATTAAGAACTAACTTTAAAACTAGCCCTCATGACCGGCTTCGATAAGACCTGGACTCGTCCTGAGTCTGTAGGTATAACCGAAAAACTACGTGAAACTGTAAAACCACAGGGAGCACTCAAGCCAAGGATTGAGGGCGCTGTGAACAAGTTACAGGGTCAGATATCGAAGATGGACGCTATGCTGACAAAGCTGAGACAAAGAGATGAACAGCTTTTCAAGCGAATCGTAGCCGCAATGCAGCAGCACGATGCAAGCACCAGCAGGGTTCTGTCAAACGAGCTTGCTGAGATACGAAAGGTCACAAAGATGCTAGGAAACGCACGAATGGCACTAGAGCAAGTACAATTGCGCCTGACGACAATACACGACCTAGGAGACGCAATGGTAGCAATCGCTCCAGCAATGTCAACCATGAAGGGACTCAAATCATCCCTCGGAAGGTTCATGCCAGAGGCGGATTCCGAGCTGAACGCAATGACCCAGACACTCAACGGCCTGATGATGGACTCTCTTGCAGGAGGAGACTTCAACGTGGACTCGGACGTATCAAACGAGGAGACCGAGAAGATACTTCAGGAGGCATCAGCAGTTGCAGAACAGCAGATTGGCGACAGATTCCCATCAGTTCCATCACCCTCCGGCGTATCGTCACAATCAACATACGAGTAGGGGAAGCTCGGATGGGGAGAACTGGCGAGAACGTCTCTTTTTATACTAAACCGCAAGGCCTGTAGGGCCGGGCCTTACGCCTTGTCAAGCGCTCTTTGCGCCTTTGCAAATATGGATGACCACTGGTGCCACTTGAGGCGCCCGGTCTGGGTGTTCTGCCTGCTTGGGTGGTACGAGCATATCACGGTCAGGTTTCCATGCCTGAACGACTTGCCGTGGGCAAACCCGATTCCTCTTATGGACAGCAGCTTGCAGCAGGTGTCATAGGCTATCCTGCCCAGGCAAACTATCACGCTTACGTCCTTTAGTATTGCAAGTTCCTCTACGATATACGGAAAGCAGTTTTCAAACTCGTCCCTTGCGGGCTTGTTCTGGGGCGGGGCGCACCTCACCGACGCGGTAACGTAGGCGCCTTTCAGCTCAAGGCCGTCGTCTGCGCTTACGCTCGTTGGCTTGTTTGCAAAACCGTTCTCGTACAACGCCTTGGCAAGCCAGTCTCCCGAGCAGTCTCCGGTAAACATCCTGCCGGTCCTGTTGCCCCCGTGTGCGGCAGGAGCAAGGCCCACTATCAGGACCCTTGCGCCCAGATCTCCAAACCCTGTCAACGGCCTTCCCCAGTACTTTTGGTCCCTGTACCTTGGAGCCTTTTCCCGGGCCACCTTGCGGATGTACGTTGCAAGCCTCGGGCATTTCCTGCAGGCAACTATCCTCTTGTTTAGCTTCCCAAGGGCGGCGCTCACATGTCGTTGTCTGCAGTCCCTTGGATTATAGGTTTGGCTTGTTTCAAGGCAGGGCTGGTGCGTAAGAAAAATAATTCAAAAGTAGAATTTGGGAAAATCGGGGTGGAAAATCCACATAGTTAATGGCCGCATTGCAAAAACTGCAACCACTAACTAAGTGTTATTTGCCATTGGACTGTCAGTTGGTCGTTTGTGTTCAGGGTGACAGTGCTGAAGGTGTGGTCTGCAAACATGTTACCTGCACTAGAGGCGTCAAACAGTCCTGAACCTGATACGGTTCTGGAGTTCGTCCCAGTGTATGTGAATGTCTTTGCAATCTGTGCGATTGCGGCATTAGTACCACTTGTTGCTACCTGGGCAGCAGAGATGGTCCCCGCCTGTCGCTGCATTCCGCCGTTGGACTGCTCGTTTGTAATCGAGGTGTCGCCAGCAGCTGGAGTGAATGTGGCGTTGGTGAGGGCAATATACTGGAATGCTGCCGGTCCTGTGCAGTTTGCAAATGCTGTTCCGAAGAGCAGGTTTGCGGCACAGTTGTGGCCTATCGCAGTTACTATGTTGTCGGTCTGCCTGTATGCCTTGATGTGGCCTTCTGGGTCTCTTACGGTCACGATGATGTGGCCAAGAAACGTCGACTTTTCACCTGAATTGGATTTGGCGTTGTCGGCTACCCCTAGAGGGTTTGCGCTGACCTCGTTAATCCCGACCATGCCGACTGCTATGGCTACGATGCCTAACAGTCCCACGGTTTTTAGATGATTCATTGCTCATATGATCGACCTGTCATTATTAGATATTGTGGCAATTACTAGGGCTGGTAATGTTCCATTTTGGAACTTGCCTATTTCGACTTGATTCCTACCTGTTCCTGTATTGTCACGCTAAGGTGCCTTCCCGTGGCATTGTGCACCGGCGGTGCGATGATACTTGCATTTCCTTGCAAGGCAGTAGACGTGGAGTTCTGCAGTGCAGGGACCGGGGTGCTTTCCCTTGTCTGTGAAATGTAGAGCGCTGCTACTGCCGCTATTGCCACTGCAGCAATTATTCCTATGGCGGTAGACTTTTTCACAACCCAGCAGGGAGAGACATGGACTATAAACCTGTCTGCGCCCCAACCAAAGTTTAAAATCGGTTTGGTTGTAATTTTTCACGGCGCTTAAAGTTTTGCAAGTCAGATACATGGCCCTAATTGCCACCGTCCTAGTGCTTGGGACATCATGCGCATATGCTGACGAGCCAATCATGATAACACTCTCGGCACACATGCAGTATGCCGTCTTTGACGGCAAGTGGTCCTTCACGGAGGAGTGGAAGCAGTCAAGCCTCAACATGTTTTCGTATGACGACGGCACACAGATTGCCCTGCGCAGTGCGCACGAGGGAAACTTTGTGTATGTCATGATAGACGACATCACGGGCACGGACTACCAGAAGGGGTCAGACTTTGCGACTATATGCTTTGACATAAACAAGGTCAGGCCTTTGGTCCCAAACTCCAACGACTATTGCTTTACAGGTACTCTTGGCAGGGCCGAGGGGTCTGCCATGCAGGGGGGCTCGCCCTTTGGACTTGACGGCAACTTCCAGAGGATAGCCATGCCGAACGGGACCATTGCAATAGGAGGGGTATCTGACTCGAACGACAGGTACAGTGCCGTGCCGCACTCAAGTTACGAGTTTAGGATTCCAATTGGCTCCATTGGGAGGCTTGACCATTACGGATTTTACATGGAGGCCTATGATTCTGCAAACGGCAAGTTCTACACGTATCCAAAGGACGCAGCCCCGGGCAGCATCCTTGGCATACCCTCCCCGACATCATGGGGCGACCTTGTATCCCCTGATGAATCCCTTCCGGAATTTCCTTGGCCTGCCCTTGTCCTGGTATCTATGGTGTCATTCCTTGTAGCAATGAGGCTTGGGAACTGCAGGGTCTTTATGAGATTCTGAAATATTGATTGCGCCAAACCGAACTGCCAAGCCTTTGAATTTTGCCAATGCCAGTGCCATCTGCAACTGGGGCGATCTGACGCCAGCCTGTGCGCCATGTCTTCATGATGCTTGCCTTGTCCCGGATTTTGCTTGGATCGTCCGGTATAATCCACTCCATATTCATGCAGGTTCGTCCACAAGTTAAATCGTTGTCCAAATTTGGAGAAGAGTAGACCTATAACTTGGACACGCGCAATTTTTGCTGGTAGGTCAATGGTTACAGAAGAAGGTTACAGAAGTACTTTGTATAATTATTTTACAATCTACATTAATAGGATTTTTTTGAAACGTACCACCGATGGCACTGATGGCTGGGCGTAGCTTAGACTTGAGACTATACATCCCTGCACTGGTTCTTCTCGGGCTCCTGTTTATCGCGGCGTATCAGTTTTCCCCGGCGTTTGCAGACACGTATACCTATGTAAGGGACATTGATGGCTCGCTTGTCGCGCCAAGCCCGGAAACCCTTAACGTGCCCCAGGGCCTAGCGGTGGATCCGAATGGAAATGTCATAGTGGCGGACACTGGGGACAACAGGGTGGTAATCTTCAACCCGGGCGGGACTAACGCGACCATAATTTCCAGCTTTAACAGCGGGGACTCGTTTAGCAGCCCTCAGGATGTCGCAGTCACATCGTCTGGGTTTTATGTGACAGACAACAACAACGGCAGGGTCGTACAGTTTGACAGCAGCGGAAACTTTGTCAGGACCTTTGGCTCGGGAAACATATCATATCCGGTAGGGATTGCGGTTGATTCGTCAGGAAATGTCTACGTCGGTGACAGCGGCAACGGCAGGATAGACAAGTTTGACGGGACTGGCAACTTTCTGACGTCGTTTACGACCTCGACCGGTACAAAGCATTTCCAGCCGGCAGATGTTGCAGTGGATCCTTCCACTGGAAATATCTACGTGAGCGACCCCCCTAATTATCGCATTGTAGAGTTTAACAGCGCGGGAAGCTATGTCCTAAGCTTTGGCAGCCCGGGCGTGGGAACAGGACAGTTTTCCAACCCGCAGGGAGTTGCAGTGGACCCTGCGGGCAAGATCCTTGTGACGGACCTTACAAACGGCAGGGTCGAGAAATTCTATGGCAACGGCACCTTCATCACGGTCTTTGGGTCCTTTACCGCGTCGCCAAGTTTCAGCCCGGGACAGTTTAACGCCCCCGCCGATGTTGCCCTTGACTCGTCAGGAAACGTGTACGTGACGGATACCAACTTCAACAACATTTCGGTTTACAACTTTGCACCGGGAGGAAGCCCGCCGCCTGCTCCAACAAACCTCGTCGCTACCCTCTCGCCTCCGCAGAATGTCATTCTCACATGGAATGCGTCAGCCGGGGCAACGTCATATACCATATACAGCTCGCCATCGGCAGGAGGGCCGTTCAGCACGATTGCAGGGACCACCTCCGCAACAACATTTACCGACAACCCTCCCAACACCAAGACCTATTACGAGGTGAGCGCGACAAGCCCGTCGGGCCAGTCGGGATTTTCAAACGAGGCAACCCCCGTGGTGCCCATGCCGCCGGTTGCGCCAATCTCCGTGACAGCTACTGCAACCTCGCCTACATCAATTACCGTTTCATGGGCGGCATCAGTTGGGGCAAACGTGTACAAGGTTTACCGCGCACTGAGCGCATCCGCACTCTTTAACATCCTTGCAGGCACTACGACATCCACCACACTTAACGATACTGCGGTATCACCTGCCACCACATACTACTACGAGGTTTCCGCAAACGGGCCGGGCGGATCATCGGGGCTCTCGATACCCCCTGCATCAGCAACTACACCGCCTCTTCCGCCGCCAACGCCGGTATCCGTAACTGCGACCACCACATCATCAACTTCAATTACTGTATCATGGTCTGCCTCGGCACGCGCAGTGTCATATGCCATTTTCCGCGCTTCCACAGCCTCAGGCCCATTCACAACGCAGGTTGGAACCTCGGCATCGCCTGCATTCAACGATACCGGGCTTGTGCCTGCCACCACGTACTATTATGAAATAACTGCTACAAACACCGGCGGAACGTCGCCTCCTTCAACGCCGCCTGTTAACGCAACCACCTTCCCGCTTCCGCCTTCCACGCCGACATCGGTGAGCGCAAATGCCACGTCGACTACCTCGATTACGGTGACGTGGGCCGCGGCACCGGGGGCAACGTCATATGTAATATACCGCTCCACCAGCCCCTCGGGGCCGTTCAACGTGGAGGCAGGAACTTCATCCGCTACAACCTTTAACAACACGGGCCTTGCGCAATCGACCACCTACTATTACGAGGTTGCCGCAACAAACCCCGGAGGATCCTCCGCACTTTCATCACCGCCGGCATCTGCCACCACCCTGACCGCCCCGCCTCCCCCGCCTGCCGCGCCAGCCTCGGTGACCGCAACCACCAAGTCGTCAACATCAATTGCCGTATCCTGGACTGCGTCCGTAAACGCAACGTCATATACCGTATACCGCGCTTCCACAGCCTCAGGCCCATTCACAACGCAGGTTGGAACCTCGGCATCGCCTGCATTCAACGATACCGGGCTTGTGCCTGCCACCACGTACTATTATGAGATTACCGCATCGGACGCAGGCGGCACATCTGCATTATCGACACCCCCGGCATCGGCTACAACCCTTCCGCTTCCACCTGCCTCGCCCGCATCCGTGACGGCCAACGCCACATCTGCAAACTCGATTACGGTGACATGGACGGCCTCTGCAAACGCAACGTCATATACCATATACCGCTCCACCAGCCCCTCAGGACCATTCAACCTCAGGGCTGGAACTTCCGCTACCACCACGTTTGTCGATACCGGACTTGCGTCGTCAACGACCTACTATTACGAGATAGTTGCGACAAACTCCGGCGGAACGTCACCGCTTTCATCACCGCCTGCATCGGCAGTAACGCCTGTAGTACAACTTGAATCGTGCAGCCAGACACCAAGTCCTGAAAATATACGAATGATTGGAAGCTACGTAATGTTCGGAATACGGGGAGTTCACCTTGAGGATTCGGGCAAGGTGAACTGCGGAAATGTGGGAGAGGAGCCGGTAAACGGCGAGATCCACATCGAGGAAAACTCGAGGCTTCCAAACTCTGGAATTGTAGGCACAAACGTGCACATTGAGGAAAACGCAACGGTTTACCAGGCCTTCTACTTTAGGACCCTGCACAACGAGGGAACCTCGATGGAAGCACCAAACAAGACCTCCTCGTTCTATGTCTCACTGCCTGCATTCTTCCCTGCAACGCACGTCAGCGGCGCAAAGGACGTATCCGTGCACAGCTCCGGTACAATGGCATTGCCGGCAGGACCCCTGACCTATGGAAACGTGAAGGTGGGAGCACGGGCGACACTTGAGTTTGCAGGCGGCAACTACACGCTTGACTCGCTGACAATTGGCAACAACGCATCACTGGTATTTGACGGCCCCACTACAATCCACGTCGGGGATGCGATGGAGGGAGGAAAGGGAGTTTCAATAAACTCGGGCACTTCGAACATTGATGCATCCAAGATTTTGTTCTATGTGGGACAGCAAGTGCATATTGGAAGATCATCAATCATATATGCAAACGTCTATTCGCTGAAGGAAATCCACCTTGACCAGGGCGCTACGGCAGTCGGCGCATTCATTGCATCTGATATTCACGTGGAGAAGGACTCGGTAGTCAATCTCGACTACGGGTTCCCGCTTGGGTCGTCAAACCATATCGACTATCATGTTGCGTCGACCCATGGCCACGGGTCTGTAGGAAAGGGCAAGACTTTTGAATTTGACGTACAATCTGTCCGGGACAGGAACGGCAACTTGGAGGGAAGACTGCAGTACCACGACCAGTCTGCAAAGATTGATCTGCAGAGCACCACGATACTGACCCTTTCTGCCAACACGGACGGATCGGCAACCTTCACGGGCCAAGCAAAGGTGAACGGGACAGGAGGCTTTACATTTTCAGTGACGGTGCAGGACAGGGCTGACAAGAGCCCCCTGCCTGACGTCTTCCAGATAGAAGTCTTCAACAAGTCGGGAACGCAGACCTACTCCAATCCGGGACCTGTGACCCAGGGGGACGTAGAGGTGGAAAACTCGAACCTGCCACCCCCGCACGATGGATGGCATGTAGGGAACCCTGATGAAAGGGACCACCACCAAGACAGAAAATAATTTGAACAAGTTTTCTGGCTAATAGCCAGTTACGAATATTTTCAAGTGATTGTACGGGATAAAGTTTTGAAGGCTGCTGGAACCGGATTATTTTGAGAGAACCTGCCCGTTACCTGGGGGGAATTCCGGATCGTGAAAGATTTCTTGGCATGGTGAAAAACTTGGCCGGGGTATTTGGAGAGCCGGTACGGGACAAAATCTCAAAAAAGGCCCATTCCAGAATGGCACCGCCTAGGTGGCAATCTGCCAATTCGGATCGGCAAGGGCCGTCCTATTTCCATTCGTCTTAAGATTGTCCGAACGACCGTATATATAATGACAAACAGGGGACTCTGGAAGCCGTCCGTTGCCATACTTCTTGTACTGGCAATGACGACCTCGCTGAGCATTGCAAACGCCGAGTCGGTGACAGGTGTACCGTATTTACCGCAGGTGCCACTCAAGGCTGGTGATGCCGTGGTCATCCACACCCAGTCACCTGCCAAAAAATCCATCACCGTCAACCTTTCTGAAAATGTTGGAGTGGCAGAATCTAACCAACCACCGGGTCAGAACCAGGCCTCCCAGCTTGTAAAGTCGTCCACCCAGATTCAGGTAAATCTGTCTGAAAGCATGTCGATAAAACTAGGCAACAACAGCAACGGCATGTTCTCGGTTGTAAAAAGAACCTCCGAGTTCCAGGCAACACTTGATAGGATATCTGATCTTACCAGGATAAAGGTACACGGAAAGGAGGCATCAAATATTTCCGAATGGAATCATCAGGAGACTGTCACTCCATCGACCCTGTTAAAAAATCCAGGACAAGATCTGGCTAATGTTGTGTCAGGCCTTGAAAACGAATTGGAGGGATCATTTCATGCCAGTCATGTTGGAAATTACGGCGCAATCATTTCGGGAGCGTTGCCTTCAGGCTCGAAAATAATTACGGAGACATACGCGGTAGAAAAATTGGCATGGCAGGTTGCGCATGACACCATAGATCCAAAAGATCCGCTAGTCTTTCTGATCCTAATTCCCCTTTCGGGATTCATCTTGGCAAAATCTGAAAATGAAAAATTCAGAATTTCAAATCCCCGCAAAATCTTGTCCGTATTCTTTATTGTGATAATAGCCTCGTCGGCCTTTGCAACGCCGTTTTCATTTTATCCAAGATTCATTTCTGCAGCGTATGCGGACAGGGGAGGGGAGCAGAACAACACAGGCAACCGTGCCAACGACACGTCTGGCAACTCGTCGAAGCTTGGATTCAGCGAGTTTTCAAACGGTACCCAGGGCAACAACCTTTCGTTCGACAAGTTCTCAAACGCCACCGCAAATTCCAACTCGACCCTGTCGGTCACAGGATTCTCAAACGCTACAAGCAACCTTTCATTCAACAAGTTCTCCAACTCCACGCGGGAAGGAAACTCGACAAACTCGTCAAGCAATTTGCCAGGGCTTATTAGCTCGTGGAAGTTTTCAAACGCCAACATCAGCTCTACATCGGTCGGGGACGCGCAGGTCGGCAACTCATCCGGTACCACCTCGCTTGAGCTTGACGGGAACGGCTACCTCAAACAGAACGTCAATTCTACTGCAAACCTCTCGGACCTCACGCTATCTGCATGGGTCAACCCCGATTACAGCCAGGGCTCTTCCCAGTTTACCGTGATAAGCAAGGGAGACACCTTCATACTTGGAATCAACAATAACATGCCGCCTGCCAAGACCGCCTTCTTCTCCGTGTTTGACGGTATAAGGTGGAACACGATCACATCCAACAGCACCATACCGCAGGACTGGACGCACCTTGCCTCTACGTTCAACGGCACCACCATAACGCTCTATGTCAACGGCAGGCAGGAGGCGACCGGGCAGCTTAGCGGCGTTCCCACGATTGCGCTAAACGGGCAGCTCACGACAAAGACCGTCAACGACCTTTCCTCCAAGGCCGACGTGCTCATAGGAGCCTACATGGGAGACAGGGGGACCCCAAGCAACCTCTTCTCGGGATCAATTGAGGGCGTAAACCTCTACGGGTCGCTCTTAAGCCCCTCCCAGATTGCCTATCTATACCAGAGCAACCCGCTTTCCGAAAACTCCACGGCTCCCGTCCAGCTGCCTAGCCCGTTGCCTGTAAAGGCTCCATCCAATTCCACTATACAGAATGGTACGCTTGCCAACTCCACCCCTATGCAGAATGGTACGCTTGCCAACTCCACCCCTATACAGAATGGTACGCTTGCCAACTCCACCCAGGGGATAGCCTTTGGGTTCTCAAACGCCACTTCCGTCCTTAATAGTACGCTTGCAAACTCGACCCTTGCAAACAGCACCAACGACACTGCCATACCAGTTACCACCTCCGTCGCAAACACGAAGGACAGCTATCTCATTACCGAGAACCCCGAGCTCAAGTTCCAGTACTTTGCATCCTCTGACCTCAAGAAGTTCAAGAGGCCCCTTGCGGACTCGCCGGGAGAAATGCAAACGGGAGGCTGGAAGGGGCACAATGGCAAGATAACAATCAGCGTTATCGGCCCCGACGGCAGCGTGGTCCCCCTCAAGTCCACCTTCCAGAAGCTTCGGGACGGCAAGTTTGACATCAAGCTGGGGTCTCACAGGTATGGCAAGCCCGGCCTCTACAGGGTTGTGATTAAACTGGAAAGGGACGGCAAGACGTATACCATCCAGGACCAGTTCACATGGGGCCTGGTCTCGGCAAACACCCAGAAGAGCATCTACAGGCCTGGCGAGACTGCAAACTTTACCATAGCGGTATTGGACAACGGAGGACATTCCGTATGCAACGCGAACATATCAATGGATATCAAAGGTCCAAACGGGGTTGCCAGCCTCTCGTCAGGCAACGGAATTACGCCGGAATTGCAGTGTGGACTCTATGATGCCCAGTATCAGACCGGTCCTGAGGGGAACTATACCGTAGGGATAACTGCCCAGAACCCGTCCGGAGTAGCTACCTTCAACACCTCGTTCTTGGTGCAGAATTCGTATGCATTTGACATTATCAGGACTGCAGATTCTAAGATTGACCCTATTGACGACCCTAACCTCTATACAGTAAGGATAAACATCACATCCCTCGAAGGAGCTGGTAACGTAACAATCCAGGAATCCGTGCCGTCTGTCTTCAACGTAACAACCGATGCCAAAGTCCAAACAGTGGGGGACACCAAGATGTTGACATGGAACAGAGGGCTTGTGGGAGACAATACTTTGGTACAATACACTTATTCCGTGCCGCTGCAGTACCCCCAACTCTACTCGTTAGGACCAGTGCAGATAACATATGGGTCAGGTCAAGTTTTTAACGAGGCGAGATCTTGGTTTGTTGCGGTTGATCCGGCGGGGCCAGGGAATACAATAACTTTCAAAGCTCCGATGATATCGAGTGACTCCAGCATTGCTACAACCACAGTCGTTGCAGATTTTTGTACAGCTAATTGTACCCCCAAACTATCGGGAGGAGCAGGGCAGACTCAGGTAAAAAAGAGCAGCTTGGGGTCAGGAGTAGGAAGTGTGGCCTCTAATACCGCGGTACACTTTATCTGGATCACCTCTCCTAGCATTTCGGAAACCTGGGTAAAGTCCACATGTACCACCGGTACTTGCACCTCGGCAAACCCAACATCATTCACAATGCCAAATGCGGCCGAAACAGTAACTGCAAATTATGGAGTAACGGAGAAGCTGACCGAAACCCTCACAAGCTCCGACGCAATAAAGCTCAACGCAACCTATGTAAGAACGCTACCTGAGACGATGACCTCAACCGATGCCTTATCTAGGATCTACAGCAGTACCCAGACGGCTCAGGAAACACTCTCTTCCACGGACGGCATGGTAACCTCGCCTCCTACCATCTCCATTCAGAACCCGGTGATCTCAGCCTCCGGAACGGTTTCGAGCAACTCGTTTACATTAAGCGGCGTTACGGTGCCGTCATATGCTACAAACAACGAGCTTGTCCTCAGTATAGCCCTCAGCAGCGGCACAGTGAGCACCGGAATCAACTCTCCGACATGGTCCGGGGGCGGGTGCACCTTCACCCAGTCTGCGGTAAGGACAAACACAATAGACGCAGAAATCTGGTACTGCAAGAATCCAACGGCTGCAACCGGCGGCACGGTAACGGTAAACACAAGCTCCGGCACGGCCCAGTACGTTGCAAGCCTGTACGTCCTTGACGGCGTAAGCCAGACCATAAACCCGACTGCGTATGCATCAACGAGCGGCTCCACGGGTACTAGCATGAGCCAGGCCATAACGCAGAGCGGTTCTGCCAACTACAACATTGATTCCTTTGCGATAAACGGCGGCGACGGGTCGGCAGTTGCACCGACGGCATCAAATAATGAAAGGCTTGGGTCTACGCCACTTTCTACAAGCGCCTCGCTAACGGGAGCATCCAGCTACCAGAACCCGCCAACCAGCTCCATGGGATACTCTTGGACAACGAGCGGTGCCAAGTGGTCCTGGGTTGCTATTGCGGTACCAAGGGCGGGTGTGTCAACTACAAAAGTAATTACCGAGTCAATGTCGTCAACAGAAGGCCTGTCTACGACGCACGTAATCCCGCCGCAGGTACTCACCGAGTCAATGTCGTCAACAGAAGGCCTGTCTACGACGCACGTAATCCCGCCGCAGGTACTCACCGAGTCGCTCTCCGCAACGGACGCAGTAAACAAGACCCACATCATACCACCGCAGACACTTGGGGAATCCCTCTCGGCAACAGACACCGCCTCGACAGTTCACCTAGTCAATCAGATGCTTTCCGAGTCGCTCTCCGCAACGGACGCAGTAAACAGGACGCACACCATCCCGCCGCAGACACTGATTGAAACGCTCTCCGCAACTGACGGGTTATCAAGAACGCACACTCTGCCAGCCGAGGTGCTCAC
>JAJPGU010000019.1 GCA_021325615.1 Nitrososphaerota archaeon | reverse complement strand
CGGCGGGAGCACCTAAATTTCCTAATAGTATGACACATGCTGACCATCCCAGCAAGACTGTTGGTTTGACCAGTCCCGCACAGCGGTATTGGTTTGCTTTGATTATCACGTTTGAGATTCTTGGCCTTTTTTAAATAATATTTTGTGGTTTGTAGAGACATGTCACAAGATGTGGAATCTATATACGAAGACTACATAGCCAGACTAAAGCAGGCCGTTCCAAACGTCGACCCCAACCTTACACACAGAGTCATGTACCTGGAAAGAAAACTTGCAGCCGAGGACATGTCGGAGCCGGATGTCAGTGCAGTCATAGAGTACAGGAAGGGCAGCGACCTCGACAGGAAGATGTCAAATCTGCGGGCCCGGTGCGAGGTAGAGGCAGAGTATGCCGACAGGGAAAATTCCGTGCACATAGTAGGCCGCATGAAGATGGGCAGACTAAAGGAGATAGCCTCTGACAAAGACATTGTAAAAATCACTGGCAAGGCGGACCCGGGATACGGCGAATAGGCCTCAAAGACAATTCAGGTTGTTCCACGAAATAATCTGAAATTTTTTTAATTATTTGCGGCACTTTAACGACCAGAATCATGCAGCTAGGCACGAATGGCTAAAGTGCGGTCATGTAGACAGGCTGGTATTGGGAACAATCCCATGCCTTACCTATTGGAATTTTTCTTGTCACACTTTGTATTGCATTGAATACTTTTGATTTTTATTTTTTCATGACAAAAATTACATCATGAAGTTGCATGTCTTTCGAGCCGCAAGACAGGCAGGCCCGTTGCTGGTCTTCCTTTTCCTCGGGTTGACCTTTTCAGCAATGCACCTTGCCTATGCGCAAGAGTCTACGCCAAGCAATCCCGTTGGGTATACCAACTCGGATGACCCTCATGGTCCCCTGGCTGTGCCAGGTTGGATTGCGGGGATGTCCATCGTAGGCGCCATGTCAGGCGTCGGGGTTTGGGCAGCCATAAGGCGAAGGTAGGCCTGCGCAAAGCCCTCATTTTTTAATTTGGGGGAAACAGTAACAGCAGCCGTGACTGATTGCAGGCCGGATGCCTTTGGATACCCGGAAACGTGGCAACCGGGGGATTTTTTTCACTTCGTTGTCATCGGGTGGTTAACCTTGTTACTCTACACTTAAGTTACCGTTCGGGTAAATTATACCCGTTGATAAACTACAAGTCATACCTGATATCGATATTTGTATCTCTTGCAATCAGTATAGGGCTGCAGATGATCCTTCCTTGGCCTTACGGACTGATTGCAGCTCTTGCATTTTTTGCCCTCTATCCTCTCATCATGAGGAACCGGGCCCTTCAGAGGATGAACGGGTTGGGCGGAGGCGGATCCATTGGAATGGGCCAGGGCTTCAGGTATTCCTGCCTTGCCTGCAACAACAGGTTCAAAGGATCAAGCTGCCCAAGATGCGGCTCCAAAATGAAGCGGGCCGAGTTTTAGATCCTCCTGTATCGGAATCCACAAAGCCATTTTGAAAATTTTTCCTTGCCGGCTATGGGCCCGGGTAGCTCAGACGTCCAGACCTTCCCAACCCCACTGCAATCAGTACCGTTACCAGTACTGCCAGCACTGCGGCTGAGTAGGATCCAAACTCAGGGATTACCTGAGTTCCGATTATCCTTATCTGCGTCATGTTTGCCTCAAAGGGAATTGCAAGGTCCCTAGTTGTGGCGTTCCTTGTCTCCTCAAACGCGGGCACCTTGCCGTCTGATGTCACTACAAAGTCAAGGTCGGTCTGGTTTGCCCCCTTTGAGTCTATGAGGGTCCTCGGAAGGTCGATGGTAAGCACTCCCTTGCCCGATGCATGGAACCCGATTGTAAGCGACCTCATGTAGGCATCTATTGTGGCCGAGCTGACATTACCGTTTACAATGGTATATGATAGAGTCTTGTTGGTGTTTGTTATCGGGATGAATGAGCTGTAGGGCAGGGCTGGAGGGCCTGAAAAATAGAATTCCGAGCTTGCGCTCTTCTGCGTGTTTACCATCGTAGCCTGTATGGAATACATTCCTGCCTGCTGCCACAGGGGTCCACCGGTGACTATTCTGGTTGTGAATGTACCATCCGGGCCGACCGTTGCCTGGTCAACCCTCACAATGTTCCCATTGGGCGCCATTACCCTTACCCCCATCGTAATTCCCGCAGGGGTGTTGACCGCGGTCCCTGAGGCAACTATGGTGTCACCACTTTCATAGGAAAGCCTGTCGGTGGACAGGGTTACAGGTATTGCCTTGCAATCTACTATCCACCACTGCTCCTGCGTGGCGTTTGGAATTTCCGTTATGTTTGAAATTGCCTGTGGAGACGGAGCTCCAGTCTTAAAGTATGGTACGCAGTTGAACGAAACTGCGTACGCGGGGGCAAGGCAGGAGAGCACTACCGCGAGCGACAATATCAGGAAGAGTTGGATCGTGCGCAATTTGGTATCTTGGGCATCGCAGTTGTAATAAGAATGCGATATGATTATCATCAATGAGAACGGTGAAAGAGATTAAGCGAGTGCAAGGAGCATGAAGATCAAGAAATGTATGCCTCAGAATCTGTGACCAGGCATTGCGAGTGCGGCCTGTGCAACCACAACAGAGAGTCTGACTGCGTCAGGCTTGAATGCCGCTGCTGCCTCAACTTTCATGAGAGGTCAGGTTCGGAAGAATGGGATTGAATGCCTTGTCAGGCCTGCCATAGGGCTTGCGGCCAGACCTGCCGCGCCTGATCCTAAAGGTCTAAAACATACCCAGCCGATATGCTACCTATGGTAGGCCCAAGGGACGGAGGATTTGGTTTTGACGGCAGCAAAAAATATTCGAACCTTGAGAACACCGAGTCCATCTGCGTCCAGTGCCAGGCAGGGCAGCACTCAAAGTGCCTGGCAAAGGAGGACGACAGCATATCCTGCGACTGCGAGCGGTGCATTCTAGGCTAGCTTGCAAAGAAGGTGGTCACATAGTTGGCATTTTCGTACTTTAGGGCTACCGTCCCGTCAGAATTTTCTGCAACGGAAACCCCCCTGATTGAAAAGACTGCGTCGGAAAACCTTGCTGCAAGGTCCTTTGGCATTTCCAATATTGCCTTGTAAACGTACCCCTGTTCAGTTGGGCATGTCACGGTCACAGACTCGCCACTTCCGTATGCAAGGCAGTTTTGCATAATATCGCGCGGTACAACGTCATACCTTGCCTGCGGAGCCGGAACGTCTTCCTGGTCTACAATTCCAGTCTCTGCAGCATGGGTCTGGAGCAGATCCGGATAAGTGGCAAATGCAATATACAGTACGAGAAAAGCCGCCGTTCCCACCATCAGGGCAAATGGTCGTACCGGAAAGATCCTTCTTGCGTGCCCATTCTCCACGGTTTCAAGGATGCACTGGTTGACACCTTTTTGTAATGTGGGGCTCAACGGCATGCCCCCTCTTTCGCAACCGGCATGGAACTGCTTACGGGTAAGCGCGTTGCAGGCCTGGCAGACCTTTTGTACCGGCTTACGGCATTCCTCACACTGCAGGTGTGACCTGAGATCTCCGCCGCAGGACCTGCAAGATTCGTCTGGCATCACAGGAAGGAAAAGGCTATCTTAATTAAGAGATGCTGAGGATTTGCACTGAAAAATCCTGCCTAAGACTTAAATCCGAATTCGGGTGCTTTGGCACGGTTAGGATACCGTTATCTGCTTCTGGAGGACATCGGTGAGAGGAATTGCAGAAGCAAGGCTGTCCCACACAAAGACCTGTACCGTATATGTTCCTGTCGCCTTTGGAATCCACACTTGGGTCGCCGTGAACGACTGGTTGCCGAGCATCGAGGCAGAGGTTGCGCCGAAAAAGTCTGTGACGCCATCCTGGTCCATCACCTGAACTATGTAACTGAATTTCTGGTTCTGGGTTCCTTGGTTTGCAAGCACAGACTGGATTCCAATTTCCTGTCCCACGCCGTAGCTTGTGATGCCGTGGCCTGTCGTGTCAACGGTTGCTGGACTTGATATTGTAATGTCAGAGGTGGCATGGGCAAACTGCAGCGTTCCGATGGACAGCACCAACCCGAGAACTAGGACCAGCGAGAGTCTCAACGGATCAGACGATCTCTGTGAGATATAAAACGGTTCCGATGAATTCGTCCCTAGAGAAACACGCTATTTGCAGACGCGCGTTCAGACGGTGACCCGTCTTACCACTATCTCGTGGCCCTCATAGACATGCGTGGAGTGGTTTGCCTTTATGATCTCACCCATCTTCTGGTCCGTGAAGTATTTGTCGCTGTACCTTCCCAGGACCTTCTTGCAGTTGAAGCAGTAGATCTCCTTGAACTCCATTTGCTGTTTCAAGCAATCACACCATATTTAAAATTCGATGTTTGAAAACCCGGGCTGGTCCTTGTTCTGGAGAAACTGGATTTTTGAAATTTTGTAGTAAATTACTTCGCCCCTTCTCTCAATCACCGCAAGGACAGGCTCCTTGCCCATCGTTACAATCTGCTCTATCTGCTTTTGCAATAGTCCCACCTTCTGCCTTCTTCCCTCCGAGAGGCCGAATACTACATACTTTGCCCCTTTCTCGCCGAACTGCCCCCTTTCGTACACCCGAAAGTCGGAGCCAAATCCGAATCCGTCCTTTGCGATGTACCCCCTGGTCCTCAGGTCCCGATAAATCAGGAATTTTGTAAAGGCCTCCGCGTCGTGCCGGATGCACTCCTCCATCAGATGGTCGAATTTTACCTCCTGCTTTCCCTTGAGGAGCCTCAGCTTGTCGACATAAAGTAGGTAGAGCGACTCGAAAGGTTTGAGGTAGAACTTTTCCTTCATCGTCTCTCCGAAGCCCTTCTGCTCTAGGCTTTGCTGCATCGCCCGGTCATTTACCAGTGCATGGTCCTTTACAAGTACCCCCTCGACCTTGGACTCTAGTTCCGACATTAGGGGTTTTGTCTATCCGATCACAATATAACATTATTCCATTTGTCTACGGTCCGGATTTGGGCAACAGGAACGGCCCTGCCGGAGTGGAACTTACGGTTAAAATAAGGGGCTAAAATAAGGATGGAAAAGTGTTCTTATGCACGGAGCAAACTATCGAACAGGTAATGGCCAGCCCTATACGAGGAAGGAATTCATCAAGGGTAAGCCACAGATAAAAATTGCCAAGTTCTCCGGCGGCAAAAGGGACGCCGATTACGATTACTGCATCCAGCTGCTTTCCAATGAAAAGGCCCAGGTAAGGCACATGGCAATAGAGTCTGCAAGGCTTGCTGCCAACAAGGCAATCGAGCAGGTTGCCGGCGAGACAGGATACTTTTCAAACCTCAGGATTTACCCGCACATCCTTCTCAGAGAGAACAAGATGATTGCCACTGCAGGTGCAGACAGGCTTCAGGAAGGGATGAGGGGTGCCTTTGGCAAGGCCATAAGCCTCGCCGCAAGGGTCAACAGGGGCCAGATACTCATGGAGGCATTTGTGAAAAAGGAACACCTTGAGGCTGCAAAAAAAGCGATGCATGGTGCCGCAGTAAAGCTTCCAGTTACCCCTACAATCAAGATTATCGCGCTCAAGGCCCCGCTAGTCAAGTCTTAGCGCGTCAACTATTTCCTTCTGCCTCTTTCCAAGCATCTCAAGAAATTCTGAAAATTCATCCTCTGTTGGGTCCCGTTTCAGTATCCTCCTGCACTGGTAATAGAACGAGTTGTAAAGCCTGCCCACCGCGATGCCGAATGCAAACGAATCCGAGCGGGTCCGCAGGTCGTCAAGGGACCCTATGATCCGCAGTATCTCGTCCGATTTTTCCGTGACCTCTTTTATTTTCTGCTTGACCTTCTCCTCCAGCTGCGGGTTCACGCTTTTACATGACATTTCAGTGTTAAAAATTTGCGTGTTGAAACATACCCTTTAATAGACTAGAAATTTCTAAATCGATTGAGCGGTTGTAGTACAGCTTGGTTAATATGCGGGATTGCCAATTCCGCGACCCGGGTTCAAATCCCGGCAACCGCATACGAAATTGATACACACGCTGTGCGTCAGGACAGACGGTTTTTGTTTTGCATGTCCCGCAGGTGTTACTCCTTTTTGAGTCCTTTTCTTATCATCTCAAGTGCGCTCTCGGTCCTTTCCGGTTTTGGGAGCTGTATCATGAAGACGTTTGTGCTGCCATATGCAGAGCGTGGTGATGAGAGCGCAAGCATCGAGGTCTCTCCCAGGGCCTCGAAAAACTCGAATGATTCGTTTGCATAAAGCAGGACCTTTTCCTCAAGATGCCCTTGCGAGAACGTCATGGTTATCCTCACAAACACGTGGCCCAGCCCGTCCTGGAGGATGTTCAGGTTTGTCTCAACCGAGACGGGCTTTCCGGCAATCGCCTTCATCAGCTCATCGAACCGAGCCTCCTCCATGATGAGGCACGGGACCTTCCTCCCCTCAAAGTCAAAAAGGGTAAAGTCCCTGTGCCGCTGGGCCATGAGTCTGTCAAGCTCTGAATCACCCATACCTCGGAAGGATCCTCCTTGCGTTAAAAAGGTAGAGAGGCTATATTATGCAGAGGGTCTTTGCGAGCATCTCGGCCCGGGCGTTGTCTGACTGGCCAATTTTTTTGTCATTGTACTTGCTGCTAAAGTATAGCAGATCGACCAACTTTGACTTGTCGACGTTTACCACAGTTGCGTTGTATGGGCTGGGTATCCTTTTGTCGGTCAGGATTACGAGCTTGTCAACCACCGCGGATTTTGCCATGTTGGAAAGGCCCTCGAGGCTCTCCTTTCCGTCCGTGCCTGTAACCACTACAAGGCCGACCCTTGCACCGTAGGGATCCTGGTACAGGATGTCTAGCGGAAGGTTTTGGTTTTCTATCCGTGATATGCTTCCCATCTCCTCGGCAAGGCTTGTCAGGTTGCGCACCGCCTCCCTTAGATCCCTGTCTGAGGACGGCGCCCCAAAGTTGTTCCTTATCGCGATAAAGTCGGAGATTGGAACGTCCATTATGCTTCCACGGACCCGTAGTCCGGGATACGTCTGTCTTATTGCGTCGTCAATTGTGCCCTCATCGACCTTGTCAAGTCCCATCTGCGACGACTTTTCCATCGAGTGGTAAAGGATGTTGATGACGGACCTTACGCTTCTAAACTCCGGAAATTCCTCATATAGGACTTGGATCTTTCCTGCCAGTTCGTCCTCCATCTGCCGCGTAAACCTTCCGTGCTTGTCGTTGTGCCTGATGTACTCGGCTGCAATTTCCGCAAGCTCCTCCTTTGAGTTCGACCCTGCAAGGTCAATCTTGTAGTTTGCCTTCTCAAGCCTGTCAAAGACCGAGGAATTGGCTCCCTGTACCTCCGCATAGCCCGAGGGTGTCGAGATTATCAAGAGCACGCAAGCCGGGAGGTGCGAGTTTATCACTCCCTTTACAAACTCGATAGAGTCCCTGTTACCGTCAAACTCGTCTACCTCCAAAAGCGTAATCTTCCCTAGGAATCGGTGTGAAAGTCTGGAGAGGGCAGAAACCATCCCAATCATTTCCTCCAGGTTCTGTACTGCCTCGAAGGAGTTGGTGATGACGCTCCTGATGAATGCCGCCTCGTGGTAGCTGAATCGCTGGACCAGAAACTGCTTCAGGCCTTCCACCGGTGGCACCTCTTTTCCGGATATGATGTCTGCCACCTTTTCTTTTACCGTCATGCCGGTAAGCCTGTTCATCATGGTATAGTTGAGGGCTTTCTTTGCGGATCCGTCTCCCTGCTCGGCCCTCTCGCCTATGTATGAGAGGAATTTGGCTCGAAGCTCGACGAAAAAGCCGTTGTCAAACCCCTTGATAATGGCGTTGTAGATGCCCGGCATGGTCTTTGGGGATATCGTGGAAAGGTCCACAAAGGAGCACTCGGTGTTGTAATGTCCCTTGAGATTTTTTATATGCAGCGCAAGGTGTGTTTTTCCCGAGCCTACATCCTGGATTACGGTGATTACCCTAAAGTCGTTGTCGGCGCAGTCCCTCCCCTGAATCTTTCCGTTAAGTTCCTTTATGCATTGGACAATTGCGCCCTTGGCCTCTTTGTGCCTCTTGCCGCCCAGTATCCTTGCATCCTTCTCAGTCGGGGTCGGGCTGCTTGGATATGGATTTGCCTCAAGTCCGTACGCGTACATCATACAGACCTCACAAACCCATGGACCATTCCCCGTATGACTATTCCCTCCTGGCCTCCGGTCGAGATCTCATACTTGTCCCGGTTTCTTTCTACAAGGTCCCCCGCAAGGAGGTAGAACCTTTCACGGGAGAGGTCGCCTGCCTGACATATCTTTTCCCTAACCTTTGAGAAGGGCGTCCATCCAATTGAGGTTCCCGCCTCCCTCAGGCACTTGTCAAATACCGTTTCAAAGTCTGAAATGCGACCCTCGTCGTCCTGGAGTGATATCCTTTCCATCTCCTCCCTCAGGTTCTGGGTGTGGTCCTTTAGCCTCGCCACGGAATGGCTTACGCCTACAAGCATGTTTAGTATTAGTTTGAATTTGGGATCGTTCTCGGTGAGATGCAGAATGTAGTTGTCCCTTGTCCAGACAAAATAGGCAGCCCCCTTCTTCTCGATGAATATTTTTTCCTCCCTTGCAAGGCCTTCAAGTATGTCGTCAGATTCCTTGCCAAAGGTCTTCTTCAATTCTGCCTTCTTTATGCCCTGGACTCCGGCAGATCCTATGCTCTGGAGAACCTCCTCTTTCATGGATATGAATCCCTGAAATTTTATTTAATCCCAAGCGTAGTCCAGACCGACAATTTGGTGAAAAAATCTTATCTTTGCAGGCCTGCGGCAGGGCCTGCGATCGGTCACATTATAAGGCACTCAGGGCTAGGATGCTTGCAGAATGATGATCGGGTGTTCTGATTATGATGAATTATACCTGGGGTATCTGACTGCTTTTTGAAGGGCCGCCTTCCCAATTACGACCTTTTCAAAAATTAATATCCTAAGGGGCCCCCATTAGGTTTGATGGCAGAAGAGGCCTGGAAGGACAAGCTCACTCCCGATGAATATTCCATATGCAGGATGAAGGGAACCGAGGCCCCCTTTACCGGAAAATACTACGACTGCAAGGACAGGGGGACCTACAAGTGCAAATGCTGCGGGGCTGACCTTTTCAACTCGGATACAAAGTTTGATTCTGGCACGGGATGGCCAAGCTTTTGGGAGCCCGTAAGGGGCAACGTCAGGAGCGAGACAGATACCAGTTACGGCATGGAAAGGACTGAGGTCCTTTGCAGTAAATGCGGCTCACACCTGGGGCATGTGTTTGACGACGGGCCTGCGCCCACGGGGCTTCGGTACTGCATAAACTCCGCCTCGCTCAAACTGGAGAAAAAGTAGGTAATACTACAGTTACCTCACTATTAATAGTACCGTATGGTACGGTATACCATGTTAAGCTGTGAATTCTGCCCAAAACAGTTCTTTGAGACTGCTAACGGGTTAGTTGAAAAGACTTTTCACGAGGTCCTGCACGATCCCGAACTTGTCAACAACTAATTCTGACCATTTTTTTAACAAAATAAAACCGAACTTTTTTATCGGTTATGTTTGTTGTAAACTAAAGTGAAGCAGGCAAAACAGCGTGAGTCCAAGAGGGCTCCCAAGGATCCAATTTCAGACGCGCTCAAAAAGATGGGCTCGATCTCCGAGGCAACGCAGGTGCTGGCCTCCGAAGTAAAGACAATGTCGAAAATTTTCACGGAAAACCAGAAGATTCTGATCTCATTGAAGAGTATGATTGACGGCGTGAACTCGTCGCTTGACCAGATACAAAAGTCCTCAAGGCAGATAGGGATACTGGAGGAGGACACCCAAAGGCTCTTCCACGGGATGAGCCAGGTAAAGGCGCACTCGAACCTCATCGAGAAGATAAACGACCAGATAGGCAGGCTGCAGGACCAGGTTACCAAGATTCACCAGAAGCAGGAGGAGATCCCAGACGTTGAAAAGCTGATGAAAAGCGTCAATGACAACCTTGACTCTATTAGGAACAACACGAAGATGATCATGCACATCTCGGAAAAGACCGAGAAGATCCGCGAGGAGATAAAGGGCGCATCCTCCAATGCCGAATTGCTTTCAAACATCGGACCTGAAATCGAGGAGGTCAAGAAAAGCACGCGCGAGCTTGCGGCCAAGGCGGAGTCGCTTTCTGGACTTCGCGAGGAGATTGACAAGGTGAAGAGGAACACCGAGGCCATGGCTGAGAGGGCCGAGAAGGTCTCCAACCTAGAGGAAAACATAGCGAGCCTCCGGGCAGATGTTGGCAAGGTGGTTGAAAAGACGGAGCCCCTCAACGTCCTTGATTCTCAGATAAGGAACGTCGGCGCGGAAATTGACTCTCTGATAAAGAGGACCGACGGGCTCGGGTCTCTGGGCAACGACATCCGAAACATAAATGCCGAGTTTAGCAGCTTCAGGGAAAACGTACTTGGAAAGACAAAGGAGATGGAGGAAAAGATTTCTGATTTTGCAGAGATGATGAACAGGAACTCTGCCTCGATTTCAGAGTTTAACAAGACCACCCATGACATTTCGCAGCAGATAAACGAGATTCGAAGTATCACCCACAAGACGTCGCAGAGCACCTCTCGGGAAGTTATGGGGCTCCTGCGCCTCTCCGAGTACCAGTCCAATATACGAATGAGGGCCGAGTCAAAGTATGGCACCATTGACGACATACAGAAGATGGTATCCCAGACGGTGGACATGATAAACCTCTTTGACAGGCTTTCCATCGAGGCCGAGACCAAGATGCCCTTGCCGATGGAGGTGAAGCAATGGGCTGTTTCGAAGATACTTGACTGCGCCGATAGGTGGGAGATTAGGTTCACCGACGTGTTCAGGATGTTAGTGACAGAGATAGGGGCCGACCTCGTAAAGGAGTCGGTAAGGATGGAGCAGGTTCGCGATCTCTTCGGGATAAGGGCCGTGGATGAGGTCAGGCACGACCTGAATATACAGTAGGCCTATTCCTCTACGTCGTAGGTTCTCAGGCGCTCTCTCTTTCTCTTGAGTACCGCAAAGATTCCGATTATTACTCCGACCCAGATGCAGCCAAACAGCATGTTCGAGATGCTCACGTACATGTATGGAGTTGCGTCAAGTAGGTTTGTGTAAATCTCTGCAGCCTCATAGTGGACATTGGCCATTCCAGTGTGGAATGCCGCGCTGTCAGGAGATGTCGTGGCAATCTTGTCAACGGTGCCCATCATCGTCTGCAGATCAACCTGCATCGCCCCAAAGTCGGTGTCCTCGGTGGGGAAGATCCATACCGGGTTGCCGTGCGACGGTATCAGGGCGCTCACCTGCTTGAGTTCGCTCTGGACGGTAGGCGGGTCCGATGAAGCCTCCATCCTTCCCAAGATTCCCCTTGCTTGGTCCAGCGGATAAATTGTCGTGTTATATTCCTCAAACGCCATGACTACGCCAAGCACTATTAGACCCATGATTCCGCCCATTGCGAACTTGTAGTAGCTGCTGGCCATTCTTTGATTACCAGACGGGGCGGGTATATTTCTTGATTTGCCTTTCTTAAATGACGAGTGGTTGATGCTGAGGTAGGCGATGTAGAAGAACCCTATGGTCTGAATTCCGATTATCGGGGTAAAGACTGGGTTGCCCGAGAAGATGGCGACGAACACGCCTATGACTCCATAGACGCCAAAGAAGATCTCAAGTAGCGTTGTCTTGGTAAATGGCAGGGCGTATGCCTTGTCCCTCCAGTCATCGCTCTTGTTCACTATCCCAAACTTCGGAGTCCTGAGGAACTCGTTCTTCTTGCCAAACAGGGCGTCAAAGACCGCCACGGTGTTGTTGACCGACATCCCTGCAGAATAGAATACCATGTAAAAGTAGGAGAGGGTCTTTGACTTCCATCCCGTGTCATAAAGGTCTCGTATTATCATGATGTAGACAAACGGTCCCATGGCAAGGTATGCAATTATGGTAAGTGCCGGGAGGCCGTTTACGACGTAGAGGTTGATCTTGGATGCAAGAAGTATTGGAAGTATGAGGAACTGTGCAAGCATGAGCGGGAATGCGATATGTCTAGTGAGCTGGACGAATGCCTGGACCTTTGTGTCTACCGGGATTCGCTTTATGGCGACGTCTCCGAGCAACTTTATCGCGCACTGGATGGAACCCTTTGCCCACCTGAACTGCTGCCTCTTCGCCGCATTCATTTGGACGGGGAGCTCGGCGTCAACCACAATGTCCGGTATGAAGACGCACTTCCACCCCTTCATCTGCGCCCTGTAGCTGAGGTCCAGGTCCTCGACCAGGGTGGCAGTGTGCCATCCGCCCGAATCCTCGATGCATTCCCTTCTCCACACGCCCGCAGTCCCGTTGAAGTTCATGAACAGGTGCGAGTTGCTTTTCGCCTTTTGTTCTATCAGAAAGTGAAAGTCCAGGCTGAGAGCCTGCGCCATCGTGAGTGCGGAATACTTTTCGTTGACGTGTCCCCATCGGCACTGCACGAGCCCTATCTCAGGTTTGCAGAAATAAGAGAGAGCCTTATTGAGGAACCATGATGGCGGGATAAAGTCTGCATCAAATATCGCAACAAAGTCTCCCTTTGCGGAGTGCATCGCGTGCCTCAGCGCACCTGCCTTGTATCCCTTCCTGTTTCCGCGCCTCACGTGCGTTATGTCAAAACCTTTCCTCTTGTAGTCGTTTACGAGCTCCTCAAGTATTGTCGACGTGTCATCGTCGGAGTCATCAAGCACTTGGATGAACATCTTTTCCTTCGGATAGTCCTGGGCGCAGACGGCGTTCACAAGCCTTGCTGCGACGTATTTTTCATTGTAGATTGGCAGCTGTATCGTAACCACTGGCGTATCCTTGAGCTCGACCGATTTTGTTCTCCTTTTCTGCCTTGAGAGGAAAACAAGGTAATAGAAATTACAGGTGTAGAGCGTTATAATCAGGGCGATTCCGATAAAGAGGTTCCAGAGGAACTGCGTCAGCGGGGTCGGTATTGTGTGTACCAGCATTTGGAGTTTCTCAACTCACAATTCCTTATAGCCCTACCGTTATTCGGTTCTGCTAGCCTCTTTTTGAGATCTTGATTGCCTGCACCGGGCAGACATTCTCGCAAGAGAGGCAGAAGATGCAGTCAACCTCCCTTGCCATGAGTGGCTTCTTTTCAGATGACGGGTTTCCTTTGAACTCGGCCCACTCGTAAACCTTGACTGGGCATGCATCGATGCATGCGCCGTCTCCAACGCAGATATCGAAATCCACAGATACAAACTCGCCCCAGATTCCAAGGATCTCGTTCCCCTTCCTTGGGCCGAAAACCTTTATCTTGCCTCCGCTTGATGGCGCCGTAAACGTCTCGGTAACCTTCAGTTTCTTCTTGAACTCCACATCTATTGGGCCCGGTTTTGTACCGCTGGGCGTCTCGACCTCGACCACCTGTTGAGCCTCCTGTCCGGGCGGCGGCGTTGCCGGCTTGGGCTTTGGCTTGGCGTTTGGAACAATTTGGGCTAACGGCGTCATCTCCTCAAGTTCCTTCAGCGCAGCCTCAGGCGTTACCTGCTTTGTCTTGACTAGGTGTTCCACCATCTTGTCTGCAAGGACGCTGTTACGTAAAATAGTGTCAATTATCATCTTGGCATTTGCATCTGCCTTTTTCCTGTAGTCCTTAACCCAGAGGCCATCGCCGTATTTTTCCACAGGATAGATCTGGTAAATCATGTCAACAACCTCTCCAGTCACGACCTCCACTTGTACCTCCAAGGCAATTTCCTTGTAGCCCCTCTCGTCAGGATCCGGCATGTTCTGCTCGCTCCACCTGTAAGTAGCATAGATCCTGTCTGCAAACTGATCCATAACGAATGTCTTCTTGAAGCCGCTTACGATAGAGTCTATCTCGTACTTGTCCTCGAGTTTTATTGGCAGGCGGAAAAGGCCCAGCTTGTAGCTGTGCAGCGGATAAATCCCCCTCTTCGAAGTCCCCGACTGGACCGTGTAAACCTTGTCCTTGAGGAGGAGTGACATATTTCTAGTAGTTCGAAAAGTCCTTAAAAACTCTTCCTAGTAGTCCGGGCATGTTTCCTCACGGATCTTGCGGTATCTCTCATCCATTTCCTTGGCATGGCACAGGACTTGCTCGAGGGAATACTTGTCCTTTGGGAAAAACCACCTGATCCCCACCCGGTGCCCAATTCCATCCATGTCGTATATCATGCCCTTTTCTGATTCGACGCCGTACTTTTCGTCGGGCGATCTTTCCTGGACGGTAAGCCCCCGTTTGGTCTTGTCCTCCATTACAAAATCGAGCGGACCGTCACGTATGGCATAGAAAATCCCCTTTTGCAGGACTGGAAGTTCCTGTCCTGCCTCATCATTTTTCGATTGGGTTTCCAATCATATTACCCCATTCGGTCCACGAGCCGTCGTAGTTTCTCACCTGCGGGTATCCCAGGAGATATTTGAGGACAAACCAGCTGTGGGATGATCTCTCCCCTATCCTGCAGTAGCAGATCACGTCCTTGTCGGGGGTTATTCCCTTTGACTCGTAGTTCTGTCTCAGCTCCTCGACGGTTTTGAAGGTGCCGTCGGTGTCGTTTACTGCGGTAGCCCAAGGGATGTTTTTTGCAGTCGGGATGTGGCCGCCTCTCTGCGCGTGTTCCATAGGATACTCCGGAGGGGCGGTTATCTCGCCTGAGAACTCCTTTGGGGAGCGGACGTCTACCAGTACCGTATCCTTTTTGTCAAGCGCCCTCCTTACGTCAAAGAGGTAGGCGCGTACGCCCTCGTTGGGCGGCTTGGAGGTGTATTTTGTTTTTTGGATCTGTGGCTCGTCCTTTGTGTAGGTCCTCTTTTCTATTTCCCATTTTTTCCTGCCACCATTCATTATCTTTACCTTGTCGTGTCCATAGTACTTGAATATCCAAAATACAAATGCCGCGAACCAGTTGTTAAAGTCCCCATAGAGTACGACCTCGGACTCTGGGGTAATACCATTCCTTGACATCAGATCCTCAAACTGCGTCTTGCTGACAATGTCCCTTGTTATTGGATCGTTGATATCCCGTTTCCACCAGATCAGTGTTGCTCCTGGGAGGTGGCCCTGCCTGTAGGCATTTTCCGGGTCATAATCAACTTCGACAATTTTGATTGAACTGCCGTTGAGGTTTTTTGCGACTGTTTCGGTGTCAGTCAGAACATCGGGGTTTGCATACATACAGATATGCTAGTGAGCAAGGGGTCTTAATATTTTATCTCATGATATGCTTTAAAAGCTAAATTGGAATAGTATCCTTGTTTGGAGCTAAATAACGTAGCCGTTGTAAGCAAGGTTGGTTCGAGGGAAGCAGAGGACGCAGCAAGAAAGGTCGCAAAAAAACTACTGGGCAAGAAGGCCAAGGTCTACACGGTTTCGCCTGTGGATGTTGACGGGGCAAAGAAGGTAAGCGACCTTGAGGAGCTAAAGACTGCAAAGCTTGACCTGACCATTACCCTTGGAGGCGACGGGACTACCTTGCGTACCTTCAGGTATTTGGAAAACGAGACGCCCAACCTTGCCATCAATGTGGGGGGCAACAGGGGAATCCTATCCGAGATTACCTTGCAGGAAATTGACACTGCCATAGAGCAGATAATCTCCAACAACATATTTCTTGACAAGCGGACACGTGTGATTGCCTCGTGTGCGGGCCAGGAGTTCCCTCCTGCCCTAAACGAGATATACGTCAACAGGCAGAACCTTACGAAGACCTCCCTCTTTGAGATAAGATTCCAGAATGACACCGTCACCCAGAGGATGGACGGGGTCATAACCGCCACGCCCAGCGGGTCTACAGGGCATTCTTACTCGCTTGGCGGCCCCATATTGCACGAGAGCCTAGATGTACTGATAATCACTCCCGTGGCTCCAGTCAACAAGCTTCCGTCAATAGTCGTTCCAGACGAGAAGATCGAGATAATCAGCAACCACGATTCCAACATCATCATGGATGCGCAGGTGATAAAGACCGCAAGTGTTGACGAGGTGATAACGATAAGGAAGTACAAGAAGCAGGCGGTTTTTGTCAGACTGAAGAAACGCGGCCTCAGACAGATGAGCAAGCTTGGCTTCTAGGGTTTTGGACGCCACGTCGTTTTATTCTGGAATCCCATTTTCATCCCCCGAGGTCAGCTACACTACCCCCCTCGTCTTCGAGGAGGTCAAGCACATCAAGAAGAGCCAAGGTGCAGTCGAGGTCCTCGTAGATACTGGGAGACTGAGGATTGTCGAACCCGAGAGAAGGTTCACCGAGTCCACCCTGAGGACTGCCGAGGAGACTGGCGACTACCAGAGCCTGTCAGAAGGCGATGTCTCGGTAATAGCACTTTGCCTCCAGATTGGCGGCGAACTTGTGACTGATGATTTCGCCGTTTCAAATGTGGCAAAGCACATGGGATTGAAGGTTTTGCCGGTGATGACTGCTGGTGCAAAGGAAAAAAAATGGTCTTATTTTTGCAGCGGCTGCGAAAAGACATTTACCAAGGAATCGGTGTGCCCCGTTTGCGGCAACAGGCTTCAGCGTAGGCCAAGAACCAGCAAGGCTCCGTGACACATTGCAGTGGGATGCAAGACAGTACCGGACTCGGCATGGCTAGACATCGTGCAGTGTTTTCTGGCTGGCCTTGTTGTCGGTTTTGCCCTCAGTATCTAGTAGCTTGCGGATCTTGTGGGCCCGGGATTCTCCCATTCCCTCGATTTTCGAAAGCTCTGCCATCGTTGCATTGAGCGACTTGGCGGGAGACCCGAATTTGTCAAGCATTCTGGACGCAAGCTTTTCCCCCACGCCGGGCAGGCTGCACAGGACTGAGAGCTGCTGCCTCTGAACATCGCCTGACTTTCTTATCTTCTTGAGAAAGGGCCCCTTGGTCTTGCCCTGCCTTGCACACATTGCCACCAGAAGCTTTGCCGTATTGGAGGCGTTTGGCGTAGGCACAACAGGTATCTTAAAGTCCAGCACAACCGACGAGACGGCGCCATAGAAGACAAGCGGGTTCTCAGTTATCTTCAGTACCTCGTCTATGTTTCCCTCGATTATTATCGCTGGGCTTTCAAAGTGTTCCCGCAGCCTGTTACACTGGTCAAAGAGTCGTCCGTCAAAAACCGACGAAATAAAGTCATGAACGCTTTTTCTCTCGATCACTGTTTCTGGTGCGACAATATAGTCTCCAACCTGCAAGTTTTTCATCTCTACCTTTACCCCTATTTCCTTTAACAGGTCCGGGATGCCGCTCTTTCTCTCCCGCTCGTCAATTACCATTCGCAGGTCTTCGATGTTCATTGAACTGTTAAAATTCGGTCAGTAATTTATTTAGGGGTTCCTGCGCTCTGACCGCCCTGCGAGGGAGGTCCCCGAAGCATTTCCCTTATCTTTGTCTCGGCCTCTTTGAGGTTTTCTTTGAGCCTTGCTTCCTGTTTTGTGAGCACGGTTATGCGCGTATTTGCTAGCTCCTTCTTTTCCTCAAGCTCGGAGACCAGGGAGGCCTTGTTGGATTTTACGAGAATCGACCCCGCTGCCTTGTAAACGGTGTCAGAGTCCCCGGCCTTTTTGAGTGCCTCAAGAGCCCTTTCAGTCTCAAGCTGCTCAGTCTCAATGTGCTGCTTTTGCATCATTATAGATTGGAGGTTCTGCTGCAGTTGTTGCATTCTGCCCACCTGCTCCTGCAGCCATGGAGGAATCTGCTCGCCTGCTGACATGCAAGTCCCAGCTGTCGTTTTGCTTATAATTTTACCGCTTTCGGGTTAAACCCGGCCGGCAGCCCATTATCGGTAATCCTCATTGTGTGCAATCTTCGGGTCTTGAAGCGGGCGGCTGTGTCCTTTTTTTGCCGCCAGATCATTTTACCGATTCTATCGCGTCGTTGCTTGCCTGGACCAGCCGGAGGGTGGAGTTGAGGTTTGCCCTAAGATGGGATAACTCCTGGGCTTCAATCGAGATTGCAATTTCCCTGCCACAGGACATTTCGGTCTTGGTTGGGTTCTCATCGTAGAATTTGTTGTCGGTTTCAAGCGACTGGAAGATCGCCTTGGTTTTTTTCCCTGCAGAAATTTCTATCCTAGCGCTATACCTTGATGTCATAGGCCATGCCCGCAACCTTGTAGCCGCACTTCTTGCACGACCAGATGCCTACAGCCTGTCTGCCGAACCGGATTGAGCCGCAGTCAGGGCACCTTCGCTTTGTCTTGAGCAACCTGTGTACCGAGGTATACTTTTTGCGCGGCTTGAGGCCATATTTCTGACCGAGTCCTTTAAGTGAGGCGCCTTTGCTTTTTGCCATTTACATCAACTGCTCAAAGCGCTTCCTTATTTTTGTTCCCACAGAAAGGGCAAGCTCGGAGCATTTCAGCAGCTGCTCAACGGTGAACCCGTTTTCGCCTCCTTTCTGAAGTGCGCAGATATTTCCCTGGGAATTTGTCGTTATCGTTATCCTTGCATCCATGCATGCCTCCTCATCCTTGGTTGGGTCTACGATTATGTAGTCGCCGATCCTTGCCATGGTCACCGAGACCGGGAGCGTCTTGACCGGAGGCTTGGATGTGACGCCTTCCACGAGAGTGGGCGCGTCGTCCTTTATCTCATATTTTGGAATGGTTGATGAAAGGACTGCTGCAACTGATGCATACGAACAGGCATCGAAAAGGTTTCCTGCCGAGTCTATTACGCTGCTGTCTATGAAAATTCCTACTACTGACTTGTTTTCCACTAGCACGAGCTGGTGAAGGTCTATCATCTCAGTCTCCCTAATTCCCCTGTCCACAACTCGGGCAAGCTCTATCACGTCCTCGTTGGGCGGGCCCGGCTCCACATGTGGATCTGCAAGTGGAAGAATTTCTGCCGTGCAAATCAATATTCCCTTGTCGCCAAGATCTGGAAAGGGCTTGTCAGGCTGAACCTTTACACCAGTTATCACCTCTGTGTTTCCAAGCCTTACCCTAGCCGAACCGTTCGCCTTTGGTATGACTCCGGTTTCAATCTCGAGTGGCCTCATCTCCTCAAGTGCACGGCCGTCAAGCCTCCTGCCCTGCTTGAGGAGATCGAGCATTTTGTCTGTCCTTAGTTTGTCTAGAATCGCGGATGTCATTTCTAATGCGCCCCGCTTTCAAAGTATTTTTCTACGAGCGCCCTTCGTTGGACTTCGTAAACCGTCCTGCATCCTGCAATGGCTGTCTGCAAGCAGGTCTTGTATTCCTCAGGAGTCAGTATTCCGTCAAGCTGCATGAGCGTCACCTTTCCCATGTTTGGCATTATGGCTACCGGCATGTCTGCCTGTCCCTCCTGGTCCTCCTCGTTGTTAACGTCAAGTACTATCCTGTCCGCGACCTTTCCTGCAGCGCAGGCTGACACCATGTCACGCATCGGTATGCCTGCATCAGCAAGTGCCACCGCCGCAGCATCGAGTGCCGCACATCTTGATCCGCCATCAGCCTGTAGAACCTCCACAAAGACGTCAACGACAGTCCTTGGAAAGTCCTTGAGTATGAGTGCGGGCTGGAGTGCTTCTTTTAGAACTTTGGAAATCTCTATCTCTCTTCTTGAGGGTGCTGGATTTTTTCTCTCGGTTACCGAGAATGGCGACATGTGGTATCGGCAGCGCAGTATTCCCGTGTCTTGGTCTGCCATGTGTTTGGGGTGGACATCCCTGGGGCCAAAGACACCTGCCAGTATCTTGTTTTTGCCAAACTCGATATAGGCCGAGCCGTTTGCATTTTTTAGGACGCCGACCTTTATCGAAATATTCCTTAATTGGTCTACGCGCCTACCGTCGCATCTAATTCCATCTTCAGTCATTAATTGTGTCATTATTTTCACCTTCTGGTACTCCTAGCATGGATTTGACTCTTTCAGTCAAGTTTGGTGTATGCGCTAGGGCATCCACCATTTTAACAGCCTCAATCGCCTTTAATAATCCCTCTGAATCCTCGCATGAGACGACGACCCATCCGTTCTGGCCTATCGTTATCATTGCACGAGTGGCCATCTCTATCGTCTGGATCATGGAGCCCCTCTTTCCGATCAGTCTTGGAACCTTGCTTGGCGATATCTTGACGAGTTCTCCCACGTCTATCTTTCCCAAGTCACGGTCTTGGACTGTAAGAAGCGGATCCCTTGACCTGTCAAAGTTGGCTACCCTTGCGGCAACCAAGTCTCCGATGTTAAGCCTCTGCCTCAGTTCGTCCTTGGTTGGCGAATAGTCCCTGCCAAAAACATCCTGAGCCGGAAGAAATCCTATGAAGCATGAGTTGATGTCAAACTCCCATGAAAGTGGAGAAGTCCCTATCACCTTCCCAATAATCAAGTCGTTTGATTTTGGGACATAGGGGCCTGTTAGCGGTATTACCCTTACGGCATTTTCGAAAATTTCGGAGATTCCCACACATGTAGAAATCATCCTGTCGCCGTCCTGCACTACGTTTTGTTCAGGACGCAGCGAACCTGTAGCTATGACATCGCCAGGTATGACGTATCTTCTCTTTATGTCCATCATTTCGCAACCTCAACAGAGGCTGTACCCTTCGTTACCGAGCCTAGCCTATCAATCACATTTGCCCTTGCCGCAGCCGGTATATCTAGTATTACTTTGAGAGATCCATTTGCCTGCCATTCTTCCTTCTTCAGAGACCCAAAAGACTTGAGCACGGAATAGGACTGGGCTGCAAATTGCGCAGGTACCGCAATTTCCAAAAGCATGTTTTCAGATTTGAGCGGTATGATCGGCCTGAGCTGTTCCACAATGTCCTTGGTCTGCTCGTCGATGTTTCTGAAAGGATCTACGGAGACTCTTGCGTCATCCATGGCCTGCTCTATCCTCAGCGGCGGATGCGGGAGGTGGGACCTCGGGTCGACAAAACTTTTTGCGATAAAGTCCACGATCTGTTTCCTCTTTTCTGCCACCATCTTCCTTCTCTGGTCGGTGGTTAGGTTGAGGTCGCCCTTTTGCAGTATTGTGGTGGCAATCGAGCCTGGGTCGGTTGTCTTGAAAGCCTTCATCAGCTTCTCGGTGGAGGCCCTAGTGCCCTTGTTGGAGTCCGAATAGATCTCGTCCGAGACTAGGACTCCGGAGATTTCCTTCCTCTTTCCCAGCTTGAATTCAAGGGCTGGGTCAGGTTTGACGATTATCTCAAACTTCTCCCCTTCGACTGCCAGCCTCACGACGGTGGTTTTATCCATGGCTGTGGTACCCCTCCTTGGTATTTATCCTTAGATAAAAACTCGCTAGATTTTTATTTGGAAATTCGACCTTCATCCGTATAATTTGACTTCTCTTGACATTATTGAAGAAAGTGAAAACAGAATTGTTGTCAAGCTAAAGGGAATCCCGCTGCAGTATGCCAATGCCCTGAGGAGGATCTGCCTTTCTGGCATTCCCACCTTTGCGGTTGACGACGTTGTGATTATCGAAAACTCATCCGTCCTTGCAGACGAGGGCGTAGCCCACAGGCTTGCCATGCTCCCGCTAAGGACAGACCTGACAAGATTTGTAGAGCCCTCCGCGTGCGACTGCCACAGCGATGTCGGCTGCAGCAAATGCAGGGTTCTCCTCATGCTGGACTCCGGTAGCTCAGACACCACCAGGACGGTGACATCTCAGGACCTCAGTTCCGAGGACGAGGTGGTAAAGCCAGTAAACCCCAATGTCCCGATCGTTGCACTTGCACCCGGTCAGAAGCTCAAGGTGGAGGCCTATGCAAGGCTGGGTCGCGGCAGCGAGCATGCCAAGTGGAACTCTTCCACCATCGCCATACTCACAGAGGGAGGAAACCCCGAGGAGCACATACTGGCGGTCGAGACAGTCGGCAGCCTAACCGCCGGAGAGGTGGTAAGAAGCGCAATCGACGAGCTTGAAAGAAGGCTGGGCGAGTTCCAACAAACAATCGCTGCACTCTCCTGAGATTCCATTATATTTGGGTAAAAGGGGGCATAAATACACATGACCAACCAGGTTGTCGTACAAATGGCAAAGGAGTTAGAGGTGGCATCAAAAAAGAACAAGGCCCCCATATGGTCCGTGCTTGCCGAAATGGCACTCAAGCCGTCAAGGGCAAGAAGGGTACTCAACCTCGGCCAGATTGACAGGTGTGTGGCCGACAATGACATCGTGGTAGTGCCAGGAAAAGTCCTTGGCACAGGCAGCATGTCCCACAAGATTACATTATGCTCGTTTTCAATTTCCACTACCGGTGCAAAGAAGATTACCCAGTCCGGGGGCAAGGTAGTGAATTTTTCGCAGCTGATAAAAAACAACCCCACGGGGAAGGGAGTGAGAATAATTGGCTAAGCAGGAGCAGGCACAAGTGAAAGAGTCGAAGGGACCCCAAGACGTCATAGTAGACGGCACAAACCAGGTTGCCGGAAGGCTTTGTTCCCACGTTGCCAAGATGCTGATAAACGGGTCGCGGGTTTCCATAGTTAATTCCGAGAACATCATGTTCAGCGGCAAGAAGGAGATGGTGATTGAGGAATACCGAAAGTTCCTTGAGATCGCTAGCATTAACAACCCAAAGTTCGGCCCATTCCACCCGCGCAGGCCTGACACCATGATAACCAAGATGGTTCGCGGCATGCTTCCAAAGAACAAGCCCTCAGGCGAGGCCGCGCTCAAGAGGCTCAGGGCATACCTCGGTGTTCCAAGCGAGTTAAGATCAAAGAAGGTCATTCAGTTTGACGACGCAAAAATACGCAAGCCAGCACCGTATTACACCACGCTTGGCGACCTTGGCAGGACAGTAGGGTGGCACGAGTAATGGCAAAGATAGAGGGTTATTTCGCATCAAGAAAGGCTGCGCGGGCACATGCCTTTATCGCAAAGGGTGCCGGCAGGGTGAGGATAAACAACGTGCCAGTAGAGATGATCCAGCAGGAGGTTGCAAGGGAGGTAATCATGGGACCCCTTGAGATCACCGGCGAACTTAGGAACAAGGTGGACCTTTCAGTCAAGGTGCGCGGAGGGGGATACATGGGCCAGTCATATGCCAGCGCAGTCGCAATATCAAGGGCGCTTACCGGCTGGACAAAGACAAGGAAGGAGCCAAAGGACCACCCGTTCACAAAGTCGGTTCGGGAAGACCTAAAGAAAAAACTGACAGTATACGATAAGCACCTGCTGAGTGGCGACGACAGGAGAAAGGAGCCAAAGAAGTTCGGCGGTCCTGGCGCAAGAAGAAGAAAACAAAAGTCCTACCGATAGCTTTGAAAGCTGTGGTTCTAGCCGGTGGGCGTGGAACGCGCGGAAGGCCGTTTACGGATTACATCCCCAAAGCAATGATACCAATCCATGGCAAGCCTCTAATTTCCTACATCGTAAGGCACCTCAACCAGTCACGAGCCGTAGACGAGATCATTATCCTAGCAGACTTCAGCGGACTCGGCAAACAGGTCGAGAGGTATTTTGAGAACAACCGCGAGGTGAAAAAACCCATGAAGTTTATCCAGGACTCACAGAGTGGTACCGGCGGCGACCTCGTACATCTGGAAAGGGCAATCGGCAAGGATCCGGAATTTCTCCTCTGGTTTGTAGACAACCTCACTCCCCTCGACATAGCAAAGATGCGCAGGTTCCACTCTGGCAAAAAAACCCTTGCAACCATAGCCACTAGGAGATACAGGAAGGAGGAGACCGGCTATGCGGTAGTCAGGGACGGTGTGGTGGTTGAGTTCCGGGAAAAGCCCACGGTAAGGTTGGAGATGGCCGAATGCCTTGGCATATACATACTTGATTCCAAGATATTGAAGATAATCAAGTCAAAGAAGAACGGAAGGGAGATTAACCTCTCATACGACATCCTGCAGCCTCTTTCAAGGAAAGGCAAGATTTCCGCGTATGACATTGGCAGGCAGCCGTGGATTGACGTGGACTCGCCTGCAAGGGTGGAAAGGGAGAAGGATCTCGTGGGCTCCATCATCAGGAAGATTTAGGGTTCATGTCCCGGTGGGACGACTCGTATCTTGAGATCTCGTCTTGATGGAGAAGCGTAGCAGCGATGTCATCAAGCCCTTCAAGAAGTATCTTCTTCCAGTGCGGTTCGATTTCAAACCGGACATCAATGCCATCTCCCCGTATGGCCTGGTTCTGCAGGTCAACCTCCACCTCACCATCAGTCTCAAACAGCTTTTGCAGCACTTGTTCGCCCACACGTATGGGCAGGATGCCATTCTTGAAACAGTTGTTGTAGAAGATGTCGGCAAAAGATGTTGATATTATCACCCTAAAGCCAAAGTCAAGAAGTGCCCAAGCTGCATGCTCCCTGCTCGACCCGCATCCAAAGTTGTTCCGTGCCAGGAGGATTTTAGAGCCTTGGTACTTGGGATGATTCAGGACAAACTCCTTTCGCGGCGTACCGTCGCTTTGGAACCTCCAGTCAAAGAAGAGATACTGTCCAAAACCGGTCTTTTGGATAAGCTTGAGGAATTGTTTTGGGATTATCTGGTCAGTGTCGACATTGACCTTGTCAAGGGGCGTGGCTATGCTCCGTATCTTTGTGAATGGCTCCATCTAGCTCAAATCCATATCCCGCACGTCGACAAAGTGTCCCGCTATTGCGGCTGCCGCAGCCATTACGGGGCTGACAAGGTGTGTCCTGCCCCCTGCCCCCTGCCTCCCCTCGAAGTTACGGTTTGATGTGCTTGCGCATCTCTCCCCCGCTGCCAAGATATCAGGGTTCATTCCAAGGCACATGCTGCATCCCGACTCGCGCCACTCAAATCCCGCGTCCTTGAAGATCCTGTCAAGCCCGAGGTCCTCGGCCTGTTTTTTTACGTGCTGCGAACCTGGAACCACCATGGCCCTCACCCCCTCGGAAACCTTCTTGCCCTTCACCACACGCGAGGCCTCAATGAGATCCTCAAGCCTCGAATTTGTGCATGATCCTATGAAGACCCTGTCTATCCGAATCTCCATGACTGGCGTGCCCGCCTTGAGGCCCATGTACTGAAGCGCCTTTGCCGCCGCCTTTTCTTCCTCGAGGTTCCCCTTTGCATATTCCTCGGGAAACGGCACTCTCTCCGTCACGTCCACCGTCATGGCAGGATTGGTGCCCCAGCTTACCTGCGGCGCTATCTCTCCGGCCTGGAGTGTGAATGACCTGTCAAACGTTGCATTGGCATCGGTCTTCAGGTTCTCACGCCAATAATCCACAAGTTTTTCATAGTTGTCCGGGAGGTACCGCCTTCCCCTGAGGTAGTCAAATGTCTTCTCGTCGGGGGCAACCAGTCCCGCCCTTGCACCCCCCTCTATGGACATGTTGCAGATTGTCATCCTCTGCTCCATGGTCATGTCCTCGATTGCCTCGCCTCGGTACTCAAACATAGCCCCCGTCCCGCCCGCAGTTCCGAGCTTCTTGATTATCGAAAGCATAATGTCCTTGGCCGTCACTGCGTGCGGGTTTCTCCTTTTTCCTTCCACCCTTATCTCGAAGGTTTTTGGTTTTTCCATCCATATGCACTGGGTGGCGAGCACATGCTCGACATCGCTTGTACCTATCCCAAACGCAAGGGCGCCAAATGCTCCGTGGGTGGATGTATGGCTGTCCCCGCACACTATGGTCGTCCCCGGTAGCGTAATCCCAAGCTCTGGGCCTATCACATGCACTATCCCCTGATCGGGGCTGTCAATATCAAAAAGCGTGATTCCAAATTCCTTGCAGTTCCTCTCAAGCGCCTTTACCTGCATCGCCGAGGTCTGGTCCAATATCGGCAGTGATCTGTTGCTCGTGGGAACGTTGTGATCCATTGTCGCAAACGTAAGGTCTGTCCTGCGGACCTTTCTTCCGTTCAGCCTCAGGCCGTCGAATGCCTGCGGCGACGTTACCTCGTGCACGAGGTGCCTGTCCACATAAAGGAGCGACCGGCCATTTCCCTCGTCTACGACCACGTGAGAGTCCCATATTTTTTCAAACAAGGTTTTAGACATCTAGTGTTTCACCCTTCAATTCCAGATATAATGGTATTAGAGCAATTTGCCCTTCAGCTAGGGTTTGTAGTTGAACAGCCCGCCCGCGGCAATTATCTTTCCTATCAGTTCCGGGAATGGCTTCATCTTGTAAGTCTTGTTTTTTGTTATGTTTTTTATCTCATTTTTCGAGGTTTCAATCTCCAGCTGATCCCCCTCGGAGATCTCCTTGTAGGTTTCCTCGTCTATCTCTATTGGGAGGAGGAATGCGCCATCCACGGCGTTTCTGTAGAAGATCCTTGCAAAGGAAACCGCGAGGACTGCCTTTATCCCCGAATAGGAGAGCGCAATTGGCGCATGTTCCCTTGACGAGCCGCAACCGAAATTCCTTCCTGCAACTATGAAATCTCCCGGCTTGACTTTTTTGTGAAAGTCCTTGTCGATTCCTTCCATTGCATGTTTTGCAAGCTCGTTGTAGTCATGAATTTTTAGGTATGGCCCTGGCAGGATGACATCGGTGTCAATGTTGTCCCTCGCATATTTTATCACAGAGCCCTTCATTTGAGGTCCCTCGGGTCGGTAATCTTTCCGGTCACTGCAGATGCCGCCGCAACAAGCGGCGAGGCAAGGTATGTTTTTGACTCGACGTGCCCCATCCTTCCCGGAAAGTTCCTGTTTGTTGTGCTTATGCAGACCTCGTCCTTTGCAAGCACTCCCATATGGGCGCCGCAGCAGGCCCCACATGTCGGCGGTCCCACCATCACGCCCGCATCCATGAAAATCTTTATCAGGCCCTCATCCATCGCCTTCCTGAAGATCGATATCGCCGCGGGGAGGACCTCCGTCCTTATCTTCACCGTTCTTCCCTTTAGGATTCTTGCGGCAGCCCTCAGGTCCTCGAGCTTGGCCCCGGTACACGAGCCTATGTAGGCCTTGTCAAGGGGCGTCGATGAGAGTTCTCTTGCAACAGATACATTTTCCGGGGAGAATGGTTTTGCCACAACTGGTTCAATCTCCGAGGCGTCATACTCGTAAGTCTTGGCGTACTGCGCATCAGGATCCCCATGGACCTCCCTGTAGTTCGTCGCGCCCCTTTGGGCTAGATAGTCCCGTACTTTCTGATCGGGCTCGATAATCCCGCTTTTTGCGCCCGCCTCCGTAGTCATGTTTGTAAGCGTAAGCCTTTCCTCTACGGACATTTCCGATATTCCGGTCCCTCCGAACTGCATTGTTTTGTACGCAGCCCCGTCCGTGCCGATGTCGCCTATAATTTTCAAGATAAAGTCCTTTGCCATGGCATATTCGGGCAGCCTGCCGTTCAGCTTGAAGTAAAGAGTTTCTGGCACCTTGAACCATATTTTCCCGTTTAGCAGGACGTATGCGACGTCTGTGTGTCCAAGTCCTGCTGCAAATGCTCCGAGGGCACCTGTGGTGTTGGTGTGCGAGTCCCCGCCCACATAGACTTCCCCTGGAAGCACCATTGCCTCCTCGTGCGAAAGGGTATGGCATATGCCGTACTGGCCCATGCCGTATTTGAAGTGCCTCCGTATACCATAATCCTTTGTGAACTGAGTTAGGAGGACCACGTTCTGGGCGGAAATCTTGTCCGCTGCCGGAACAAAGTGATCCTCAGCCACCCAGACTTTTTCTGGGTCATGCAACCTGTCAATCTTGACGCCATTCTTCCTGAGTTTTTCAAAGACTGCAAGGACGCCTGGGCCTGAAACATCGTGTACCATTACCTTGTCGACGTTGGCAAAAACAACATCGTCCGGTGAGACGCTGTCCCTTCCTGACGCCCGTGCCAGAATTTTCTCGGTAATGTTCAACATGAAAAATGGTAGGTTTTAGAAATTAAAACGTTTGCCGGGGTTTTTCGCTCCAAACCTTTACATGGAATCAACAGCCATCAGGGAAACAGTTGGCCTCCGTGCTTTTAAGACTCATGGCTTTAGTGGTCCTTGTTTCGGTTTTGCAGTGCGCCGTCTTTGCGCAGGTAGAGTCTGCACCGCAGACCAGGCTTTCAAGCAGGGGCCTTGCATTTGTCAACCTCTCGACGGCTCCCGCAAATCCAGTTTCGGGCCAGCCTACCGTCATACTTCTAGAGTTCCTCGACCCCCAGACAAAGGCGCCACGAGCGGACCTTTACTACAAGGTAATAATCAGGAACGAGACAGGGCCAATTTTCGTACTTCCAGGCGGGTCCACTATCGCCGGAAAGGTCGGCATACCGTACCAGTTTGACAAGCCAGGGGCATACCAAGTGGAGGTGGCACTCAACGACACCGATATTTCCAAGTCCACCACCACCTCGCTTGACACGGTTACCTTCCCAGTCTACGTCTCCCAAGCGGCGCCCCCGCTGCCGAGCCAGAAATCCAATGCCACGGCTGGCGGCATGTCGTCAGTCAACATTGAGGCCCCAAGGCCAAGCAGCCCCCACCTCCTTACAGACGTCTTGCTTGTTGCCGTGGCAGTAGGCCTGGGCGCCCTAGTTGTTGGAAGAAAGGTCATTTCCAATCGGAACAGACCCGTGCCGTAGTTTTTGGTAAAACTAAATAGCAAATCCTGACCACAGCACGTTATGCCGCTAACGGTATTCCAGATAAGGTCTACTGCCAAATTCGACACCTTCGATCTTTTTTCAAGCATGGTCTCAGACCTTGCCTCAAACGGCCTCGTGCCGGAAAATGGAGATGTCATCGTGGTTTCAAGCAAGTATGTTGCAAATTCTCAGGGAAGAACAGTGGAGTACGACACCGTAATGCCCTCTTCCCAGGCACTGAAGGTAGCATCAAGGTTCCAAATGAGGCCTGCGATTGCAGAGATCATCCTGCGCGAGTCGGACGTAATTTTTGGCGGCATCCCCGGATTTGTAATCACGTCATCTGATAGCATCATGGCGCCAAATGCGGGCATTGACAAGTCAAATGCAAAAAAGGGCTCGATCATCCTCTACCCCATCGACCCATACTCCTTGTCGGAACAGTTGGTGCGAAAATTTCTGCTACATTACAATTCTCATGTTGGAGTCATAATAGCAGACAGCAGGCTCATGCCTGCAAGAAGCGGAACCGTGGGTGTCGCCATCGCGTGTGCGGGGTTTGAACCCGTTTCCGATCTGAGGGGACAGAAGGACCTCTATGGAAACCCCCTCAAGGTGACGCTTCAGGCGGTTGCGGACGACCTGGCATCCATTGCAAACCTCAGGATGGGCGAGGGGGCCGAGGCCATACCTGCCGCATTAATAAGGGGTTCCGGCGCACGGCTCACCCACAGGAGGATTCGTGAGGGGGAGATGGCCATCTCATACGATCAGTGCGTTTACGTTCGTGGACTTGGGGGCAGAAGGTAATACAACATTAATTTTTTATATATCTCAATTTGACGGCAAAGTATGGTAGAGTTCTTCACCAGGTATCCCAAGACAGTCTCCCTAATAGACGGCATGCGGGCGATGGTAAAGGTGGACACCAATGGCGTGGAGCAGCTCACGATTGTCGTAAGGAAGAGCGTGGACGAGATGCTGAAAATATTTGCCAACGAAGGATTTACGCATGTCAAGTTTGAACACAAGCAAAACACCCAGATTGGCCACGGGCTTTCCCTGAAGCTGAAAAAACCCTGGGAGATGCACGTAAGGCTTCTCGAGATGAAGAAGGGTCTTGTGGCAATACACGCGGAGGTGGAGGTGTCAAGGGACTATTTGCAGCACCTCTTCTGCCAGAGGACCCCCGTCTTGTACGAGATCGAGTCCCTCCTCAAAAAGCACCAGATAGAGTACAAGATTTGGAACGAGAGGATTAGAAAGTACGTAAAGACGGTTGTTGACAATTACAAGGTGCAGCTCAAGACCCCAAGCTTCCCTGTGCTTGCTTGGAAGCCCATGGTCTTCTTCATAGGGGCCACCGGTATCCTGTACCTCTTCAAGTATCTCTTGACCATCTAAGTTACCGCTGAATTCAATTCTTAAATGAATGCTCTGCATATACAATACATGGCGGTGTCACCGACGGACAGCGGCCATTTGCAGGATGCCGGAGAGCGCGAATACCTCGAGAAGATATGCTGGCTCTGGATTAGGCTTACGCCCGCACAGAGGTCAAGGATAGAATCATCCATGTCAAGAGACACTCTCAGGCAGGAGCACAGCAGGCACTGCATCATAGCTAACGCGGTAGGGGAGACAGTTTCAGACTCGGTGCCGCACGGAAACCCGATCCTTGCCGCGGCTTTTGGATTTGCCAATGCCATATTCTATGACGGGCCAGACTACAGTATGCTGCTTGGAAGGAAGCCCGCAAGGGAGGAACGGGTGCTGCTTGACGACATTTACTATGCAAGGATGGGAGGCCTGGAATACCAGTACAAGAGGGCAAACCGTCTCGTGAGGTCGTACATATCTGGCCTCATGGCATCCACCTAGGCAATGGTGTCCGGACTCCCGTGATCGAACCTTTAATTAGAAATTTTTTGGAATCATACTAGATGAGTGCCAAGCCCCCCCTTTCCCTCAAGTTCTACGGAGTCTCACCGTGGGAGCTCGAAGTCCTCTACAGCCTTCTCCACAACCTGTTCCAGGTGACGGAGGACAAGATGGAGCAACCCGACGACGACTTTTCGACCATGATAGACATAGTATTTCCCCTGGCGTTCAATGACGCGTTCTTCAAGTGGTTCGGGAAGGCAAGGTGGGACAAGGCTAGGGCCATACTCAAGGAGTTCAAGAGGAGGCGCGGGGGTGGCAAGACGCTGCGTGTTTACATCAAGTTTACAGGAAGGCCCAGCATAAGGTTCACGCTCGACCTTGACGATAGGAGTATGTTTGATACCGCCTTGGACAAGATGGACTTTGTGCTTGAGCTTCTCCCGTACCACCTTGACCCGCAGAAATTACCTGCCGGAGTTTCCGACCTGCAGTATTATTTTGACGACAGGGCTGGCAAGTGGCTAGTCAGCTATGAATCTGCCGAAGGCAGCGCATAGTAGGATGACCTGAAAATCGTGCTGGTTACTTGATTTCCTTCTCTAGAGGCCCCAGCAGAGAGTTGAGCTCGCGGTATTTTTTCTCGATAAAGTCAAGCGACTCCTCGAGTTTTTTTGATTTTCCGTACTTGTACCGGATGAGCTCCCTGTGCCTCCAGAAACTCTTCCCTTCACCTGCCGACATGGTGCTGAAATAGTCCGGCCCCTTGAGGTTGTCTGGCAGCTTGATGCTGTGTGGAAAAAGGAACTCCGCCATGAACCACTCGTCGCCATCCGGGTAGTCCGAGCCCGTCTCAATATCAAAGAAGAGATGCAGGAGGTTTGTCTGCATCAGGCCGTCGTCCCTTATTGTCGGATGCTTAAGGTTTGACTTTTTGAAGTCCAGGTTAAGGAGGCTGGGCTCGAAATAGCCCTTGATGATAGACCGCCGAAATATCTTATTGACCTCCTCCAAATTCAATGTAGAACTATTCTCTGTGCAGCATGCTTTTAACTTATATCATTACCGTTAATGGGATTTAACAAAACGTGCAGACATTTTAGAGGAAGCCCCAAAGACCCGGTTCAGCCTAGACCTGCAACTTATCAAGAACTTTCGTAATGTCGGTAAGCGGCCTGCCGTTCGAAGATATTTCCTGGTATGCCGGGGGGTTTTCAAGATAGTTTGGAATCCTGTCCGCAATCCTCTCATCATACGGGGCAATTATCTCGTTCTTGTAGAAAATGCCAGTCGGGATCTTCTCGTCCCACTCGTTTGACTTGATTATAGCCTGCGCAATCTTGGCGTTCTCCTCCTCCGGCGAATCGATGTGCACTACCGGATCGTATCCTGTGTCCTCAAGCTTGTAGATCCTTGGACGGGGCTTTTTCGTTACCTCGTCAAGGTTGTCCATCCCGGCAAACCAGTCCCTGGTGTTGATGTCATTGTACGTGGGGCAGGGTTGGAGTACGTCAAGGAAGGAGAGACCCTTGTGCCTGACCGCCGCGATTATCAGGTCCTTGAGATGTCTTACGTCATACGCATATCCCCTTGCAACAAATGTAAATCCGCTGGCAATGGCAAGCGCTATGGGGTTCACCGACTGGTTTACGTTTGGCTCTGGCAGGGACTTGGTCTTCAGCCCGAGCTTCAGCGTAGGCGAGGCCTGCCCCTTGGTCAGGCCGTACACTGCATTGTTGAATATCAGGTAGGTCATGTCCACGTTTCGCCTCCCCGCAGCGACAAAGTGTCCCGCACCTATACCAAGGCCGTCCCCGTCTCCTCCCGCGGCGACCACTGTCATCTCTGGGTTTGCCAGCTTGGCTCCCTGGGCAAATGGCAGCACTCTCCCGTGTAGCGTATGGATTCCATAGACATTGACATAGTGCGACGTCTTGCCCGAGCATCCCACACCGGAGAAAATCGCTGCCTTGTGGCGGGGAATTTCCATCTCTGCCAGGGCCATCTGGATTGCGTTTACTATACCGAAATCGCCGCAGTTATGCAGAATTGCATTTTCTGAAACATACGAGTTTACGTCCTCTACCTCTAGGTTGTAGACTGGCCCGTCATAGTCAAAACTTTCAATCTCCCTCACAGGAATCATGACATAATCCGGAGTGATAACGGAGGAGGGAGGCTTGCCCACGTGTACGATTTGATCTATTTTTTGGTCCAGTATGTTGCAAAGAATTGCAAAATCCCTGTCATTTACTACTTGGATTGAATACGACTCGCGATGGATGCCGTGTGCTTTTTCCACGGATATTGTTGGTACCGCCCCCTGTCGCAGGAGAAGCGCCTTTACCTGCTCGCTGAGAAGCTTCGAGACGGTCTTGAGATTCCCGCGCATCTGGCCGGTGCTGAACCAGCCGTCTCCCCTCCACAGTCCCTGGATGAGGCTCTTCTGCTTTTGTGGGGGGAGAAGCATCGCAAAATGTGGAATCCTTTTGTTGTAGGATTTATGACCAAACCAATCCATGAAAACCCTTCCAAGGGGCGCGGAGCTGAAGGCAATTGTTGTTGCATTCCGCTTGGTGGTTCTAGTCCCCGACAGCCCAAAGGTCTTTCTCATTACGTATTCAACGTCATCAAGAAATTCTGTCTCCTTGGAGTTGAACGTGAAAAGTATCTCGCGATCGTGCACATAGCCCTCTGCTATATAATATCCCATCAGCCTCAATACGTCATCATTAATCGGTATCATGTTTGGAAGGGGTTTTGATACCGTGTCCTTGCCCCTTAATTGGTAATCGACCTCGATGTAAGACCTGTCCACCTCCTCCTTCTGGATTGGATAGACTAGGTAGTCGCGGGCTTCGATCTCATCAGCTCTTGTCCAGATGGCATCGAATTTTTCATTGTGGCGTTTTGGATCCTCCCGTCTTACGATAAGTACTGGGTGCTCATCGGTCAGATATGTCGTTCCAAAGCACTTGGTTACTAGCTTGAATATCTTGCCCCTGTGGATGTGGGTTATTACCTCGCTTACCTTGTGGTAAAAGCCGTCCCTCCCAAGAACCCTTTCACCTACCTTGAGCTGCTGGATCTGCTTTACGGACGGGTTGCAGTGAAGGAGCGTGTCTGGCAGGACGCATCCTGGGCACCAGTCGTTGTGGACCTCCGTCTTGTAGTCTGACATGCTAGACGCCATATGACAACACCTGCCTCTTTTCTGCCTTGCCTTCTATTATTTTTTTGATTGAATCATAAATTTCATCACAGGTCATGGCCCTGCCGGTATACTTGACGATGTAATAATCAACCTTCCTGTCGAGGTTCTCGTTGAGGAGCCTGCCGAGCTGTGCCGAATGATTTGCCTCGATGTCAATTATGGTCTTGGCGTCCTTCAGCAATGACTTTACAAGAGGCGCGGGGAACGGCTGCAAAAGCTTCAGCTGCACAAACCCAACATTGTAGTTGTCCTTCCTGAGCATCTCCATGGCGTCAAGGATCGGGCCCTTGGTGGAACCCCAGGACACGATGCAAAACTCGGCAAGCCCGTGGCTTATTGCCTGGTCTTCGCTTGGAATGGTTTCAAGGGCATACTCGAGCTTCCTTGCGCGCTTGTCCATCTTGTAGATCCTGTTTGCCGGATCCTCGGAGATGTGTCCCTCCTCGTCGCTTTCATCGCCCGTGTTCCAGAATATCCCGTTTTCAAGGCCCAAGCGGGATCGCGGGGAAATCCCGTCAGGCGACGGGCTGAACCTCAGGTATTGGCCTTCCACCTTTTCCAGCAGCTTGCCGCGACGGATTGTTATCTTATTTGTGTCAAACCGGTCCACCGTGGCAACCGTGCTTGCGATGAGCTTGTCCATCATGTGGATTACTGGCATCTGGTAGGTGTCGGCAAAATTGAAGCACTTGGCGGTGTCATAGAATCCCTCCTCGATGTCTCCCGATGCGTAGACTATCCTTGGAAAGTCGCCATGGCCAGCGTGGATTGCAAACATCAGGTCATCCTGCCCGTGTCTTGTCGGCAGGCCGGTTGACGGGCCACTCCTCTGGTAAAGCGTTACCACGATTGGAACCTCGTTTATTCCGGCCCACCCCAAGGCCTCCGCCATGAGGGAAAATCCCGGACCGGAGGTGCTCGTGGCTGCCCTCGCGCCTGTGAGTGCGGCTCCGATCATCATCCCTATTGCAGAAATTTCGTCCTCAGTCTGCACAATAATGGTGGAGCCGGGCCTGTTGTTTTCAACATCAAAAGTCTCGTGTGATTCCAGGAAGACGCTCTCGTCTGATGCTGGCGTGATTGGGTAATAGGACTGGAACCTGCATCCTGCAGCCATCTTGCCAAAGCCTGTAGACTGGAACCCCTGGACCAGGATTGTATTGGGCTTTTTTGGTACTGGGGAAAGGCGGTATTTGAATTTCTGGAACTTGGCTGACGCGAAATTGTAGGCATAATTTGCTGCGTTCCGGTTCATTTCCGCCACCTTTGGCTTGCTTGAAAAGACCCCCTCCACAGACTTGAGCAGCGTATCCGGGGGAAGGCCTAGCAGACCTATCGAGACTGACACCGACAGGACGTTTAGCATCCTGAACATCCCCCGAATTGAGGGGTTCTTCATCTCGTCTGCAAGCGTTGCAAGCATTGCCTTGAACGAGACCGGGTAGAGCGTAACTCCCCTCTCCCTTGCAAGGTCGAGCACTCCCCTTACGGTAGCAGGCTTGTTTTTTGAGGCAAGCAGTTTCAGAAGTCTTGCCTTGAACGGCTTGTCCAGCGTTGGCACTTCGTCGGCCTTGACGGCCTCAAGGTCGGACTCGTATACTATCGCGCCGTCGTCAAATACACCGTCTGCGTGCCTAAACAGTGTCTCGGCATCGAATGCGGCAAGCATGGTGATGCCGCTAACGTTTGAGCGGATCTCCCTGTCGGCGACCCTCACGCCGAAATAGCTGTGTTCACCCTTGATATTAGAATAGTATTCCCTTTTTCCAAAGACCCTAAGCCCGCATCCGGCGCAGGCCCCGGCAAATATGTTTGCGGCAGATTCCACTCCCCCTCCCTGCGGGCCGCCGATAACCCATGTCAGATCTATCGAAGGCATGTTGAACCTAGGCCCTTATCAAATATTAACAGTTGCTATGATTACAGGCTTGAGCCCTCATCCGCCTGTTGCCGCGTCCCCAAGCGCGCACTCGCACTTGTCCCGCTCTCCGCAATATGGGCAGACGCATACGCATTTTTCTATCGGATTCCTGCATTGAACACAAACAGCGAATTCTTCCTTGTGTTTCAATCCGCTATAACTAGGACAAGTTATTATAAATGAGTTCTGGTACTTAGAGAACCCCCATTTAGAGGATATGCGTGGCGCCATAATAGAAGAATTCTGGATTCGTAAGGCGGTTTACCCATGCAACCTCCGCCAAAATAACCTCTAAAAGATGATTAACAGCTAACCAATTCAGTGGCTTGATGCAAGACGCTAATGAAAAACCTCCACTGCAACAGATATCCAAACTTAAGATTGTACTGATTTTCACTTCGGCTTATTTTGTTGCGGAGATTATCGGGAGTTTGTTAACGGGAAGCCTTGCCTTGATTGCAGATGCTGGTCACATGTTAACCGATGTTGGCGGCCTTGCCTTGTCGCTTTTTGCCATCAATTTTACACGCAGAAAACCCACGCCGCATAGAACTTACGGATTTTACAGAATGGAGATACTTGCATCATTAGCAAATAGTGTGGCTCTGATCTTATTGTCGATTTATATTTTCTACGAAGGCTACCGCCATCTCTTCACACCGCCAGAGATTCAAAGCATACCTATGACGATAATTGGCGGTGTTGGACTTGTAGTTAATATAATTAGCATGAAATCACTGGGAAACCATTCACACGGTACCAGTGAGCATGATCATCATCAGGAAGAGAATCTCAACATCAAGGGTGCAAGGCTAGAGGTCTTAAGCGATACAATAGGGGCGGTAGGAGTCATCGTAACAGGAGTCATAATTTTCACAACTAAGTTTTATCTCGCAGATGCGATTTTTAGCATCGGACTTGCAATATTCATACTCCCTAGGACTTGGGCGCTAATGAAAAAATCAATCAATATCCTAATGGAAGGTGTTCCCGTAGGAATAGACTACGAAGATGTCAAAAATGCAATATTAGGGGTAAAAGGAGTGACAGGTTTGTTTGACTTGCACATATGGAGCATAACAACAGGCATGAATGCATTGTCGGCACACGTGGTGGTAATAGACCAGTCTAGAGCACAATCAATTCTAAAAGAAATAACAGGCATACTGGAAAACAGATTCAGGATTACACGTTCCACCCTTCAGATAGAGACATATCACTAGGAAATTTTTGCAATGTTTGAATTAATCGTATTTTTTACTTCATTCAAGTATATTTTTGTAGAGGGTGGAGAACAAGTTCTGGTAGGAATAGGAACTGCTAGTCGAATTGGATTACGTCAGACATTAAAGATAACTGCAATAGGGCTTGTTGTTGGAATAATCCTCTATTTTGTTTTCCTCAAAGTTGCTGGTTTTGTTCCAACCAAGCCACTTGAGATCGCTTTGGGATTAGGATTGTTGTTTTTCAGTGGTACAATGTTTAAAGAGTTTTTTGAAGGCGATGAAGATGAAAAAGAAAAAACCAAGTACATGATAACTTATTTTTATATAGCCATGCTAGAGGCAATTGAAAACTCTGTTGCACTGGCTACTTTTAGTTTAATCGAGATAGACAGTGCGTTGATAGGGTTCATTTTAGCAGTAGGTTTGCTTGTCGGATTGGTTTTTGCAGGTATTGTAAAAAAAGTACCATTGAGAGTAACAAGATTAGTTGCTGGGATTTTACTTACAAGCACGGCAATTCCATTGATAATTTACGGGCTTGGTATTGCTTCCCCTGAATTTTTGCATTTGTTAGTTCCGCCTCTATCATAAAGTAGATGTAGAATGCTGAATGATTGCAGGGGCGTAGCTAGGTCAGGTGTTGGTTTGTTTATAATAAGCAATTCATATTATAAGTGAGTTCTGATATTTTGTCTCTGTAGGCTTTTAACAATGAAGATTCTCCTTACCCGGCCCCTGCATGACTTTGCCCTCATGGAATTGCGCAAGAGATACGACGTCGAGGTCCACAAGGGGAAGGTTCCCATGCCGAAAAGGCTGCTCCTTTCGAGGATCGCCGACAAGGACGGCCTCATCTGCTATCCATATGACAGGATAGATGCAGAGATAATGGCCGCGGCAAAAAAGCTGAGGGCAATCTCGACATTCAGCGTTGGATACGACCACATCGATACAAGGGCTGCGGCAGGACGCGGCATAGTGGTAAGCTACACGCCAGAGGTCCTGACCGGCGCAACTGCAGACCTGACCATGACCCTCATCCTTGACATACTGCGGAGGGCAAGCGAGGGGGACAGGCTCATCAGGAGCGGGCGGTGGAAGACCATTCTGGGACCCTACGAGTTTCTAGGATCCGACCTTTCAGGAAAGACTCTTGGAATACTAGGGATGGGGAGGATAGGTACTGCCGTTGCGTCAAGGGCCCGCGCCTTTGGAATGAAGATATCCTATCACAGCAGGAGCAGGCTTCCGGCCTCAAGGGAGAAGATCCTTGGAGCAAGGTATGTGACCCTTGACAGGCTTTTCCGGGAAAGCGATGTGATAAGCATACACGCTCCTCATACCCCCGAGACTAACGAGATGGTGGACATGAAGATCCTCAGAAAGATGAAGAGGAGCGCCTATCTTGTAAACACTGCGCGCGGAAAGATAATCAACGAGAGGGATCTTGTCGTGGCGCTCAGAACCGGGGTTATTGCGGGTGCCGCACTTGACGTCTTCCAGATGGAGCCGACCGGACCTGCCAACCCGCTGACAAGGCTTACCAACATTTTGATTACGCCGCACATAGGAAGCGCGACCAGTGAGACAAGGCGCGCCATGGCAGAGATGGCGGTGAGAAACCTTGTCCTGTCACTATCAGGAAAGAAGCCTGTTTACCAGGTCAGAGCTGGATGAGGTCGTCCGGGTCAGCCTTGATGCATGCTGTGCCGACCGGCTTGAGGCCCTCAAAGTGAATCGCGCCCTGCGGCACCTTCCCCTCCTTCTGGAGCGAGCCTAGCTTTTCGCCAAACATCCGTTTGTGGCCGTCGCATGTGACGCCGACCATGTATTCACCGTCATCAGATTTGACCGAGATTACAAATTCGGGAGGCATTGGGCAGTCCCTTCCGTTCTCCCGTACAGAACAGCGTTCTGGAAGCACAAGCTGAATTCCCCGTCAAACAATATTAAGTTTGGCTGCTACCTTGCGTCCCTATCTTGTAACTAGGACATTTTTGACCGTGGTTTCAAACCTTTCCGTGAGGTACCTGAAGACCTCATTCTCGCCGCTTTTGGCGCCGTCGCAGGATCCGCACCGCGAGAAGAGGATCCTTGCATCGTCATCCACCTCGCCAATCTCCCTGCCGCATGTGGCGCACCTTATCTGTCTCTTATCATAAATGTTCATCATGTCTTGACTTTTGATTTTTCATAATAAACGGGTGTCCAGATTATCAAGTATGAGAGCGAGCATTGCAAAATAGTGCAAATCATCTCCAGTAATTGCACGTTATCAGCAGTGGAAATCCCATCCCTTGTTTATATGAAATCGCGAGCATCGTTGGTCATGAATGGAATTACTTCACAGAAAATCAGCCACATGGACGTTGGCCTTTTTTGGAAACACAACGAGCCAATGCTAAGAGAGCTGGAACACAAGAGGATGCCTCCCAAGTCGCGACTTGTCTACAAGGACATGTCCACCAGGCATGACAGGTCGAGCGGGACGTACCTGACCCAGTACGACCTTGTCAACTTTTATGACAACAGGAAAAACCTCCTTAAGATATACGTCGAGTTTGGGCAGGACATGTCAGTGAGGAAGGAGGAGATCATAGTCGGGAGCGGCCTCCAAGGCGCAAAAAAGACCACGCTTGAGGGAGCAAGGGTCACAAGCCCCGGACACGTAAACTGGCTCCGCAACATGACAAGGCGCATGGTCGCAGGTGATACCCTGAGATGAGCAGCTCGGAAAGGCAGGTTACCCTCAGCGAGGGAGAGATAAGGACCCTGGTCGAGATCCTCAAGTTTGCCGAGTCGGCATGCCCTGTGGAGAGCATAAACCAGGACTTTGCCATCGATGCTGAAAAAATCGAGGGCCTCATCTCAAAGCTGGAGGGCGCCTGACCCCGGTAGAGCAAAACACACCCCCGGGACGAAAGCAGGTCCGAAAAGGCCTGCAACAGTGCAGAAAGGACGGCGGCCCAGGTATGCGGCATCGGGCTTTGGTCCTTTGCCGCCGTGTACGGTTTGAAATTAATCGGGGGTTGCCCCCAGGCTCAGCCTGAAAGCATCTTTGCTATCTGTCCGTCCTGCTCAAGTGCCGACTTGAATGACTGCAGTGGCGTTACCTTCCATTTTACCATCCCCCAGAACGGAATGGCCTTTAGCATCTTTGCGAGATCCTCGTTTGAGGCGGCATCCATCACAAATGCTCCTGCCCGCTGACCGGCCAGCAGCCCTCCCTTGATCTTGTTCTCGGACTCGAGTTTCATCAGGTGCTCGTAACTTGGGATTACGATGTGGCTGATGTAATCGGGGACATCCTTCATCGGGATCAGGCCGTCTATGTTTTCAGCCTCGACTAGGTACTGCATGCATGTTAATGGAGCTAAAATTAGATAAAACTTGGCTTTTGGGCGCGGGTCGACCTAGTTTTTCACGGCATGAACTCGCGGCTCTTTGATATGCTCTCAAAGAGGCACTCATCCGAGCAGTGCGTGGCCTTGGGATCGTCCAGGATTTTTCCGCAGATCTCACACTTGTTTGCCAAATACAATCTCTGGCCACGGCTCCAGAAATAAACGGGCGCGTCGTTATCACCCTTGATAATCTGAATTTCCGTTTATTAGCAATGCGTTGCAAGTAAGGGAGGAAAGGGGAACTACCAAGGTCCTATGGCCAAGCGTCATCAGGCATCCAATTTCCCTTTCCAAAGGTTTGTCTATGACCGGTTCCTTATGCCCATCCAAAAATTGCCTTGAGTTATATGACAAGTCCGTGCTAGGGGAAAAGTATGTCAGGTGCCTGTGAGTACAGTCCGGAAAAGGCTCGCGAGGCCGCAACGGAGTCTGATGGCGACAGGAGGCTTGAGATCCTTCGCCTTGCAGCGGTAGGGACAGTGGCCCTGCTCGTTGCCTGGTTGCATCTTTTGAGTCCGGACTGGCTTGCAGATTCCATAATAGGCATAACGGTTGGTTTGGCAGGGTATCCGCTTTTCAGGGAATCCGTATCAGCCCTGAGGCGCGGCCGCGTGAACATGGAGCTTTCCATGGTTGTCGCGATCATTGCCTCGCTCGTCCTTTTGCAGTGGCTGCCGGCGATTGTCATTACGTTTTTTGCCTTGTTGTCGGAATTTGTCGAGGGCCTGATCGTGACAAAGGGGAGGAAGAACATCGAGAGCCTCTACAGGCTTGCCCCACGCACTGCAATCATCAAGGACCGGGCCGGGCCCACCTTTTCGTCCCCCATAGAGAATGTCGCAATTGGGGACGTCATAGTGGTAAGGGAGGGCGACATCATACCGGTCGATGGGACCGTAATAGCCGGCGCATCGACCGTCAACCAGGCCTCGATAACGGGGGAGAGCATGCCGCTAGACAAGAAAAAGGGCGACAGGGTCTTTGCAGGCACCATGAACCTCACCCATCAGATCGAGGTCCTCTCCGAAAGGAAATCCTCTGAGACCACCTTTGCCAAGATAATCCATCTCGTCGAGGTTGCCGAGGCATCCAAGGCTCCGATACAGAAACTCACGGACAAGATGGCAACGAGGCTCATACAGTTTGCCATAGTCCTTTCGATCATCACCTATTTTGTCACGCAGAACATTGTATCCACCCTTTCGGTAATCGTTGTGGCCGGAGCCTGCGGACTTGCAGTGGGCACCCCAATTGCAATTCTTGCCACTACGGGGAAATTCTCAAAGAGGGGGATTGTAACAAAGGGGGGTTTGCAGATAGAGAACCTCAGCCATGCGGGGACCGTTGTTTTTGACAAGACCGGCACACTTACCCATGGCAGGCTCGAGGTCTCGCAGGTGGTCTCACTTGGCAGTTTCACTCCAAGGGCGGTGCTGGAATATGCATCCGCCTTGGAGAGGAATGTCAACCATCCCCTTGCAATAGCCATCTGTGAAAAGGCCATGTCGGAGGGAATAGCAGGCCCGCAGTGCGACTCTCGCGTTTCTGATACCGGCGTGGTGGGCAGAGGAATCGTCGGAAATTGCGGCGGTTTGAGGATAGGGGTAGGAAACATGGAATTTGCACAGGCAGAGGCCCCAGGCCAGGACATCCAACGCATACTGCGCGGCAAGAGCGACGCCTTCCAGTTCCTCGTCAACGAGTACAGGGACAGCTCGGGCCAGACGGTCCAGATAGTACGCAGCCAGGAGGTCAACCTTTTCGAGTTTGCCCTGACCACGCTCTTGGTCACGGTGGACAGGAAGATTGCGGGGGCAATATTCCTCGAGGACTCCCTCAGGCCTGATGCCAGAAGGGCAGTAGCCGAGCTCAAGTCAATGAACCTCAGGGTGGTGATGCTTACTGGCGACAACGAGAAGATTGCAAAGAGGATTGCCGCGGATGTCGGCATCGATGAAATCGGCGCCGGTCTTCTTCCCGACGGCAAGGTCGCAAAGATCGAGGAGATTGTGGCAAGCAGCGGCAGTAAGACAGTAGTCATGGTAGGGGACGGGATAAATGATGCGCCAGCCCTTGCCAAGGCCCATGTTGGGATAGCCATGGGCAGGACCGGGACCGATGTTGCAGTGGAGACTGCAGATGTCGTTTTGATGAGCGAGGACCTGATGAGGATCCCCTACGCGATAAAGAAATCAAGGGGGTCGCTTTTTGTCGTGAGGCAGAATTTCTTCGGAACCCTGTCCGTTGACGGGATAGGCTTTGTGCTTGCATTTACCGGCCACATCAATCCGCTCCTTGCCGCACTCATACACGTTTCCTCGGAACTTGTTTTTATGATAAACTCTGCCAGGTTGATACTCGACAAGGGATCCCATCCCTGACGGGGCTGGTGTTTGCCACCGCTGTCAGACCTGCCGTCCCTGTTGGCAAACATTACTGCGCCAAGGCCATAGACTGCCGTTGCTCCAGGCAGCCACGGCATCCTCACCTGCATTCCCATCATGCCGTACTGTGGCATCATTTTAAGGGGCGCAAATGAGGCAAGCATTGAACCGTCGATTACCATGAGAATCCCTGCAATTACCGACGTGGTGCTAAGGACTGTAACACCGGACGGGCGTTCTCCCATGACAAGTTTTACCGTCCTTTCCTTATTAGGACGCGCTAGAATATCATGGTTAAAACGACTTTACGGGGGGAGGTCCTGCCCTACCGCGTATGACATCCCGGAGCCGAATGGGTGGAGGCAGTTGAAGACTAGCCTACTACTTGAATCGGTCTGATTCAGATACGTCACGTTGCACGCCAGGTTCTTTGAATAAAGCGATACTTCATGACTGCCGCCATTATCATAATATGATGCAAGACCCACAGGCAGTGTGGAGTTTCCTATATCCATTGAAGAGTCGGTGCATTCGCCGTCTGACCTGCATTTAATGTCAAAGTTGAAGGGCTCGTAGGCATGGCCATCAAAGGTGAACGTGCCGTTGCCTGAGAATGCAATTACAGGCATTGGATTAGCACCCTGTCGGGGAGGCGCCGCACCTCCCGTGGCGATTAATGATTGGGTGGCAGCATTACCTGCGGCCATCGGGCCGGCCTGTTGGGTGTCCATTCCCCCCGGGCTGCCTGCCGGAAGTGATTCAGCTACAGAGAGCGCCTTGTGGTACACCCCCTCGAATGAAACCTTGTTTTGATCCCATCCCCGTATGACGACATCAGACGTCTTCATGGGTTTTGCAAATGTCATGTTGAATGTTACCACTAGGTTGTTGCCCACCTGAGATGCGGTCACGTTGGCGCTGGATAGCAGGTGGGACGGATCAAACATGGACATAGGCTGCCCCGGCTCGTACATCAGGTATGTCTGTCCATTCTGGTCCGTCGGGTCCCCGAAGTTGGTGTGGAATGCAACGTGCTGTACAAACGAGGCCCCGCTTGGATCATTGACATCTACGTTAACGCTGACGGGTTCCCCTACTGCTATAGTTTTTGTCACATTGTCCTCAAGCGGAAGGATTCCGCCAAACCCTCCGTTTGACTCTGCCTGCGCTTGAGGGCCTATGCTTGATGTGGTTAGCAGGGGCGGCGCCCAGAAGATCTGCACGTCGGACGAATGCCCGGTGCTGGTTTGGAGGAGGCCGCCGAAGGCAAACTGCGAAAAGTGCGGCACCTGCACTATGTAATCGCAGTTGCTGCTGTCTGCAGCATCGGCTGATTCTGAAAGCATGGTGACCCTGTTTGATGTCCAGTTGTGCTTGGTGCTGTCAAACACGAAGACTGCGGGGATCGCGCACCCATCTGCATATGTTTGGATGTTTGAACCTGCCAATGGCTTTGGCAGGGTGATGGTCATGTTAGGTGCTACCGCGAAGTTTGACGGGTTGCCCCAGTTGAACCCCTGTCCTGTGACCTCATAGGGATAGGTCACGTTTACAAACAGCGTCTCGCTGTTGTTTACCAGGGTTGGCAGGTTTGGAAGCGTGCTTGGGAGGGTCTGGTTTGTTCGGATCACGAACCAGTCAGAGGTTGGGTTTCCAACAGACTGGGAAGTTGGCGAGGACTGGACAAAAAGCTGCTTAATCCCCCCATCGCTTGGTATGGCAGAGTCTTGGACCGGGATTATCATTGGCTGTCCCGGGACGACCTCGCTTAGGGGCGGGGTGGTCACTATCTGGCCGTTTGTGGCGTTGTTTGCGGTAACTATCGATGGTATCACGGATACAATATTCTTGTCGTTTGGCATAGAATACGTCGGGACCTGAAGGTCATCGATGATGTTTTGGGGTGAAATTGTAGGCGCAAAGGTGGTGTTCAGCTGGATGGTCGCCTGATTTGATACCGCACCAGATATTCCATCTGAATTGTCAGAACCGGCGGAAATTATCGGCGGCAGCTGTGAGACCGCGTCAATGGCGCTCTCAGTAGTGTTTATCTTGATCGCGTGGAACCTGCCGCTCCAGGTACTCAGCGAGGTATCGTTGAGCGCGGGCGGCGTGGTAATTACCGTAGTGCCAAGGCTGGACGTGTTTGCACCCATTGGTACCAGCCTGAATGCTATCACACCGCTAAGCGAGGTCGAGCCCTGCGTATACAGGGTCCAGTTTCCAAGCACGTTATAGCCTGCCGGGATGGCACTCATGGTGATGTTGTATGTACCAAAGGGAACCAGGTTGACCGTGGTGATTCCGTCGGTTTTATTGTCTGCGTCTCCCGAGGCTCCATCAACCAGGGCAGACGGGACACCATATGGATCCGGGCTTATTGTATACCCCGCACCTGGAATCAGAGACCCTGAAACTGTCTGCGCTTCAATTCTGAGAGGCGATAGCGCGGTTTCGGGGGACGATTGGGAGCCTGCGGTGCTAGTGCCAAGGGCGTTTGTTGCCTCTAACCTCCACTGGTACTGGGTGCCGCTTGTAAGCCCAGTGACAGTGTAGTTTGTTTCGGGAGGCGCCCCTGCAATGGTCGCGACCGTGTTGAAGATTCCCCCAGAGACCGATTCATCAAGTGAGTAGGAAGTGATAGGATACCCGTTTGTATCAGGTGCTGTCCATTCGAGACTCATGACTCCCCCTGACAGGACGGTTACCTCCGGCTGGGCTACTGCGGACGGGATATCGCCTGCCGTCACGCCGTTTGATCCGACTGAAAAGTCGCTCGCATCTCCGGCATTTATGGCAGCCACCTTGTAGTAGTATGTAGTGCCTGCGTCAAGCCCCGAGTCTTCGTAGGTCGTGGAGGTTCCCAAGGATGTGGGGGTGCCCCAATTGGTTCCATCCGTGCTGCGCTCTATCTTGTAGCCGGTGATAATCCCGGTGCCCGGCGGGGCTTGCCATTCCACGGTAACTTTCATTCCTGCCTCCGCAGTAGCATTGACAACCGTAGGGGCCGATGGAATTGTTGTCGCGCTTGCCGTACCCGAGGAGGTACCGGATGCGCCTCCCTGTCCCAGTGCGGACACGCGATAAGTGTACAGGGTGTTTGATTCAAGGCCAGTGTCAGAGTAGGTGGTAGTGGCGGTGGAGGTGTCTGAAACTACTGTGCTCCAGTTTATCCCGTCCGTGCTCCGCTCAATCTTGTAGCCTGTAATGGTACCGGATGGTGCCGTCCATGTCAGGTCTATCTCGGAGGTGGAGGCTGCCGAGGCGGAAAGGCTTGTCGGTGCAGGGGGGTTGGTCTCGGCAGACGCGATGTTCGAAGGCGTGCTGGCAAGGCCGGAGTTTATTGCCGATAATCTGTAATAATACACGGTTCCTGCCGCAAGGCCTGTATCAGAGTATGTCCTGGCGGAAGTTCCGGTGTCTGGCATGATCGCGTTCCAGTTTATCCCGTCCGTGCTCCGCTCAACCTTGTAGCCTGTAATGGTACCGGATGGTGCCGTCCATGTCAGGTCTATCTCAGAGGTGGAGGTTGTGCTGGCATCAAGGCTGGACGGCGGGAGAGGGATGGTTGTTGCAGATATCGCGTCAGACACAGGTCCTACCCCTATTGCATTAATGGCAGAAACCCTGTAGTAGTACTTGGTGTTTGGCAGCAGGTTAACGGTGTCATGATACGAGGTGGAGGAGCTTCCGGTGTTTGAGGCTAGTGTTTCCCAAATAGTCCCGTCATTGCTTTCCTCAACCCTGTACCCCGATATGCTGTAGCCGTTGCTTCCAGGAGCCGTCCATGTGAGGTCAATCTCTGACGTGGATGCCCCGCCTGCCACTAGTCCCGTTACCTTGGATGGGACAGCCCCGGCTACGGCGCTCGCCTCGGTTGATTTTATAGATTCGCCTACTGAATTTATCGCAGTTGCTTGGTAATAGTACCTCTGGCCCAGGACAAGTGATGACGAATCATTAAACGAGGTAGACTGGATGTTTGTTGCAAGTGGTGTGCCATTTTCCCCTCCTGGCGAGGTTCCTCGATATATGTCGTAACCGGTTATTTGTGAGCCACCGTCATCAGACGGACTTGACCAGGAGAGATCTATGGTGGCATTGCCTGGTGTTGCCTCAAGGGAGTTTGGAGGGTAGGATACCAAGTAAAGAAGCACCCGGTTGTTCCTGCTATCGGCTATGGACATCTGGCCCAGAGGATCAAACGCGACACCTGTTGGGTTATTCATGGAGGAGCTGGTTGTCTGCCCTTCATCATAATGCCAGTTGTCATTGTTTGAGCTGCTCTGGCCTAGGATGACAGAGGCCTGCCCGTAGCTTGTAAATGGGGCCTTGAACTCCATGACTCGGTTGTTTTGAGTGTCGGCAACCCAGAGGTTTCCCTGCGTGTCAAAGGCCACTCCGGAAGGATTGTTCAGG
>JAJPGU010000020.1 GCA_021325615.1 Nitrososphaerota archaeon | reverse complement strand
TACTACCTGTGTGTTTGAATATGTGCTACCGAACAGAATTCCCGCCACTGCTACAACTGCAGCAATGGACAGTATACTGTATCGTTTATTCATCATCTCGAATCTTTTTTATAAGTATATTAATCTATTGGGTTTTCACTCTAAATTACACGAAAGTTCTGATGTTGCCTGCGATATTTTTGTAATTTTTCAAATGGCAATGAATATTAGGAATTTTGGAGGAGGGTTGCACGTGGAGTACAGAACGGAAAGAGATTCTCTGGGCGAGGTAAAAATCCCAGCCGATGCCTATTACGGCGCCTTTACCTCAAGGGCAATAAACCAGTACCATGTAACGGGCCTCAGGCCCCACATCAACCTGATAATGGCCTTTGTCATGATAAAGAGATCCGCGGCCATCGCCAACATGCGGTCCAAGGCCATCGATGCCAAGCGTGGAAACGCCATAGTGAAGGCCTGCGACAGGATAATTTCTGGCAAGCACCTAGACCAGTTCCTTGTCGAGCCAATCAACTCTGGGGCTGGGACTGCTTTTAACATGAACACCAACGAGGTAGTCGCAAATATCGCACTGGAAATCCTCGGGGAAAAGAAGGGCAGCGAAAAGGTCTTGCACCCAAATGATCACGTAAACATGTCCCAATCATCAAACGACACCTTCCCCACTGCTATGCACATAGCCATACTTTTCAACATAAAACAGGTAATCCCAGTACTTGACGAATTGATTAAAACCATATCCAAAAAGGCAAAGGAGTTTGCAAGTTTTCAAAAGATTGGCAGGACACATTTGATGGACGCACTTCCTGTAACACTTGGCGGTGAATTTGCCGCGTATGCCACCGCAATTGCAAAAGCACGCGATGCCATTTTTTCTGCAAAAAAGGAGATGGAATACGTCGCATTGGGAGGAACAGCAGTGGGCAGCGGAGCAAACACTCCAAAGGGATACCGGTCAGTTGCGATATTAGAGCTCGCAAAGATAACAAAGATTCCACTAAAGCCCGAGCCCGACATGCAGTACGGCCTGCAGAGCAGATTTGCAGTCTCGAACCTCTCATCCACCTTGAGGAATCTTGCACTCGAACTTGGCAGGTTTTCAAATGATATCAGGTTGATGGCATCGGGACCGGTGGCAGGACTTTCAGAGTTGGGGATCCCCGCGGTCCATGCCGGCTCCTCCATCATGCCTGGCAAGGTCAACCCATCGCTTGCAGAATGCATGAACATGATTTGCTTCAACATTGTTGGGAACGATACGACCGTGGCTCTTGCCGCCCAGTCGGGCCAGTTCGAGCTAAATGTAATGTTGCCCGTCATGCTCAAGGCCGTCCTAGAGTCAACAGACATGATCAAGAACTTTGTGCCGATATTTTCTCGCAACTTGGTTTCAGGGCTTACGGCAAACAAGCAGAAGTTGCGCCAGTACATAGAAAATAGTCCAGTCATAGTGACCCTGCTGGCTCCAAAGCTCGGTTACTTGGCCTCTGCAGACCTCTACAAGGAATCACTCAAGACTGGAAAGACCATACGACAACTTGTGGTTTCAAAAGGATTGATGAGCGAGAAAGAGGTAAACTCGCTGCTGGGATAACATGGCAAAGATTTGGCTTGAAGCTTACGGGTGTTCTGCAAGTTTTGCAGACTCTGAGATGATAACAGGGCTCCTGATAAATGGCGGTCACACGCTAGCCGAGACTCCCTCCGATTCAGACCTTAACGTAATTGTTACCTGTTCCGTCAAGGATGCAACTGCGAACAAAATGGTGCACAGGATTAAGAAGCTCGGCAAAAAGCCCCTTGTAGTTGCAGGATGCCTTCCAAAGGCTGAGACTGCGACTGTTGAGAAATTCAGCCCTCGTGCCAGCCTCCTTGGGCCAAACTCAATTGGAAAAACACTAGAGGTGGTAGACTCTGCCCTTAGGGGACAAAGAAAAATTGCTCTTGAGGACTCGGATACCACCAAAGTGGGCATTCCCAAGGTACGCCTAAATCCTGCAGTAGGGATAGTCGAGATAGCAAGCGGGTGCATGAGCGAATGCACGTTCTGCCAGACAAAACTCTCAAAGGGCGAACTTCAGAGCTTCAGGGTCGGCGACATAGCAAGACAGGTCAGGCAGGAGTTGGATGACGGATGTTGCGAGGTATGGCTCACGTCCACTGATAATGGATGCTATGGCTTTGACATAGGGACAGACCTCCCAGGACTGGTCAAGGCTGTGTCCGAGATTGAGAATGATTTCATGATCAGAGTAGGCATGATGAACCCAATGTACATGCCCAGGATACGTGACGGCCTACTCACATCCTTTGAGAGCCCCAAGGTCTTCAAGTTCCTCCACATACCCGTCCAAAGCGGCAGCAACGTGGTTCTAAAGGACATGAAGCGCGGACATACTGCCGATGTCTTTAGGAAATCAAGTGCCTCATTTAGGTCAAAGTTTGGAAAATTCACTGTCTCTACCGACATTATTGTGGGCTTTCCCACCGAAACTGAGGACGACTTTGAACAAACGCTGGACCTAATTCGGGAAACCAGGCCTGACACAATAAATCTCTCAAGGTACAGCCCCAGGCCAGGAACCAAGGCGGCTGGCATGATGCAGATTCCCGTCTCAGAGGTAATGAAAAGAAGCAAACAGGTGTTTGATTTGGCAGGAAGGATTTCCCTAGAGAGAAACCTCGAGTGGATTGGCTGGGAAGGGCCGGTTTTATTTGATGAGAGTTCCGAGGGCGCCATAAAGGGCCGCAACTTCGCGTACAAGCCAGTAATGGTAAAAGAGAAGGTCGCATTGGGCCAGAGGGCAATGGTGAGGATTACCGATGCTTCAAGGCACGGTTTGTTCGGAGAGACTGTGAGCTAAATATTTTAGATCGAAGTTAGGACGAAAACTAAGCAACAAAGTTTTTTAATCATTTTTGTAAGCAAGAGAGAGTCATGGAGTTTCAGTTAAAGGATTCAATCCTAGTTGTCGGCTTGGGAGGCGCAGGAAGCAGGCTAGCAGGAGGAATGAAGCAAGTCCTAGGCTGCGACTCTTTAATAATTAGCCATGATCCAAAGGACCTTACCGCCGATTCTTCAAAGATTTTGATAAATACCAGCCCCGTCCTAAACCCCTCTGCCTACCTCATACGCGGTATCTCGTTTGGGGCTAAAAGCTCGATTGCCCAAAAACTAGAATCATATTCTACCATAATACTGGTGGCCAACCTTGCTGGCAAGTCCGGCGCCGCCCTTGCGCCCATCGTTTCACAGATTGCAAAGGAGGCAGGCAAGAACGTCCTTTCCTTTGGAATCATGCCCTTCAAGTTTGAAAAAGACCGAATCTTCTTCTCTGGGGTTTCACTCAAGAGACTCAAGGCAAATTCCGATTGCACCGTGATTATAGATAACGATGCCTTCCTTGAGAGCAATCCAGATCTTACGCCCGATTCATGCAATTCAATAACAAATGCAGCCCTCATGCACGTGGTTTCCACTTTGAAGAATTCATCTTTGCCCTCAAAGACAAGCATCCTTTCAACAAGCAAGGACATGCCAGATGTCGAAACCTCCCTGAGGGATTCAATAAAGATGCTTTACGAGGACGCCCCTCCGAACAGCATCAAAAGCGCTCTCCTCTACGTCGTAGGCGGAAATAAGGTCCCAATAGGCGTCCTAAACTCAATGGTGAGCACGATAAGCGGCATATTTAGCAACGACAGCACCCGCGTGAGCATGTCTGTTGCCAACGGCGACAAGTCGAAGGTGGTGCTTCTCTCGTCCATAGAAGGCGAAACAAGGTTTGACAGGTACGATCCGCTCGGCATCATCCCTAGAGAAAATACCCTCGACTGGGACGAACCCGATGCCAGCATAAAGATAGATCTTGAACTAGAACAGATAGAATAGGCCTTTATTCCTTTGACTTCTTGGATGGCTTGGACGGCTCAGCCTTCTTTTCCGCCTTGGCCTCGTCAGACTTTTTCTCTTTAGGTTTTTCCTCGGACTTCTTTTCTTCGGTCTTGTCTTCCTTCTTGGGCTTGGCCTCTGCCGCCTCCTCGGCCTTTGGCTTTTCCTCGGCCTTCTTTTCCTTTGGCTTTTCCTCGGCCTTCTTTGGCTTCTCTTCTGCTTTCTTTTCCTCCGTCTTCTTTTCAGTTTTCTTTGCCTTTTCTTCTATTTTCTTCTCTTCCTGATATTTTGAAACTATTATGTTGCCGTCGTCATCCTTTGACAGCTTTACTCTAATCTTTCTGGGCGGGTGCCTTATGCCGCGCTCCCAAACAAGGTGGCTTATCTCTTCCTCGATTTTCACGTTTTCGGATTTCATGTGCTTTACGGCAAATGATCTAATCATGTTTATTGCACGCTTGGCACGCTGGTTGTTTGGAGAAAGCAAAACCTTCCCTAGGTTGATTGTGTAGATTCTTTCCAACGTTTCCTCTGACAACTATCCTACCCCCACGTCCGTTCTGCGCCACTGTCTACGCTTCGGGTTAGTCCTAACCTTGCGCTTTGTCTTTACTATTACCCAAGCTGGAACGGCCGAGTTCTGCCTGATCTTACCCATCAGCCGGATTTTCCTTGGAGTTGACTTGCGGGCAGCCATAAAATTTTGAGAATCCTGACCTCTTTTTAAATGAATCTGAACCTCATATCAAACTGTTTGAGGAAAGGGACGCATAAATCTGATGAAGCATCCTTGCAGAGGCGCCCCAAATCAGGTGTCTTTGAAATTTGAAGGTGTACATTTCCATGATTGATTGGTGTGCCGGATCCTTGTCGTCTTCCAGAGTTTTTAAGAGAGGTATAAGCGGGATCCTCAGCACCGATTCTATCTCGGAATTCGGCTTTATCCGCGGTGATTCTTCTTCCACCGCCACGAATGGGTATATTGCAAACCCGGAATTCAGGGTGTTAACGGTCCGGAGCTGCCCAATTATTCTATCGCGCTCGATTGTAACCCCTATCTCCTCCCCCGTTTCCCTTACCGCGGTTTCAAGCATGTCCACATCGTTCTGCTGCCACGTGCCGCCGGGAAATGATATCTCTCCTGCATGGTGATGCATTGTTTTTGGCCTTTCAGTCATTATGATTGTGGGTTCAGGCCCGTGGATTATGACCATGACTGCAGCCAGTTTTTCCCGTCCCTTTCCCAGCGCTTGGGGTTCAACCGGTGAGGAAAGCGCCTCCCTTATCTTACCTAGTCTAGACATATGCCACCCTCCGGTCGTTGCTCAAAGGGCAAAGTATTCCGCCTCTGGATGGTGCACCACTATGGCTGCGGTTGACTGTTCAGGCATTATCTGACCAGATTCAGTCAGGGTCATGCCAGACTTTTCAGGTCCCAAAAGCTTCCACACTAGAAAGTGTTGTGCGACGTCTGGGCAGCTAGGATAACCCCAGCTGTACCGAAGTCCTCGCTTCTGCCCGATTTTTAGCTCATCCTTTACCTTCTGGTTTATCCATGCGGCCATTGCCTCCGCAGTTTCTACTGCAAGGCCATGTAGATAGTATGCGTCGGTATACCTGTTTTGCTTGTTCCACTCGTCGATTATCTCGGTCACCTTGTTTCCAACCGTAACCGCCTGAAAAGCAACAACGTCTTCATCGCCAAAATAATCGGCAAGACAAAGATGCTTTTGCCTTGTCGATCTAGGGAATTCAAACGATAGATTCTCCCCGTTTGGGCCGTCGACCGTCAGGATGCCATCTTTTCCGTGGCACTTGAAGTATCCATAAACTGCCTGTGGCTCAAAGAGTTTCTCCTCGAGTATTTTTTTCTTCCACTCCTCCAAGAGGACTTCGTGTTCCGCCTCGGATTCCTTGGCAGATTGGCCCCTGAGCCCCCAAGAAAGGACGAATAGAGACTTTTTGTCCAGGAATTTCCATACTTCATTCAAGTCTACATCTTTTGGTAAAAATCGTATTGCCTTGTTGATGTGTGGAGGAGACGGCGGTTGCACCGGTTTTATGTCGCTCCTCGCTCCCGGGTCTCCCCGTGTTGTTTCCACCACTGTTTCAGTCCACTTTTGGATTTTTTCATTCCATTGTTTTACGAATTTTTCCTTTTCTTCCGAAACAAGGCTGTCCATGGTTTTCAGTCCGTCAAACATTGTTTTGCAGTAAAAAACGCCTGGGGAGTATATACCCCCATCCTTTGCTATTCGGTTTATGTAGTTGCTGTTTATTGCAGCCCCACCGCACAAGACAGGGATTTGCAGGTCGCTCTTCCTCGCGTGTTCGACGAAAAACTGCATCTGCTTGGATGTCGAAACCAGTAATGCCGATAGCCCCACAGCGTCTGCCTTTACCTCCTCTATTTTTTCCAAGAATTTCTGCATGGGGACCTGTTTTCCCAAGTCATATACCGTATACCCGTTGTTTTCAAATATCGTCTTTACCAGATTCTTGCCTATGTCGTGAACGTCTCCATATACTGTTCCAAGGACCAGTTTTCCCTTGGAGCTTCCTTCCTCCTTTAGCAGATATTTCTCAAGTTCTGCCACAGCCGCCTTCATGCATTCTGCGGATTTGAGTACAAATGGAAGTATCAGTTCCCCTGCACCGAACTTGTCTCCTACCTCCTTCATGGCTGGCAATAGGTCTTCGTTAAGGGTTTGGATTGCGGCACTATGGGTCACCTCTTTTGGAGCATCAAGATTGATCACCCCATCCTTTTCTGAGAGCCCCTGCTTGTCAGCCATCTTTTCATAGATTGCCCCTATTACGTCTCGTTCAATCCCATCACGGAGCCTGTTTACAATCCTAAAGTTCGAGCGTTTGCCTGCGGGCCAGGACGGATCAACTTCCGTTTTCTTTGCAGCGGCGCTTATGGTTGTCCTAGCAGACTCGAAATGAGAAATAAAGTCGGCAAGCGCATTTTGGTGCCTGTTGAATATCAGGTCCTCTGCTAGGCTACGCTCTTTTTCTTCAATCTCAGTGTACGGGATTATGTCCTTTGGGTTTATTATCACGGTGTCGAGGCCTGATTTCACCGCATGATAAAGAAATACCGCATTGAGTATCTTCCTTGCCGCCGGTGCCAGGCCAAAGCTCACGTTGCTCAGGCCAAGGGTTGTAAATGCATTTGGAAACCGTTTCTTTACAAGGCTGATTCCCTCAAGGGTGTTCTTCCCAGCCTCTAGAAATTCTGCCTCTCCAGTAGCTAGCGTAAAGGTAAGCACGTCAAATACGAACTGCTCTTCCCGGAGCCCATATTTTTTTCCGGTTTCAAACAAAAGTTCCGCGGTTTCTAGTTTTTCCCTCGGAGTCTTCGCCATTCCCTTTGGCCCTATGCACATGGCTACGGCCGGGACTCCATACTTCATCATAAGAGGAGCAAGCGAATGGAATCGGCTTCCATCGCCCTCGAGGTTGATAGAGTTAATGATCGGTTTCCCCGGAATCTGCTCCAGTGCAGCCGCGATTACCTTGGGTTCGGTCGAGTCTATGACCAGAGGCGCCTCAATCTCAAGGCTTAGCATCTTCACCAACTTTTTCATGAATTCGAGTTCGTCCGACCGCTCTGTCGTCGCCACGCATACGTCTAGGCAGTGTGCACCGTCATCCACCTGGTCCCTTGCGATTTTTACAAGTTCCTCAAACTTGCCTCCTAGGACATATTCCTTGGCCTTTTTTGAGCCCTGGGCATTAAGCCTCTCCCCGATTATAAGCGGGGCTGGGTTCTGCCTCAGATCCACCGCCTTCAATGCCGAGCTTACTCTTGCGTCCTTCAACATATTACCATCCAAGTGCTTTTTCTAAATACCTAGCGCCTATTTTCCGGTTTCCTTTTCATCGATAATTTTTCGTAATAGTGCTATATGTTCAGCGTTAGTGCCGCAGCAGCCACCTATTATCCTCACCTTTTTGTATTGTGAGAGGAACTCCCCCATCACTCTTGCCATCTCTTCTGGATTCATCTTGTAAACAGCCCTGCCCCCCTGGTTCTCTGGCATCCCCGCGTTTGGGACTACAAGGAGAGGAAGGTCGTCCTGCTCATCCAGCCATTGAACGCTTGGGCTCATTTCTACAGGTCCTGTGGAACAGTTTAGCCCAAATGCAGTCACCCCCATTTCTGCAACAGTGGTATATGCTGCTTGGACGTTTGTCCCAAGCAACATCTTCCCGTACTTGTCAAGAGTGACGTTTGCAATGATCGGGATTTTTTTTCCAGTCTTGTTCATCGCGTTGTGGCATCCCTCTATTGCGAGCTTTACCTCTAGAATGTCCTGGCTTGTCTCGATGAGCAAGGCATCAACCCCTCCCAGTATCAGCCCTTCTGCCTGAATCTCAAAGGCCTCCCTTATTTGTTCAAGCGGGATCTGACCAAGGGATGGATCGTTGGAGCTTGGGAGGAATCCCGTAGGCCCCATCGAGCCAATAACATACCTAGGCCTGTCTTTGAACTCGTTTGCGACGCCGACAGCTAGCTCAGCAATTTTTTTGTTAAATTCAAGAGTCTCGTCCCCATATCCATATTCCTCGAGCTTGAGCTTGTTTGAACCAAAGGTGTTTGTCTCTATGCAGTCCGCGCCAGCCTTGAGATAGTTCCTATGGATGCCTTTTATCCATTCAGGCTTGGTGAAGGAAAGGCCATCATTGAAGCCGTCCTTACCGTCTGGAAAATCCTCTGGCTTTGGATTTAGTTTTTGAATTTCTGTGCCCATGGCACCATCAAATAGCAATACCTTTTGTCTCAATAATTCATCGATTGGAGTTTTTACTGTCAACAGCAACTCCTGTTTGTATCAATGTATTAATTTTCTTTTGGTTTGCGACTCGTTAATTGGCTTCAAAGGTTATAATCAAGTAGCCGTGACAATCCCTTATGACAATAATTTACGAGTTGAACCCCCCCAAGGTTATCAAGGACAGGATATTGTCTCATGACGAATTGCAGGAATCTGTAGAGAGATTTAAATCGAAATCAGCCTCCGTCGCGAATGTCTGCGATGGGATACATATGACAGATTCCGTCCTTGGAATCCCCAGAATATCTCCGATAACGGCCGGTTTTTTTGTGAGGAATTATAACAACTCTACTAGGATTTCCGCAAGCATAAGGGTAAGGGACAGGAACCACACATCCATGACGCAGGCGGTCTGCGACGCTATTCTCCTGAACCTAAACGGACTTCTGATAGTAAAGGGGGACCCTCCTCCCACCGGCCCAAAGGATTCCAAGCTAATTCCAAGTGAGGTGGTAAAACAATTCAACGAGCAGGGGTTTGGCGAAAAAATTGACTTTTACCTTTCAATATCGAGCAATCCCAATTTCGACAAGATCCAAAAAAAAGTGGAGGCCGAGCCAAAGGGGTTTGTGACTCAGGTGATTAGTTCCATAGACCAAGTGACAAGGATAGTCGACAGGCTCAAGCCCCAGGGTTTTGATGTCATACCCTGCGTAATTTTGGCCTCGGAGCGTAACAAGAAATCGGCGGAAATGCTCAGCCTTGACTGGTCAGCCTACAGCAACGACATGGTAGGCTTCCTAAGGCAGGTGCACAAAGTTGCAGGTAATGTTCTTCTGAGTTCGCCAAATGACTTCAACGGGGCACTAGAAGTCCTGAATAAAATATCATAGCGCTACAAGAAAACGTTAGGAGGTAGGCCCCCACCGGATCCTCACGGCCCTTTCGAGGCGTTTGAATACAAGACCGTCGACAGCGATTCCAATAAACATTATTACGATGAGAATAGATATCACCTGCGAAATATCACTGCTTTTCGTACCGATATTCATTAACGAACCAAGCCCCAAGACTGCAAAAATAACCTCGGCAGATATTACGCCGCGCCACGCATATGCCCACCCCTGCTTGAACCCCGAAATAAGATGTGGAAAGGAGGCTGGAATTATTACGTTTGTAACGAGCTGGATCCCGCTTGCCCCCATGTTTCTGCCTGCATCAATGAGGGATGCAGGCACATTTTTTATTCCGGAATGTGTATTCATTGCAACGGCGAACAAGGCGCCTATCACTGTCACAAATATTACTCCGCCGTCTGTTTTTCCAAACCATAGAAATGCCACTGGAACCCATGCGACAGACGGGATAGACTGCAAACCGAGCAAGAATGAGCCTGCCACCTGGTTCACGAATTCAAATCTGGCAATAAAAATTCCAAGCACCATGCCCGCCGCGATTGCAATTGCAAGTCCTGCCCCGAGTCTCCACATGCTCGTACCAATCCCAAACAGCAAGCTGCCGCTGGATATGCCGTGACCCAATGCAGCCCCTACCGAATAGGGTGAGGGGATCACCTGCTCAGGAGCAACATGCAGTGAAAAGACAAGTTGCCATACCGCCACGATTGCAACGTAAAATATCAACTTGTTTGCGAGTGTTCTGGCCTTCAAAATCAATCACCAGTTTTTTTCTGTTCGATGACCTCGCTTTTTAGTTCTTGAATGATTTCATGCTGGTATTTCAAGAGGTTCTCGTCCTCGGCCAGCCTCGGTCTTCGGTAATCTATGAGTATTTCTTTTTTTATCTTAGAGGGCCTGTGCTTGAATATCGCAACTCGGTTCCCCAGCACTACAGATTCGGCAATATTGTGGGTAACAAAGATGATGGTTTTTCTTGTCCTCTCCCAGATTAACTGTAGTTCTACCAAGAGCAAGTCTCTTGTCTGGGAATCTAGGGCCGCAAACGGCTCATCCATCAGGAGGATTTCAGGATCCAAGGCCAGCGCCCTGGCTATGGCAACCCTCTGTTTCATGCCTGTCGAAAGCTGATAGATATAAGATTGTGAGAATTTTGTAAGCTGCATCATGTCAAGATATCTTTCTGATATCTGTCTGCGTTCACCCTTTGGAATCCCAGCAATTTTTAGGCCGAATTCAACGTTATCAATCACCTTGAGCCACGGGAATAATGCACCCTCCTGAAATACCATGGTCCTGTCAGGGCCCGGCGTGGAGATCTCCTTGCCATTTAGAAGGATCTCACCAGAATCAGGTTTTTCCAATCCAGCTATTATGTTTAGAAATGTAGATTTGCCACATCCGGATGGTCCTACCAGGCATACAAAATCACCCTCCTCAACGTTCAGATTTATCCCGTCCAAGGCAACTACGGAGGTGCCGTTGTGATCAAAGCGCTTTACAATGTTTTTTGCCTGGAGTTTGGTCAAAGGTTCACGCTCCACTTGATCCAAAAATATAGAACATACCGTAGATATCCGAAAAGGCGACGAAATTCATATAACAGCGTTATAATACTGCGGTTAAATATTGATCGAATTTTAGCTTAGACTAACTTAACGATTTGAATTCGAAATTAGATTTCATCTTGCCAAAACAAAACGAAACGAGTTCTGATCATAAAAGATAAATGCGAAAATCTGAACACAGAAAACCTCAATGAAAGGAAAGGCGATTCTTGCTTTCTCCGGAGGGCTTGACACCTCCGTCGTAGTCAAGTATCTCCAAGAAAAGCATCACTTGGACGTTGTTACTGTAACGGTCGATGTGGGACAGGGTGATGATCTGAAAAAAATTTCAGCCAAGGCAAAGAAACTCGGCGTCATCCGGCATTACAACATAGACGCAAGGAAAGAATTCGCACAAGACTTCATCATCCCATCAATAAAGGCAAACGCCCTGTACCAGAAGAAATACTGTCTTGCGACGGCCCTTGCACGCCCCCTTATCGCTCAAAAGGTGGTAGAGATTGCCAAAAAAGAGAATGCAAAGGCACTCGCACATGGATGTACTGGCAAAGGAAACGACCAGGTACGATTCGACGTTACCATGCGATCGGGCTCCAGCCTTCCAATAGTTGCCCCAATCCGGGATCTCAACCTCACACGGGACGTTGAGCTAAAGTTCGCCCAGAGACACGGCATACAAATCGATACTGCCGCAAAAAGGTTCAGCATTGACCAGAATCTCTGGGGCAGAGCAATAGAAGGAGGGGAGCTGGAGGACGCCTATTCGGAACCTCCCGAGGATGCATTCATCTGGGTCAAGACCAAGAATCTTCCCGACAAGCCCCAATACCTGGAAATAAAGTTCGAGCAAGGAATCCCCGTAGCAGTAGATGGCAGGAACCTTGGCACTGTTCAGTTAATCGAGCATATCAACAAAAAGGCTGGCGCAGCCGGCGTCGGTATTGTCGATCATATAGAAGACAGGGTAGTCGGGATAAAATCCCGCGAGGTGTACGAGACTCCAGCCGCACTCTGCCTTATCGAGGCACACACCGATCTTGAAAAAATGGTTCTTACGAAACATGAACTGAAGTTCAAGACGATGGTCGACTCGGAATGGGCATGGCTTGCATATTCCGGTCTTTGGCAAGATCCCCTCAAAACTGATTTAGATATGTTTATCAATGCGTCGCAGAAGAGAGTTAGCGGAACTGTAAAACTGAAAATGTTCAAAGGAAGTCTACGAGTCGTTGGAAGGAAATCGGATTATTCTCTTTACAGCCATGATTTGGCAACCTACGGATCGGGTTCCACCTTTGATCAAACCCTTGCAAAGGGGTTCGTAGAATTATGGGGGCTTCAATCAACAGAAGCTAATAAATTACTAAAGAGGTGAAAAATCAAAGAATGAATTGCCCAGAATGTGATGCAACATTGAAAATTCCAGACGACGCCAGTGTTGGAGAAATCGTATCCTGTCCTGACTGTGGGGCGGATTTTGAGATTGCTTCAAAGAATGGCGCCGCGTACGAATTAAAACATGCGGAAAAAGTAGGCGAAGATTGGGGAGAGTAAATGCCCAAGATTCGCATCATGTTCGATAGAGTAAGACTAGAGGAGAAAATGCTCGAGGAAAAGGCAATCGAGCTTGGACATGATACGAAAATGGTGGACGCCAAAATAACCAACATAAGCACCGAGAACAAGAGGAGTGATTTTGACTTTGGTGATGTCGTCCTTGAAAGGTGTGTAAGCTACTTCAGGGGCTTGCACATTACGGCTTGCCTCGAATTTCTTGACATTCCGGTTTTTAACAGGTTCGAGGTTGCAAACAACTGTGGAAACAAGTTGCTCACTTCGTTACTTCTGAAGAAACATGGCGTCCCAACTCCTAAGACCTTCTTTTCCTTTTCATCCGAATCAGCCGCTGAAACGCTAGAAAGGGAAGGATACCCACTAGTCATAAAGCCCATCATAGGAAGCTGGGGGAGAGGCGTAATACTCCTAAAAGACAAAGACACTGCTGACGCAATCATAGAGGTTAGAGAACTAACAGACGGCCCACTCGACAGGATTTACTACCTGCAAGAGGCCGTTAAGAGGCCTCCTCGCGACATTCGTGCGATAGCCGTCGGAGACCAAGTAGTTGCAGCCATGTATAGGACTTCCTCAGGCGGATTTAAGACGAATATCGCACTAGGTGGAGAGCCCGTGCCCTGCGAGATAACAAAGGACTTGGAAGACATCTGCATGAAAGCCTCAAAGGCGGTAGGGGGAGGAATTCTTGGAATTGACATAATGGAAGATGACAAGCGAGGCTTTGTAGTGCACGAGGTAAACAATACGGTAGAATTCAAAGGACTTGCAAAGGTTGCTAAAAGAAACATCCCAAAAGAAATGATCGAATACGCGGTCAGAACTGCTCTGAAATAAATTGGAATTCCTGATTTTAGAGTTTAAATTATACCGTGTTATGCTAGGAGATTATCAATGAGGATAGGAGTTATAGGAGCATCTGGCTACGTAGGCGGAGAAATTCTCAGGCTGCTTGTAAGTCACCCAAAGGTCGAAATTTCCATGGTTACCTCAAGACAGTATGTAGGGGAATACATCTCAAGGGTACAACCAAGCCTAAAGGGATTCACCGACCTGACATTTTCTGAGCTAAATTACGACAAGTTGTCGGACAAATGCGACTTGGTGTTCACCTCGGTTCCCCACGGAACTGCGGTTGAGATAGTCAAGGAGCTGTACGACCGCGGGATGAAGATCATAGATTTGAGTGCAGACTACAGGTTGCACAATGCACAGGATTATGACAAGTGGTATGGTTGGAAACATACGCATCCAGATTACCTACCAAAGTCTGTGTTCGGCGTACCTGAGCTTCACAGGGAGGAAATCAAGAAATCCCAGCTTGTCTCATGCCCGGGATGCATGGCGGTAACCTCTATTCTGGCATTATATCCACTTGTAAAAAAAGGCATCATTGACACTGACCATATCATAGTGGATTCCAAGATAGGATCATCAGGCGCCGGAGCAGGTTCTGAGGCTGGCACCCACCACGCAATGAGGTCTGGCGTGATAAGGCCATACAAGCCAGCAAAACATCGACATACTGGAGAAATTGAGCAGGAGCTTAGCCAGGCCGCGGGAAAAAAGATCAAGGTTTCGATGAGTCCTCATGCTGTCGACATTGTAAGGGGCATCCTCTGTACCAACCACACGTTTCTCAACCAGCAGGTAAGTGAGATGGACCTATGGAAGATGTACCGTGAGCAATACCAGAATGAGAAGTTTATCAGACTAATCCGTGATAAAAAGGGCTTTTACAAGTTTCCAGATCCAAAGTTTGTGGTAGGTTCCAATTTCTGTGATGTTGGGTTTGACATCGACGAGGATAACAACAGATTGGTTGTCCTATCAGCCTCGGACAACCTGATGAAAGGAGCTGCAGGCTCTGCCATCCAGAACATGAATGTGATGGCAGGATTTGATGAGAGGGAAGGTCTCACATATTCTCCGCTAACTCCTGTGTGATAAGATGATTACAATTAAGATAGGAGGAAGTGTAGTAGACGGTCTACATCCCTCCACAATATCTGACCTGAAGAAGGTTGCAGAACATGAACAGGTAATACTGGTTCACGGCGGAGGAAAAGAGGTTACGAAAATCTCGGAGGCTTTGGGAAAGGAGCAAAAATTCATAGTTTCTCCCGGCGGCATCAAAAGCAGGTTTACCGACAAGGAGACCGCAGAGATTTTCACAATGGTTATGTCAGGTAAGATAAACAAGATGATTGTAAGCTTGTTGCAAAAAAATGGAATCAATGCAGTTGGACTTTCAGGAGTTGATGGCAGGATAATACAAGCCGAGCGAAAAAAGAAGCTAATCGTAGTCAATGAAAAGGGAAGAAAGATGATAATCGACGGTGGATACACAGGAAAAATACAGGATGTTAATTCAGGCTTGGTAAAGATAATTTTAGACAATGGCTATGTTCCGGTAATTTCACCCATTGCGATAAGCGAAGAATCAGATTTCCTCAATGTCGATGGCGATAGGGCTGCCGCATATGTAGCAGGCAAGATGGGCTCTGACAAGATTTTGTTCCTAACCAATGTTGATGGTCTTTTGATGGATGAAAAGTTGGTCACAAAACTCTCCCTTGCCGAAGCCAAGGCTATCATTCCCAAGATAGGATTTGGCATGGAAAAGAAGATACTTGCTGCAACAGAGGCAATCGAAATGGGCGTGAAACAGGCAATAGTGGCGAGTGGCCAAAGAGAAAACCCCATATCATCTGCCATCGCTAACGAAAAGTGCACGGTGATTTCGAAATGACAGAAGACCAATACATGGGCAACATATACCAAAGGTTCCCAGTAACAATAGAGAGGGGTTTGGGTTCGCATGTCTGGGACATCAACGGAAAGGAGTACGTGGATTTCATGGGCGGGTACGGCGTGGCGCTTGTGGGTCACTGTAACCCCCGTGTTGTAAAGGCCCTAAAGGCCCAGCTTGACAAGATAATCACCGTACATAGTTCCCTTTACAACAAGACGCGAGAGGAATTCCTTGAACGGCTCATCAAGGTTGCCCCTCCTGGCTTGACCCAAGTATACCTCAACAATAGCGGCACTGAGGCAGTAGAGGCCGCAATAAAGTTTGCCCGCAAATTCACAGGTAAAAAGGGCATGGTGGCAATGAACGGCTCTTATCACGGCAAATCCTTTGGCTCCCTATCGCTTACATTTAACCCAAAATACCGAAAAGCCTTCGAACCACTTCTTACTAATGTCTCATTCACTCCATTCGGAGATGCAGAGGCCCTACGATCTGCAGTTGGTCCAGACACTGCGCTAGTCATCATGGAACCCATCCAAGGAGAGAGCGGCATCCATGTAGCACCGGATGGCTTCCTGCAGGAAGCAAGGGAGATATGTAATGAGAAGGGCGCCGTACTGATTTTTGACGAGATCCAAGCGGGCCTTGGAAGGACAGGAAAATTGTGGGCAAGCCAGCATTGGGACACCGCTCCAGACATAATGTGCCTTGCAAAGGGAATAGCGGGCGGAGTTCCAATGGGTGCGACACTTGTTAAACCCGAAATACTTGCATCGATTGGAAAGGGCGAACAATCATCCACGTTTGGAGGAAACCCGCTCTCGTGCTCATCCGGAATAGCCACAATACAAGCATTGACGGAGGATGGCTTGGTTGAAAACGCCGCAAAGATGGGAAAAATACTACGCGAAGGTCTCGAGCGATTGAAGGAGAAGCACAAGATAATCCGAGAAATCAGAGGAAAGGGGCTCATGATAGGAATTGAGATGAAGTTTGAGATCAAAGACATACTCTTTGACGCCATCGCAAACAACTTGCTGCTCCTCTATTCCGGCAAAAACATCATTCGGCTACTTCCGCCACTTGTAATCTCCGAGTCTGACGTAAACAAAGCTTTAGAAACTCTAGACACCCTATTGTCAAAGGAGGAGCAAAGAAGGAATGTCTAGAGACAAGACCGACGAAACAATACTTGAAATGCTAAAAAAAGACTCTAGGCAGTCCTTCGTCGAGATTGGAGAGAAACTCGGGCTTTCAGAATCAGCGGTCAGAAGACGAGTGAAGAACCTCACAGATGGCGGCACAATAAAAAAATTCACCATCGAAACAGGCGATAGCAATTCAACAAGTGCAATCATCCTAATTTCGGTCGATTCCTCGACTGACACTTCAAAGGTTTCTGCCAGACTTTCAAAGCTTCAAGGAGTTCACACGGTTTACGAAATAACGGGGCAATACGACATAGCGACAATCATCAAGGCGCCTACCATTACAGAAATTAACAGCTGTATAGACGCATTGCGCAAGATTCCCGGTGTATTTGACACCAACACCGTCATCATATTAAGGACTGTAGCGTAAAACCGAAGTTCGGCTACAAACAGAGATTAATGACGAAATTCGTTATCAATCCAACCACTTCAGCCGAATTCTGTACAAATATGTTTATATTCGCAGATCTAGGTACTAAAGGAGCAATGGAAGACCCGAATTATCATGCATATAGATACAATGAGATGGGACAAAAGTCGAAGAAAATCCACATCCTTGACAGCACGCTGAGGGAAGGCGAACAGCATCCCGGTGTCACCTTCTCAAACAAGCAGAGAATTCAGATTGCGTGGATGCTCGATTATTTCGGTGTCGATCAAATAGAGATATCACCTGTAGTTTCACCCGACCACAAGGAAGCTACCAAGACAATCATCAAACAAGGTTTGAAGGCCGACATCGTGGCACATGTTAGGGCACTAAAGGAAGACGTTGACATTGCCCTGGAATGCGATGCCACTTGGATGGCTACCTACCTTGGTATTTCGGACATACACATGAAGGACAAACTCAGAATAACGCGAGAAGAGGCCATGAAGAGGGCGGTGGAGACGGTAGAGTATGCCAAATCCCACGGCTTAAAAATGAGGTTCACGGTTGAGGATGCCAGCAGGGCAGATCCCGAATTTCTCCTAAAGGTCTGCAAGGCGATTTCTGATGCTGGAGTAGACAGGATAAGCATACCCGATACAGTCGGCATAATGAGGCCAAGCGGCATGTACAATCTGGTAAAGACAGTACGCGAAAAAGTCAAGACTCCCTTGGATGTTCACTGCCATAACGACATTGGACTGGCACTCGCAAATGCGCTGGCAGGATGCGATGGGGGTGCTGATCAGATACACACCACAATAGACGGCGTCGGAGAAAGAACAGGAATTCCCGCTCTTGCAGAAACTGCAGTGGCATTGACATACCTCTATAGATCACCCAACAATTTCAGGCTAGACATGTTGATGGACCTCTCAAGGCTCATAGAACAATACACAAGCATAGTGCCCTATGATTCAAAGCCCATTGTGGGAGCTACAGCATACAAGCACAAGGCAGGAACCCACCTGGCTGCCATCCTTCGAAACCCAGCAGCCTACGAGCCGATCGAGCCAAAGATAGTAGGCAATAGGAGAAGGATTGTCTTTGGAGAACTTGCTGGCAAGAATGGTGCGGCATACTTGATGTCCCTGCTAGGGCTAGAACAGAACGACGAGCATGCCAAAAAGGTGGCCGCCGGCCTGAAAAACCTCAGGATGGGAGATTTGCTAGAGATCCCGCTTGACGAAAGGCTGGAAAAAAAGATAATTAATGACACCCAAATGAAGGTAAAGACAGGTAAATAATATGAAATGTTTAGAATGCGATGCAAACATCAATCCTCCAAAAGATTCGATGGAAGGCGAGATTGTGACTTGCCCCGACTGCGGTGCAAGCTTCGAGCTAACAAAGGGATCTTCAGGCTTTGAGTTGAAACCAGCACAAACTGTTGGTGAGGACTGGGGCCAGTGACCTCGGGCCTATCGATACTCTACGATACCATCAGGTGGGAAGAAAAAGCACTCTTTGATGCCGCAAAGAAAAAGGGCATCGAAGCCAAGATGGTCGACTGTAAGAGCCTATCAATCAGCCTAGACGAGAGCAGGGAAAATTTTGACACCGCCATTCAGCGGTGTGTGAGCTATTACAGGAGCCTGCATTCGACCGCTGCCCTCGAAGGGAAGGGCATCAATGTCATCAACAGCCTGAATACCAGCATACTGGCAGGAAACAAGCTGTTCACTCACATGCTGCTTGTAAAAAATGGCGTACCCACCCCCTTCAGTGCCGTTGCGTTCTCGGAGGAGGCGGCCCTTGACTATTTAGACAAGAATGGATATCCGATGGTGCTCAAGCCCACCGTCGGAAGTTGGGGAAGGATGATCGCCCTGCTAAAAGATCGAGATTCCGCCGAAGGGATAATGGAAACTCGCGAAAAGATGTACCCAATATACCAGGTGTACTACCTCGAGGAATTTGTCAACAGGCCTCCCCGTGACATCAGGGCAATAATGGTAGGAGACTCGATAGTGGCAGCAATATACCGATATTCTGGAGAGGGCCAGTGGAAGACAAACATGGCCCTCGGGGGCAAGGCAGAGCCCCTGAAGGTGACCAAGGAGATGGAAGACATCTGCATCAAGGCAAAAAATGCTGTCCAAGGTCAGATAGTAGGGATAGATCTCATGGAGAGCAAAGACCGAGGATTGGTCGTGCACGAAGTCAACAACACAACGGAATACAAAAATACCGTAAGGGTTACTGGCGTAGATATACCGGCCTTGATGATAGATTACGCCAAACAGTCGAGAAAATAAGAATTGGACTCCTCAATCACCATTACACCAAGATTTTCAGTAAAGATGCTAGAGAAGGCTCTGAGGCTGTACACGCCATCGCTTTCCGAGAAGCCCCTGGCAGAATTCCTGGCCGACAAGTGTGATGATCTAGGTTTCGAGAATATTCGCATTGACGAGGTGGGGAACCTGATTGCGACCAAGGGTTCCGGCTCTCCGAAGATATTGCTTTGCGGTCACATGGACACTGTCCCTGGTAAGATCAAGGTTAGGAACGAAAACGGCCACATCTACGGGAGGGGGGCTTCGGATGCCAAGGCCCCTCTCATGGCAATGCTTCTAGCAGCAGCATCGCTCCAAAACAACAATGGAACGGTGGTCTTTGCAGCAGTTGTCGATGAGGAAGGTAATGCCACCGGGATCAAAAGCCTCGTCAAACAAAAGCTGGATATCGATTATGCGATATTTGGAGAACCAAGCAGCATAAGAAACATCACCATTGCCTACAAGGGCAGGATTGCCATCAACCTCAAGGTAAACGTAGGCGACAGCGCACATGCCAGCGCTCCTTGGCTTGCAAAAAACGCAATAGAGGAATCATACGTATTCACCAAGGCCATCAAAGATGAGCTTGAGGGAAACCAAGAAACCAAGCCCAAAAGCATGATGCTCACGGCCGTCCTTACAGAGATAAAGGGAGGTACCAGCCACAATGTCACGGCCGTGGAATGCGACGCTGTAATGGACATCAGGATCCCAGTGGATATGAATTGCAAGATGGTGGGAGAGAAGATTGCCACCACGGTTCAGGATGTGGCCAAGAAACAGGGTGTAAATGCATTTTATTCAATCCTTGACGAGACAGAGCCCTTTGAAGCACCCCACAGTTCTCCCCTTGTAAGAGCCCTAACCCTTGGAATACTAGATGTCGAAAAATCAAGGCCGCAGCTGATTAGGAAGACCGGGACTGGCGACATGAACATAATTGGGAACTCGTTGAATATACCCGTTGTAACATATGGTCCTGGCGACCCCCATGCCTCCCATACCATAGACGAGCGTGTGTCGACTGACGAGTATCTGCGAAGCATCGAGGTATTGAAGAGGATGCTTTACCACCTGAAGCGGCTGCATGACGGCCAGAAGAAAGCCTAATCACATACAAAACGAACATCAAAATATTCATCAGAACTAGCGGCGCTATGTTATGGTTTATCGGCCTTGGAATCTCAGGCATCGAAGGGGTCAGTCCTAGCACATCGAAAATCCTGAAAAATGCAGACGTTGTCTATTTTGAAAACTTTACCAGTCCAATTCCAAAAAGCGACCAGCTCAAGATAAGAAAGATGGCAAGAAGTAGGCTCAGGCTTGCACCCAGATGGCTGGTAGAGGACGGCAAGGCAATCCTTGCCGAGGCGAAGAAGAAGACCGTCGTACTACTGGCATATGGAGACCCCTACATTGCCACCACCCATATCGAGCTACGGACTAGGGCGGAGCTTCAAGGGATCAGGACAAGGACGGTTCATGCAGCCTCCGCCATTCCGTCACTTGTTGGCGAATGCGGCCTCCAATACTACAAAATTGGACGCCCGGTCACCATTATGAGGGAACAGCAAACCTGGAATACAGTTTACTCTACCATATACGAGAACCTAGTGCGAGGATTGCACAGCATACTCATCTTAGAATACAATAGTGATGAGGGCTTCTTTTTTGACCCAAAGGATGCAATTGCAGGCCTCCTCGCCATCGAGGGCGAGCAAAGAAGGAACGTAATTCAAGGATCCATGTTTGGCATCATAGCATCAAGAATAGGCTCAAAAAGCCAAGGCATTACAGCTGGTAAACTTTCAAGCCTTGCCAAAACAGGATTTGGAAAACCACCGCATACCATAATCATCCCTGGAAGAATGCACTTTACTGAGACCGATGCCCTCAAGGTTTTTGCAGATTGCATTGACGAGCCTTTCAGCAATTCATCAATACAGAAAATCTCAGACCAGATGCTAGCAAAATACGTTCCAAAGGCAAGAAAGGCGCTGGAGGAGGTAATTCGGATGTTCGGAGATGACAGTACCCAAAAGGCAATAATCGAAAACGCGCAGCTTTACATAGATGACGCTGAGAAGTTCCAAAGAGACGGAAAGGAAGAGTTGGCCGTCCTAAGCATTGGCTATGCAGAAGGACTCATTGATGCTCTACGCCTCTCAAAGGGAATAGACCCGTGGACATAGATTAATCAAGTGGTACAACCTCAGCTCTTGTGATATAATTGGACGCATTTGACAAGGAATTGATTTCAGCGTGCTATGTATCCTCACTGTCAGGCGAGGATCCAGTCGAGATAATCAGGAAAAAGTTGTCGCTAAATTCCGATTTTGTGCTGACAAGAATCGATGCTCTTGTAAAAAATGGATTTGTCGAGAAGGATAGGAGGATGCTGACAGAGCTCGGGAGAGGCTCCATAAGGATCGTCCTTGCCGGCGGGGTTTTTGACATCATACATCCAGGCCACATACACACCCTAAGGGGTGCCAAGGCCCTAGGGAACGTACTCGTAGTGGTAGTAGCTACCGACATTACTGCACAAAAAATGAAAAACCGCATTCCCCTCCACAACATGGACCTGAGGAAGGATCTTGTTAATTCGCTTTCAATGGTAGACCATGCAATGGTGGGTCACGAGGGCGACATATTCAAGACGGTGGCGCTGGTGCGACCAAATATCATCGCCTTGGGTTATGATCAGATACACCAGGAGAAATTCATCATCGACGGCTGCAAAAAGATTGGAGTAAACGTTTCCATTGCAAGACTGCAGTCACCCGTACCCGACATCAAGAGCTCAAAGATAGAAAACGATTACGGCAAGTCCATTCACGGCCTCTAATATCATTGCGGGGGCTTCGAAGGAACCCTGACACGTATTGTTATCTGCGAACCCGTGGCAAGCTTGGTCATCTTTTTTATGTTCTCCTTCGAAATCAACTCGATCACAGAATCGTCATGGTGTGTCCTTTCCAGCAGTATTAGAGCAGCCTCTACGCTGTTATTTACCCTAGCAGGATAACACTTGACCCAGCCATAAGACCTCTTCCCGTCCGAGAATCCGCTAACCATTATCGCAGGGTATGCATCAAGCGACCTCTTTGCCTCGATAAACTCCTTGTCCTTTAGCTTTACGTTAAGCGTCCCAGGAAATGGAACGTATCCAAGCTTTGACTTGAATTGCCGCGCATATCCCTTCATTGACATGTAGTATGCTCCCTCCCCCATGCCGGAGACAATCGTACCCTTAAACTCCACAAAGGATGGCGACGTCTCAAGACTTGATTTTAGCACGGAGAAAATCTTTGACATCTCCACATGGCCCTTGGTTGTAATCCTCACAGAGACCCTTTTTCCCGACCGCAGTCTCTCAATGTAGCCGTCGGACTCCAGCTCCAAGAGATGTTTTGAGGCTGCCTGTTGCGACCTGTGGATACTTTTTCCGAGAGAAGAAGTCGTGATAGGAACAAAGTTGTATCGTGCCCCCTTGGCAAAAAGTTCTGCAAGTGTAAGTATGTGTTGGAGCTTTAGTTCAAGCATTGGCTTTATGCGACGCCGAGCTCTGTAAATGTTTTCAGTATCAGGCCGTCGGTTGACTTGAGGTTAGCCATCCTGTGACCGATGACACACTCTATTCCAGCCTGTTTGGCAGAGTCTATGAGCCTCTGTGTTATAATCCCATCAAGCACCAGATATTTTATTCCTGAGCCTGGTGAAAGTTTTGAAACTACCTCGCTCACGGGCACCTTAAACACGCTATTGAGGCGGTCGTCCAGCGCAATTGCTTCAAGAGACTCGTTCAGATCCGGGAACACTTTTTTCGCAACGTTTGCAATCGGTTCATCCTTGGGGTTTTGAAGTTTTGGCTTGGAGGTCTCCTTTTTCATTTCCTCTGCAGTCTCTTTGAGGGTGTCGGCTATCTGGATTGGTGTAAGTTCCTCCACTTCCACTCCCTCTGGAGCCCTGTGAACGACATCTATGTTTACCATGGATTTCAATTCCTTGAGAATGAACCCTCCTGCTCTGTCACCATCAAGGAATGCAACCACCTTCTGCTTGGAATCGCAAAGCGACTTGATTGATTCATCAATTCTTGCACCCTCTATCGCAAGGGCGTTGTCAAACCCCGCTCGTAGCAGGTTGATAACATCCGCACGCCCCTCTACAAGAATCACCCAAGGCGAATCGAATATCCCAGAACCGCAGGCAAGTTTTTCCTTACCGAACGTTGTCAGTTTGCCGGAAGACGTGACCTCTTGAACGTCCTTGAGCATTTCTTCGCCTTCGCTGATGGTCTTTGTAGACCATTTTTGGACGATCTGTTTTGCCCTGTCCACGATCTCCTTTTTTTTTGCGGATCGGACATCCTCTATCGCCTCTAGCTTAAAGTGTGCCTGAAACGGTCCTACCTTGTCAATGCTTTCTATGGCAGCAGCAATAAGGGCGGCCGTATTGATGTCAGTGCTCATTGGAATAAGGGCGTCACCCTTTGTTTGATTAGTCGTGGTCGTAGCGTTGACTTCGATTCTCCCTACTTTGGAGACCTTCTGAAGTTCATTTAGGTTCATCTCTGGCCCAAGCAGTCCCTCTGTTTGGCCGAAGATTGCGCCTATGATATCGGCTTTTTCAACGAGTCCATCGACGTCAAAGCTGAGCTTAACGTGATACTTGACAATTCCTGTATATGGCAAATCATTAACTCCTTAATTTTTGATCAAATAAGGTTCGAAATGTGCAGATATAAGTGCTTATTGATAGCTAGATTTGTACACAGACAGGTCCTCAACGTGCCGGATCTTGCCCCTTGTAATAGCAATCAGTTTCCTTCGATATGAGAGATCTATCGCTACCCGATGCTCAAGTTGAGAAATGATCCTCCTTGTAAGGTATGCCCCCTTCCTGTCAGAATCAAGAAGCAATATGATGCGCTTGTGCCTAGAGGCCCAGTCTGCGAACTTTGCCAAACCCTTGAATTTATGGAACTGGCAGATCTTGCCAGAGAACCCCAAGCCGGCAAGGGCAGCCTCATCTTTCTTCCCTTCCACCACCACTACGCTGTCTCTTTTGGAGTTGAGATTCTTGATAAAATCTCGTACCGCCGAGGCCTCCGATTCGTCAATATCCACACATGCCATGGGAATTAAACATATTAAGCAATTTTCAAAAAATCAGCCATGTCAGAAATCCTCGTGGTTCAGAACAATAGGAATGAGGGCATTGCCAGCCTGGGTAGGCTTTTTGAAACTGATGGGTTTAGGCTAACGACGGTTCTTGCCAGAAATGAGCCCATCCCAGAGAAAGATTCCGATGCAATAATAATCCTGGGCGCTCCGGAGAGTGCAAACGATGATCTTGCCTACTTGAAGGAAGAGATGAGAATAATCCGAAAAGCCGTGGAAAAAAATACACCTGTTCTTGGCATATGCCTTGGTTCCCAGCTCATAGCAAAGGCCTTCGGGGCACGCGTTTATAGAGGCCCAAAGAAGGAGATAGGATTCTACCACGACATCGAGTTTGACAACAGTTCCAGATCCGGGCTGTTTCAAGGCATAAGGGATCCCGCTACAGTGTTCCATTGGCATGGCGATACGTTTGATCTGCCTCCAGGTGCAACCAGACTTGCGCATTCGAAAACATATGAGAATCAGGCCATAAAGATAGGGAGTGCGGTGGGGATACAGTTTCATCTGGAAGTAGATGAAACGACCATAAGGTTGTGGCTTGAAAAGTCCAGAGACGACCTAATTTCGGCCCCTGACACATCCGCAGAAAAGATAATCGAGTGCATCCCAAAGAACATGGATATCATTCAAGAAAACATGCGCATCTTTTACCGAAATTTCAAGTCGGAATTTGGCCTGTGACGGAGAGCAGTTCCATCGCCGCTGGAACAATGCGTACTTTGGCCGAGATCCGTAGTATCCATATATTATTTTCATAGAAATTTTTCAAGAAAACAAATTTGCTAGTATTTTGTACCATTTTGCCAAAAGTTTAATATAATGACATCAAGACTCGGATCTCGTCATGAGCTCAGTTACAAAAGTTTTCGAACAAACGATAGCGACCGATCATAAGGTAATAACCGAAGATCTATCAAAAGCAGTCCTGAAAAAGTATGGAATCAAGGTTCCAGGCTACGCCCTAGTGAGTAATGCCAAAGAGGCAACAAAGGCCGCCAAGAAACTTGGATACCCACTTGTCATGAAGGTAGTTTCGCCCCAAATCCTCCACAAGACAGATGTTGGCGGAGTGAAGGTTGGCCTGCAAAATGAGAAGGAGGTAAAGAAGGCATTCACCGACATGCATTCAAGACTCTCGAAGAAAAAGGGAGTCCAACTCAAGGGGATCCTTCTTGAAAAAATGGTCCCACAGGGTGTTGAATTAATAGTAGGGTTACAAAACGACCCGCAGTTCGGCCCAGTCATAATGGTAGGCCTCGGTGGCGTGCTAACCGAGATTTTCAAGGACGTAGCATTCAGGATGCTTCCGATTACTGTAGACGATGCAAAATCTATGCTTGCAGAGCTGAAAGGATCCAAGATACTGCAGGGGTACAGGGGAAGCAAGCCCATAGACCTCACCATGCTTGCCAAAGCCCTTGTCCAGATAGGAAAGATAGGCGTGGACAATGCGGCATATTTTGACAGCGTGGACTTCAACCCAATCGTAGTATATCCAAAATCATACTATGTCGTTGATGCCAAAATAATACTCAGGAAGGAGATGAAAAAGGATGCAATCTCCAAGGTACAGCCCAACATCGAGTTTATGGAGACCTTCTTCACGCCCAATTCTGTGGCTCTAGTTGGAGCTTCTGCTACGCCTGGAAAAGTTGGAAATTCCGTCCTTGACAGCCTTGCAAAACACGACTACAAAGGCAAGGTCTATCCCATCAACCCAAAGGCTGAAGAGATCCTTGGGATCAAGTGCTACCCAAGCTTGGAGGCGATCCAGGATCCAATAGACCTGGTAGTTATTTGTGTAGACCTCTCTGTGACGCCCCCTGTCCTTGAAACGTGCGCTAAGAAAGGAATCCACAATGTTGTGATAGTGTCCGGAGGAGGAAAAGAACTTGGAGGAGAAAGGGCCGGATTTGAGGCTGAGATAAAGAGGTTGTCAGAGCAGAACAAGATCAGAATCATCGGTCCAAACTGCATAGGCATGTTCAACGCGGCAAACCGACTTGATTGTGCCTTCCAGGGCCAGGCAAGAATGATCCGCGCACGGCAGGGTCCAGTCGCGCTGCTTTCCCAGAGCGGTACAATGGGCATCAGCTTCCTTGAAACTGCCGACACGTTTGGCCTCTCCAAAATGGTAAGCTATGGCAACAGGTCGGATGTTGACGAAGCCGACATGATATGGTATCTTGCAAATGATCCGGAGACCAAAGTAATCGCTCTTTATGTAGAGGGGTTTGGCGATGGTCGCAAATTCATTGAGACCGCAAAACGGGTCATGAATGAAAAGAAAAAACCAGTGGTGATATGGAAGAGCGGGAGGACCGCTCTTGGAGCAAAACAGGCTGCCTCACATACAGGCTCACTTGGCGGTTCTAACGCCATAATCATGGGGGCATTCAAGCAGGCAGGCATAGTGTCCGTGGACAGCTATCAAGAATTGGCATCAGTAGTCAAGGCGCTTGCATGGCAACCCGCGGCTAGCGGCCCAAGAGTCGGGCTGGTAAGCAACGGGGCAGGACCCATGATAGGGGCAATCGACCAATTCGAAAGATATGGCTTGGAGCTAGGCAGAGTTTCCGAGGCTACCCTGAAGGAGATGAAGGAGCATTATCCCGCGACCTACGTAATAGGAACAGGCAATCCAGTCGATGTCACCGGGGGTGCAAATGCCGATGATTACAGGTATGCCATCCAGAAGTTCATGGATGATCCCAATATCGACATCGTGATGCCGTGGTTCGTGTTCCAAGACGATCCCTTGGAGGAGACAATCATCGACTACCTCGGCGAGTTCTCAAAGCAGGGCAAAAAGCCAGTGCTGGTCGGAGGAAACGGAGGCCCCTATACCCAGAAGGTGTCAGGTCTAATTGAGAAGCACAAGGTTCCAGTCTACGACGACATTAGAAACTGGGTGGCAGCAGGGGCATCACTCCACCAGTGGGGAAGACACAAGCCTGACAAGGTTTAAGTTTCGCATGGTTTTGGAGTGTCTACATGTCTCTTGTTAACGTCTCAAAATCTGACGGGATTTGCACTGTAAAGATCAACAGGCCTGACAAACTCAATGCAATGAATATCGAGGTTGCAAACGACATAATCAAGGTGTTCAAAGAAATAGAGTCGGATGACGCCGTAAAGGTCGTCGTCCTTACCGGCGAAGGTGACAAGGCATTTTCTGCCGGTGCCGACATCGCATACATGTCGACGATTTCGCCAATCGAGGCAGAAGCATATGCAAAGGTAGGCCACCTTCTGACCACAACAGTGGAAAACTGCAGCAAACCAACTATTGCGGCCATCAATGGCTTCGCACTTGGAGGCGGCTGCGAGCTAGCCCTAGCATGCGACATCAGGATTGCTGCAGATACCGCAAAAATAGGCCAGCCCGAGGTAACAATAGGCGTTTGTCCAGGCTGGGGCGGAACGCAAAGACTCCAGAGGATAATAGGGATATCACAGGCAAAGGACCTGATATACACTGGCCGAATGATAAAATCTGACGAGGCCAAGGAAATGGGCCTAGTAAACAAGGTGGTCGAGCTAGCAAAGCTTGCCGAGGAGACAACGAGTTTCGCCAAGATGATTGCACAGAATTCAGCAATGGCCGTAAGGATGTCCAAGGTTGCAATAAACAAAGGCAGGAACTCCGACATCGATACCGGACTTGCCTTGGAACTTTACACATGGGGCCTCTGCTTTACCCACCCGGACCGAACTGAACGCATGACGGCTTTTGTTAACAAGTCGAAAAAGTAGATCTCCGACCCGCCTTCAGCGGATTCCGATTATGCCAGATAGGAAAAGGTTATTATAATTTAAAGGTCGAACATTACGTATGAGCAATACACAGGCAACAAAGCTGATAACAATCACGCCAAAGGCTGCCGAGAAGGTAACTGCTTTCATGAAGGAAGAGGCCGAAAAGCCCGACTTTCTGAGAGTCTACGTACAAGGCGGCGGATGCTCCGGGTTGTCTTACGGAATGGGCTTTGAGAAAAAGGCCGAAGAGGATGACCTTGTGATTGAGGAAAACGGCGTAAAGATGCTGGTTGACAGTTACAGTGCCGACTACCTCAAGGGTGCAAGCATTGACTACATCGAGAGCCTAATGGGAGCAGGATTCAAGATAAACAACCCGAACGTGACCAAGTCATGTTCTTGTGGACACTCCTTTAGCACGTCTTAGATTCCTATTCTTTACTTTTTATTTTCCGAAGGGTACTGCAGAGTATCTAGACCGTTATCAGGGTCATGGTGGAGAGCACATGTGGAACCTTCCGTATGTATCCCGTTATGGTTTTCTCAAGGACTGCAGAGTCCCCGCTCTCTATCTCCACGATAATGTCGTAGAGACCTAGGACGCCCGTGACGTTCTTTATGTCAGGCAGATCACGGAGTTTTTTTATTATTTGGGATTCTTTGCCAGTTTCGCAATGTATGGCCACAAATGCTTTGGTCATGTCGCGCTGAAATTCGCTTTTTAGGGCCAGAGACCCCTTGCTTCGTAGGCTTCCAAAACCCTGCCTACAGCAAGGACCATGCTTGCCTTCCTCATGTCTACGTTGTGCTTCTTTGAAAGGGCGTAGGTGTCGTTGAACCCCTTTACAATGTGGTGTTCCATCTTGCCTGCCACTTCGTCAAACGACCAGTAGTATCGCTGGAGGTTTTGCACCCACTCTAGGTACGATATGCATACCCCGCCAGAGTTTGCCAGGATATCTGGAATCACCATTATCTTGTTTTTGTAAAGTATCTCGTCGGCTTCCGGAGTCGTAGGACCGTTTGCGGCTTCGGCAACAATTTTGCATTCCATATCCTTTGCGATGGCCGGAGTAATCTGGTTTTCTAGCGCTGCCGGCACCAGCACGTCGCATGGCGTGGTGAGAAGTTCCTCTGTCGATACCTTCTTGCTTCCAGGATACCCGACCACGCTACCAGTGCGGGTCTTGAATTCCAAGACCTTCTTAGAGTCCAGACCCTTTGGATTAATTATGGACCCTTTCGAGTCGCTTACTGCAATTATCTTTGCCCCCATCTTCTCTATGTATTCCGCAGCGAAGGTTCCAGCATTACCATACCCCTGAATTACGACCTTTGCGCCCTTTAGCCTAAGCCCAATCTTCTTTGCGCCTTCCCTTACACAATATGATACGCCAAGACCTGTTGCAACGTTTCTTGCCTGTGATCCTCCCACCGGGATAGGCTTGCCGGTAATAACTGCAGGTTCTGCCTGGCCGTGCATCATGCTATAAACATCCATTATCTGAGCCATCTCCTTGCCAGTAGTGTAAACATCCGGTGCCGGAATGTCCTTGCCCGGACCTATAATCTCCGAAATGGCGTACGCATACCTTCGTGTCAGCCTCTCTTTCTCGCCAGCGGAGAGCCTCTTCGGATCACAAATTATGCCCCCCTTTCCACCCCCAAAGGGGACATCCACAATGGAACACTTCCAAGTCATCCACATGGAGAGTGCCTTTACTTCCTCGATTGTAACATCTGGATGGTACCTGATACCTCCCTTGAACGGCCCCCTGAAATCATTATGTTGAGATCTAAATGCAGTGAAGACCTTGATTCTTCCGTCGTCCATTTTTACGGGGAGAGAAACCGTCAGAACCTTTTTTGGGCTTGCAAGCATTTCGTGTATCCCCGGGTCAAGCTTCAAAATTTTTGCCGCAGACGCGAGTTGCTTGAGCGCGTTCTGCCATGGATCTATCTTGGTCAAACCCTATCCATATGTCTCACTAGGTATTGTATTTAAATTTGTTGAGAAAGATCGCGGCCTATTTCGCAGGCTGTCCGGAACCCCGGCTGTTGTCGTTGCCTGAAAGTTTGGAAGATATCTGGCTTCGCAAATCATCGTCAGTCTTGTTGGCACAGTCAATGCCAAGGGTCTTGGCCATGATCTCAAGCTTCTGCCTCTCAGAGGTTGCAGGCCCATCAATTGGAATCGGGTTAAATTCACCCCGCGCCCTTTGTATCTCCCCTTGTACGGTGCTTTTCGTTTTGTTAAATTCCCCCACTATTTTCCCGAGCTTTCGAGACGCCTCAGGCATGCGCTTTGTTCCAAGAAGCATCACGATGGCAACAAACGCTATCACTATCCAGTCATTCCCCATAATGGTAAGGGCAAAGTCCGTCACAGGAGATTTTTGTCCATTTCCGAAATTAAAGGTTTAGACTACTTGTATGCGGCAATTATGACTGCGCCCCCAAGCATCCCCTTGTCAAACTCCACTCTTTCGAACCTTTCAAGGAGAAGCAAGTTTAGATCCTTGTTCTTAGGCCAGACCTTGTACGTGTCATATAGCGCGGCAAATTTTAAACCCAGCCTGCCCCCCACGATTACGGCAAGTATTGGCAGGACTGCCCGCAGATAGAACGAAACTCCGGCGCGAATTACCGGGTTGTCAGGCTTGCCAAGGTCCACTATCACAAACCTGCCGCCTTTTTTTAAAACCCTGTGTGCCTCAGATATGGCAATCCGGAGGCTAATTGCATCACGCAATGAATATCCGCAGAGCACGGCATCAAAGTGTCCCTCTCCGAAAGGCATGTGCTCGAAAACGCCACATGTAAGCGACGGTGCGGTAGAAAAAAGCCTGCCAGTGTTCTTCAGCATTGGCCTGAGAGGATCATACAGGAAGATTTCCACCTCGCCCTCGCAAATTTTCATGGCAGTCTTTGACATGTTTCCAAATCCCGAGCCCGCGTCTAGTACCTTGTCCCCCCGTTTCACCCTCCCCCGTATGCCCCGTTCCCTGAATTCCCTGTCCTTTCCAAGGGAGATGAACGAGTTTACCCTGTCGTAAACAGGGATTATTTGCTCAAGAATGTCAAGTACCTGACCCCAGTTGCTTCCAAGACCCACACCTATCAAAAAAATGTGGCATATTATATGTCAATCAGGACTGGATCTCCGACAGGGCAGCACCGATTCCTTCCCGATATGACTTGTACTTGAAATTGCATATCCCAGAAATCTTTGTGTTTGATGCCCTAGTCGAGGTGGTTAGCAACGTAACAAAATCCGAACCAAGTGCAGCCTTTGCAAGAAATGCAGGTATCGCACCCGGCGTGGCAAGCCCGAGTTTGGAGCAGGTAAAATCCACAAAATCCGAAAACATGGCAGGGTTGGAATCGGTTATTACAAATGACTGGCTTGTCTGGTTTTTTTCCCCAATCGCAACAAGCGCCGACACTACATCGTCAACATGCACAAAACTCCGGTAATACTTCCCAGAGCCTAGGATCCTAAACGAGTTCCTGCGGAGCCTCTCAACCATCATTGATTTGAACCACCCCCCATCTCCATAAACATCCCCCAGATATGCCACCGTGAATGGAATGCCATACTGCAAGCAGTTTTCCTCGAGGAATTTTTGCGCCTCAAGCCTTATCTTGGCATATTCTGTGTTGGGCCGCAGTTCCGTGCTTTCGTCTATCACCTTGTCCCTTGTGTCACCAAACACCCCTAGGCCTGACACGTAGACAAAAGATCTGGCCTTGTCCTTCAATTTGCTGAACAGGTTTACCGTCCCGTCAAAGTTTACCTTTTTCTGCAGCCTCCTATCCTTCTCTCCGGGCCACAGCGATGCCAGGTGGTAGACCACCTCATAAGACTCGTCGAAATCAAAGTCTGGATAGGTCAGATCACCTATGACCGATTTTGTGGCCGCGCTCTTACCGGAGCGTATCAGGGCAGTGACGTCCCTTCCATCCCCCACCAGCCTCTGCACAAGTCTTGTTCCGATAAACCCAGTCCCGCCGGTCACCAGTATTGCCAATAAAACAACTGAAAGATTCCTGCTTAAAGGCTTGCCCGCAAGCGGAGTTTTACTTGTGACCAAAAATTAAATCAGCCGTCGGACTCCTGCCACTTGTTGCAGACATGCCCCAAATGCAAGGCAAAGATCGAGGTCCAGAGGACTTTTAATCAAAAGATATTGTTTACCTGCAACAGATGCAGGATAGAGGACATCATAGACTCCAAGAAGAGCCTGGACGAGGCATACCTCGAGTTTCTGCTCAGGTTTGACAGCGGTGAAATCCAATCGGGGTCGGAATCCAAGGACTCGCTTGAAAGGGAGGGCCTCCTACAAAGCGAGGACGGGATAAAAAAGATGGTGGGCTCGGCAAAGATAAGCGAGCTTACAAAATCTGTACTATATTCAAAGCGACACTATGTTTCAGACTTTAGGCCAATCTCGGAACCCGAACCCGAAACGGGGATGAGTGTTGACGATTCGGGGCTACACGAAGGAATCACATCGGTCCTCAAGGCAAAAGGGATCTCCAACTTTTACAAGTTTCAAGAAAACGCCATTCATGAGATAATGTCTGGAAGGAACGTGGTGATAACGGCCCCCACGGCTTCAGGTAAGACGGAGGCATTTGTAATCCCCATACTGCAAAAGATAGCGGATTCCAAGGTTCAGGGTACCGCGGTGCAGGCGCTCTTTGTTTATCCCACCAAGTCACTGTCCAGGGACCAGATGCCAAAAATAAGTGAGATGGCTCACAAAATGGCGATTAGGATATCAGTTTTTGACGGGGACACGGGCGAGGCTGAAAGGAGGGAAATATTGGAATCCCCCCCGCAGGTACTGATTACCAACTTTGATGTCCTGCACTACCACCTATGGCACAGGACAAGGTTTGCCTCACTGCTTAATTCCGTAAGGTTTCTCGCAGTAGACGAGGCCCACGTCTACTCTGGAATCTTCGGGTCAAACGTACATTACATCATAAAGAGGCTAAAGAGGGTCTGCCCCAAGATACAGTTTGTTGCATCCTCGGCAACGCTTGAAAATGCGCTTGCATTCTGCCAGGATCTTTTTGGCACAAAGATGTACCAAGTTACCGGCTCCGGTAAAAAAGGCAGGATTGAATTTTGCATGCTCTTCCCCTCGCTTACCACCCAGCGGGCACTCATGATAGACATTTTGAAAAAACTCACAACAAAAAAACACAAGACTCTGGTCTTCAACAATTCCCACCTCAACTCTGAACTTTTGGCCCTGCAGGCAAGGCGGCAGAAGGTGGACATCAAGGTGCATCGGGCAGGCCTGATGGCAAACTACCGAAGGTCGGTTGAAAAACTTTTCAAGGAAGACAAGCTTTCCGCAATTTCCGCCACTCCTACACTTGAGCTTGGAATCGATGTCGGAAATGTCGACGGCGTGATCTCCTCCACCATCCCCGTAAACCGACTTGTTCAGAGGATAGGGAGGGCCGCACGAAAGGGCCAAGACGGGCACGCCTTCCTAGTGCTTGGAAACGATCCGATATCCCAATACTACAAGAACCACCCAGGCGACTACTTTGAAGATACCGAGAAGGTGTACATAGACCCGAAAAACCCGTTCGTTGAAGAGTCCCAGGTCCTAGCCATGGCCTGTGATAAACCCCTAGCAAGGCACGAAATGCCAGAGCATGCGGAGGTAATCCAGAGGCACCTTGAAAACGGAAACCTCGAAGTGTTTGAAAACAGATACGTCCCTAACCTTACCAAGGCCAGGGACATTCTAGAAGACTATAGCATCAGGGGGATAGGCAAGTCTATTGACATCTACCTTAACGGCAAGAAGGTCGGAGACAGGATACTGCCCATTGCGCTCGAGGAGTTGCACCCCTCAGCAGTCTATTTCCTTGCGGGCACAAGGTACCGCGTAAAGGAGATCGGCTATCCGGAAACCATGGTAGCCAAGCTTGAACCGCTTCCCCGCGATTATCCCTACTACACAAAGGCGCTCACTGAGGAATGGCCCACCATTGAGACAATCTATGAGAGGCGAACTGCAGGAGGCGTCGAGGTGGCTTTTTGCAAGATGCACGTCCAAAAGCGTGTTTATGGCTATGCCAACCTAGAGCTAGGTCAGGAGGCAGCGCAGGGCCAGAAGATAATCCTAGAGAGGCCGCTTGACTATGACTTTGTTACAAAGGGCATAATCTTCAAGGCGCCAAGACCGCTTGCAGAGATCACCAAGTCGGAAAACGAAGAATACACGGAAGCAAGCGGCTACCATGCCACTGAGCACGTGGTCATAGAGGGCAGCAACATGATAACCGGCGGTGTTTCACAAGATCTCGGCGGAATATCCCTTGGCACCTCCGGTTTGATCTTTGTATACGACTCCGCAATCGGAGGAAATGGAGCAAGCAAGGCGCTATACGACAGGCTGGAAAAGGCATTCGAGCGAAGCCTACATATCGTAAAGGAGTGCCCTTGCAAAAACGAATCCGGGTGCCCACGTTGCACATTTTCATACAGGTGCGGCAACAACAACGAATACCTTCACAAGGCAGCATCGGCGGAAGTCTTGCAAAGAATCATGGACGGCGAGAAGACGGAGATAACAGAGCCATCCGAAGGGGACAGGCCGCTAGTCTAGCGGTCCCGGTTAATCCCCAAAGGCCTTGCGTGTATGCAAATTTCCCAACCCCGGCAAATAAGTAGAAATTATTAATGCGGTTCAAGATTGACAGTTATGGAAAAGGTAGCCATTGTGACAGGAAGCTCAAGCGGCATCGGGTTTGAAACCGCACTTGCCCTGGCAAGGGAGGGATACCGCACCTACGCCACAATGCGCGACACCAAGAAGGGGGGAAGAATACTAGAGGTGGCAAAAAAGGAGAACTTGGTAATCGAGGTTCTCGAGATGGATGTTGACAGGGAGGACACCATCAGGAATGCCATAGGCAAGGTAATCCAGGAAGGAAAAAGGGTAGATGTCCTTGTCAACAACGCCGGGTACTTCCTCGTGGGCTGCCTAGAAGACCTCGCCATCAGCGAGATAAAAGCCCAGTTTGAAACGAATTTTTTCGGCATAGTGAGGACAATCCAGCAGGTCCTTCCCACCATGAGGTCGCAAAAGTCAGGGATCATCGTAAACATAAGTTCCGTGGCTGGCAGGATAGGCTTTCCCGTTACTCCAGCTTATATCAGCTCAAAATTTGCCCTTGAGGGCCTAAGCGAATCAATGAGGTACGAGCTTGCTCCGTTTGGGATCAGGACCATAATAATAGAGCCCGGCGTTGTTAAGACCAACCTGTTCGCATCCCTAAAGAAAGCCTCCAAGGCTGACTCGGTCTACAAGGAGATAACCGAAAAGGTACTCCAAGGGCTGAACATGATGTGTGAGATGGGGACACCGCCGCAGGAGGTCGCAAGGACCATCATCAATGCCATAAGGTCCGAAAACCCGCTTCCTCGCTATCCAGTAGGAAATGACGCGGTGATGTTCCTTGAGGCAAAAAAGGCCAAGACCGACATTGAGTTTGAAAATTACATAAAAAAGGAACTCTACGACTAAATCTTTTCCACATATAAGAGATTTCCGACTTCTTATTCATTATAAATTCAAATAATTTGAAGGATTTTTATATTATTTTTGAATAGATTGATATAAGTCGGAAAGTCAATTTTTGTCAAAGTCAACAGATTTAGGTTCAGAAAATGGGTGATATTGAAAATGAAGTGGAAGACATTACAACATAATGGCATAGCATTCCCACCTCCGTTTGAATCAAAGGGGATAGTTATCAAGATAAAGGGTGACAAGGTGCCCCTTAGCCTCGACGCCGAGGAGATGGCCTACCAGTGGGCAAAAAAGAAGGACACCCCGTACGTCAAGGATGCAGTCTTCCAGAAGAACTTCCATGAGGCCTTTGCAAAGGCGCTACCGGACAAGTACAGAAAAGTGAGTTTTTCCGAAATCGATTTTTCAGATGCGTTCAGGCTGGTAGACAAGGAGAATGACGCCAAGGTGCTGGTAACAAAGGAGGAAAAGAAGAAGATCGCAGCCACAAGGAAGGAAATGAAGGAGAAAATGAAGGCAATATACGGAAAGGCCATGATGGACGGAAAAGAGGTTGACGTCGCCAATTGGATGGCTGAGCCTCCGGGGCTCTTCATTGGACGGGGCGACCACCCATTAAGAGGAAGTTGGAAACCCAGAATCACCGAGAAGGATGTCACCTTAAACCTTGGCAAGGGGGCAAAGGTGCCTCCAGGCAACTGGGGGTCCATAATTCATGAGCAGGACTTTATGTGGTTGGCAAGCTGGGAGGACAAGCTTACCAGTAAGCGAAAGTACGTTTGGCTCTCAGACACGTCAGACCTGAAGCAGGCCCGTGACCGTATGAAATACGAAAAGGCCAACAAGGTATTGTCAGATATAGACGCGGTAATAGGCAAATTGCGTGCAAGATTATCAGACAAGGACGAAAAGGTCAGGAAGATGGCCACAGTGAGTTATTTGATTTACAAAACAGCCATGAGGGTGGGAGACGAAAAGGACAAGGATGAGGCGGACACTGTGGGTGCGACTACGCTCAGGGTGGAGCATGTAAAGCTAAAACCCAATGTGATGGAATTTGACTTCCTAGGAAAAGACAGCGTGAGGTGGCAGAAGCCTTTGCCCATCGGCGAGCAGGACAAGGTATTCTATGAAAACATCAGGAGGCTTTTAGAGAAGAAGAAGCCCGATGACAAAATATTTGACGAAATTACATCTAGACATGTCAATGAATTTCTCGGAAGCATAGTCAAGGGCCTTACTGCAAAGGTATTCAGGACATACCTTGCCACAACAGTGGTAAGAAATTACCTCAAGAAGGTCGAAGATCTAAATTCAAAGTCTGAGAACCTCAAGATATATCATGCCAGGCTTGCCAATTTGGAAGCCGCAGTAACATGCAACCACAAGCGGACGATACCCAAGAACTTCGAGGAATCCCTCCAGAAAAAGAAGGAGGCCCTCAAGAAGATAAGGGAGTCAACCACCAAGACTGACAAACAGGCGGAAAAACAGAAGTTGAGAGAGGAAAAAATGAAGCTTGCCATAGAGCTAGTCGAGAAGACCAGGGATTACAACTTGGGCACCTCCCTACGCAACTACATAGATCCAAGGGTGGTCAAAGCATGGTCTGACAGTGTTGGCCTAGACTGGCAGAAACTCTACACCAGCGCACTGCAGAAGAAATTCCAGTGGATGACAAAGGATCCCATCACATGGAAGGACATCTCAAAGCGATACTCAGGTGCACAGGCGTAGCCTGCGGCCTTTCCGCATATTGAATACGGGCTGACTGGATTATTCCAGATTGCAACTAACACCATGGCATACAATGACGCCTTTTTGATTCATTCAGAAAAACGCAGCACAAAGGTGTTTTTATTGAATTTCACTTCAATTTTTTTGTTGAATAACTCTTGGAATATGTATTCAAGCACGGTTTTGTTATACAACGACCAGTTTTTGCCAAGTTCGTGCTTCATGACATAGGTATGGACCCCATTGTCTGACATGTGGCTCACCTGTACTGAGGAGTTTACCATCTGTACCTCATACCAAGACATGAAGGAATCAGCGTCAACCTCGCCTTTCATGAACAATGCAACGTCACGTATCTCATCCTTACCCATTGTGCTTGCAATCTCTATGACTTCCTTTTCCTTCAGATTTTCAAAAATTTTAACAAATACCGATTTGTTCAGGCTGACCATGCCTATCCGTGGTTGGTAAATGTCCCATTCGAGGAATCTCTTCATGGCTTGGGTTGCAAGCGTGTTTGTGCTTACTTGGTGCTCTTTTGCCTCCGTTTGCAGTTTTTCTATGAGATCCTCATCAAAACGGAAGGTGATAGTTGCGGTCTTTTTTCTCGGAGCCTCGACATCATGCATGGATAAAATTGTACTTTTGAATATTTAAGAAATGATGAACTTGGTGCATCACAGGTTTGTCTTACATTGTATACCCAGATCCTTTATTGTTGAATCTCCAAATGGAAGTATGGTTGAAATCAAGGTCAAGGTGCAGATAGACGCACCCCTCGAAAAGGTGTGGGATGTAATATCCAATGTGAACGATGACCCCAAGTTCTGGACGCTTATGAAGGCCATCAGGAACACCTCGAAAAGCGAGAAGGAGGTAACTCGAGAGATCACATTAGGAAAAACGGAGAAATGTGCTCAGACCATAACCTTTTCACCAAGAGAATCAATGCGCGTTCTTTGGACAAAAGGCGTGATAAAAGGTACGAAGGATTTCGTCTTGACACCTTTGGGAAAGGGAACCCTGCTTGAAATAAACATGGATTATACCATCTCCGGTCCGGCGAAGTTCTTTCCAGGGAGGGTAACAGACGAGTTGCACATGGAAGCGGAGATAGCTGCGGACTTGATAAAAGAGAAGGCGGAAGGAAGGCCACACCAAATCCCCATGGAGGAAAGAAAGATGTGGGCCGACCTAATCCGTGGATAGGCTCTAATGTTTTGGCAGGGCCAACGCTTCAGAGTTAATTAATCTCACCGCTTGCATTATGGAAAATCATGCCAATTTCCAGATGGTGTTTTTTACGCTGGCATTTTTCAAGCTACATTTAATTGCATGTGGAATTTAGGCGTAACTTATGCCGGGGTAGCTCAGCCTGGCCTAGAGTGCCAGTCCACATAAAGGGTAATACTCATAATCTGGAGGTCGTGGGTTCGAAACCCACCCCCGGT
>JAJPGU010000029.1 GCA_021325615.1 Nitrososphaerota archaeon | reverse complement strand
GCCGCGCGCCACATCACTGCTGCTCATCGACTCTGTTACAGTAGTTATGGTCTCATGGTAGCCCTTTGTCACATCACTGCTGTTCATCGACTCGGGTATCGTCATCAATCCGGCATATCCCCTGCCTGCCACATCACTGCTGTTCATCGACTCGGGTATCGTCATCAATCCGGCATATCCCCTGCCTGCCACATCACTGCTGTTCATCGACTCGGGTATGGTCATCAGCCCTGAATACCCACCGCGTGCCACATCACTGCTGTTCATCGACTCGGGTAGGTCTTGGACAAAACTCTTGCTCACGTTGATGGTACTGTCATTGAACCCAAAGGATTCTGGCAAGGACACAGTTGAATTCATTCTTGCATATGTTGCGCTGTCATTAAGGCTGAAAGACTCTGCCAAGTTAACCCTTGAAAGGTAAGCATGAAAGGCGCTATCATCCAAACCAAGGCTCTCAGTTAAACCTACATCGTCTGGGTTAAATTTCGAAATTCGGTCGTTGTTCGAATCTGCCACATAGATTCCATTGCTGGTGTCTACAGCAATCCCTATAGGGCCGTCGAACTGGTTTCCAGCGATGCCGGGTCCTGAGCCGAACGATTCAAGAAAGGTTCCTGCAGGGGTAAATTTCTCGATTCTGTCGTTTCCTGTATCTGCTACGTATACATTGCCAAGGCTGTCGATGGCTATTCCAATGGGGCTGTTGAATTGACCTGAGCCACTTCCAGTTGATCCAAATGAACCTAGGAAACCTCCATCTGGCTTGAAAACCTCTATCCTGTTATTCCCTGTGTCCGTTACGTAGACATATCCTGTCCTGTTCACCGCGATGCCCATGGGGCCTGTAAAGTAACCCTCGGCCGCTCCAGTGCCGCTGCCGAATGTTTGTAGCAATGTTCCAGCAGGACTAAACTTCTTTACAAGGTCATGTCCTGTGTCTGCGACATAGATGTTGTCTGAGGAGTCTACCGCCACCCCTGTAGGGATGTACAAGTTTCCACCTCCGAACGAGGCTATGGGGTTTCCAGAGGAATCAAGTACATGTATTACATCGTTTTGCGCGTCAGATACGAAGACAAACCCCGTGCTGTTTACCGCGACGCCAGAGGCGGCAGTCGATGTCTTGTTGAACTGTACAGAGCCTGCCGAGTCGAATTTTACGACGTTGTCAGTAGCCGTGGCAACGAAAAAGTTTCCATTGCTGTCAAGGACGAGGCCAAGCGGGAGGATGACGTTAACCTGGCTTGCAAAGGCATTGTTGTTTGCGTACGCCACCGAATTGCCAAACTGAAACATCAGGTGGTGCGACCCAAAAGTCATGACACGGGAGGTCTCAAACCCTGTGTTGTTGCTTGAATAATTGTGAATAATTATGGAATTTCCCTGCATAGTGGGCGTGAGGGATGATATGCCGTCGCTTAGTCCAAGGAACCTGAGGTCTGAGGGCGGGAAACTTCCAAACGTTGTGCCATTAATTGCTGTGATGTTGAGGTCTGCCGTGCCAGTTGTGTTAAAGTAAACTGTCCAGTCTCCGCCTACCATGGGATATGACTGGACATTTATCACGTTTACCTGGGCTACTATCTCGAACTGCTGCAGCGATAGATGCGGAACGATCCATTGCATCTGGTCAGGAATGCCGTTGTTATTTGTATCCAGGAGGGTTACGTGAAACCTTGGGTCGCTTGTAACATCGATGTTTGAACCATTTGCCAGCCAATACAGCCTGTAGTGGGCTCCCTTCTTGACCATGTCTTCGGATATGGATGAAAATGCCGTGACATTGGTATAATGCAACGAGGAGTTTTGCTCAACTGTAACGAGCTTGTCAAACCTAGTGGCTGTCGAAACATTCCTTTCAATGGTCTGTGGGGCTTGTGTCACGTAAACTATGTCATAGCTGCTGGCGGATCCATTGACGAGGAGGAATTTTGTTGGGATGTTGGACTGAACCATTTGAGGCAATGACCGGGTCAAGGAAGCAACCGGAATGGATTGCCTTCCAAATGGTACTGCAAAACCTGTCTGGTTGTCCGTCTTCTGGATTACGTTGATCAAGGAAGTACCCATAAATCTTGATTTTACGAGACCTGATTCTGATAGGCCTTTGTTATCTGAGATCCCTAAAGTATTATTGCCGGAAAGGTTTTGTGAAGTCTTGAACCTCGAACTGGAATTACTCAGGTTGTCATAAAGGACGTTAGTTTTATTCCCGTGCTCTGAGGCCAAGTATATGAACTGGGCATCAGCCGGCATCTCAATTATCATGTTCTGTGTTTGGTTGCCAAGAACTACCTGCTCCGTCCATACCACTGGATGGTTGATTGATGTCTTTCCTTGTGATAGCGTGATTCCTGGAGCCACAGTCGATGTTTCAATTTGGACAGGCGTAGTTGCATTGGATGGCAGGGTGGGAAGGGTTGCATTATACGGATTGGTTGCGTTGGCTGAAATGGTAACGTTGTCTGACGCGGTGACGTTTTCGAGTATAGGGACCGTCCCATTTATCGGTGCGGCCGGAACCGCGAACTGTGATTGTTGGGAAAGTCTACTTGAGCCGGTGTTGTAGAGTTGCTGAATTTCGGTTGGTGAAAGAAGGGAATTGTATACATTTACTTCGTCTATCTCTCCTCCAAAGAGATCCTTGATTGTTATCTGGTTTGCCTTTCTTGTCTCTTCTGCTCCTATGAGGACGCTTGCATTTGACTGGATATTTTGAACCGTTTTGGTCCTCAGTTCACCACTAAACGTGATCCCTATGGTGCTTACCGGAACCGTGCCCTCGTTTGTCCCGTTCACATAGATGCTTATTGCGCTGCCATTGAAGGTTGCGGCTAGATGGGTCCAAGACTCTGGGATCATCGTCTTTGATTCGACGGAATGCCACTGGATCCCATCATAGATGGAAAATTCCGCAAACCTTGCGGGCGGCACGGTTTTGTGAATGGATAATGAAAATTCGTTTTCTTTGCTTAGGACTGTAAACTCAGCCGATCCCTCTTCATAGTTTGGCTTTACCCATGCAGAAAGGGTGAGGTTTGAAACTTGATTGGTGGCAGTTATGTTCTTGGAAACAAAGCCACTACCCTGCAGCCTCAGCGATGACCCGTTTATGCCGTTATTTGAAATCTGGACTTCGCCAAATGTGTTGCTGGGGTTGATTGTCTTTTCGGTGAAGTTCAAAGATGCGACAGGCATTGGCACCGGAGGGGGCAGCACGGAAGCCTGAGATGCAAATTTTCCTGAGGCAAGACTTTGGTAAAGCGACGAAACTTGCACGGAATTCATTGAGGTGTCGTAGAGCGCAACCTCGTCTATTAATCCAGTAAAGAGGTTTTGGGGTGTTGCAGCACCTCTGTCCTCCGCGCCGATCAGGATGTCTTCATTGGACTGCAAAACACCGACGGGTGTTAATTCGAGCTGCCCGGTGGGCGATATGCCTATCTTGCTTACCTTAGTTGCTGATTCTAAAGTGCCGTTTACGTAAATGCTGATGGCAGTTCCATTAAATACTCCCGACAAATGGGTCCAACCCTCCGGGATCGAAGAGATTGAACTTACGGTGTGCCAGTGCATGCCGTCGTAGACAGAGAACTCAGCAGTGCTTTGGTTTTCCAAGTCATTTGCAATTGCTAGGCTGAAGGAGTCTTTCTTGCTTAGGACAGTCAAAACACCACCGCCGTTTCCGTATTGTGGTTTTACCCATGCAGAAACTGTCAAGTTGCCGAGGCTGTTTGTGGTTGGAACATTCTGGAATATGTATGACGTTCCATCCAATCTTAACGCCGTTCCATCCATGCCAGAGGCATAGGAGACATTTCCGCTGGTGTTGGAACTTGGTATGGAATTTGGAGCAAAGTGAAATGCAATAATTGGCATGGTGGCCGGACCCACACTTGGGGGCGGGAGGGATGGCAGACTTCCAGGGTAGGGCAGGGTCGTGAGATTTGCCATTTGTGTCTGGTTGGAAGGAACAAAAGTTAGGTTTGAGGGAACCGCTGTTAGATTGGATGGCATTATTGGACCTATGCCGGAGGGAGGAGATGTGGCATTGCTCGGAGTTGTGGCGTTTCTTACTTGCGAGGTGAAGTTGATGGCGGTGAAATTGTTAGGAGCAGACCCTGTAATATTTCCCATGGTGGCATTGCTTGAAGAAATGACAATCCTACCAACGGCCGCCAGGTGGGGTAAAACCGTAACTTCGTCAATCTGCCCAGAGAAGAGGTTTGTATAAGACCCCGATGACTCCTCTGCCGCTATGAGGAATGGATCTTTGGAAAACTCGATTTGTGGGTATGGTGAGGGGGAAACGTTTGGGTTGGCAATGATCTCAGAATTGTCCATTGCACCATTTACAAGAATACTCAATGATCTTCCGTCAAAAATTCCAGTGACGTTGGTCCATGTTGCCTCTATGGGTGTCTTTGATTCGACGACGTGCCACTGAGAGCCGTCAAATACGCTATACCCTGCATAGTAGGCCAAATCATGTTTTTTTAGGTAGAATGAAAACGAATCCTGAGCGCTCAAGATTGTGAACTGACTCGAGGTAATGTTGTAATTGGGCTTTACCAGGGCAGAAACCTCAAGCCCTGATAGTTTCTCAGGACTCGGACTTTCCAAAATAACATAGTCCTGTTTACCGTCAAATTTCAACGAGTGTCCAGAGGGACCCTCCATGACGCGCATGCCATTATTGAAAGTATACTGGCTAAACGTCATGTTGTAAAAATGCCAGCTCATCAATTCCTTGAGAAGCTCGGTGTGTGAGGTAAAGGCTTGTTGTGCGGAAACTTCATGAATGCCGGAGTTCCAAAATGCCGAAACCACCATGATTGCCACTAGAAGGTAGCTTAGAGCTAGGAAATGCCTTTTCTTCTGGCGGTCCAATGAAAAAATAAGCTAAAAAGACCCTATTATAGCGGGAGCAGAATATCAGACTTGAATATCAGGCGTGAACATGCGAAACAGCCTTTGTGAAGAAGTTTTTGGGATTAAACAACAATTCCTTTATCCGACTCGAACCCATCCCAAATCCATGGGTTTGAGGCTAGCCATTTTACCGGCCGTATTTTTGATGTTGGCTCTGGCCTGTTCCATGCCAGGGGTGGAAGGAAGGGGACCCTCAAGCAACTATTCAGAAAAATTCCCAAGTGGCGAAAGAGATTACTACCTTTACGTCGAACCGCTAACTGACAAATCTTTCCCGCTTGGCACCATGCTGGACAATGCCATGTCATATTGGGAAAGATCCGATCATGTGAAATTCACAAAAGTACCAGACTCGGGGGATTCGACGATCACAATCAGGTGGGCACATGAATTGGATGGCCCCTTTTCTGCATATGTTGTTGACAAGCGCTCGGTTACCGTGGGTTTGGGAGACAGCAGATGTGGCGGAACATGGCACCGCTATGATTCTAGATTCGTAACTTCATTGCTGGAGCATGAAATAGGTCACGCATTGGGACACCTGCATTCCGCCAATGTCTCGAGTGTTATGTATCCTGACGTATCTGATGCCAGCTATGCCCCCGTCGATTCATCATATGTTCTAGATTCGGGAAACCAGATTGTCATTCCGACCTGTACCTTTGGAACTGCGTCTTCTTTTCATTATGAGGTTCTTACAAGCGGAGGGAATCCTCTGAACCTTTCCTTTGTATATGATGATGTCGCATCAGGCAAGCTCGAACCTAATCACCTAAAACAGTATTCGGGAAAGGGCTGCCATGCCGTGTTCACTAGTGATCTCATGGGAACCTGCACCGGCGTATTTTCTGGTTCCGGGCTGCTCATAACACCCGTTCAGAAAACGAGTGATGGGCAAAGGGTTCAAGTGGTCATGGAGGAAGTGAGATAGACTCTCAATGAAAATTGTATATGCTAGTGCTTCCCAAGTTCGCCCAGTCCGATGAGATCCCGTTAATACCCTGCAGAATTCTACAAAAGAATATTTATTTGTGGGTCAATTTCACCCTCCGGCATGCACGATACCGAGCCTGACACCTTTTCAAAGAAGAACAAAAGAAACGAGTACTGCGAATTGCTTGAAAAGATAGGGGTTAGCGCAGAACCCAAGCAGTTTGAATCAGATGAAGTTGAAAAAAGCGACTATTATTCAAAGTATTTTTCCCACTCGCCAGCCATGGTCACAAACCACGGCTGCATTGCGGTAAAGGGCAGCAATATTGACGTGATCCAGATTATTCAAAAGGGTTGAGTATGGCACAAGACCTAAACCCTCTTCCATGGGGCGCACAGGACAGGTACCAAGCCCATTTCATTGTCAAAGCACAAAATCCCATAAACTTTGATGACTTTATAGCAAGAACCCGCGTCAAGACGGCCGGGCATTTCGCAGGAAAAAAAGCGACAGACGTGGAGTGGGTGGGAGGAGAGCTTGCGGGCTCGCTCAATTCCGATGCCGACCTCAAAGCCATGATCCTCAAGCTTCCCTACAAGGACAGCTTCATCTGGGTCGAACCGACCAAAAATGGGATGAGGATCCACGGCAAGTGGAAGAGCAGCCAGGATCTTGGCATAACAAAGGATCTATTCGAGGTCTATGACAGGATAGCCTCGCACATCAGAAAAAACCTCTAGGCTCTCCACCAATCAAGGGCTAGACAGTCGATCTTGCTGCCCTTGGGGACTGCCAAGATGAACTGTTTTCGCACCGTAGTTGCCAGCCTTCCTGCCAGCACTACGCTCGTGGCAGACATGGTATCTGAGGAATTGTAAACTTGGACTAGGTAGGGGGCGTGGTCTATGCCGGGACCCTTTTGGTATACGGCAAAATCGCAACCAAACTTTATCCCGGGGTTTACGATGTATCCCTTGTCCCTGAAATCCTTGTAGACCGAGTATTTTTTGTCAAAGTTATGGTGTTCGCGCCTGCATATCTCGAGCATCTCTTTAGTCGTGACCTGCTTTTTTGCACGGTAAATTTTGAGCCTTGATTTTTCAAGAAGATAATACCCTTCAATCAAATCAAGAATCAGGGGTACGTTGATGTCTTCTGGCTTGGGCTTTGTAATGCCTATTGGCTTTCCATAATAGCCGCTTACAAACAGAGACCTCGAATCGTCAAGATTCCAAATGATTATTCTGTTCTCTATTAATTCGCCTTTCAAACCAAATTTGGTAATCAAGGCAATCGATTTTAGTGTTGTGTGTCAAAAAAAGAGAAAATGATGATATGACGTTATAGGCTCAATGCCAGCAAAATGAACGAATCAGATACCTGGAGGCATTTGTCGGACATCTCCTCTATCCCTTCTACAACATCCTTTAGGAGCATTAGTTCCTTGGTGGTGGTGACCTCGTCTAGGACCTTTATTGTCAAGGCGCGGTATTTTTCATCCACAGCTCTTTCTATCTTCTGTGCCTCGTGGGCAAGATCTATTGCAACCGTTGCATTTCCGCCTAGTGCCCTGACAATCTCGTTTATCTTGTAGATTTGGTCGACTGCTTGTTCTATTAGCTCGCCCAAGTCCTTCTCTATCTTCTCCTTTTTGAGGGTGGCTCCCTTGATATTGGAAAGTTTGAAGGCAATGCCGGTAATATAGCCCGAAATCTCGTCCATGGTATATGCTGTATTCAGCAGGTTTTCCCTGTTCATCATGAGTCCTCCGACGTCGGCAATCTCACGAGTTATCTTCCTGCGGAGGGCCTCCACCTCGTCCTCGGTGTTCTTGATTCGCTCTAGAACCTGTTTCACCTCGGACTTGTCTGCCTTTATTATCAAGTCCGGGAGCGAGGAGAGATCTCTGACTGCGTTGAGAATCCTGTTGATTTCATCCTGCAAAACGGCAAGCGCCTTTCTCTTTGCCTGAACTTCAAGTTCCCCGCTGTACATCTAGGCGTTTTACTTGATGCCGGCAGCTAATAATCCTTACGTAAAAGGCTTCCTAATATGTCGTCTTAGAATTGTTTCTCGCCCTGAACTACTTTTTTCTGGCTATTGTACATCGTAACAACCTCCTTAACGCCGGTGGAGTTTTCCGGGGTCTTTTCAAACCGTATCTTTCCCGTAAATTTTGGAAAACGTAGGGCAAGCCCGCTGCCTTTCCTAATCCCGTCCATGGCAACCCTGTGGATGGGACTGAGCGTGATCTCTGAGGCCACAATCTCTATTACTATCTCCGGGTCAAACCACACGTCAGCCTCCAGGCTTGTGTCCACCCTTGGGTCTTTCTTGACAACTATCTTGTCGGACAGGATTTGGTATATTTGGTCCAAACTCTCATCGGTAAAGCCAGTTCCAACCTTGCAGATGCTTGGATACTTGTCTTGATCCTCGTCATATGCTGCAAGCAACAATGCTCCATATCTTCCGGTTCTCCTTCCTCGTCCATAGAATGCACCTACAATAACAAGGTCAAGAGTGTCTCCCAGCTCATTTCTGTATTCCCTCTTTAGCTTCAGCCAGTTGCTAGCCCTTGCACCTGCTCTGTAGGGCGAATCCAATTGCTTTAGCATGAGCCCTTCACAGCCCGAGTTTATTGCATTTTCCAGAAAGTCCTCAACCTCGTCATCCGTTGTTACAATGGTCATGGGCATTATTCTGGAAAAAGCATCTTCCTTGACGGCTCGCTCTAAGGTTTTCCTGCGCTCGGCATATGTCATGTCCAGGCAACTAGCACCGTCAACAAACATGATGTCAAAAAGGTTGACGGTTATCGGGTACTCCTTGACAGCCTTTGCAATGTTGTGTTTTCTCCGCCTGTGCATGAGCTCTTGAAAGGGCAGGAATTCCCCCGTCTCCTCGTTTACCGCTACAGCCTCGGCCTCAAGTATGATCTTGCCTGATTTTACAGACTTGGTAATTTTTTCCACGATGTCTGGATAGTAATTGGTAATGTTCTCAAGGCTACGAGAATATAAGACCACCTTGTCGTTTCCTATGTGGATTTGGACACGCTCCCCATCAAGCTTGTACTCTGCAGCAAACTGGTGTCCCATTTTCTCTCTAGCCTCGGCAGGGGTTTTAACCCGCTCTGCAAGCATGGGGCGTACTGGGCTGAAGACAGAAACTTGGAAACCCTTGAGTGATTCAAAGCCTTCTCCTGCAACTGCACTTGCCACCCTGCCCAAGTCGCTGCAAACGTTGTATGCGTGTTCTAGCTTGGGTCTGTTTTCCTTGGTACCTGTAAATGCGACTGATAATGCATCAAGAATGGTAAAATCGGCTATGCCGAGCCGCAGGTTTGCAGTAATTATCTTTGCAATGAACCTTCCCTCCACGGGACTGGCATCGTTTAGCAGGCTTGAGATGTACTTCATCTTCATGTCTTGGGACTTGCCGCCCTTCAACTCGGCAATCTTGAAAAGTGTATCATAAACCCTTTCAACAGTAATATCCTCCTTGAGAAACGTGGTCTGGGTTTTTTGTCCCAATACCGTCGCGGTAGCCTGCCCAAAATCTCCGGCCTTCATGTATTCGTGTTCTATCTTGGTAACTGGAATGCCCGCGGATTTGGAAAGTGCCTTTACTGCTAATTTTTCAGCAACCCCTACCTCTATTCCTTCATGATCAGGCCTGAGCTTTCCCTGCAGGAGGTACACCACCTTTGAAATTATTTCCGGCGGAGTAATCTTGAACAAATCCACTAGGTGCTTGGTCAGCTCCGTCCTCTTTGTGGTGTTTTCCATGTATCCTAGAGTTTCTGCCACAAGCGAGAATTTCATACGAACAATTTTTGCATGCTGTGGAATAAAAGGTTGAGTTATAGCCTAAGGTGCGCCTTTATCCTCAACCGGATCTCCGGCGTCCTTTTTAGGATGACACTGTGAAAGTCCGAAGCCTCTTCTGTGTCAAGATACCTCTTGTTCCTCTGAAGAAAGCCATCAAAGAAAACCCCGCAGATGTATCCCACGTATATTCCGTAGGCGAAATCTTCAAGGTTGGAGGAAGCGGGGAGGGTTCTGGCCTCTGCCAATACCATTTTTGGATAATCCAGGGCGTATGTGATTATGTCGCTGAGATTTTTTTCTTCGATTACATCGAGGCCCATAATGGTGCCCAAATTTCAGTCGTATTTAGAATTTGTGAACCTATTGTTCGTTTATAAGTAGGAAGAAGGAGGATTTTCCCATGGGCGGAGCGAAGAAAAAGTCACCTGCACAAGCGGAAAAAGCGCAGACAGCCGAGGCATCAAAGAAGGAAGGGGGGCAGAAGAAGGACAAGAAAGAGCAGAAGTCCAAGACTACAATCTCGGTAATAGTTGACGAACAGCAAGCGTTGAATTTCATAAAAAATGCCAAGGTCTTTACAGTTCAAGAGATATCAAGGCAAACAAACGTGAAGGTCTCGGCGGCAAACGCGTTCCTGCTAAACCTGCTAAAGCAAGGATCAATTAGAAGGATAGGCGGATACAGCGGTCACCACATTTACGTCCCGGCCTGAGCCAAGGAAAGTACATCGCCAGGTTTTACATCGGATAGGATTTGCAGGTTTGACGATATTTTTCCAATAAGCGTCATTGGTTTGGTCTGCCTCGAGTCCTCCAAAAAAAACCAGATGGAACCGTTTGAAGCCATGAACCCTACATCGCCCTTCCGAAACTGCGTCCTTATCTTTTCGCCACCGGTGTTAAGGGCGGTGTCCATGAATGCCATGGAGGTCCCCATCATGTGTGCGTTTCCTTCAAGTGGGAGGGCCCGGATTATGACCCCTGTCGTTTTCGGTGCCAGGTGGCGCTTCAACTCTACTGACAGTTGACCCTTGCCCTTGAGCGAAAGTGTCAGCTCAATTTTTGATACCGACCCTGCACTCATTTTTGAGAGGGAGTCTGATGAAATATATAACGTTTGTTTCTCCAACTCCCTGATGTCTGATGAACCTGAGGAAGCTAGTGTAGAAACTGAAGAGGTTCAAGCAGAAGAAGAGCAGGCAGCCGAATCAATCCTTCCGCCAGAAACAGAAACGGTAGAGGTGGCAGCTGAGGAGGAAGAAAAACCAGTTACAAAACGCGGCAAAAGGGAACTTTCCACGGAAGAAATCGCAGAGCAAGAAAGACTGCAGAAAATTATAGCGGCAAGGGAGGTAATTGAAGTGGATCCTATCCATACTCCTATTGAATATGAGACGGAGGGCAAGGGAAAGATAATGATTGGCCCGCCTACGCTCACCCGTTTTGAAAAAGCAAGAATCTTGGGCGCGCGCGCCTTGCAGCTTTCGCTTGGAGCTCCGCCATTTATCCAAGTTCCAAAGGAAGTGGCCACTTCGCTCGATCTGGCATATACTGAACTTGAAAAGCGCGTCATACCAATAACGATAAGGCGGGTCCTGCCAAACGGTGACTTTCAGAATATACCGATTGATCTTTTTGACTGATGGATGATTTGTCGATAAGACTTTAATAGAATCCTAGTTTGGTGTGTGATAGAGTTTGTTGAGCGGAATTGAGGGAAACGTACAGCTAGAGGGAAAACCACGCGAGGACGAAGGCAAACTTATAATCATAAACCAGCAGCCAGTGATGGAATGCTCGCTTGATATTCTGACGGAGCTTGTAAAACATAGAACGGTTATCCTTAGGGCTCGAGGGGATTCCATACCAGTAGCCGTAGCAGTCGCCAATGTGATAACTGAGAACATGCTGAAAGGTAACTCAAAGATCCTTAGGATAACTGTAGATAGCGAGAACCAGGGAAACAACGGTCCTCTTGTATCCGTTATTGAGATCGTGGTAACGAAGACGAACTAGAACGCACTGCCCGGACCCTTGAGCAGCATGTTTTCGCATTCCTTGCAAATTGCTTCGTCTATGTTTGGTTCAAGTTTGTGGTGTATGTCACAGATGAGTAGGCTTGACTTGATGTAGTTGCAAAGCCCGATAAATTTGGACAGGCTTGAGGGGGTGTATGCCATGTTTGATGCAAGGTTGCTGCAAATGTCGTTTATCATTTCAGAAACCTCCTTGACTGCGAGAAGCTTGTTGATGAGCTCCGGATCACCCCTTGTTCCTCTGACATAATTGCTAATGGCAGCTTGCGTGACGCCCAACATCTTTGAAACCTCTTCCTCTCGGATTTTGTGGTCCTCAATGAGTTTCTTGGCCAGGATTGCCCGGAGTGCGGGAATCAGGGTCTTTGTTTCTATTTCCGAGGGTAAAAGCATACAAAATTTTGCCTTTGTAAAATATTTAAAGCTAATCTTTATTGGCGTTATGACTTAATTGTTGGTTCCACGACCTTCGCCTTGTTGCAAGAAATTTGCATGGAAATCAAGTCAATTCTTTCCGATGTGGTGACAAAAGCCAAAGCTGACTCAATTTCCCTTTCCGGGGGGCTTGACTCGTCGATACTTGCTACATATGTTGATAAAAAAACAACCGCCTACGCCATGGTTACAAGAGATTTTCCATCGACAGATCTTGTAAATGCCCAGCTTGTTGCAGGGTTAAACGGCCTGAGGATCCGCATCCTATCGGAGTCGATAGAGGAACTCCTTGGAGCCGTTGAAAATACGATTAGGATCCTTCGCGTCTTCAACCCGATTGAGGTCAGAAACAACATAGTCGTTTACCTTACGATGCTAGAGGCAAAGAGGGACGGATGTATGTCTGTGATGACCGGTGACGGAGCAGACGAGCTATTTGCGGGATATAATTTTTTTCAAAGAATGTCGCCAGACGAGCTCCGGGAGGATCTGGCAAGGATTTGGAGGGTCATGCACTTTCCATCAAGATCAATTGCCGCGGCAATTGGAGTGGAACTGCAGACGCCATTCCTTGACAAAAGAGTCGTCGACGTGGCAATGTCTATTCCTGCAGAACTCAAGGTGCGCGAGGAAGACGGAAAGAAATTTGGCAAATGGGTACTGCGAAAGGCATTCGAGGACCGCTTGCCAAAATCCATCGTCTGGCGTGACAAGGCAGCCATGCAAGATGGCTCGGGCACTGCCGGCCTTTCTGGTTTTTTTGACGGCCTGGTGCGAGACTCGGATTTTCTTGCAAGATCAAAGGCAATCTTGGAAAGGGACCGCGTCAGGCTTGCAACAAAAGAGGCACTTTACTACTACGAAATATACCGTAAATCCTATGATAGTCCGTCAATGCTTGCTGATTCAAAGACGCGCTGCCCCAATTGCGGGTATGCCGTTTACGAGGACTCTCACTTTTGCAGGATGTGTGGAAGCTATCCTATCTAGTCTTTTTTCCACTTGTTCGGCTTTTTAACGAAGATTCGTTTGCAACCGTGGCAACAAAAGTAGTATTTCTTCCCCTTGTAATCGTGTTCCAGGGCCAATTTTTCATCGAGTTCGATCCCGCAGACTGGGTCTACGACTGCCATATCTTGGTTCGATTTTCTTTTATATTTAAAACTTGCATTCATCGAGATAACTTGCTAACGAGTTCTGTAAACTCAGTTTCCGTCAGAACGGGCGTCTTTGCAAGTTCTAGGTTTTCGTCAACATGGGAAGGTGACTTTTGACCTACCAGCGGTGCAATAATGCCGGGGGTAGATCTCACAAACTGTAGCGCCCTGTGGGCGGGCTTCGCCAGCTGCCCAAAATCCGGAAGAACATTGGGTCCAAGGAGTCTGGCCTGCATTAACGGAACGCTTGCGAAAACCCCAATGCCAAGCATTGCGGCAGACTCTAGTATGGTGAGGTCCTTGCCTCCCTTCTCTTGGTTCCTTAGTGTGAGGGCCTGATCATAATACATGTTGTACGGCAGCTGTATGAACTTGAACCCATTCTGGTTTCCTCCAGCAACTGCTGCAGCCTCAGCAACATCGAAAATTGAGAGATGCTGGGGATGCCCTTTGGGAACCCTGAAGCAATCCCAAGTTGCCATGCCGTAGTACCGTATCCTTCCCTCTGCCCGCTGCCTCTCATAAAACCCAAAGACCTCGGCCAGCCTTTTCATGAACTCTTCCCTCGAAATGTCCTGGAGTTGACCTTCTGCTGCATTGTGAAGATACATCAAGTCGACGCATTCAAGCCCCAAGTTCTTTAGGCTTCGCTCTAGCTGATCCTGTAGGTATGGGATGGTCATGCAGTGGTATCCTGAAGAAATATCGCCCGACTTTATTACCCCTGGCTTGACAAGGGTATTCTGTATGTTTTGCCAAAATTCCTCCTTGGAATCGCCATCGTTTGTAACGTAACCGTTCTTTGTGCTAATGAAAATCTGCTCCCTTTTGGCCTTCCCCTTTTCGAAGAGTTGGGCAAGAGCCCTTCCAACCGACCTCTCCGCCTTTTGTGACCGGTAGTTGATGGCAGTATCTATGACATTCGTTCCAAGGGTCACGGATTTGACCACGGCGTCTTTTACAAGAACGTCTGTGGCATCATCGGGGCTTCCCAAATACGTGCCTATCCCTATGGATGAAAGCGTAAGGCCGTCGAATTCCTTAAAGTGTGTTCTGGCAACATTTGGGTGACCCGCTGCAAATTCCAAGGTTCCCTTTTGCGTCGCATATCCTGAAATCATGTCATGAGTCTCAAATCGACTGATTTAATCCTACTGAGATATCCTGATGAAATAATCTACAACAAAACTTGCGACAAGGATGATTCCGGTTATCCTGCCATATGACACAAAGCCCCTCATGACTGGAACCAGACCTGCTTCGTCATCAAAACTTCTCCTTAATGACATGCATAATCTTGCCACAATGGGGGCAGTGCATATGGTGGCAAGCGAGAGAAGGGGGAAGACGTGGATGGCGACAGCTATTGCCACGATCGCATATGAGACCACTGGGAATACCCACGCAATTTCTGCGGCCCCCTTTTTTCCTAGTATTATTACTAGAGTCTTTCTACCATGCGATTTGTCCGCATCGTGGTCTGGGAATGAGTTCACAAAGAGGACGGTGGACGACAGCACACCTGCTACAACCCCGGCAAGTACAGGCGCTGGGCCTAGGTTGGAAGTCTGTACGAAATAAGTCCCAAGAACAATCATCGCCCCCTTGATGGCTACGAAGACCTCGCCTAATCCGGAATCTACTATTCGGGTTGAATAAAAGTAAATTGAGACGACGGCGAACCCCAGAATTATTGCTATTGTGGGCCCCCTCTCGTACACAAAATAGCATCCTATCAGTGCGCCCAGTATTAACAGCACCACTCCTGCGCGGTAAACTTGGATGGGGGTTAGGAGCCCCTCTGGCAAAACCCCCGTGCCTCCGCTGAACTTTGTTCTCTTGGTATCGAGGTCGATACTCCTCTTAAAGTCCCAGTAGTCATTGAGGAGGTCAACGCTTGCATGAAGGCAGACTACCCCCAAAACCGTCAGACCTGCAAAACCAAGGTTAATCGAGGATGTTTTCCACAAGTCAATGGCAAGACCGAGGAAGACGGCAATGACTGAGGCTAGGAGGAACCTTATCCTAATGGCTCGTAGCCAGGCTGATAGCATCATGAGTACAAACCTCTCACTCTATATTTCGCTATATTGGTCGCTTGCAAAATCCAAAATTATGTTCATCGGAGCTTTTCGACATCAAATGTATCCAAAGGCTTTCTCCCATTGAAGCCCTCTTCCTTACCATGCCAGAACTTGATTTCGGTCTCTCCGTCCTTCCAACAGAGCCATATTTCCTCGTTAAACCTTAGCGAGGGGAAGTCCAAAAGGCCTTCCTCGACACTTTTGACCACCACTCCTGTTTTTTCAATCTCCTCGATGGACCTATAAAAATTGGCTAACGCGGTGTTGAATTCCTGTTTTTTAAGGATGTAATCCTTAAGGCTTGACATGTACCTCGGGTCGGTTTCCATTTCGGTCTGGGCCTTTATTATCTGGTTTTTAAGGACTACAAGATCTTTGAATTTCTTAATTGTGGACGGAAGCAAGGCATTCGCCTCCTTTACCGTGAAATGCGAGAACATATGGTGATACCACCCTCCGGCCCAGTTAAAAGCATTAAGCGGTGGAATTTGGTAATGAGGATAACACTTCGCCAATCATTCGAGATGCTAGGTGGGAAGTGCGGTCCTTTATGTCATAGGCGGGGCAGACCTCCATCATGTCAAGCCCCGTTATCCTCCTTTTTGCCAATGCCTTGAGGACGTGCAGCACCTCGAGGCTTTGAAGCCCGAGCGGTACGGGGACTGAAACGCCGGGGGCAAAGGCGGGATCGATGGCATCCATGTCTATGGACACATAGACGTTGTCCCTTGCCCTGTCCAGTATCTCGCATGTGACATCAACAATTCCCCTTTCCATGATGTCAAGGGGGGTTACTACGTGAAGGCTGTGTCGTTTGATGCTGTCGATCTCTTCTTGCTCTGGCGTCCTTATCCCTATCTGCGTGCTTGACTTGAGGTCTATGCAAGGCAAGATGTCGGCAAGGACCGAGCCGTAATAGCTTCCGGCGGATGCGATGAAATCTGGATGGGCGTCAAAATAAACCAATGAAACAGGGCCCCGAATTTTGTATACGGATCTGATTATTTCGGTAGAGACGGAATGATCCCCGCCTATGGCAATTGGAACCTTTGCTGCCGAAAGGATCTTCTCAACCGTTCTGCCGGCATCATTTCTCGCCACGTTTCCAAGGTCGTAAATTCTGCGCGATATGCCTTCAAAGGGCAGGCCGACGGAAACTTCGCTTCCACGTTTGTAGACGTCCCGTAAGTTTGAGATCTCCCTGATTTTATGTGGTGCCTCAGAACTCCCCTTGCGAAGCGCGTGGGATTTGGATTCGTCAGGGACTCCGAATACAACTACCTCGGCATCCGCAAAGTTTTCAGTGTTTGCCCAACATATCTTCATTCTTTTACTAATGATTCATACTTATAAAAAACTGACTCGCAAACGTCATGCTCTGTTGGAACCTGATTGTTGGAGGATGTCGCCTACCATGACTTTGCGGGTCTTGTGATTTGATCGGACCAAAAGGGAACCATCGTCGGAAATACCAACTGCCCTTCCAACGACACGTCCCCCGGGGGTTAAAATCTTGACGTTCTTGCCAATTGTGGATGAGCGCTTTTCCCATTCATGTCTTATGCCCGAAATGCTCCCTGAAATCATTTTGTAGTACATACCTTCCAACTCTAGAAGGAACTGTTGCAGGAATTGTACCGGGTTTGCTTCGGAATCTTTCCCTACCAGGGAGGTCACGCCGTAGCTCCGGCCTGTGATTTTGTTTGAAATCTCCTTTGGGGAAACTTTGAAGTTGATGCCTACTCCTATTACGAGGTAATCTATCTTGTTGGATTCGATGGAGCCGTCTACTAGTATTCCTGCAACCTTCTTGCCGTCGAGGGTGACGTCATTTGGCCATCTCAACTTCGGTTCAAGACTCAGCATCTTTTCTATGGCAAGCGATAGGGAAAGTGAGGTAACCATGGGAAAAAGAGAAGCCTGTGAAATCTCAAAATTCGGTTTTAGCAGGATTGAAAGCCAGATGCCGCCACTTGGTGATACCCACCTCCTGTTCTGTCTCCCCCTCCCCCGAGTCTGACGTTCGGCAATGACAAGGGAACCGTTTTCATGAGGCTTTGATGCAAGGTCTAAAGCAAAGTTTTGGGTAGAATTGATCTTGTCAAAATAGTAAATCTTTCTCCCAATTGTTTCTGTCTGCAACCCGTCAGTTATTTCCCAAGGGAGTAATAGCCTGGATCTAGATTCAAGTCTGTACCCCAACTTCGGTTTTGAGCGAATCTTATAGCCGAGCGACTGTAGCTTCTTGGCAGTCTTCCACACCGCAGCCCTGCTCAACCCGAGAGACTTGCTAATTTCCTCTCCCGATATGAAATCCGGATGGTGCGACTTGAGAAGCCTTACCATCTTGTCTGGTGTGTCGTCAAGTGAGGTATAGATGTGCTGTTTGGGGGGCAAGCCAGTTTACGCTGTTATTCCGCCAATAGTTGTTTTATCTGTTCTTCAAGGAATTCATTTTGACCAAAGCCCACGTCTCTTAGGATTCCTTTCTTGTCAATAAGTATGGTGGAAGGTGTTCCTCGCAGAGCATACTGTTCAAAAGTCTTGGCGGAATATTGCTTGGATTTTAGGTATTGCTTGACACGCTCGATTATTTCCGCCTTCTGGGCCTGACTGTAGGCATCGAAGCCAGGCACATTGGACTCTATTATCTCGTTTATTTTTTCTTGGCTTATGGTGTCGTCCTCCTTCTTTAGAAGGTCCATGCCTACGGGAAAGGGGATCTTGTATGGTAGTTTCTTGCCTTGTACAAGCTGACCATACTGGCCTAAGGCTTTGAGGGTTTCCCCGATAGTTTCCCCATCTGCTAGCAAAAGTTCCAAGTTTTCAACTGTATTCTTATCAAAATCCTCAAAGGCGGTGGCAACGCCAAGCACTGTCACACCCTCCTTGCGGTACTTGTTGTAAATTTCAATCGCCTGCGGTATGCCATAAAGGAAACAGCCCGGACAATTGACCTGAAAAACCTCAACCAATATCACGTTGTCCTTTTCTTTGTCTATGTTGGTCGGAAGCCCCTGCACCCACTTTGAGACGCTGAGATTTGGCGCCTTTTCTCCCACCTTTGCAATCATGAGTAGGGTTACTGATCTATTTTGCTATGTATTTCTTTGCCAGATCAGGTGAGACCGTGCGAAATTCTTTTATATGCGCATCCTTTAGCAAAAAACATGTCGACCAAGTTACCGGTAGTACTGTTGTTAACAGCAGTTTTGGTGGCATCTGTTGCAGTGTCGACGATTCCTGCCTCAAATGCATTGACACCAAGAGACTACTCCTACCTGAATGATAACCACCTAACAGTGAGAACTGGAAATACAATGGTTTGTGGGGATCACTTGTGCGCACCTGGTGAATGGGACAAATTGCAGGCAAGCCTCAATTCTGCTCAACTTGGTAACAAAACACAGATTACTCCAACACCAACGACCGCAGCACCTACAGCCGCAGCGCCGTCAATCACTTGTGCAATGGTCAAAAGTGCACTTGCCAGCGCAAACGCAGACTCTACAGTGACAAAGAACGTCTTGTCAGCTCTAGGCTGCTAAAATACCGTATTTCAAATCTCTTTTTTTAAATCAAACAGCTTAATGGGGATTCAAAAGTTGACGTCAAATCCGCCCATGTCGTGGCCAAAATCTGTGTGACCCCAATCTCCTCCACCAGCGTCATGACTCATGTCGTGTCCTCCGTCATGTCCAGCGTCATGACCCACGTCAGTCGAGGAGCCGGCGTCATACATGTATTGGTCGGGAATGAAACTGGCCATGGCAAGTCCCATGAACGACATCATTGAAGAAAACATCATCATATCCATTATACCCATGAACATCATTGCAGGGAACATTGAACGGTTGCCGTCTATCTGTTGCTGCAGCTGATCCTTGTCCCCTCCTTTCCAAACATTAACCATGTCGTTCCAGTTCTGCTGTAGTTCAAATTTTCTCTCCTCCAACTCCTTCTCACCTTTTTCAGTGAGGGATAACTCTTTTTTGGGTCCGAAAAACCCCTTCTTTTCAACCATGTTGACAAGACCGTTTTTTTCAAGGCGGTCTAGAATCTGGACCACCTCTTCGCTAGTGAGGCGTGTCTTCTTTCTTATCTTGTCCAGTTTTCTGGACCCCTGGTCGATGGCACTTAGGACAATTACATCATTTGGAACATCTTCCATGGTGTACACAAGGCTGTTACGCCTATAAATTGTTCTAAAAGAATCTATTAAGAGGTAGCATAAAAAAGGAATATGGAGAAGGATTCACATACCGACGAACAGATTAGGAAAATTTATGATCTGAAAAACATAGCGGTTGTGGGAATGTCAAAAAATCCTGAAAAAGCCGCACACTATGTGGCAAAATATCTCAAGGAAAGGGGTTATCACATCATACCTGTAAACCCTTCCGCCGACGAAATTCTCGGACTCAAATGCTATCACTCTCTTTCGGAAATTCCTGGCCGAGTTGACATAGTGGACGTCTTTAGGCCGTCTGACGAGGTAGAACCTGTCATAGAGGAAGCGCTGAAACTTGGACCAAACGTGATATGGTTGCAAGAAGGAATACACAACCCAAGGGCTGAGTTAAAGGCAAAAAATGCTGGAATAGATGTGGTTTTTAACAGGTGCATGTTGGCAGAGCATCAGAGATTGTTTTAGAGCATGACAAAGGAATTCGAAAACTTCTGCAACGCATTAGCAGACCTGATAAAATCCTATGAGCAGAAAAACTTGGCTTTGAAAATTCACGAAAATGTGGACATGGAAATGGTGAAAATTTATGGGAGCAATTCGGGCTCGTTGGAACGAGCAAAGGCGGGGCTTGAAGAGGTGGATGAACTAGCTTATGATACGGCAGAGCATCATCCGTACTGGAATATACTTTATGACGGTTCACAAATGCTGAAAATTGTTCTTGAAAGATGGCATGAAGACCTAACTGATGATGATCTAAAGGAAATTCACTGGTATGTAGAAAAGATACAAAATTCGCTTGTGAATCTTCCAAAACATAACGCGCACTAATTTGCAACAGGAATAAATAGCAAGAAAGTGACGTGAGTTCATGCCAGTCAAAATTGGTCTTATTGGCAAGACAAATACTGGCAAGACTACGTTCTTCAACTCGGCTACTCTCTCACGCGGCGAAATCTCGACTTATCCTTTTACGACAAAAAAACCGGAACGCGGAATGGGAAATGCCATAACTCCGTGCGTTCACACTGAATTCAATGTCGAGGACAACCCCCAAAACTCAAAATGCCTTGATGGTTGGAGGTTTATACCTGTTGAGCTGATTGATCTGCCGGGTCTCATTAAGGGCGCTTGGGCGGGCAAAGGCCTTGGAAACCAATTCCTTTCTGTAGCAACCCAGTCTGATGCCCTGCTCCATGTAGTAGATGTTTCGGCAAGCGTGGACTCTACTGGTAGGATAACCGAAGTTGGGCAGGGAGACCCAATTGCTGACGTTTCGGACATCGAAGAAGAATTGATAATGTGGTATCAAAAACTCCTCGAGGGAAATAGGGATAAGATCTCAAAACTTGTACACTCTGACACTGAGATGGTCGTAGCAATAGCTGATGTTTTCCGCGGGATAGGAGTAAAAGAAGGGCACGTCAAGGAGGCGCTAAAAGTAACAGGTCTTGAGGAAAAACACTTTGACAATTTTGACATGAGGGATAGCAAGAAATTCGCCTCTTATCTTAGGAAGATTTCCAAGCCGACTCTCATAGTGGCAAACAAAATAGATCTTCCTGGGGCAGACAAGAATTTTGACAGACTGAGGGAAAAGTATGTTGACATGATAATCATACCTGCGAGTGCGGACAGCGAACTTTCCTTGCGGCGCGCGGAACAGCGAGGGCTTATTAAATATGTTCCAGGTTCGGAGCAGTTTGAAATACTTCATCGGGAACAGCTCGCCAAAAAGCAACTAGAGGCATTGGAGTTTATCACCAGGGGCATACTGGGCGAATACATGCGAACAGGAGTACAATTTGCAATCAACGTTACTGTCTTCAAACTGCTGAAGATGAACTCGGTCTATCCTGTGGCAGACCCGGAAAAACTCAGTGACAGGAAGGGCAGGGTTCTTCCAGACCTTATACTCATGAAGGATGGTTCTACCGTGGAGGATCTTGCAAAGGAAATACACTCCGACCTGACAAAAGGCTTGCTTTATGCGAAGGATGTGAGGTATGGTGTAAGGCTACCGACTAATTACCAACTCCGCGACAGAGATGTCGTATCCTTGGTTAGCGCACAGACAAAAAAAGCCTAACCTTCGGCACCTATCCTTTCCTGCTTCATCCAAAGGGTCTTCTTCTTGTGATCAATTAGGACAATCCCCATCGAGGATATCTCCTTCCTTATCGCATCCGCATCTGAAAAGTTTCTCTGGTCCCGGAGAAGGGCGCGCCTTTCTATCAGCCCAATTAAGGTTTTCTTCTCCTCATCTGTAACCCTGGAGACCTTGAGGCCCAGTATCTCAAGCATCTTTTCAAAGGTAAGCAAGATGATGTCAGCAAGCGGCCTGACCATTGCTTCCTCACCTGCGATTTGATTTGCAGTCTTGACAACCTTGAAAAATGCTCCCAAGGCAAGGGGGGTGTTAAAGTCAGAATTGAGGGCATCATCGAACTCTTTTTCAGCGGCCCTTAAGGTCGTTTCAACATCCCTGGCTAGAGTTGGATTTATCACGCCTTCTTCAGCAAGAAATAGCTCGTAATAGCAATTTTCCACCTGACGCCATCTTGTGATTGTCTCTCTCAGCTGGTCCTCGGAATAATCGATAGGTTTGGAATAATGCCCTGAAAGGCAGAAAATCCTAATTATGTTGGGACCCCATTTTTGGAGGACAAAATCTACGGATTTTGTATTTCCGAGCGATTTTGACATCTTCTCGCCGTTAATTGTGACCATTCCGACATGCATCCAGATTTTCGCAAAGTTGCACCCCGAATACGATTCCGATTGGGCAATTTCGTTTTCATGGTGCGGAAAAATCAGATCCCTTCCCCCTCCGTGGATCTCAAAGTCATTTCCGAGGTACTTGAGGCTCATTGCAGAGCATTCGATATGCCACCCCGGCCTTCCAAGACCCCAAGGACTGGGCCAGCGGGGCTCGTCGTCTGCAAATTTCCACAATGCAAAGTCTAGCGGGTCTTTCTTTGTCTCGTCTACCTCCACACGCGCCCCTGCTATCAGATCATCGATTTTTTTCTTAGAAAGTTTCCCATACTCGGAAAACTTTGAGACGGAAAAATAGACACCGTTTGTGGAGACATATGCTATCTTCCTATCCAGCAAGATTTTGATGAGGTCTATCATCTCGGTTATGTGTTCCGTGGCCTTGGGGTACATATCCGCACGCATGACATTGAGGCTGTCGAAACCTTTGAAATAACTTGAAATGTATTTTGAGCTGATGACCTCGGCAGAAACCCCATCAATTCTAGCCCTGTTGATTATCTTGTCATCCACATCGGTGAAATTCTGGATGAACCTTACCTTGATCCCGTGAGACTGGAGGTATCTTCTAAGCGTGTCAAATACAATTATCGTCCTTGCATGTCCTATATGACTGTCATCGTAAACCGTGACTCCGCAGAGGTAAATTCTCACACCTCTAGACGTGTCTAACTCCTTTTCGGAGCCAGACATTGTGTCAAAAATTTTCAAAGCAAATCAACTCAAAGTAGGCATATTTTGGGTGTTATTCTTTTATGCTCGCTTCTTTTATTCATCTGGTAAATTTTATCCACATCCGATATCGGTATACCTGTTAACTCTGCGGTGTCAATGGGGGGCATCCCTTTGTCAAAGATGCAGTATAAAATGGAGTCAATTTCGTCGTAAGTCATTCCGATCTCACCCTGTGCGGTGTGTCCCTCCCAGAGTCGTGGGCTGCTGGGCTTTGAAATTATGTTTTGGGAAATTCCAAGAAATTTCGCAAACTCTCTTATCTGCGTCTTGTAGAGGGAGGCGATTGGCAACAGATCCGCCGCACCGTCGCCAAACTTTGTAAAATATCCTATCAAAAACTCACTTCTGTCCCCAGATCCAAGTACCAGGCAGTTCCTTGCGTTCGCATAGTAATAAATTATGTTGGAGCGTATCCTCGCCCCAAGATTTCCTAATGCGGAGGGGTTGGGCTCGATATATTTTGAATATTCCTTCTGGATGAAGCTTATGTCAACCAGCTTGTAATCCAAGTGGAGAGAATCTACCATTTTTATTGCGTCATCGGTGTCTTCGGACGGTGTTATCTTGGCGTTAGGCATTATGAGCGCCAAGGATTTTGTCTTTATGTATTTTGAACAGAGCATTGCAACAACAGCTGAATCGATGCCTCCGCTGAGGCCGAAAACAACCCCCTGTGATTTCCTATCCTCTACCTCCCGTATCAGAAATGTGCCGATTTTTTCTTCGATTTCCTTAAAGTCTCTTTGTGTTATCTCTTCGATGATGGCACGATTCAATCTCTCTCTAGACTGGTATGTCATATTGAAATAAACTTATCATAGGTCTAGGTATATGCCGTCACTCTTTACCTCTACCTTGTAGGTTTGTAGTTTAACTCCCTTGATATAATCAAGAAGTTCACCTGTCTTGATGTTGTAGTGCCAAAAGTGCAGCGGGCACTCTACTACATCACCATCCAACTTTCCCGGGGCAAGGGAACCGTCTTGGTGGACGCACAATGAATCGAGGGCATGAAAGCCATTCTGGTTGAATATTGCAATTTTTTTTCCATCGACCAGAAACTCCCTGCCCTTACCTGGCGCAATCTCGTTTTTTTCCGCCACCTTTTTCCAAGCCATGTTTTTTCGCAGAGGCGTGCCAATATTTAGATTGTGCTCGTTTCCTCTTGTGAAGAGTCGATAATAGAAACCCGACAGTTCCAAGGGCAGCAGTTTCAGTCACCTGATAGTGGACGGCTCGATAGGTCAGATTTTGTGCTGTCGCACGCACAAGCGAGGCCACGGGGAATTTAGAGCCCCTTCTTATGATGCCATGGGAGATTCTGATACCATTTTATACCCCTGAATTTTGAAATTTTACATGAGTCAGATAAAAGATCCAAGCCTTGCTGAAAAAGGAAAGACCTCTTACGAGTGGGCAAAGGATCATATGAAAATCCTTACTAATACTGTTCAACGTCTAAAAAAATCACAACCCCTGAAGGGATTGCGCCTAGGGGTCTGTTTGCATATTACAAAGGAAACCTCTGTGTTGATGATGGGGGCAAAAGAACTCGGAGCAGAGGTCAGCGCATGCGGGGCAAATCCTCTATCCACCCAGGACGACATCGCCGCCTTCCTTGCTGAAAACGGTATTCACATTTATGCTTGGGCTGGGCAGACGCCAGAGGAGTATGACTGGTGCATAGAGCAGATGCTTAGCCACAAACCCCAAATAATAACGGATGATGGGTCGGACTGCCACTCCAAAGTCCACAGCAACAAGGAATTTGCCTCATGGGGTATTCTGGGCGGGACTGAGGAAACCACGACTGGAGTCATCAGGCTCAAGGCCTTGGAGAAGCAAAAGAAACTCAGATACCCAGTTATTGCGGTCAACGACGCCTACACAAAACACATGTTTGACAACAGGTATGGGACAGGACAGAGCACGATTGATGGCTACTTCAGGTCCATGAACCTTCTTTTTGCCGGCAAACGGGTCGTCGTTGCAGGATATGGATGGGTTGGAAGAGGCGTTGCCTCAAGAGCAAATGGACTCGGAGCAAAAGTGTATGTTACTGAAGTTGATCCTGTGCGGGCACTGGAGGCTCACATGGATGGGTATGAAGTCCTGCCAATTAGCGAGGCGTCTTCCGTAGGTGACATCTTTATCACGGCAACTGGTCAAACGGGGGTCATAAGAAAAGAGCACATTCTCCGAATGAAGAATGGTGCAATCTTGGGAAATGTGGGACATTTTGACGTGGAAGTTGATGCAAAATTCCTCCTAAACGACTCCAAGTCGGTAAAGGAGGTCCGCCCAAACCTTGACGAATGTGTTCTCAAGAATGGGAAGCGCGTTTACTTGATAGGGAAGGGTAGGATTGCAAATCTGGTCGCAGCCGAGGGGCACCCCCCTGAGGTCATGGCACAGTCATTTTCAAATCAACTTCTATCCATGATCCACATTGCAAAAAACCACAAGAAGATTGGAAGGCGAGTAATAACGGTTCCTTCAGAAATTGACAGGCAGATAGCAGTCGATGCGCTTGCTGCAATGGATGTTAGGATCGACAAGCCTACGCCAGCTCAGATAAAATATGCTCAAAGCTGGGCATAGCTTAAATCCCGCACAAACTCTAACAAACCAATGAAGCGCGCCATTATTACAAGTGCACTGCCTTATGCTAACGGGGAAATCCACCTGGGGCATGTGGCCTCAACTTACCTGCCGGCAGATATCACCACCAGATTTCTCAAGATGACGGGGACAGAGGCATACTATATCTGCGCCTCAGATGACTATGGGACTCCAATCCTTATCCAAGCCGAAAAGGAAAAAAAAAGCCCTGAGGAATACGTGAAAATTTGGAACAAGAGGGATTATGAGGATTTCACTGCTTTCGGGATAGCCTTTGATTTTTTTTACAGGACCAGCTCGCCTGAAAACGTGGAGTTTGTTCAGGAGACATTCCTAAAGCTTATGGATAACGGCCATATTTATGAGCAGGAAATAATCCAGTTTTACTGTAATTTCGACAAGAAATTTCTTCCTGATAGGTACGTGATAGGCCGATGTCCCTATTGCAAGGCCGAGGATCAGTACTCTGACTTGTGCGAAAAGTGTGGAAGGGTGCCACAGGAAATCGAGAATCCTAAATGCTCCATCTGTAAAAACCCGCCCACCAAGGAAAGGACCACGCATTACTTCTTCAAGCTTACAAACTTTGTCTCAGACCTGGGCAAGTGGCTAGAATCCGACTCCTTTCTGCAAAAGGATGTAAAAAAATACGTCCAAAACTGGATCAAAGACGGACTTGTGGACTGGGACATTACTAGGGATATTTCATGGGGTGTGCCCATTCCACTTGAAAACGCAAAGGGCAAGGTCTTTTATGGCTGGTTTGACAACCATCTTGCTTACATCTCCTCGGCCGTCAAATTTCTCAAGGATAGGGGTATTGAGGGAAAGGAATTCTGGAATGCGTCGACAATTTACCACTTCATTGGTAAGGACATAGTGTATCACCACTACCTTTTCTTGCCTGCTATGCGGATCGGCATAAAAAATGAATTCAAACTTCCAGATTACATCCCGACAAGAGGGCATCTCATGCTACAATCGAGAAAAATCTCGAAGAGCCGAAATTGGTATATTGGTCTAAAGGACTTTCTGAATCTCTATCCTGCGGATTATCTCCGTTTTTATCTGACATTGATTACGCCTTACAGTCAGGACGATCTGAATTTTGATTGGGAGGAATTTGCCGCTAGGATCAACTCAGAACTCATAGGCAACATTGGCAACTTTATCAACAGGGCACTGGGCTTTACAAAAAAGACAACGGGGGGATCAGTCCCTCAGGAAGAACATCTAGATCAAGCCGATGTCGATGCCCAAGAAAAAATAAAAACGCTTGCCCTTGAACTGACTCCTATCATGGAGGAGAACCATCTTGACCGGGCCCTAAAAAAAATCTTGGAATTCTCTGCCTACTTTAACCAGTACTTCCAGAAAAAAGAGCCCTGGAAGGGAAACCATGGAACAAACAACTGCATAGTCATATCGGTCAACGCAGTACGTTCTATCGCAATATCACTCTTCCCGTTCTTGCCCGACTCTTCGCAGAAAATCTGGGCACAACTTAACCTTGCAGGGAAGGTGTATGACCAACCATGGTCCTCAATGTCAGACCTGCCGCTGGGCAAGGGACATACCATTGGGGAGCCGACGCCGCTTTTCAAGAAGATAGAGCCCGCAGACATTCAATCTCGCAAGGCAAACCTTGGAAATAATGGCTCTTGAATGGATTTCAAAAGATGGCAAACTGATACTTGCGGCAAGATCCGTGAGGACATTCTCCTACGGTTTCCTGAGCGTAGTTCTGGCAATCTATCTCCATATGCTGGGATTCGGCGAAATTCTTATCGGCGTCATTTTAACTGCGACGCTTGCAAACGGGATCATCTTCAACCTTGTTTCCAGCATATTCGCAGACCGGTTGGGGCGCAGGAGAATGCTGGTCATTTATTCTGCCATGATGGTTGTCTCGTCTGGAATTTTTTTTGCTACCGACAACTTTATGGCCCTGGTTGTCGCCGCGCTCGTGGGAACGATAAACGTTACCGGCTCTGAGGTGGGGGCATTCCTATCTATTGAGCAGGCAGTATTGCCGCAAACAATCAAAGACGAGGGAAGGCGTACCAGCATCTTTGCGCTGTATAACATGGTGGGAACCTTTGCCATGGCCGCCGGCGTCATGCTCTCCGGACTCCCGCAGTATCTGTCACAAACCCTCGGAATTGATAAAATAGGATCCGTAAAAGTGCTTTTTCTCGTCTATGCCGCATGCGCCCTTGTGGTGCTTGCAATATACTTGCTCCTTTCATCAAAAATCGAGGCTGTCAATGCTCGGCATGGGCTGGGCATGAACCTTAAATCCATTGCTCCACAATCTCGAAGAATCATAACAAAAATGTCCTCGCTTTTTGCAATAGACTCGTTCGCAGGAGGGTTTGTAATACAAAGTATCGTGTCATTCTGGTTTTACACGCGGTTTGGGGCTGACTTGAACACACTGTCCTACATATTTACTACGGCGGGAATACTTACCGCAATTTCTTACCTTTTGGCAAGCCGAATGGCTTCACGCATAGGTCTTATCAATACAATGGTTTGGACCCATATCCCCTCGAACATACTCCTGATCTTGGTTCCATTTGCCCCAACGTTTCCAGTTGCCATAGGACTATACCTTGCAAGGATGAGCATCTCTCAGATGGATGTCCCGACAAGGCAGTCATATCTTATGGCTGTGGTGAAGGAAAATGAGCGAGTGGCAGCGGCAGGTATTACCAACACTTCGAGAAACGTGGCGCAGGCATTAAGCCCGTCTGTTGTGGGAGCTATATTGGGGCAATTATTGGTTGCCCCGTTTGTCATCGGGGGCGCTTTAAAGCTCGCATATGACATAGGGCTGTTTCTAAGCTTCAGGAAGACAAAACCGCCGGAAGAGCTTTAAGGCCTACCCGCTAATCTTTTCCAAGTAGGCAAGGATTCCAGTATAGTCTATCTTGCCAAAACCGGCATTTACTGCATTTTGGTACAACTCCCTTGCAAGCCTTGCAAGAGGAAGGTTTGCTCCGTATGCCTTTGCCGTGTTTTCTATTTCTTCGAGGTCCTTGTACATTACTTCGAGGAAAAAACTCGGCTCGAAAACTCCCCTTGCCATCTTAGGTCCCTTGTTCTGACTCATTCCAGTCTTGAAGTAGGTAGAATTTAGGACCTCAAGGAAAAGCAGCGGGTCAAGACCTGATTTTTTTGCAAGCAGAAGGCCCTCCGATATGGAAAGAGCCAGAACAGAGATCTGCAAATTCATCGCAAGTTTCATCGCATGGGCCGAGCCGTTTGGACCTATGAGGAAAGTTTTTTCCCCTATCGCCTCAAAAACCTGCCTAAACCTTTCATAGGACTTTTTTTCCCCGCCCACCATTACTACAAGTCCGCCCTTTTCTGCCAAGGCGGGGCCGCCCATTACAGGAGTGTCAAGCATTATTATTCTATTTTCCAAGAATCTTTCGGATGTTTTTTTTGAAGCAATCGGGCTAATGGTACTCATGTCAGCCACTACGAGACCTTCATGTATGCCATCTACTATGCCATTCTTCCCGAACGCAACCGACTCTACCGCCGCGGCATCCTTTACTATGATGATAACGATATCTGATCTTGCCGCTACCTCCTTTGGGGATCCGGCAATCTCTGCACCCAGATTTTTTAGGGGCTCCGCCTTTGATCTGGTTCTATTGTATATTGTCAAGGTGTGACCACATTTGAGCAGGCGCGTCGCAACCGCGGCTCCCAAAAGCCCAGTCCCTATAAGTCCAACCTTCATGGGATTCTAATTTCTGGTGACTTATTTTTCTCTATTGAAAAACCTATGAAACCAAGGCTTGGAACCTCGGATCGCCATGAAGATCTGAGAAATCGGCGTCCTTCCCTGCCTTTGTTGCAAATTGTTGGTCAAGAAGGATGGCGCGTTCCAGAGCCTTTAAGGACTCAGATTGTTTTTTTTGAAGGGCCTTGGTACAGGCAGTTTGATAAAAGGCGCTGGCATTCCTGGGTTCTAATGCTGTTATGGCATCATAGCAGGAAATTGCCTCGTCATACCGTCCAAGGTAGTGAAATGCGAGGCCTTTGTTCAAAAGGGACTCTGAATGGGCAGGGGTGGTTTTTAAAATAGAATCATAGAGCAGTATGGCCTCCTCGTATTTTCCAAGTTTTCCAAGGGCATTTGCCTTGTTGAACAGGGCTCGCGTATGAGACGGCTCAATCAATAGGACCTTGTCAAAATAAAATATCGCATCCTTTGGCATTCCCCGCCTAGCATGGTTCATGCCTATGCTGTAGAGGTACTCTATGGCCAAACCCTCATCATCATCGGATGAAAAACCTATGCCACTGACCATGATTGTATGGTCAACCCATTCGATAAAAGCAGTTCCATCAAGCTGATAAGGCACCATGTGCCCAAGACAGGGGTGGAGAAGGCTCGCGCATGTCCTGTATGCCCTCGTTGCGGCTACAAGAAATTTGATAGGGTAAAGACGGAAGGGACTGTGGTAAAGTGTTTAAGATGCGGCACGGAAACGGCTATCTGACTCCTGAAACGACCTGATAAAATCCGTCTGCCTTATGTCAAAAGTATGGGGGATTTTGTCTATTGGGTAGCACCGGGTCTGAAAAATTCCCCGTGTTCTTTCTCGAACAGTTCTGAATTCTCCTTGACTTGCTTTATGGCAAGGTAAAGTCTGAACAGGAGTTCCTTGCTTGGTTTGGTAGATTCGAGCAAACCCCTGTCAATCCCATAATCTTCCATAACTTGCCACATCTCATCAACTGAAACCTCCGAACTCATCTTACTCCCCTCTTCTCTCAAATTTGCTATTGTATTTAAAAATTTTCAAACGGCAAAATTCCTCCAAAGGGGAAATACTTTACAATTATGGGCAAAGCCAGCAAGTCTCGGCTTTATTTTATCATTTCATGACAACGTCAATTTTTGGTTAAAGGAGGGATTAATGAGAAAATTTAACCTGCTTCATGCCTGCAGGAAGCAGACTCACGACCACCTTTATCAGTTCATTTATGTCGAACGGCTTGTAAATTACTGCAGAAGCATGCAATTGGTGTAGTCTCTCCGAAGTGGCCGGCGTAAGGTCAGACGTTACAGCGATGACAATGGCATCCGGATTGACTTCCCTGATCTTTTCAAGGGCATATGTACCATCACCGTCAGGCATCACCACGTCCAAAAACACAATATCTGGCTTCCGCTGTGCGTAAAGCTTGACGGCCTCCTTGCCGCTCCGCGCCTGGGCGATGACTTCAAAATCATTCATCTTTAAGAGTTCGCAAAATAGGGTAAGAATGTCATGATTATCATCCGCTACCAAGACTCTTAGCGGGCGCCGCCTATCCCCCAATATTACAGGCACGGCATTTCACTATTTAAGGACTTTTTTAAAGCAAAATGTCTTTTTTATGCCATCCCATGTCCTCATACGGATTTAAATGGTACCGTACCACTGTACTCACAATATCTAATCTGCAAGGGAAACTAATGCCGTGTTTTACGATAGTCTGTCATAAACAAAGGATTCGACATACTGTATTTCAGCACAAATTCCGGACTGGCCGGAATCTACATTTTTATTTCCATCTTTTCAAGTGCAAAACATGACCAGAAGCTGGAAGGATTCCGACGTCAAGTTGGATCCCATTAGGAAGGAAACAATCGCGGTTATAGGTTATGGAATTCAGGGAAGCGCCCAGGCAAACAACATGAAGGATTCCGGCCTGAATGTCATAGTGGGTCTAAACGAATCAGGTTCCAGCTGGGAAAAGGCAAAGGAGGACGGTCACAAGGTGGTTTCAGTAAAAGAGGCATGCTCGACGGCCGACATTATACACATACTAATCCCGGATATGGTCCAGGCACAGGTTTACAAGGAAGAAATTGAGCCAAATTTGAAACAGGGTAAGGCACTTTCATTCTCACATGCTGCTGCCATACACTGGGGCTGGATAGTCCCGCCAAAGGATGTTGACGTCATAATGGTTGCCCCGAAAGGACCCGGTTCCAAGGTTCGAGAAACATATCAGCAGGGTTTTGGCACCCCGTCAATCGTTGCAGTTTTCCAAGACTATACCAAGAGAGCCTGGGAACGAACTCTTGGAATTGCCAAGGGAATTGGTAGCACTAGGGCTGGAGTGATAGAGACAACCTTCAAGGAAGAAGTTGAAACGGACTGGTTCGGAGAACAGGTAGACCTCTGCGGGGGATCTGCATCCATGATAATGAACGCATTTGAAACGCTAGTGGAAGCGGGATACCAGCCTGAGATAGCCTATTTTGAAGTACTTCATGAGTTAAAGCTTATCGTGGACATGATACAGCGTTATGGCATAGCAGGGATGTATCGCAGGGTCAGTGAGACCGCAAGATATGGTGGTCTTACACGTGGGCCCATGGTGATGGACAAGGAAGTCAAGGAAAAAATGAAAAAAGCACTCAAAATGATACAGGATGGAACCTTCAACCAGGAATGGACGAGTGATTATAAGAAAAACGGCAAAAACGCGTTCGATAGACACATGAAAGTGATAGAGTCACATCAGATAGAACAGGTCGGAAAGAAGATGCGCCAGATGATGTGGCCTGACTCGAAGGAATAGGCTTAGCTTCTCTTTGTCTTTGAAAGGTTTGCATTGATAAACTCAATTATCGTTGGAAGCGGAGTTCCGGGGCCGAAATTTCCAAGGACCCCAGCTTTTTCAAGTTCTACCTTGTCGTCCTCTGGAATCACACCGCCTCCTAATACTAGAACATCGTTTATCCCCTTTTCTTTTAGCGCCTTCACGACTCTTGGAAAAAGCGTCAAATGTGCCCCGTTTAACAGGCTGAGGGCTATCACATTGACATCTTCGTCTTCTGCAATCTGGGCCACCCTTTCTGGCGTTGCAAATAGGCCGGAATAAATTACCTCCATGCCTGCGTCCCTGAATGCCCTGCACAAGACCAATGCCCCTCTGTCATGACCATCCAAACCCAGTTTGGACACTAATATCCTGATTCGTTTTGTCTGGGCCTTTTGTGACATGCTTGTCAAGTTATAGGGCGGGTCTTAAAACCTTTATTCGCCCAAAAGCCGCTGGCGGGAGAAATGCGAGATTTTATTCTCGGGTTCAAAAAAAGGCTGCAGGTTTCAAACACGGTCCCCCTTTGTGGAGGTCTAATCACTAGAACATGAATGATGGATGTTTTTCAATCGTACTCCTTTGATTGAATAAGTAATTGTGATATATGCCGTTACCTTGACAGTATTCTGCCATGGATTTGATAAGGGATCTAAAGCAAGGAAGAAGGCGAGCTATTGCAAGGGCAATATCGATGGTTGAAAACGACGAAAAAGGATCACGTGACTTGATAAAAAAAATTTTCAAGACTTCAGGAAAGGCAGCTACTATAGGTATAACTGGACCTGCGGGGGCAGGTAAGAGCACCCTCATCAACAGGACTAGCATCGAACTCAATAAACTGGGGTACAAGACTGCGGTACTCGCGATAGATCCGACAAGCCACATCACAGGAGGAGCAATACTAGGGGACAGGGTACGCATGACCGAGTCCACCGATTCTGGCACATACATTCGCAGCATGGCCTCCAGGGGTGCTACGGGCGCAGTCTCCGCAGCCCTCCGTAACAGCATAAGGGTGCTCGAGTTCGCAGGATTTGATCCGATAATAATTGAGAGTGTCGGCGCTGGGCAGACTGAGGTGGACATATCAAAGATGGTAGACCTTACAGTGGTCGTGTTCAACCCAAATACCGGGGATAGTATCCAGACAATAAAGGCCGGTCTGACAGAAATTGGGGATGTGTACCTCATAAACAAGAGCGATCTCCCCGGAGCAAACCAGCTATATGACTCGGTAAGGGATTTCATAGGGATGTCTGAAAAAAACCCACAAGTGATGATGACTTCAGCCAAGACAAGCAAGGGGATTGGAGATTTTGCGAAAAAACTAGGTGAAATGTTAGAAGAAAGAAAAAAGGTGAAGAAAATAAATGAAGAGGCAAGGCTGGACGCCGAACTTAGAGACATTGTTTTAAATAATGTCAAAAACAAAGTGAGCAACATGCTTGATTCAAGTGGCACATATGCGAAATACTTGAAGAAGGTTCAGCAAAAAAGCCTCGACCCATTTGAGGCCGCTGACAAGATATCAAAGTTGATGAAGTGATATGATGGAAAAGATAAAGACCGACTCAAACATTCCTGTAAAAAAATACTATGACTCCAAGGTAAAGCCAAAAAGTAGGTTAGAGGTGCCTGGAAAATACCCGTTCACGAGGAGCATCCATCCCGGAATGTATAGGGACAGGCTCTGGACCATGAGACAGTATACGGGATTCGGCACTGCGGCACAGACAAACCAGCGGTTCAAATACTTGTTAGAAAGGGGGCAGACCGGGCTTAGCATGGCCTTTGATTTGCCTACGCAGATAGGATACGATGCAGATGATTCGCACTCGGAAGGTGAGGTCGGTAAAGTTGGTGTCTCGATCACTTCGCTCAAAGACATGATGACATGTTTTAATGGTATACCGTTAGACAAGGTAAGCACATCAATGACAATAAACGCGACAGCCTCCACACTGCTATCCCTTTACATTGCCACTGGTGAGTCACAGGGAGTAAAGAGCGAGCAGCTTAGGGGAACAACACAAAACGACATACTCAAGGAATACATTGCGAGGAACACCTACATCTACCCACCGAGGCCATCGATGCGTCTGATTGGCGATATGATCGAATACAGTTCAAAAAAGGTACCACAGTGGTATCCGATTTCAATCTCTGGGTATCACATGAGGGAGGCGGGGTGTAACGCGATTCAGGAAGTCGCATTCACCCTTGCCAATGCCGTGGAATATATAGAAACCTGCGTGGACAGGGGGCTCAAGATAGATGACTTTGCGCCTAGGCTGTCGTTCTTCTTCTGCTGTACAAGTGAGTTTTTGGAGGAGGTGGCAAAGTTCCGGGCCGCGCGCAGAATCTATGCAAAGATAGTAAAGGATCGATTCCATGCAAGGGACAAAAAATCCATGCAGCTAAAGTTTCATGTCCAGACAAGTGGCGAGTCGTTAACAGCCCAACAGCCAGACAATAACATAGTACGGGTCGCGATACAATCCATGGCTGCCGTACTGGGAGGGTGCCAGTCGCTTCATACGAATTCAAAGGATGAGGCGCTTGCCTTGCCTACCGAGGCTGCAGTAAAGATAGCCCTGAGGACACAGCAGATCGTCGGACATGAAAGCGGGATTACAAAATCTGTGGATCCGCTAGCGGGATCATACTACGTTGAGTATCTTACAGACAAAATCGAGGAGGAGGCAAACAAATATCTCAAAAGGATTGAGAGGATGGGGGGCTCGCTAGCAGGAATTGAAAAGGGCTTCTTCCAGTCCGAAATCAGACAGAATGCCTATAGGCTGAAGAAGGAGATAGACAGCAATGAGCGAATCATTGTTGGCGTGAACAAGTTCACGGATTCGGCAGAAGAAAAGCCCGAGATAATGAGGATTGATGACAGCATACAGGTGAAGCAGTCAGAAAGTATCAAGGAACTACGCGATGGCCGCGACAACAAAAAGACAGAGGCGGCCCTTTCCAAGATGAAGAGCGCGGCCGACAAGGAGGAAAACCTGATGCCTTTCATACTGGAATCTGTCAGAAGCTATGCAACCCTTGGGGAGATAAGCAATACATTCAGAGAGGTTTTTGGCATATACCAACCAAAGGAGTCCTTCTAGCATGAAGGTGGATCACATAGCAATCGCTGTGAACAACCTAGATGAGGCAGTAAAAGAGTATCAGAAGGTTTTGGGCGTGAAGGATGTGGAATTCGAGGTGGTAGAAAGCGAAGGAGTACGCGTTGCCATACTCCATCTTGACAATTCTAGGATTGAACTTATGGAGGCTACCAAGGAGACAAGCCCGATTAAAAAATTCCTTGAGAGTAGAGGGGAAGGACTTCATCACATTGCACTTGAAACCGACAAGATTGAGGGGGAAACAGAAAGAATGAAAGAAAACGGCGTGAGGTTTCTAGGTGAGATAAGGCCGGGTTCGAGAGGAACCAAGATTACCTTCATACATCCAAAGTCCCTTCACGGAGTTCTCACGGAACTGTGCTCACATCCCGAGAAATAGCCAGCAAGAAACTCTTCCACACCCGCATAGTTCTTAAGTTAATCTAGTAGAACCATATAGAAGATTATTACCTAATAATTCTACAAATCTCATTAATAGAATCGCATACCATGAGATTTGCAGATGTATGCAAGATTTGGGATGCGGATGGCACTGGGATGGTATCCGACTCGAATAGGTTAGTGGGATAGGCGTGAAAAACCGCGGAAGGGGAGAGATAATTGCCTTGATCTTAGAGGTAGCTACGCAAGGTACGAACAAAACAAAGATTATGTATAGCGCATACCTGTCTTCGGCCCAGCTGAAGGATTATCTTTCATTTCTGCAAGTGAGTGGATTGATACGGCAGGAAAGGGGTGGCGAATCCTACAAGACAACTGAGAAGGGCAAGAAATACCTCCAAAAGTACAGGGAACTTGACGAGATGATAGAGACCGAGGTTTCAAAATTGGATCAGCGAAAATTATGATCCATTTGTAGATGTTCCTTGTGGGAAACTGCGATGCTTTAGCCATGAACACGCAAAATGACTAGTGACGTTCCCATTACGGGGCCAAACATCCGACATCACTCTACAATCTTCAGGGTATCGGAGGCAGTGATTATTCCAACTATCCTACTCTGTTTTGAGACAAGGACGCACTTGGAATACCTTATCAGTGATACCAATGTCTTGACCGGTGTATCGTAATCGACGATTGGGGGTCTTGGCTCCATGATTTCCGCGAGTCTTATCTTTTTTCTTTGGGTCTCATCGTTGTCAAGCAGGTACTTTACTATGCCGTCCTCTGTAACCAATCCCACCGCCTCATTCCCGTCAAAAACCGGCACTTGGCTTATTGATAAATCATGCATTTTTTTGATGGCATCATGAAGGGTATCTGATGTCTTTAGCTTCGCGATATCCTTGCTGCATATGTCCCCCGCTTTCATGGACGACTGGCTTTCAAGCGACCAGAGGACCTCGAATATCTTCCTTGCCGTGGCATAGCTCGGCTGACACCTGCCGGATTCTATCTGATTTATCATGGATGTGCTAACGCCGGTAAGAGAAGCTAGCTTCTGCTGGGTAAGTCCTATCTTCAGCCTTGCCTGTTTTATTGACTCGAGTCTAGGGAGCATCTGTTAGGTGAAATAACACTGCTCGTTATTTCAGCCTTCGTCGCAGAAGGCTACCTGTCCCTATGAAGAACCTTTGAGGAAGAATTTGCCTCCAGCGATGCCTGAGCAGCAGAAAGAATAGCTATCGGAACCCTATGAGCTGACGCACTGACATAGGTGAGACCTACAGTATCACAAAATCGAATGGAACGAGGGTCACCACCATGCTCTCCACAAAGGCCTATTTCCAGGCTGGGAGTTGACCTTCTGCCCAACGAGATGCCTATCTTCATCAATGATCCTACGCCACGAACGTCAAGTGACTGGAAGGGGTTTTCGACCATTATCCCCTTCTCAAGATATTGGGGCAAGAACTTGCCCTCTGCATCCTCCCTACTGAAGCTAAATACCGCCTGTGTGAGGTCGTTTGTACCAAAACTAAAAAACTCTGCAACCCGGGCTATCTCATCCGCGGTAAGGCACGCCCGTACGACCTCGATCATCGTGCCAAAGGCAACATTAACTTTTACCTTTGACTTTGCCTCTACATCGGACTTTGTGGACTCGAAGATCCTTTTCACATAGTCAAGTTCGGCCACACTGCCTACTTGCGGGATCATCACCTGGGGGAGGATATGAACGCCTTCTTTCTTTAGCTCTGCGGCTGCCTCGCAAATAGCACGCATCTGCATTTCGTAAATCTCGGGAAATGTTACCCCTACCCGGACACCCCGATGACCCATCATGGGGTTTGTCTCGGCAAGCTCTTTAGCTCTGTCAAGAAGCCTCTGCGCTGCCGATATTTCCGCTGCTTCACCAGTCTTATCCAGCCCGTGAATCCTGTTAAGGAGGGTCTCAACGTTTGGAAGAAATTCGTGGAGCGGGGGGTCTAGGAGTCGAATGGTGACAGGATGCCCCCGCATGATGGAAAGAATCTCTTTGAAATCGCGTTTCTGTAACTCGTGCAGTTTTCCCAAGATTTCCCTCCTCTCCTCGGGGGTACTTGCCATTATCATAGCCACAAAAAGCGAGAGCCGGTCCTTTGCATTGAACATCCTTTCGGTCCTGCATAATCCGATCCCTCTCGCGCCGTAAATCCTAGCAAGCCTTGTAGCCTCTGGCGTATCTGCGTTTGCGCGGATTTCGAGGCGCTTGAATTTTTCAGACCATCCAAGTATCGTCTTCAAATCATCTGTTATTTTCGGCTCTGTGGTAGGTATAGTTCCGGCGTAGACATTGCCCGTGCTTCCATCTATGGTTATTGTCTCTCCCTCGCCTATTGTCTTTCCGTCAACAAGGATCTGTCTTGTCATGTGGTCTATCTTAATCGCTGAGCATCCTACTATGCATGGCTTTCCCATGCCTCTTGCTACGACTGCCGCATGGGATGTTTTTCCGCCTCTGCAGGTAAGTATGCCAGCCGCGGAAAAGAAGGCCGGAACGTCCTCGGGCTTGGTCTCTTCTCTGACCAATATTACTTGATTTCCACCCTCCCCTTCGCTGGTGGCCTTCTTTACATCAAAAATAACGACACCAGAGGCTGCCCCGGGGGAAGCTGGTATTCCAGTTGTAATTGGATTGATTTTTTTTACCACTTCCCCGTCTATCGTCCTGTGCAATACTTGATCCAGGTCTTCAGGATGGAGCCTTAGGATTGCCTCTTTCTTTGTAATCAACCGCTCCCTCACCATTGATACTGATGTTTTTAGCATTGCCATGGCATTCATTTTTGCAGAACGAGTTTGAAGCAAATAGAATTTACCTCGTTCGACGGTAAACTCGATATCCTGTGGTTCCTTATAGTGCCTTTCAAGCTTGTTACAAGTTCTAAGGAGGTGCCTGTATGTGGCTGGCATTTCCTTTACCATTGAGTCTATCTGCTGGGGGGTTCTTATGCCTGCCACCACGTCCTCCCCTTGGGCATTTTTGAGGTACTCTCCAAAAAGCTTCTTTGTCCCGTCTGATGGATCGCGGGTAAAGACCACCCCGGTTGCGCTGTCATCTCCCATGTTTCCAAAAACCATTGCGACCACGTTCACCGCCGTTCCGTTTGCAATTTCGTTTGTTATCTTGTATTTTTGTCGGTAAATCACGGCCCGTTCCCCCATCCAGCTCTTAAAGACTGCCTCGATTGCCAGTTCGAGCTGGCGATAGGGATCTTGGGGAAACTGCATTCCTGCATTCTCTTTGAAAATTTGCTTGTACCGAGTCACGATTTCCCTGATGGCCTGCTCATCAAGTTCGTGCCCGTGTTTCACTCCGTGCTTTATCAGTTCATCTTGTAAGATGTCTTCGAATATTTTATCCTCGATTAAAAAAACGACCTTTCCGAAAATCTGCAAAAATCTTCGATATGAATCCCACGCAAACCTGGGATTATTGCTTGATCTGCCAAGACCTGCAACCGTTCTATCGTTCAGTCCGAGATTGAGAATTGTATCCATCATGCCGGGCATAGAGGTTGCGGCTCCGGACCTTACCGAAACCAGTAGGGGATCGGTATCGGAACCCAGACTTTTTCCTGTCTTTTTCTCGATCTTTTTTATCGATATCTTTACCTGTGGCATAAGGTCTTTTGGCAGCTTCATGTTATTGCTGAAGTATTTTTCGCAAACGGCGGTGGTGATGGTAAATCCTGGCGGCACGGGTAATCCTAGCCGCGTCATTTCCATTAGGCCTGCCCCCTTGCCACCAAACAAGCGCTTGTTCTTTCCGTCTCCCTCGTCGAAGAAATAAACTGTCTTCATGTAGAGATTCCGCTTCCGCTCAATATCAAATTTCTCTGTCCTTGAAGGCGAGTGCAAATTGTTCGATGGTCTGTTCCCAGCTGGGGGACTTGACTATGCCACTTGCAACTAGGATCCCGTCGGCACCAAGCTCAAGAGATTTGGAAACATCTTCACCCGTAACAATTCCGGCACCGCAAAGGAGGCGCGTCGAGTTTCGGGCCTCTTTAACCGCCCTGACAGAATCTGTTATCGCCTCAGGCCTCTCTTTTGATACTGCCTTTCCGCTACCTATTAGCTCGGGAGGTTCTACTGCGATGTAATCGGGGGCAAACCTTGCATATCTTGCAGCCTCTTCGGGATCCCTTACGCATACCACTGATGTCATATCGAGTGACCTGAGCCTCGAAACTATCACCGAAATCTCTTCGGGGGGTATCCTGTGTTCGCTGTGATTGATGAGGGACCCTGCCACGTTGGATTTTTTTAAAAGCTCGGGTATGACATACCCAGTCGTGCTTCCGATCTTTGCCGAGTCCACATGCTGCGAAAAAACGGTTATCGGCAACCTGGCAACTTCTGACACAAGGTGCTGGGGGGGACACACGACGATCCTTACATTGTGTTTCTTGGAAAACCTCGATGCAATTTCTGCCAGCGTCAGTGATCTGGAGCCTGCGATCTCCTCATAATTTTTAAAGTTGATTATAAACAAGGCGGATTCAGATGACTTTGGCTTGGCCCATATATCAAGAGATTGCTGGTGCTATCTCAAGACGTGTTTTCGGTGCAGGTCTACATCGAGACTCCATGGGCCTGCAGCTATCATGCAGAACGCCTTCTGGGGCAGCCAAACGGAAATAACCGTGGGCTCGTGTTTTACTGCATGCGCTATCTTGTCAAGCACCTGTCCGTCCTTTCTTTCCCTTACGTTCCACGTTATCTCATTCACAACCAATGTCAACCTGCTTGCCATTTCGTTTAATGCGGGGGTCATAACCAGGGACAGTCTGCTGCATTGGGGCCCATTGATGGTCCAAACGCCTTGGCTCCTTTCAATCTTGGAACATGCATATGAATTTCCTAAATCATCAAAAGCTAATGCTGCCAGACTGATCTTATTTCCGAGCCACTCTCTCTGATCATCAAAGAGGTAAGCTGCGACAAGGAAAAACCTGAACCCGCTATCATACAAATCAATAGATTCGATTGTTATCTCAAGACTCTCGCTGACTATCTTGTTTTGCAGCGGCAGGGTTTTCTTAAACCCAGATAATTTGGAGGGGATGGAGAAATTGGGGCGGCATGATGTGATTGTAATCTCTGTATCCTCAGTAATGACACTGCAGCATTCTGCCGGAATTGAGCTTGACACGAAAAAATCCATGAAGGCTGAACCTGAAGGGATGAATCTGGCCCTTATGAAATCTCCTGTTACGAACGGAATACCGATCAAACCATGTAGCTCTAGGTGTTCTTTCTTGAATGACAAGGGGTGACGCGGGGAAAGGGTAATGGTTTTTGACTTTCTGGCCTTTGTTTTCTCGATTTGAATCAATGGTAAATTGCTACCTCCTAAGGCATTGAGTGAAACGATGTTGCTCAGTCTGGCATGCGGAAGTCTTGTTCCTCCGTTATCTACAAACTCAAATTCCGGGTCATGCGGAAGGTGAATGTAGTCCATTGGCAAGCAGATGGCCGCCGTTTTCCTAGTGCCTGTTATTAAGACCGGATCCCCTACCATGACACCAAGGCGATTCATTTCGGCCCTTCCTATGCGGATCCTTGCTCTTCCAAAATCACAGGGATGTGGCGGCATGATTCTGAAGGACGGGTGCATCTTCAACCCAGGCTATATCCGTCATCAAGATTGTATGTGAATTCAACTTCTAGCATATCAGATCGTGAGGAATTTTTATAGAAAAACTCGGTATCGATTGTTACAAAAGCTCCCATGGGGGTGCCGCTATAGGGTATGGAAACTGGACCTGTAGACATCCATGAGGTTTCAGTACTGCAGCCATATTCTGGCGAGCATTGGTCCTGTTGGGCGCTTGCAAAGTAGTAGGTAGTTCCTTGAAATGAAAATGTCGGGGGATAGCTTACAAGAATGTCTTGTGATTCGCAAGGATATGAACAAGAATCAGATATGCCATAGGATTGTGGCGCAGTGTATGAGAATACGCCATATGTGGTATCGGTCCCACTACATCTATCTGAAGTGGTGGCATGATGTGTACAATCCAAGGCCACTACATTGCTGTAATGGGATATGGTAACCGTCGTTTGTAACTTGTGCTGGCTTGGCTCCTTTGAGTGAGACCATGTGGCTGGGGTCAGCCCGTTGGCATGAGGCATGGGATTGGTAGGCATTGCAAGTATTGGCAAGAGGAGAATCATCATGAAGGTAATGGTGGACAAGCCTTTCAATTTTTTCACCGTCATTATGTGGAGAGGACTCGGGATGTGTTTTTCCAATGCTGATGATGAGATTTATCTAAGATCGCTTACATGCATATCGCTATTTTATTCTGTAGCAAGAATTCAGATTTGGATTTTTTATTGCCCTCATGGAATGATTGAAATCCTGAAGGCCTATCGGTCACAAGGTGACAAGTTACATCATGCATATGCCCTGTTACACTCCCACCCATGGTATGAAACGCGAAAAATATGGACTGCTTGAAAATCTTAATCTCTATCCCTTGATATGGACGATTTCCGTGCCCCATGCCAAACCAAATCCCTCCTGATCTTTGATGCCGGGTCCAAACTCGCCTGCTCCATAAACGGCATCGGTGTTTGAGGGGTCTATTGCCACCCCGAAATAATCGCCATACCGGCATGTTGAAAAACAACCATAGGAAAGCTCCACCGGAGCAACACCCTTTTTTACAACCATTGGGAACTCGACCGAGTTTGGAGGATCAGACGAGGATTGCTCGGTGACACCAATGCTGGGATAATCATTTGGTGATGAGAATCCATACAGAACAATCAGATTTCCATTTGGCATTTGTCTCAAGGCGGGGTAGAAGAGATACTTGCCTGCAATACCATAATCAAAGTCTTGGGTGGCATTCATGGTGTCTGTGCCAATGCTTACGAGGTGAACACATGATCGTGTTACGGAATCATTCGTGGGGAAACAGCTGTCAGTAAACGCTGTCCATAGTTTACCCGTTGACCAGGTTGCATCCTGTATCCGTGAGTCTCCTGTATCAAGGAGGTATTTCGAACCCCGTTGAAAAGCACTGGGGGGGTCAAAAATTGGCGATGTCGGGACTGGTGTAATGGAAAGCGAAACAGGATTTGGCGGCACACCATTGATCTCAAAGACATTGATAAAGGAACCATTGGCATTATGGGAAGTGTCAACCATGAACAGGGTGGTGTCATTAGAGAGGGATTGGGCCGGATGGGTAGAGAATTGCCCAGCCATGGTCTTGGTTACAAAACTTGTAGGCTCGCAGGACAACATGTCTGTCTTGTTGAGAACCCAAAACTGGGTATGTTCGAACTGATAATCAAAATCATTTGTGCTGACCGCTATCTTGTCGCCACTCACCCCTATAATTGGCTGATCAGGAATTACGTTGGAATCGGTACTTACTGAATAAAGGCAAAAAACCCCGCCTGTTGCATTATTCGTATCGGACACTGCGATTTTTACAGTGCCTTGTGATGCATCTAATATGGAAGCAATCCATCTTCCACTCAGGCTGTCGTAAACTACTTTGGGATCGGAGATAAAATCCGATCCGGTACCAAAAAAGGTTGCAAGGTCAAAAGGTCCTCCAATGGGAATTCCTGATTTGGCCCAGACTTGTCCCTGGAGATTGTCCATTTCCATTATTTCGGAGGGACCGGCAGCTATCTGGACATCGGGCGGAGTAACATAATCGTATCCCAATCCTTCCATACTGCTAAGGAGAGTAAAGTTGTTCGAAGACAACTGGCGGGCCTGGGTCTGATCTGTTGGCGTAATCAAGTCCCTTTCCGGGTTTTTTTGTCTAAAAATCGGGATGACTCTTCTTTCTTTCGCTTTGTAGACCTGCTGCGATTCATTTATGCTTGATTTTTTTTCCGGGATGATTTTGCCGGTTGAATCCCACGCAGTTGCACCTGAGTGATTTAGAGGAAATATGATGAGGAATACTGCAAGGCCAAAGACGAGGATTGCGAACCTCTGCATCCTTGAGGTGTATTTCATTGTCTGAAGACCGGGATTTTGATTATTAAGTCGCGCTTACCGCAGCGGTGAGCAAGATTCATAGCTAAGAAAAATATGAATTGTTGTACGGTCCGCCGTCATGGGGAGATCGGCGGTGAATGCCAAAGGAAATGGAAATCTACATCATTTCATGCGACTGATATCCGAATTTCTTGCCTCTGAATGCCTAAAATTCTTATAGCATGGACCGGAAGGAAGTATGTGAAGCCTCAATCAACTCTGCTGTTAAAACAAATTCAAATGGTAGTCTCAGGCATGAAACCCTTTGATGCGGCGGGCGAGGATCTAGTTAGGGAGAACTTTAGAAAAATACTCGAGGGTGGAGATGCCTACAATGTCGCAGATATTGAAAACTGGCTCGCAAGCAGCATCGAGCATGGCGATAAATCTGTATGTGAAAGGGTGATGAATATCGCACATTATCAGAAGACAAAACACGAATCTAAGAATAGACTAAGGTTGGTATCTGGTGGCGATCAATGCAGCTGCGGTGGCAGTCACTGACTACTTTTTGATTCCTAGGGTCCTGTTCTTCAGCCTGAGGTAGGAGTTGTGGCACTTTCGACATCTTGTTGCAGCCATGGAGTTTTTTGCACCGCAAGAGAAACAGACCTTGAAGTAAAGCCTAGCCTTCTGGGCAATCTGTTTTTTTAGCGGATCTGTGATTGGCATTTCTCTTACTCCTGAATACCTGCTATTTGTTTCTACCCTTTCCAAGCTTGCCTGCAAGAAGCATTGGGACTTCTGCGGGCCTCTTGGCCACAGGTACATTAGCCTTGGCATACATGGCAACCTTGGATTCGGCAGACCCATAAGTTCCGTATATGATTGCCCCTGCGTGGCCCATCCTCTTTTCCTTCGGTGCTGCCCTTCCGGCTATGTATGCCACGACCGGTTTGTCAAACTTGGTGTCTATGATGTGCTGGGCAAGCATCTCTTCGGCATCCCCGCCTATCTCTCCAACCACGACTACGCCATCGATGTTGGCCCCATCGCGTATGGTGTCAAACGCTTGAATTAGTGGGGCTCCGTTGATTGGATCGCCTCCTATTCCAAAGCAGATGCTCTGACCGAAGTTTGCAAGTGTGAGGTTGTGAGAAACCTCGTACATCAGGGTGCCGCTTCTTGAAATCACTGCGATTCTTCCAGCCTTGAAGGGGGAGGCAGGCATTATCCCTATCTTTATGATTCCTGGTATGATGACACCGGGGGTGTTTGGACCTACGACGATTGCATCCTTCTTCTTAGCCAGTTCAACCACAGTGAGAGCGTCTTTCACCGGCACATGTTCTGGGATTGCAATCAAAAGTTTTATTCCGGCCTCTAGGGCTTCGATGGCGGCTCCCAGGAAAAACTTTGCAGGAACAAATATGATTGAAATTTTCGCACCTGTCGCCTCTACCGCCTCTTTCATGTTCTCATAAATTGGTACGCCCTCGACTTTCTGTCCTCCTTTGCCTGGGGTTACGCCAGCGACAATATTCGTTCCATATGCCAACATCTGTTGAGTGTGAAAAGAGCCGAACTTCCCGGTGATCCCCTGAACTATGACTGGCTTTTTCTTGTAGTCCTTGTCCCCCTCCTTGCCAATTAATAGGTCAAAAAGATCAGCCATTTTTATTCACCTCTATCACTGCGGCATTTATTGCTTCTTCGATAGTGTCAAACATCTTTGTCCTTGAACCTTTTAGCATTTCCTTCGATTTGTCTGCCTCTGCGCCGGACATTCTTGCAAAAACTGGAAAGTCGATTAGCCTGTTTTCGTAGGCTTTGATAAAGGCAGTTGCAACGGTGGTCGTCTTCACAATTCCCCCGTAAAGGTTTACGAGTATTCCTTTGACCTTTTTCATCTTGCTTATTAGCGTAAGCGCTTCATATACGGTATCAGTCGTGGCGCCGCCTCCGACGTCGAGAAAACACGCCGGTCTCCCACCGTGGTCAGACAGCATGTCCAAGGTAGACATTACAAGACCGGCGCCATTGCCAACCACTGCTATGTTTCCGTCAAGTTCGACAAGTGAAAAGCCGCTTTTTTCTGCTCTTTCCTCAAGTTCTGATACTTCCTGAAACTTGCGGAGTTCCTCGTGCCTGAACATGGCATTGTCGTCGATTATCACCTTACCATCAAGCGCTACAAGGGTGTCATCCTTCAGGACTGCAAGCGGGTTTATCTCGGCAAGCTCTGACTCTTTTTCAATAGTGAGTTTTGATAGCTTTTGCAAAATCGTAACAAACTGTGAAAGCGCCTTGTCCCTGAGCCCCATTTCTTTGCCAACTTCCTCTGCAGTTTTTGAATCGACATCGCCTACTCCTACCTCCCTAATTATCTGGTTCTTGACGGACTCGATTTCTACACCGCCTTCGCCGGACGCAATTATTGTGTAACACCTCTTGCTCCTGTTTAGAAACAGGGAAAGGTAGAGTTCCTTTTTAATGTCCGCCATTTTTTCAAGTAATATTGCCTTTGTTTTTTCTCCTTTTACGACTTTTTGCATTATCTCTGGATACTTGAGTTCAAACTCATCTGCGTTGTGACATTTTTGGATCGCCCCTGCTTTTCCCCTGCCACCAACGGCCATCTGCGCCTTGATTACAAAGGGAAATCCTAGCGTTGCAGCGTCTTTCCTGCCCTGGTCTATGTCAGTGGACGTAAGTCCTTGGGGGATGGGAATAGAATAATCCGAGAATAATGACTTGGCTTGGTATTCAAGTAACCGCATGGAAAATTTCATTTTTAAGGTCTTTATAATCTGTTGGTAATCTTTGGAATCCTTTTGGGGTCTCGAGCCAAATCTTGGCATTGTGCCGTCTTTTTCCCACTTGGCACATTCCGGAAATTTTCATTCCTGTCTGTCTGCAGGATGGTTTTGCTAGTTGTGGAAAGACGGGATATATCATACGGTTGCGAATTTGTGATAAGGAGAGTTAAAAACACCCTCTTTTAACCTAGAAATGTTTTGGAGCAAGGGCCATGGCAAGAGAGTATCCTTAGGGGCACTCGGTCACTCTCCAAAACATTCCAAGTATCAGGTTTTTTAGCGAAACCCTTCAAAATGAGATGAAACTACTAGTATAATTGGATATTGTTCGCTTTTAATTCCGGAACCCTCAAAAAATCGACAATTTTTGCATTTTTTACCCGTGTTGAACCATATTCTTATACGGAAGGCTGCATATCGTACCATTTTGAGATCCGAAGATTTTTGTGACTCGGTCCTTGCGACTGACCCTAAAATCAGGTATGTAGGGGTCTACCTGAACGAAAATTATTCCTACAAATTCCGGAAGAATGCATCCAGAATCCTTACTGAGGATGAGAATATGATCTCAGTAAAGACTGAAGTTGTCAGGGCATCCCTTCGCAGGTACCTCTCTGAAAAGGTGGGGGAGCCCATTTACGCCTTGACGCAATACCCAAAGGTGAAGCTCATCACCATCCACTTTCTAACCACCAACCTAATTCTGATAAGCGCCGAGCCTGATGCCAGACATGAAAAAATTATTGAAAGGACTTTGAAACTTGTTGGAACCTACGGCAAATCGCTGGAATAGTGGGAGAGATGCGGAAATATCGCTCGCCCACTTGAGGTTTCGGATCGAACGAACACACTCTTTTCAATAGGTATGCCATAATCTATGTGTAAGTTGTAGATTCTTACCGAAGTAGGCTCCCCGGGGTTTCCCCGGGGACTCTGCTTTGTTATTGGAGTTAGCTAAATTGTTCTTCTAGGAGGTCTACACAGGAAAGAAAAAGGTCCCTGCTTTTCTTCACTAGCCATCCGGGGAATTCATCTATCGTAAAAACAAGTTGCTGCTGGAAGCTGGGGGGAATTGAGCCTCCAGAGGTCACCACTTGAACTATTATGTAACTCTCAGTCAGGGTACATACCGTTTCTTGGTATGACTCGCCCTCTTCTTCCATGGTGGATCGGTAGAGCACTATCGGAATCCTGGTTCTTGCAACATGCGCCGAGCCTCGTTTTAGCAATACCTGAAAATGTGATAAGAGCCATCCGTCAAGGGTTATCTGTTTTGGCATGGCAGACAATTACAGAATTAATTATTTAATTGAATGGATCAATCCCTACTCAATTGAGATTTGGATCTTTTGACCATCCAGATCCTCTTCCTTATAGCTTTTCGCCCTGTCTGAAAACTCGATCTTTTCTGCCCTGACAAGGAAGGCAAGTTCCGATTTCATTTCGCTGACCATGGACAACATGTCCTCGTCCAGTCCTAGGATGTATGCCGCTTCAAGCATGTCAGTGGGGTTGTATCCGCGTTCCTTCCGGAGCACCTGCAGCCTCCTTGCAATATCACGTATGAGCCCCTTGGCCATCATGTCACGGTTTCTGGAAGTGCTGATGAAAACCACGAGGGAATCACGCTTTGCCATGGCAAAGCCTTCAAGCTCCTCAAAATCCATGATAAAGTCATCCTTCTCGAGGGAAATCTTGTTCGTTCCAAGGTCGAACAAACAGGCCCCTTTTTCAAGCAGGGATCCAACTATTTCACTAGGGGAAGTATCTGAAAATTTGGAAACGAGCAGCCCCATGTCTTGCTTGGCCTTGGGCCCGATCCTTTTTCTATCGAGTTCTATCTTGGGAGAGATTGGAAGGCCTGCCCTCATTAGGTTTGATAATAATTCGAGGCCAGCAGATTTGGGAATCTCTATTATTTTGTATCGCTCGACGTTTAACTGCAACGTAAGCAGATCTGACAACGATTCAAGCTTTGCCTTCTGGGAGGGTTCCACGCAAATGATTGCCTCATTGAGAGGCCAGCGACGTTTCAGCTTTCCCTTCATCCTGGCTGCAGCGGCAACTGATACCGTTTCCTTCATCAAATCGAAGGCTTCTTCGATTGTCTCGTTTAGCAAGGGATGCTGAGGAACGGGAAAATCCTCGAGCAGGACATTCTTTTTTTCTGCATACATGGTATCATAAAGATAGGAAGTCGTGAAGGGGCAAATGGGGTGAAGCAGAACATCTACTACTCGCAAAATCTCACTCAATGTCGCGTATATCGCAAGCCTTCTCTCGCGCAAAGATTCATCTTCGGACCAGATCTCTTCCCTCGTAACGGGTATGTATACCTGGCTTACCGAATTTATGATGTAGTCGTCTATTGCTCGAGCCGATTCGTGAAACCTGCACTTGTCCTGCGAATCAGCAACTGACGAAATAAGCTTTTGAAGTTTCGACAAAACCCAAATCTCGGGTGCCTTTAGGAGATTTTTTTCCTTTGCCCACGTTACTGTAAACGCCTTGTTGTAGTTATCATACTCGCTATTCTGTTTCAAGTATACATGAAGGTGGTACAGCGTTCCAAGGATCTGGTATGGCCTTGATACAAGTTCTTCTGTGCTGAAATTCAAGGGCTCTATGGGGCTTGATTTCCACATGAAGTAGAGCCTAACCAAGTCAGCGGGATATTTGTTCAACAGCTCCGCGGCGTCGAGTACATTACCCAGGCTCTTGCTCATTTTATTGCCGTTCTGGTCTAGGACGTGGCCCTGGAAAAGAAAGGACTTGAACGGAGCAATCGGGGCGTCATTGAAAATCACGTTCTCGATTAAAAGCGTATAGGCCCATCCTCTTGTCTGGTCTATTCCCTCGGTAAGGAATGCTGCGGGGATGTATTGCTTAAAGTCGTCATCGCTGAGAGAGGCATAGGGCGCAGCACCGCTGTTATGCCATGTGTCAAGAACGAACTGCTCCCTTGTCATGGCTGACTGGCACTTTTCGCACTTTATTCCTACTTTGTCTATCCATGGTCTGTGTAGTTCAAAGGTCGGCCCGTCTGGAAGATCGGTGGCAGACTTTATAATTTCATCACGTGAGAAGAACCATTTTTGGTGTCCGCAATCCTTGCATGTCCAGAGTGGCAGGGGGCAGCCCCAGATTCGCTCCCTTGAGATGCACCATGGGTGCTTGTCCTTGATGATCTCTAGGAACCTGTTTTTGGGCGGCTCGAAGAAATATTCTACCCCCTCCGCTGCCTTTACAGCCTTGTCACCAAGCCTGTCAAGGAAATAGAAAAATCCCCTCCTTGCAAGCCAGAGAAGTTTGTGCTGCGACCTCCAGCAGAGGGGGTATTGATGTTTTATCTTGCCGATTCTTACAAGACACCCCTTTTCCTTTACCGCCGTTACTATCTTTTCATCCGCATCCCTCACAAAAAGCCCTGAAAAGGAACCTGCATCTTTTGTAAACTTGGCCTCGTCATCTATGGGGTTGAAAATGGGGATCTTTCTTTTCATCGCAATCTCGAAATCTTCTTCCCCATTTGCGGGGGATAGATGCACAAGCCCACTTCCTGTCTTGACATCTACAAAATCCTCGGCTACCACTATGTGAAAATTAGATTTTGCCGCATGTGCCGCAAGTCCCGGTATGTCGTCGAGTAGGGGGTGGGAGTATTTTCTTCCTTCGAAGGTGGAACCCTTTGCCTCTTTGTCAACAAGATACTCGTCAATCTTTGCCTCCTTGGCAAATTCTTCTAGGCGTGATTTGCCTACCACCCACGTTTCGCCACCTACTTTTATGTACGCGTATGTTTCTTCAGGATTTACGCCAACCATTGTGTCGGTTACGAGGGTAAAGGGCATCGTTGTCCAGACTATCAGGTAAGTGTCTTCGTCGGAAAGCTTCACCTTGTAGTAGAGGGACGGGTCCTGAACCGTATCGTATCCCTGATTGACTTCTGCATGGCTAAGCGACGTCTGACAACTCGGACAATATGCTACAACTTTGTATGCCTCGGAAAGTATTCCACCTTCGTGCGCTTTCTTGAGATATTTCCACTCGCGTTCAATGTATTCGTCCTTGTATGTCCAGTATGCGTTCTTCTGGTTGAATGACATTCCTAGCAACCCGTCAACCTCGACCCACTTCTCATTGAATCGGTTTACAATTTTCTTGCACTCTGAAACAATTCTCTCAATTCCTGCAGACTCGATAACCTTTGATTTTCCACCTGAGATTCCCAATTCTTTTTCTGCCTGCAACTCGACTGGCAAACCTTGGGTGTCCCATCCGGCATTGAAAGTGACCTTGTATCCGCGAAGAGTCATGTATCTGTACCACAGGTCCTTCATTATCCTTCCCCGTAGGTGACCCGCATGAGGTGTGCCATTCATGGTAGGGGGGCCCTCCACAAACACGATCCTCTTTGGTTTATTCGAAGAGTCGAAAATCATTTTCTCAAGGTCTGTGCCTGCAAGATGCGACTTTACAATTCCCTCTATTGACTTTGGGTCGAACTCGGCTGAAATTTGCATTATGAAATGTTTGGTAACTTGGTGATTTTATAAAGGTAGATTATGGCTATGGATGGGCGGCATAATTTTCAAGTGAGGACGTAGTTGTAGGCCTAGGACCAGATCTTGATTGTTCCCTTTTTGTATTTGTCATACAGCCCAAGCTTGTACATTTTTCCCTCTAGGTCCTTTTTGAGTTCCTTTTGGACCACTATGTGAAGGGGAATCTCTTTACCATTCATCTCCCGGCCTGTGAAGGCCCTCAGCTGGGCATCGATATTTGGATCATCCTTGATTCTGGTCTTGGCCTCGCCAAAATGCCTGAGCGCGCCTTTCATCCCCTCCAGATCGGGACATTGCCCATCCCTTTCGGAAGGTTTTGGGAGATTCCTGTAGCGTTCATCAAAAAGTTCAGGCGTATCTGCAATGTCGATATGGGTGATGGTTATGCCCATGGACTCTAAAGTATTTGCAAGGGAATTAAGCAACCTTTGGTGCTCCTCTGATGCCATATCCTTGATAAAATGACTGGATTTGGGCATATTTTACTATTCCAAAGCAGGTTTGTGAACATGAAAGTCGCTCTAAAACCCAAATGGTGGAATAACGATATGCTGGTGAATCGATGACATGTTATTCCGAAATGGAAAAAACATGGATTGCATAGGGGACATTCTGAATTCCAACGCCTTGTGCTTCCTCGGGGCTTCTCTGGATGGTGGGTCAACCGCGTCCCGGAATTTTGCCGTGGAGAATTGCAAACCTATCTGGGAATAGGGCAATATTGGAATGCCTTGTTATAATCTTGAGATTTTCTATCAAGTCTGGAAAAAATATTGCTATGGTATTAAGTCCCAGAAGATGGATTGGTGCGAGGGCGGGTGGGTCATATGGCGATAATCTCTGATTCTACAAGGTGTGGTGGCACGAAGGATAAGATAATGCACACCTAGTCGACTTCGCACGTGCGAACTGGTGAATACATTGTATCTTTTCAGGGCGGTCAATTTGCTCGGAACGAAACCAAAAACCACTCCATGAGATTTGCGGTGTACTCTCTTGTGGAGTCCGAATATCGACTCAACCCTCCGATTGCCAAAAATGGAGAGGGAAAGTCTAGCAACTTTCCCTAGTTTCATTATGTGGCTCGAAAGACGAAGGCTAGATAGCCCACCAGCACGCCAGCACTCATCAAACCTGCCGATTCGTAGAAGGTGACGGGATTGTTTCCTCCTCCATATCCGCCGGCTTCTGCATTTACACCAAAAATGGTTATGAAGCAGACCGCCAGCATTATGGCTACGGCTATCGGCAAGTATTCGTCATGCCGTTTCTTTTGTCTAATCCTACCCGATGCGTCATAGGTTGACATGGGGAATAATACGTTGTTCGCGAATATATGAATATGGTTAGTTTACTGCACAATTGTTCAATAAAATCCTTAATTATTATACAATTGTTCATACATTGATAGAAATGGACGATTTGGATGCGCGGATACTGAGGGAACTCCTAAAAAATTCCAGGAGGTCCTACCGCCAGCTTGCAGATAATATGGGAATCGCTCCGGGAACAGTCGTCAAAAGGATTAAGGAAATGGAATCAGCGGGCATAATAAAGGGGTACTCGGTGGTTGTGGATCAATCCAAGGTTGAATCACACATAATAGCCCTTATAGAGATAATCTCGTCTGGGGGCAAGTTGGAAGAAATGGGGCGTAAACTTGCAAAACTTGAAAACATCTATGGAGTTTATGAAACGACCGGCTCACCAGACGCTATCATAATTGGCAAGTTCAGGGATACTGATGAACTAGGAAAGTTTGCAAGATACCTTCTCGGGCTCCCATCCGTTAGCAGAACCAACACACACGTGGTGTTGAACACCGTAAAAGAGGACTTTAGGATACCCCCCTGATATCGTTGAACCTGTTGATCCTACTTAGCGAAGCGGGATCTTGGAATCGACCTTTATGTGGATCTTCTCGCCTGTCTGAAGGTGATCATTGTATATCATCCTTGTTTTGACCCCCTTCTTGTTGAGGTATCCCTCTAGCAGCAAAGCCCATGGGATCGAATGGCCGCTGTTCATCTTTGACTCTATGACAAAATGGTTGGCGTGAGCTTCGTACTTGAGGTGGCCCGAGCAGGTTATGTCAAGAGTTGAATCGACAAGCAGGATTATGTCGTCAAGGGTTTTTGCCTCCAAATCAAGGCCATTCCTTTCAAGAAATGTAAGCATGTCGATCCCCTTCGCCTTCGAGTTGAGGAGGGAATTTAAGACATATCCTAGGCCGCTTTCGTTAATGAGCTGTATGGCCTTTAATGTCTCCTGGGCATCCGATTTTGTCATATCGGAAAGATTGTTTATCCTTATGCCTGATTTCCATGCCTGTTCGAACGACCTTACCTGATTTGTACCGAGTACGTCCGTAGAAAGGAATATCGCGCCTTTTCCATTGCTGCCGTTTATCATCAATATTTCGGAATCGTCGAAGATGACCACGTTCTGTGATGTTTCTGAAGTCTTCAGCTTGATTCCGGCCGGCAAGGCATGGAAGGGTTCAGTACCCACCAAGCTTGCGGGAATCATTATCTTTACATCGATATCGCGTCTAAGGGCTGCTAGCAATTCTTCCTTGCATTGTGAGAGCAGCCCGAGACCCCAAGAGTCTACGACTACATGAATGGAGGCCTTGGAACCCTCTATCATGGACTGCAACTGGCGGAAAACATAGTTCTGGGCAAGGTGGAAATACCGCTTTTCTTCAGATCCTCTTGCCTTTTTACTGTCCTCGCTGAGCTGTTTTAACTTGGTAATCAGGCTGTTCATGGCATTCACCCTGTTTATCTGCTCCTGTATGATCTCGTCAAATGCATCCTCAGGAGCCACTGCGGTGCACATGATGGGCCTGCTCTTTGATGTTATCGCAATCTTCTTTTTTTCGAGCTTGAGGAGTGTGGGGTATACCTTTGTCCTAGGAAGATTGGAATAATAGGCCAATTCGGCCGCGGAAATCGTGCCTTTTGTTATCAGCGTAACGTACGCCTGAGCCTCATATTTGCTTAGACCGAATTCCTCCAAGCTTACGGCTAAATCCTGTCCCTTCACCATGGCTGGAATTATCCATCCACAAGGTAAACTCAATAGCTAAATTCATTGGACAAAGGCTAGAAAAAATACTAAGCTGTAACCGGTTCGTGTGTCACTGTGGTTACACGAGTCAATGTAACATGGATTCTGATATACCACATTTTGATAGTACCGCCTGATGAAAACTCAATCAAAATGGGTACTGGAAGACCACGCAAACCAGGTTGTTCGGGCAAGTACGATAAAACCAAGGATAGACTATGCAACAGAAACGCTGGACGTAGTCCTAGAAATCTTGGTACAGGAGAGGCTTGACCTTAATCGGTCGAATCTGGACCTTTACAGGCAATTGGATGGCACAAAGGAGTCCATGGAGGCACTTGAGGGCAAGGTAAGGCACGAACTGGAAATAGCCTATGCAATAGAATCCCTAAGACAGGTGAGACGATCCATTGATTCGATAGCTGGAATGGGGAACGTGCCAACAATTCTTTCGCCCTCGATTTCAATAGTGCGGGTGACAAGGTCTAGGATGCTGACAATAATGCCTTCGCTTGACCCGCATTTGGGGGAACTGTCACTTCTTTTGAGCGGTGTGATAATAGATGCGGCATATCTGGCAAGCCTGAATATAGACTTTGAAAAGGCCAACAGCGAATCGAAGAGGTTGCTGGAGGAGGCAAAACTTAGCGCAGACTTGAAGATCTGCAGGCAGTTTCACAACTTGGAACTATAACAGCCCACATTTTTATCCTCGGTATTTTTTATACAGAAAAAAGAAATGAATCCATTATACTGCATATCGATACGTATCGTGGAAATAGTATAATCTCTACATATTCAAATAACTAACGCACAACATCTGGTTTCAAAGAGGTCATGGTCCAAAACACTTGCACGCGTCTAACATTACTGCTGGTAGTTTTTTCACTAGGTTCCATCCTTGGCGGGGCTTTTACTCAAGCCCATGCTCAGGTTCTCGGAGGAACTATTTCAAGCGTAACCAACACCCTGAACAGTACCACGTCAGCCGTTACAAGTACTATAAACAACACATTATCAAACGTGACCGGAACAGTGGGCAGTATAAATTCTGGCACGAGTGTGGTAAATCAGACGGTTTCAGGCGCGATCAATTCTACAGTGTCTACAAATGTCACAGACACCACCGGTTCTGTTGGTGTCAACAACCCCTTGGGGCTGCCCCTGCCGAACCTGGCGATTCCAGTTTCTGCATCTAGCGCTGTGGCGGGAGTCCAAGCGTTTGGGAACGGCACATTGGTGACTTCGGTAAACGGCATCTCAATGTCGTTCTTTTTTGATCCTCAGGGCCCTAGGGGAAAACACAGTGCAGGAACAGGAGGTAATTCGACAGATCCGTTGATCAAGGTAAAATCCGACGATCTCTCGGGAAACGAGATAACGGGGATGTACATGGAACTTCAAAATCCAAAGGGATATGACATCTCTGCCCGGTATTCGCCGGCATCTTTCACGGTAACGACAGGACGGCAATATTTGATTTATGCAAACGACTATCAAAACTTTGTCTTCAACCATTGGGATGATGGGAGTACCGATCCCTCTAGGTCAATTACACCGACTCAGACCATGACACTGACTGCGTATTATTCTACCGGGGGATCGGCAACCCCGCCGATGCCACCTACAGGCCTAAGTGCCACAACTGTGTCATCGTCGCAGATAGATCTTAACTGGACAATGCCCGCAAGTAACGGGGGATCCGCGATTACTGGATATGAGATAGAAAGATCGATAGATGGCGGGTCCGATTGGAATGTCATAGTATCAAACACTGGGAGCACTGCAACTGCGTACTCTGATACCGGTTTACAACCTAATACGGCGTATTCCTACCGTGTTTCTGCAATAAACGCTGCCGGGACAAGCGACCCTTCTGACACAGCGTCTAGCACCACAGGCCAAACCCCTAACTCTTCATTTACCAAGGTTCAATCGGGACTGGTGGCATACGACCCGCTCACGAATGAGACCAAGACACAGCAACAACTTGTTTCAAACAAGGGGTACTGGAACTACGATGGGGATGCTCCAAACGAGAACGCACCGTATGGTTATTCAAGGGATGGCGCAGGTCTCCATATTGGCATCCAGGCGCCATCGGATGGGGAGTGGGCTGGATTTTTCGCGGAAAGTCCAAATCATAACGCGCGTGTCTGGAATGTTCATGTGACTAACCCGGTCAGGACCACGCACGTCCAATACTATGAGAATGGGCTTTATGTGCAGACTGCAAATGGGAGTTTGAACTACGTCACATGTTCCACATTTACCAACCCTCAGGCAACCGTTTGGGGAGTTATCAACGCCACTGGGAACGACAGCCAGGTAACAAGCTATGAGGTCTTGTGGCTGGATCAAAGTCCAGATCAGCCGCTCTCGAGGAATTGCGACATAGTGACAAACGGAAACAACTTCCTCCAGGTCTTTCTTGACGGAGTAAAGGTCTATGAGAACGACAAGGCAAATCTGCAAATGCCAGAACCGTTCAATGCATATCTTGAACCCGAATCGTCTGATGGGGAGGAATATCTGACGGGATCTTTTGTCAACTATTACGTTACTTCAGATGAGAACATCCAAGTTACCAACCTGCCGTCAAACGCTGCTACAGTTGACCTTGCAAATGGCTCGGCAATATTGCAATCAGGCACAGTCTCTGGTGGTGAGGCCGCCATACCTGTCTCGCAGTTCAATCTGCCACTTTCTGCCAATATCCAGGTATATGACTCGGGAGGAAACCTGATTGCATCAAGCCCAGAAACCATGTTTGGAGGGGATGTCTACTCCTTTGCCGCTCCGGCTGCGACCGCCCCGACGCCTCCAACGGGACTTGTTGCAACCGGTGGACTGGACAAGGTATCCCTTGATTGGTCCGCACCCGTGAACAATGGAGGCTCGCCAATCACCAACTACAATGTCTATAGGTCGACCATTGCAGGCAATGAAACCTTGCTTGCTGAGGTTGGAAACATGACAACCTACGAGGATAGTTCCGTAAAACCTGATCAAGCATACTTTTACAAGGTTACGGCGATAAGTTCTGTAGGTGAATCTAGTGCTTCCAACGAGGCTACTGCATCCACTAATATGACCGCCCCGCCATCTGCTCCGCAAAATCTTTCCGCTATTCCGGGAAACGGCGGCGTGTTCCTTAGGTGGCAGTCACCATCATCTGACGGTGGATCTGACCTTACTGGATACAAAATTTATCGTGGCACGACCTCTGATGAAGAGGGAAGCACGCCTGTTGGCTCCACTAACAATTACACGCTTTCGTTCAACGATACCGGGCTTGCAAATGGCCAGCCATACTTTTACAAGGTTACGGCGATAAACTCAGCAGGCGAGTCCAAATCCTCCAACGAAGCAACTGCAACGCCTAGTAATGGTACGCAAGCGCCTTCTGCCCCGGCAGGACTTGTCGCCTCACCACTTTCCTCCTCGCAGATAAGCCTTGCATGGAACACGCCTTCATCCAATGGAGGTTCGGCAATCACTGGATACAAGATAGAAAGGTCCGCTAACTCCGGGACAACTTGGTCGGTTATTGTCTCCAATACGGGAACAACATCGACAACATACATAGACTCTGGTCTCTCAGGTGCAACGACATACAGTTACCGTGTTTCTGCGGTCAACGGCTTTGGGGCAAGCCCACAGTCAAACATAGCATCTGCAACAACTCCAAGCTCGACGCCGGGAGTTCCATCTGCCCCGTTGGATCTTTTGGCAAATCCGATATCCTATTCTCAGATAAACCTCTCTTGGACCGTACCTTCATCCAATGGAGGCTCGGCAATCGAGGGGTATGAGATAGAAAGATCTTCAAACGACGGCGCCACGTGGGCTGTAATTGTTCCAGATAGCGGTTCTGCCTCTACGGAATATTCTGATGCGGGCCTGGCTGCGGGCAAGACATATGCGTACAAGGTGTCGGCAACAAATGCTGTTGGAACGGGGCCATCATCTAACGCAACCACTGCAACCACACTTGCTACCGCGCCTTCGTCACCTACAGGACTTGCAGCCTCAGTCGTATCGTCGTCAGAGATTGACCTTTCCTGGAATGCGCCGGGATGGAACGGAGGGGCGCCAATCACGGGGTACAAGGTAGAAAGGTCTACAGACGGCGGTTCTACATGGGCAACTATCGTGCCGGATACCGGGTCTGCGGCAACCACCTACTCTGACACGGGGCTTGTGTCGGGCACTGGCTACACCTATCAGGTTTTGGCGATAAACTCGGCGGGGACAAGCACGCACTCCAACGTTGTTTCAGCAACGACGTCCTAGGGCCTGGGCGTGGATGGTATCAACAAATCCAATGGCATAGATTTACTTTATTTTAGTAGGTGCCTAATCAACAGTTCCCGCAAGGCCATCTTGTGTTGCATTTTTCCAAGAATGATCCCGAGTCAGACCTGTCTAACCCAATTTTCAAGATACGCGAACTTTCCTCTAGAATCGAGCAAAGAATCTGCCAGAAAGACAAGGGAGACAAGGATGGATTCATAGAGACACTTTCGGTGGAGGAACTCAAAGATCTCCGGCAAGTTATCTTGGCATCTGAATATCTTCTTACGAAATACCAGGATAAGAGGGACCTCAAGGTGTTCCTGCAGGATTTCATAGGGATAATCATGCAGGCGGCAAACTCAGTCAACGGCATGAAGGGTGATTTGGAAGACCTTCTTATTTCTGCAGAGGTAGCCCTGCAACAGGTCCAAGCACTGCACCATGAAGTGACCCAGAACCTCGCACTGGGAAGGGCCGTTCAGACCAGCATTGATGACTTTAGAGAGCCGCTGGCAGCCACGGAAATGCCAAAACGGGACCCATTGAAGCAGGATTCGGCAGTGCCAAGTCCAATTAATTTAACCAATCCTTCTAGACCAGTTCACACCAATGATTACCTTGGAAGAACCGCAGTTGAAATCTAGTTAGTGATAATATGAGTCTAGCACCGCAAGAATTGGAAAACAGTGCGAGCAAATTTGCCGCTGAAGCAATCAAACTGGACTCGCAGGGGGCAAGGGGGATGGCAATTTCCAATTACCAGAGGGCCATAGAATCACTCACAAAACTCATTCACCTTTATCCTGAAAACAAACTAAACAGGGTCTATCAAGAGAGGGTGGCTGCCTACCAAAACCGGATTAAAGCCCTGCAAATGACCAATGTTGATGTTGAACCGGCCGTTGACCCAAAGGCAACGCCCGAGGAACAGAAACAATCCCTTGCAAAAAATGACCTTGATTCGTTGATAATGAAGGAAAAACCTAACATTAGCTGGGAGGAAGTTGTTGGCCTTGACGATGCAAAGAACGCCCTACGGGAATCTATAGTCTATCCTGCAAAACGCCCCGACCTGTTCCCGCTTGGTTGGCCGCGCGGGATGCTACTTTATGGACCTCCTGGCTGTGGCAAGACCATCCTTGCCGCTGCAACAGCAAGTGAGATTGACGGGTACTTTATCAACGTAGATGCCGCCTCCATGATGAGCAAGTGGCTGGGGGAGGCGGAAAAGAACGTTTCCAAGTTATTTACGATGGCACGTGGGCTTGCCGAGAAAGAAGGACTTCCTGTAATATTATTCGTAGATGAGGTGGATTCTCTACTTGGCAGCAGGAACAGCGAGATAGGCGGAGAAGTACGCGTCAAAAACCAATTCCTGACTGAAATGGATGGCATAAACGGCAAGGGGAAGGACCTTAAACTCTATGTCATAGGGGCAACCAACAAACCGTGGAGTCTAGATTGGCCGTTCCTTAGGCGTTTTACAAAGAGGATTTACGTGTCTCTTCCAACATTGGAGGCAAGGATAAACCTATTTGATCTTTACACTGCACCCTTGAACAAGGAGGAGAAGGTCAAGTCCGCCGAACTGGCAAAACTTGCAGATGGGTATAGTGCTAGTGATATCAAGGACATCTGTCAGTCGGCACAGCTAATGGTTGTAAATGACCTTTTCCACACGGAAGGATACCACGAACCCGTGGTGGGAGAGGACAAGCCGCAACCGAGGGCAATCACAATGTCTGATTTTAAGGAGATTATAACGCGCAGAAAGCCAAGTGTAAGCATGGAAATGATTCGCGCATACTACAAGTGGAGCGACCAGTTTAAAGCGTTATAGGGGAAAAATCCTTCTATAAATAAACGCGGATATCCCAGAGCCGATAAAGGTGGCAGAAAAATACAACCATAGGTTTCCAACATACCCAGAAAGTATTGCGGGTGCTAATGATCTTGCTGGATTCATTGATGCACCTGAAATGAAAGATAAAAAGAATATGTCCAAGCCCACAACAGCACCGATGACAACTCCACCAAGGCGGCACAACCCCTTTGTATGCACAACAATTAGGATCGTACCCATGAGGAAACAGGTGGCCAAGACCTCGATAAAGAAAATCAAAGGTATGGGGAAGGAATAATTTGGAGCGTTAGCACCAAGATGCGCCTGGCTTCCTATGGCATACTTTACAAAAAGGGAACCAAGCAGAGCGCCGAGCGCCTGAGAGGAAAGATACAGGACAAGAAGGCCGCGCGACAGGTGGCGCGAGATCAAAAATCCTATCGTAACGGCTGGATTGAAATGCGCCATTGACGTCTTTGCAAATGCATAAACCATGGCGGCAACAGCTACTGCAGGACAGAGTGCAACAAACCAAAGACCTATTTTGTTCCCGTATCTTGCATCAATTACCACTGAGGCAGTAGCTAGGACTACAACCACGAAGGTTCCAACTGTTTCTGCAAGAAACATTCTATGATTTGGAGAAAGGTTCTGGCCTATGTGAGGGATTTGCATAATTCCACCACTTTGGCCTCTATGGCATCCCTAATCCTGCGAAATTCAGCGACTTGCTTTCCCTTGGGATCATCGATATTCCAATTGACGCAATTACTCAAGAAAACTGCAGGGCAGTCGGATTTTCCCATGCAGCCCATGTTGATTATGATCTTGGCACTATCGATAAACTCCTTGGAAATCTCCCTTGGATGCTGGCCTCCGATGTCGATTCCGGCCTCCTGCATCACCTCTATTGCTAGCGGATTGATGCCCCTCCCGGGTCTTGTCCCGGCGCTAAGCGACCTCCATCCGTTTGGGGCATATTTTTTGAAAAATCCATCTGCAATCTGGCTCCTTGCGGCATTTTCAACACAGACAAAGAGCACCCTCCGTTCCGACCGATCGGTCAAACCCGCGTTCATCAACGTTTAAATAAATATGGATTGATATAAACGTTAATTGATATGAATGGGCTTTCTCTGCTCAAGTGTATCTGTGAAGAGACTAGGTTTAACATTCTTGAAATCCTTCAAAAAAACGGGGAGCTGTCGGTAAGCGAACTTGTAAACAGATTGGGGAGGGATCAACCTTTGATATCGCACCATCTCAAGGCGTTAAAACAATGCAAGATAGTGGGCTCCAAAGACAAGGGCAAGTCCACATTTTATTTCATCCAGAATAAAGAGATCTCAAAACTTATTGACGATATCACAAAGGCGGGAGAAAAAATGGCGACGGTTTGCAACGATCCTATGTGTGCTTGCTAACAATAACCGGGCGGACCAAACAGACATCGGTACTGAAATCGTCATAAAACTTAAATTCTCATTATTCTGCAGTTGGTGAGGGTCACAGAAATTCCAACAAAGAAAGCCAAACATGTAGGAAAGTTTGGTAAGCTTGTTTTGGAAGATGGCACGGTTTTTGAAGGGATGGGTTTTGGGTACTCGACCAAAGTTTTCGGAGAGGCAGTTTTCAATACTGGAATGGTGGGATATACGGAGGCACTCACTGATCCTTCCTATAGCGGGCAGATATTGACCCTTACATACCCTCTTGTGGGAAATTACGGGGTGCCTGATCCTGCATCGAAGGACTCGGATGGCCTGAAGACGCACTTTGAATCTGAACGGATCCAGGCTAGGGGGCTTGTGGTGCACGAACTCTCGCAGACTGCGAGCCATTGGAACCTTGCCATGACCCTTGACGAGTGGCTCTATGAGGAAAAGGTCCCGGGAATATCTGGCATTGACACCAGGGCACTTACCACTAAATTACGTACCAAAGGTGTAATGATGGCATCTCTTGTAGTATCCGAAAATGAAATAGACGAGCAGGAGATAATGAGGGAACTCGCTGTTGCAAAAAAATACAATGATGAGGAATTCATGGACGTAGTTTCCGTAAAGGAGCCTCAGCTCTACGGCACTGAAGGAGAGTCTGTCGTTGTTGTGGACACGGGCGTAAAGAACGCAATTTTGAGAAACGTGCGAAGGCTGGGGTATAAGGTGGTGCGAGTGCCGTGGAACTATTCGATAGAAAAAATCCTCAGTTACAATCCAAAGGGCGTCGTCCTGTCCAACGGCCCGGGTGATCCCATAAAATGCAAAAAAACCATGGATACTGCGAGGCAACTTATTGACAAGAACATACCAACCCTTGGAATATGCCTGGGAGCCCAAATACTGGGACTAGCGGGAGGGGCAAGTACCTACAAATTAAAGTATGGACACCGCGGCCAAAACAAATCCTGCATCGACCTTGAGAACAAACAGGTTTACGTCACAAGCCAAAACCACGGTTATTGCATTGATCCTGAATCTCTCAAAAAAACTGATTTCAAGCTTTGGTTCTCAAATACCGACGACAACACTGTAGAAGGAATAAGGCACAAGGAAAAAAAGATAATCGCTGTACAATTCCATCCGGAAGCGTCTCCGGGACCTTTTGATTGCATGTTTGTTTTTGAAGAACTCAAGAAGCTAATAGGGGAGGAAAATGCCAAAAGATGAGGCGCTAAAGAAGATTCTAGTCCTTGGCAGTGGGGCAATAAAAATCGGAGAAGCAGGCGAGAGTCACATAGTGACCGCCAGTTCGACTACTCCGGTTCTCAATGCCTCAAGGCCATAAAGGAAGAAGGAATTAAAAGCATTCTTGTCAATCCTAACATTGCCACCATACAAACGGATACGAGATTTGCCGACAAGGTGTATTCAATTCCTGTGAATCCTCAATACGTGTCTTCAATATTGGAGTCTGAAAGGCCTGACGGTTTGATGTTGGGATTCGGAGGTCAGACGGCCCTGAACTGTGGGGTAAAGCTTGACGAGATGGAGGCGTTGAAAAAATATGGAATACGCGTCCTTGGCACTCAAGTGGAGGGCATCAAGGCAACGGAGGACAGGCAGCTTTTCAAGGATTCCATGATAGAATGCAATGTACCTGTACTCAAGAGCAAGACGGTCTACAACTTTGAACAGGCCAAGGAAGTTGCAACGGATCTTGGTTATCCTGTGATAATACGGGTGGCGTACACTCTTGGGGGTAAGGGCGGGGGCGTTGCACACAATGAGATCGAACTACACGAGATAGTGACGCGTGGCCTAAATGCCAGTCTTGTAGGGCAAGTGCTCATTGAAGAATATGTGGGACACTGGAAGCAGATAGAATATGAGGTAATGGCAGACTATGACGGCAACAACATCATAATCTGCAACATGGAAAATGTCCTCTCGATGAGGGTTCACACTGGAGACAACATAGTAGTAGCTCCCTCCCAGACTCTTGACAATCATGAGTATCAGATGCTCAGGTCTGCCGCCCTTAGGGCAGCAAGACATGTTGGCATAGTGGGCGAATGCAACATCCAATTTGCGATGGACATGGATTCTGACAAGTATGTGGCAATAGAGATGAACCCGAGATTATCTCGCTCGTCGGCACTTGCCTCGAAAGCTACGGGATACCCAATTGCCTATATGGCGGCAAAAATCGGCATGGGTTACAAACTGCCTGAACTAGTTAACAGGATTACAAAGACAACTACTGCCTGCTTTGAGCCTTCGCTTGACTATATAGTTTGTAAACATCCGAGGTGGGATTTTAGCAAATTCGAGCTGGCCAACCGCAACTTGGGGCCTACCATGAAATCTGTGGGGGAGGTTATGGCGGTTGGTAGGTGCTTTGAGGAATCGCTTCAAAAGGCCATACGAATGCTTGAGATTGGAAACGACGGCCTGGTGGCAAACCGGAAGCAAGAGGAAGTCTACGACGTGGAGGAAATAGAGAACAAACTGCAAAAACCTGATGACAAAATTCTGTATCATGTGGCGGCCGCGTTAAAGCAAGGCATCTCGGTGGAAAGGATTTACAAGTTATCCGCAATCGATCCGTGGTTTATAGAGAAGATTGAAAACATTGTCAAAAAAGAAAGCGAGCTCAAGGACGGAGAATTGGATGTAAAATTGCTTGGTACGGCAAAGGAAATTGGGTTTTCTGATAAGCAAATCGGAAGGATTGTGGGCAAGGATGACATGGAAATACGGAAGAGGAGGAAAGACCTTGGAATAGTACCGGTTGTAAAGAGGATCGATACCCTTGCAGCAGAATGGCCTGCCCAGACGAACTATCTGTACATGACATACGGTGGAAAATCAAATGATTTTGAGGTAAACTCGACCAATGAGAAGGTGGCAGTCCTTGGGGCGGGACCATACCGAATAGGTAGTAGTGTCGAGTTTGACTGGGGAACGGTAAACATGGTTTGGGGTCTCAAGGAAAACGGCGTGAAGGAAGTTTCTGTGATAAACTGTAATCCAGAAACGGTCTCGACGGATTATGACATTTGTGACAGGCTCTATTTTGAGGAGCTTACCCTTGAGAGGGTTCTGGACATTGCCGAATTTGAAAAACTTTCGGGGGTAGTGACTGCGGTGGGGGGGCAGACCGCGAACAACCTTACGCCAAAGCTTGCAAAGAACGGGATAAAGATTGTAGGAACTTCGTTTGAAGACATTGATAGGGCAGAAAACAGGTCGAATTTTAGTAAGGTGCTAGACGACCTTCACATAAGGCAGCCGCCTTGGCAGGCATTCTCAAAACTTGTCGACGCAAAAAAATTTGCGTTAAAGGTAGGCTATCCTGTCCTAGTAAGGCCTTCATACGTCCTGAGCGGGGCTGCAATGAAGGTGGTCTGGTCGGAAGAGCAACTGAAGAAATACCTCGAGGAGGCAACAAACGTATCCCCGGACTATCCTGTTGTGATTACAAAATTCATGCTAAACTCACTTGAAGCCGAGGTAGACGGTGTTTCCGATGGAAAAAATGTCGTAATTGGCGCCGTCATAGAACACATAGAGGGGGCAGGAATTCATTCGGGGGACTCGATGATGTGCATACCACCTTGGAGTCTTTCAAACAAAATAATAGAAACAATACTTGAATACACGAACAAGATTGCCACAGCCTTCAAGATTAAAGGACCGTTCAACCTACAGTTCCTGATAAATGCCAACCAAGTCTATGTGATTGAGCTCAACATAAGGGCCTCGAGATCCATGCCATTTGTTTCGAAATTCGTAAGGATGAATCTGATATCGCTTGCGGCCCGTGCCGTGCTTGGAAAAACTCTGCCTGCCGTACCGAAGGATCGTTGGCAGAAGATCCATTCGTATGGTGTGAAGGTTCCGCAGTTTTCATTCATGCAACTTGAAGGGGCCGATATCATCCTGGGGGTGGAGATGCAGTCCACCGGAGAGGCAGCCTGTTTTGGGGAATCGTTTTACGACGCCCTCGCAAAGGGGCTGATGTCGTCTGGTTACGCGCTACCAAGGGAGGGCTCGGTTCTAATCACTGCAGGAGGGTCGGAAAACAAGGAGAAACTCTTGCAGACTGCGCTTCTTCTAAAAAGTCTGGGATACAAAATATTGGCGACGGAGCATACCGCGGAATTCCTCTCTGACAAAAGGATAGGGGACGTTGAGGTAGTTTACAAGATAAGTGAGCCTGAAAGAAAGCCCAACATAGCCGACCTTTTGTATGAGCGCAAGATAGACTTTATAATCAACGTGCCAAGCACCTCGACGCTGGAAAAATATGTGGGAATGCTTTATGATGAATACCAGATAAGACGAAAGGCAGTGGAACTTGGCGTACCTGTTCTGATAACCACAGAGCTGGCAGACTCGTTTGCAAAGACCTTGGAATGGCTTAGGAACAACGAGACAACCAAAAAACCCCTTGATCCATACGAAAAATTCGACTAACCTGAGAATCCGCCAAGCATAAAACCCTGGAATAACTGCCAGCATCGTCTTTTTTGCATTAGGCATCTTTTAGAATATGGTAAAAATCTTCCCATAGTAAAAAATCCTGAACCGGTATTGACACCAGGTTCAGACTCGGGATGAAGGGTCAAATCCGGTTCTCTCTCTCAAGGGGATAAGCAAGTTAATCCCGTTGCTCTTCTTTGCCGACTGACCCACGCGGATCAACATCTTGGGGTAGAATGTGTTTGGAATTTGAGATTCAAAGGACTTTTGATAGGAGAGATTCGTCACCTATTATGGAGCCATCCAAGGTGGCGATCTTGGCTGACTTAACCGACTTGATGGACTCAAGTATCGGAGAAATTGACCTCTTGTGGCTTTTCTTTGAGGTGGCATAAAAATATCTGTTAAAAGAAGGCATGATTGTAATTTCGATCTCGCCGTAGGAGGAGGGGAAGATCATATTTTTCTCGGCCTTGATGGAAACCCATACCCTTTCACCATCAAGAACCGAGCCCCCATTGAAATAAACGGGGTGGACATGACCCATGATTATCTTGTTTACATTGGAAAGATTTTCCGACGGCATGACATGACCATGTGTTAGCAATACGTCGTCAATCACAATTCCTGAGGGACTTGAAATGGTTATCCACTCGGGAACGAGCCTTTGCAGGTTGCCGTCGTGGTTTCCAGGAATCACTATGGTTTCTATTTTTTTGCCTATGTCAAAAAATCGTGGTACTGTGAGCCATTCAAGCTTTGATATGGAATCCGTGCCGGATTTCACATCTCCTAGCAAAATCAATTTGTCGGGCTTTTCCTCCCGTATTATTTCATCAAGATGTTGGACAGTCTCGCTAATGACATCACTGGGATTTAGGTGAATGTCGTTGGCAACAAGCCTATTCTCGAAGCCTATGTGGAGATCCGTCACCAAGAGGTAGCACTTGGAGGCCTCCAAGAGAAGGGCTGGCCGTGACCTTGCAAGCCTAGTTGATGCCATTAAAGGTTATACGCTATGTTTTAAATTAAATTCTTGTGAAAGGCCACGGAGACATTGACGCAATAGTGGATTCCAAAGGGGTAAAACTTCACCTGTTTGAACCGAGTGGCAGGAAGGTTTGGACAGTTGTGGGAAAGGATAATGAGCATTGGCTAGAACCTGAAATGGGATTCTGCTCTTGCGAAGACTATTACTTTAATGCCATAAGCGCCGGGGGTGAATGCTACCACCTTAAGGCAGTCCGAGCCTCGCAGAAACTCGGCAAGGTGGAAACGGTTAGATTTTCAGACTCGGAATTCGACAACTTCGTTTCGGCCCTTGTAAGGGATCTCGTCTAAAGAAAGCCGCGGTCTGAACTCATGTTATGTTCTACTCTCGATTGACATGTTGACCATAGGGCAATTTCAGCAAAAATGGTATGGGTGAGGCTCAGGCATTCTCAAATCTGGCGAGACGCCATGTCGCTGGCGCATGGGATTTCCCGGCAGCTTTGCTATTCAGAGCTTGACCGTGAAGAGATCTTCTTTAGAGACTCCCTTCCAGAGTCCTATCATGCCTTCTGGCTTGACTTGTTCAACTTTTGTAATCTTTTGAATCTTGATGTGGTCCGGATTGGGTGGCATCCACAGCATAGCCATGTAATCACCTATGGTTCCGACCGAATCAGGCTTCGCAGAAACTATCTTTTCCTTTGAAAACCCATTTGATATCAATGCGTCCATTGCCTTTTGCTCGAGATCTCTTCTGCCATGAACAAAAAGGTATACGGATCTGGCGGTATCTATTTGACTCATACCTAGTTGGGTCCCGTAATGACTAATCAAGGTTACGGAGGCGAGTGCAACCTGAGGGTCTTTAGCTTTTATAGCAGTCGAAAAAAAGAAATTTGTTGACGGATATTCTTGTGGTGGGTTCAGGAGCTAGGGAGCATGCTCTCGGCTGGAAACTAGGCATGAGCCCAAAGGTGGGCAAGGTCTTCCATGCACCTGGAAACGGCGGAACGGCAAACAATGTCAATATCGGTGTAGATGAGATAGAAAAACTTGCCAAGTTTGCCACAGAACAAAAATGTCTTACGGTCGTAGGTCCTGAGGTCCCGCTTGCCGCAGGCATAGTGAACTTCTTTACAAGTAAGGGGCTTGAAATATTCGGTCCTACAAAGGAGGCAGCACAGTTAGAATCAAGCAAGGTATGGTCAAAAAATTTCATGAAAAGAAACGGCATACCAACTGCACGTTTTGAGGTATTTGATGACCGGGAAGAGGCAAAGAAATATGCCGAGTCTGTAGGATATCCGCTGGTTGTCAAGGCAGATGGACTGGCCGCGGGCAAGGGCGTAATTGTGTGCGACGACTTGGAGGGGGCAGTAGTTGCCATAGATAAAATAATGAACGAGAAAAATTTCGGTAATGCTGGATCTAAGATAATACTGGAAGAAAGAATCGATGGGATAGAGGCGTCTTATATTGCCATATCCGACGGTGAAACCGCTTATCCAATGGCAACAAGTCAAGATCACAAGAGAATTCTAGATGGTGACAAGGGTCCGAACACGGGTGGAATGGGAGCCTATTCACCGACACCGGTGATTTCCAATGAAATGGCTGAGGTAATACAAAAAAATGTAATAGAAAAGACCATCGGGGCAATGAAAAGGGAGGGGATGCAGTTCAAGGGCTTCATCTATGCGGGAATTATGATCAAAAACGACAGGCCGTACGTCTTGGAGTTTAACGCAAGGATGGGAGATCCGGAGTGTCAGCCGATAATGGTACGAATGGAGTCGGATCTTATTGATTACATCACTGCCTGCATACGTGGTACTCTTTCCAGCCTTCCAAAAATTTCATGGAGTGCCAAGAGCGCGGTCTGCGTTGTACTTGCGGCAAAAGGATATCCGGAATCTTTTCCAAAGGACGAGGAGGTCCTTGGCCTTGATGTCATGCAAAAGGAATCAATTGTCTTTCATGCCGGGACACGTAAGGTAGACGGCAGGATATTGACCAGCGGGGGCAGGGTCTTTGGTGTCACTGCAACCGGGAGAACCCTTCAGGAGGCAATTTCGAACGCCTATGCGAGGGCGGAAAAAATTACCTGGCCAAGCAAGTACTGCAGGTCTGATATCGGCCAAAAAGGCCTTTCCTACACGTAACGCAATCCTTGCTAAATCATTAAAAAATCGCCTGATTTTCTGAACCAGAAGATGCAGGGTCTTGCTCAAGGCAGGCAATTATGGTTTCAACCCAATTTAGAAATACGGTGATAAAAAATCCACCACCCGACATTCGGTGGGATGTGGCTTTCCTCTGGAGCGACATCACGGTTTTGCATCCCAGTCGCCGCTCGGTTTGCCCTCGCCAACATTCTTTGGGATTCCCAAGCCTTGAGGCAAAGTCTCCCGTGTTTGAGCGCTGGCGGACGCCTGTCTGGCCAGGAAATGGAGCCTTCGCCCTATCTCCAAATTCGGCAGGCATATCGTCACCTGTGCCGGTCGGATGGTTTTTCCCCAGATGGCACGCGGCACGCATGACAATCCTATGACTGTCAGACCACCGCCCTCGCAAGAGATTGGTGGCGTTCGTTTGCCGATACTATCTGGGATAATTAATTCGGCACCAAAAGATAAAAAGATGATCAATATAGTTCCGGTATTAGTTTTGAAATAAACTATACCCCTATCCGCACAAATCCATAGAAAATTTACAATGAACTATCGGCAAACTGAAAAAACTTGAGAGTTGTCTTTCTGGGCCAGATATGACGATAAAAAAATTCGACATTTGACTATCCTTATCAGCATAGACGGTTAAGGGGGATGATAAATTTGGACGACTTGGCAGAGAGGCCTACAGTTTTTCTGGGTATGCTATCTCGTCTTCGGTTACGATACAGTCCACCTTTACATCGTGGCTATCATGTGGGATTGATTTCACAATCTGCTTGGAATATGAGAGGGCGATTTTTTTTGCCCGTTTGTTGTGAAGGTACCTGTCGTAGTAGCCAAATCCGTAGCCGAGCCTGTATCCTTCCCTAGTGAGGGCTATGGCAGGCACTAGGATGACGTCTAGTTTTTTTACCGTTTCACAGCGCTCCTTTGGCTCCATTACTGAAAAATTCCCTACCTCGAGGTCTGAAAACGTCGTAATCCTTTTGAAAACAAGGTCGTTTTTCTCAACCTTCGGCAGCGATAACTCCTTACCGGCACTGAGGATTTCCTTTAGGATGTCTTGGGTGCGTACTTCGCTTCCCACTGCGGAATAGCCTCCGACCAATCGGGCATTTCTATAATATTCCACCTTTCTGAGATTTTCTTGTATCTTACTGCTTGCTATCTTCACAAGATCCGGGGATAAGCTGTCGCGCTGGTCCAAAAGCTGCTTGCGGAACCTTGCCTTTTCAACTGTATTTTCCAATTCCTTTACTGATTGAAGCTGCTGTGACGGTGTTTTTTAAAAGCATCGCTCTTGTCATGGGCCCAACGCCTCCGGGGACGGGGGTGGCATACGATGCTTTTTTGATGATCGCTTCATAGTCGGCATCACCGGCCAGTCTGCCTTCAAGCCTGCTCGTACCTACGTCTATTACTATTGCCCCTTCCTTTATCATGTCACCTGAGAGGGTAAACTTGGCGCGGTTTCCAACGGCTGTGATAACCACATCTGCGGTACGACAAAATGATCCCAAATCCCGAGTCTTTGAATGGCACGTGGTAACAGTCGCGTTTTTTTCCAGAAGAAGGTAGTATAGGGGCTTGCCTACTAGGTTGCTTCGATTTATTATTACGACGTGTTTGCCAGACACGTCTATCTTGTAAAAATCAAGGAGTTCCATGATGCCAGATGGCGTGCAAGGCTTCAGTAAGGCTCTTCCAGACGCCAGTAGTCCCATGTTGTATGGGGTGAGACCATCTACATCCTTTAGTGGCGAGATCTTGGATATTGTTGAAAACTCATCTATCTGCTCTGGAAGGGGAAGCTGCACCAAAATTCCATGGACAGAGGAATCATCATTCAAAAGGCCTATTAGTGCCTCGAGCTCCTTCTGGGAAAAATCCTTTGGAAGCCTATGGTCTTTAGTGGCAATGCCAACCTCGGAACAATCTCTCTGCTTGCTTGAAACATATGAGGCAGAAGCAGGATCATCGCCAACCAAAACAGTGGCAAGGCAGGGTTCAATTCCTTCCTTTTTCAGTTCGGCCACCGCCGCTCTAGTCCTATCCTTTACAGAATTGGCAACAAGAACTCCATCAATTTTTTGACCGGTCAAACATTTTTGGATGTCATGCTCGATATTTATTCTATGAAACTTTGAGAGGGGACACTTTTATTTCACAGTGCGGTGGAACAACATGGTGAACCATAAGGAAGGGGATCAGTTGGTGCGAAAAACTCTTGACGTGATACGACACCATGAGGCTGAATTACACGGGGGATGTGTGGCATGCCATGTGATCTTCTCCATAAAAGAAAAATCTGGAAGGTCTGAACAGGATGCGGCCGACCTGCTATCTGAGATTCTTACCCGTGATCATGGGTTGAATTCAGAATTCATAGAGGTAGTGGAGCAGATTCACATGAAGGAAAGGGGATTGGGAGGAGCCTTTCCCACCCGGGAAAGAGAATCAAAGGATAGTTATCTAGAGGCATACTTTTCAAACGTGCTGGATGAGCTAACTTCCGATTTGACCTTTTCCTCGCATGATGTCATTTTAAGGAAACTGCTACTAAGCTATCTTTCCCTCTATCTTGCCCAGACGATTGGCGTGGACTACCATGCCGCAACTGAGGAACTATACTACCTTCTCCGAAAGGATGAGGGCAAAAACTCTAAGATTGCACATTTGATTGCTAAATTCGAGGAAAAGATAAGGAAAACAGATGATATAAGTTAAAATCATAAACTATGACCAAAAATCCTAAGATGTTGAAGACGACATTTGACACCAACAAGTACTTGAAAAAAATCTCCAAATCGAATTCATATTTCTACACCTTCCTAGACAGGGACAACATGGCTGCTGGCATTCTCATGCTTAGGCCTGGTGAAGAGGATACCCAGGACCCACATGAAAACGACGAGGTATATTATGTCGTGAGAGGTGATGGTTTCCTAAATGTGGAAGGAATAGACCATCCCATCCAACCCGCCATGTCGTACTTTGTTGAAAAAGATCTGAAGCATCATTTCCATGGGAACACAAAAGACCTAGTGGTGGTTTACTTTTTCAGCGGCCGCGACTCATAGGCTACGGTAGTCTTTCTCCCGGTAGTCTTTATCCTGCCCTCTGCAAAGAGCCTTACTGCCTCCGGGTATATCTTGTGCTCCTGTCTAAGTATGCGCTTCGAGAGCGTCTCCTCCGTGTCATTTTCATGTACCTTTACTACGGCCTGAAGTAATATGGGTCCGGTATCGACTCCTTCGTCTACAAAATGAACTGTGCAGCCAGAGTACTTTACGCCGTATTCAAGCGCCTGTCTCTGGGAATGCAACCCGGGAAAAGATGGCAGGATGGCAGGATGTATGTTGAGAATCCGACCCCTGTACTTTCTGATAAACTCTGGACTCATTATTCTCATAAAACCCGCAAGACAAACTAGCCCATTGGAAGGGGTTACCCCGTTTTCTTCAAGGGTGGAAACTAGCTTCTTGTCGTATTCCCAGCTCCCGCCCTTCTGTCCTCCGCTTTCTACGATAGCGGTGGGCACTCCTAGCTTGTGAGCGATCTTTAACCCTTTGGCATCCGGCTTGTTGGATATTACGATTGCAGGTTTTACGGGAATTCTGTTCTTTTTTATTGCACGAAGAATCGACTCCATATTCGATCCCCTCCCTGATATCAATATTGCAAGGCTTATCATCTTACCTTTGCTTGGTCTGTGTCTAAATAAACCTCTTTGGCGCGGGGTTGCTCAAAATCTCCTTAGACTTGGGGTAACGGTGGATCAATCTAGCAACTTATATCAGATGCGTCTTACGTGAGACTGTCCTTGAAGCAAGTTGTAAAGATGACCTCGAACGGCATAGTCGCGGAATATGATGACATGCAAGTAAATCTTGATCCAAAAAAAGGAGTTGAAAGGGGCATTACCTTTGTATCGCATGCCCACATCGACCATCTTCATAAGAAAACAGGAGGGCTTGTTCTTACGTCGAGGCAGACGAGCGAGATTGCAAAGCTCCGGGGGTATCTACTCGAAAACTACAGCGAGGAATACAAGGATTTCAGCCTTATTGATGCTGGACACATTTTGGGAGCAAAAGGGCTCTTGTTTGGGGATGGAATTTTCTATACCGGAGACATAAGCATAAGGGAACGCGCATTCATGAAAGGAGCCAAGGTTCCAAAGTGCAGGACCTTGATTACCGAATGCACCTTTGGCATGCCTGAATACGTATTTCCAAAAATAGAGGAAACAGTAAAAAAGGTCAATGAAATCATATCCGATTCTTACTCGAGAGGCAGGCCCGTAATATTGCTCGGATACGAGCTTGGCAAGGCCCAAATTCTCTCCTACCTGTTTTCACACTGGGAACCCTACTATCATGATTCGGTAAAAATGGTGAATGACCTGTACCGAAGATTTGGCGTTGGCCTTCACGATTCACCGGGCCATTCCGAGGCAGAGGCCGCCGGACTGCTTGATAAAAAGCCATGGGTTATGATAGCCCCAAATCTCAGTGGAAAAAATGCGTTTGTCCAGCACATGAAGTCAAAATATGGCGCCATTACTGTAGGCTTTAGCGGTTGGGCACAATCTCCAAGGTTTAGCTTTGCCCGGCAGCATGACTACTCTATTCCGCTTAGCGACCATTGCGACTATAATGAATTGGTGCAGCTTGTTAAGGACTGCAATCCGGAAAAAATCTATACTGTCCACGGGTTTGTCGACGAGTTTGCCTCCGACTTGGTACGGATGGGGTTTGACGCCCAACCGCTGGTTGAAAGCGCACTGGACGGTTACTTCTGAATTCTGCGTAGGGACCTGTTGTAGGCGACTCCAAACCTGTGCGCCTCATCTCTTGCAAACTGCAAGACCTTGAGAGCCGAGCTTGTTTTGGGAAGTACAATAGGTTTTTCTAGGTCCGGATGATAAATCTCCTCGTTTTCTTTTGCAAGAGACACTACTGGTATTTTAGCACCTGCCGCCCTGAGGGCATGTCTTGCCGCATTCAGTTGGCCGCGACCACCGTCGATTAGTACGAGATCTGGCAGAGGCCGCTTCTCAAGGCGCAATCTGATGTATCTTCGTCTTACTATCTCGTTTATCATGGCGAAATCATCTCTCCCTTCTACCGTCCTTATCTTGAATCGACGGTACCCATGTTTGGCAGGCCTGCCGTCTACTAGGCATGACATAGCCCCAACTGCGTAGTCTGTCCCGTGGTTTGAAATATCAAAACATTCTATTGTTTTTGGTATGCTTCCAAGGTTTAGCGAGGCTTGTAACTCCACCAAGGCATGGTCGGCCCCGCCAGAAAGTGATAGGTCGATATTTCTAAGTATGAGGTGGATCATATCCTTCCGTTTTCCTGAGGTGGGCACTAGGATGGTGACCTTGAAGCCAGCGGCACGGGAAAATATTTCCTCCAATACCTCTTTCTTGTCTGGCATTTCGCTTACCACTATGAATTTCGGAACTGGATGTGTGGAATAGTATTGGGACAGGAAGTTTGAAAAGGAATTGTCTCCGACAAGATCAAACTCAAATTTACTCCTTTCCTTTATCACGCCCTTGGTCTGTCTAAAGGACATGATGTAAACCGACTGGGCCAAGCTCCTTATCCCGAAATATTCCTCGTCAGAATCGCTCACCTTTTCCATCTTCTGTCTTGTCCTGAGATTTTGCAATCTCCTCAAGGTCTCATGAATCTCCATGGCCTTTTCGTACTGGAGACTGGACGATGCGCTTTTCATCTCGCGCTCGAGCCTACTTACAAAATCTGTAAGCTTCTGCCTGCCTTTCAGAATTGATTCTAGTTCTGCCACATGCCCACCATACCTTCTTTTTCCCTCATCAAACTGGCACGGCGCCTCGCAGTTGCCCAAATGGTATTCAAGACATGCTTCTTTTGGCAGTTTCTTGCAAATTCTTATCTTGAATGTCTTTCTCAGGAGCCCTATGGAAAGGAGTTTTGAGCTTCCATGAGTAAATGGGCCGTAGACCCTTCCACTCCCGAGAAATTCGCCGGTCCTAGTCCTTCTTGCAACCATGAGGCGCGGAAATTCCTCATTTGTAATCCTAAGATAGGTATACCTCTGCTGGTCCTTTAGCTCTATGTTGTAGGGAGGCCTGTATCGTTTTATGAGGTTGGATTCTAGAAGGAAGGCCTCCTCCTCATTGTCGGTAAGGACAAACTCTATGTCTGATATCTTTGCAACGAGTTTCTGTGTTTTGTAGTTCTGATTCCGTACAAAATAAGATCTAACCCGATTTTTGAGGTTTTTTGCCTTTCCGATGTAAAGGATGAGGCCTCCGGAATCTTTCATTATGTAGATGCCAGAATGCGACGGAATGCTCAGTTTTGCAACATCAAACGCCATTTTTCAACAACGGCTTTAGATATTGCCCGGTGTAACTTTTCGGATTTTGCGAAACATCTGCTGGGGTGCCCGCCGCAACGACCGTTCCTCCCCCATGCCCACCCTCGGGACCTAAATCTATAATCCAGTCGGAGTTTTTGATGACGTCCATGTTGTGTTCTATGATTATGACGGTGTTACCGAGGTTAACAAGTCTGTTTAAGACCTCGAGCAATTTTTGAACATCGGCAAAATGGAGTCCGGTCGTAGGTTCGTCAAGAATGTAAAGGGTTCTCCCAGTGTCTCTCTTTGAGAGCTCAGAGGCAAGCTTTACCCGCTGTGCCTCCCCCCCGGAGAGTGTGGTGGCGGGCTGCCCGAGCTTGACATAACCCAAGCCCACATCTGCTATGGTCTTGAGCTTTCTTTGGATTGTGGGAATGTTTTCAAAAAATTCCAACGCTTCATCCACCGTCATGGCGAGGACATCTGAGACGTTCTTTCCTTTATACATGACCGCAAGCGTTTCGGAGTTGTATCTCTTGCCCTTGCATTCATCACATACCACATAGACGTCGGAGAGGAACTGCATTTCTATTTTTTTTACCCCGTCACCCTCACATGCAAAGCACCTTCCGTCCGGCACGTTAAACGAGAACTGACCTGGACTGTATCCCCTTTCCTTTGCGATCTCGGTGCTTGCGTAAAGCTCCCTGATTGGGGTAAATGCCCCAATGTAGGTTGCTGGGTTTGAACGCGGCGTCCTTCCTATGGGTGATTGGTCAATTCCTATCACCTTGTCTATGTTCTTTATTCCCTCCAGGCCCCTGTGTTTTCCCGGCCTTTCAATCGAGCCATAAAAGTGAGCAGAGAGGGCATTGAAAAGTACGTCATTTACAAGGGTTGACTTGCCAGAGCCTGAAACTCCTGTGACACAAATCATTAGCCCCAGTGGAAACTCGACATCGATTTCCTTGAGGTTGTTTTCAGATGCCTTTCGAACCGTTAAGACTCCGGCCCTTTTTCTAGTCCTGTTCTCAAGACGTATGGCGTTATGGTTTCTGAGATACTGCCCAGTGACGGAATCTCGGCTTTTTAGGATGCCTGTCACGGGGCCTGAGTAGACCACATTTCCACCATGAACCCCCGCTCCAGGCCCAAGATCCACTATCCAATCAGAATTCCGCATGACCTCTTCATCGTGTTCTACCACAAGGATTGTGTTGCCCAGATCCCTAAGCTTGAGGAGTGTCTTGATGAGTTTCGCATTGTCCCTTTGATGCAGTCCAATTGTTGGCTCGTCAAGGACATAGAGAACGCCGGTTAGGTTTGAACCGATCTGGGTTGCAAGGCGTATTCTTTGCGATTCGCCGCCTGAGAGTGTAGCGCTGACTCTGTTTAAGGTGAGATAGTTCAATCCGACATTTTTTAAAAATTCAAGTCTTGATAGAATCTCCTTCAGAATTGACTTGGCAATGTATTTTTCAGTGTCTGAAAGATTGAGCGTAGTAAAGAACTCGTAACAAGAATCTATGGATAGGTCACAGACATCCATGATTGACTTGGAACTGATCATCACGGAAAGAGTCTCCTTTCTGAGCCGTCTTCCATTACAGGATGTGCAAGGCGTCTCTCTCATGAATTTACTGAGCTCTTCACGTTTCGCTTCGGAATCTGTCTCGGCAAAATTCTTTTGTAGGCTTGGAATGACGCCGCTGAAAGTATTCGTGTATTCCCACCTGGAGTCTGTTGTCTTGGCCTCGTAGGAGAACTGCACCAACTCCTCCGTGCCGTAAAGGATTACATTGAGTTGTCTTTGTGTCATTTTTTCTATAGGTGTCATAAGATTGAATCCAAATTTTTTGCCTACATCGCGCAGTGTCTGCCTCCTAAACGATGAAAATCTTCCAGACCACGGCACTATTGCACCGTCAAGTATTGATTTTGATTTGTCAGGGATGAGTAAATCAGGATCAAACTCCATTTTCACCCCTAGGCCATGACATGTCTTGCAGGCCCCAAAGGGCGAGTTAAACGAGAATGCTCTCGGCTCAAGCTCGCCTATTGTCAGGCCGCAATGCGGACATGCATTATTCTGGGAAAAAATTTTCTCCTTTCCGTTTAGAACCATGACGGTGCCCCTGCTTGCCTTGGTGGCGGTTTGGATGGACTCAAAAAGCCTGCTCTTTTCTTCCCAGGATGCCTTGAGCCTGTCTACGACTATCTCTATGCTGTGCCATTTCTGCTTGTCAAGTACGGGGATCTCGCCATTTAGCTCGATGACATCCCCATCTACTCTGATGCGGGAGTAGCCTAGTTTTTTAACCTGTTCGAAAAGTTTCTCGTAAGTGCCCTTTTTCCTCTGTATGAGCGGTGCAAGAATCATTATCTTCTGGCCATCTGATTCCTTCAGGATGGACTCGCATATTGACTCGATTGACTGGTTTGATATCTTCCTGCCGCATTTGGGGCAATGGGGGGTGCCTATCCTTGCATATAGTAACCTGAGGTAGTCGTAAATCTCAGTTATCGTACCCACTGTGGATCTTGGGTTTCTACTGGTGGTCTTCTGTTGAATGGAGATGGCAGGTGAGAGGCCTTCTATTGAATCGACGTCGGGCTTGTCCATCATCTCCAAGAACTGCCTTGCATATGCAGAAAGAGATTCCACATACCTCCTCTGACCTTCAGCATAAATCGTGTCAAACGCAAGGGTGGATTTCCCCGAGCCTGAGAGTCCAGTTATCACTACCAGCTTGTTCTTGGGAATATCCAAGTTGACATTTTTCAGGTTATGGTGCCTTGCGCCGCGGATTATGAGTTTGTTGTTCATTTTGCAAGTTCTTTTTGGATCCTTGTCAGTTTGTCTCTATATTCTATTGCACGCTCAAAGTCAAGCTCCTCAGCAAATCGCTTCATGGCTGATTCGAGTTCTATTGCATATGTCTCCAGATCGTGGCGAGACATGTGCTTTGTTTCGTCCAACTGGACTGATTGCTTTGGAATCGCCTTGATAATGGTCGTTGGGGTGATGCCCATCTTTAAGTTGTACTCCTTTTGCTTTTTCCGCCTTCGTTCGGTTTCAAGAATGGCTTGTCGCATGGAATCCGTGATTCCATCGGAATACATTATCACCGCACCGTCTACATTTCTTGCCGCCCTTCCGAAAGTCTGGATTAGGCTTGTGACGTTTCTGAGAAATCCCTCCTTGTCGGCATCAAGTATCGCCACAAGTGAAACTTCAGGGATGTCGAGTCCCTCCCTCAGCAAGTTGATCCCCACCATGACGTCAAACTCGCCAAGCCTGAGCTGTCTTATTAGCTCCGTCCTTTGGAGATTTTCAATCTCGGAATGGAGGTATCTTACCTTTATCTTGTTCTTTGATAGGTACTCAGCAAGGTCTTCTGCCATTCTCTTGGTAAGGGTTGTAACAAGGACGCGCTGATTTTTCTCAGTTCTCTTCTTTATTTCTGTTATCAGGTCATCCATTTGATTCTCTGTCTTTCTTACCTCAACTGTAGGGTCCACAAGTCCTGTTGGCCTAATCAACTGTTCCACAATCTGAAAACTCCTCTTCCTTTCATACTCTCCGGGGGTAGCGGAGACGAAAACAGTGTTTCTGACATACCTCTCAAACTCGTCGAACTTCAGAGGCCTGTTGTCAAATGCACTAGGTAGCCTGAAACCATAATCGATGAGGGATTTTTTGCGGGTATGGTCCCCATTGTACATGCCGTGGAGCTGTGGAAGAGTCACATGAGACTCGTCGATTACAAGCAAAAAATCATTTCCAAAAAAATCAAGAAGGCAAAACGGAGGCTCGCCCGGAAGCCTTCCGTCAAAATGTCTAGAATAATTCTCAATGCCTGAGCAATAGCCAAGCTCCTCAATCATTTCCAAATCATATTTTGTTCTCATCTCAAGTCTTTGTTTCTCAAGCTCGGGCAGCTCAGTCAGCCTTTGCTTGAGTTCGGCCTTGATTGATTCGGTTGCCTTCTTCCTCACGTCGGAGGCGACTAGGTAGTGTTTGGCAGGATAGATCTTTATTTTTGGGACTTGTTTTTTTTCCTTGAGCGTTACAGGATCGCATATGGATATCTTCTCAACTTCATCCCCAAACATGGAAATCCTGACGACGGAATCCGAGTAGGCTGGAATTATGTCCAGTGTGTCGCCCTTTATTCGGAACCTGCCTGGTGCAAGCTCGAGGTCATTTCTTTCATACCTTGCATTCACAAACTGCTTGATCAACAAAAGCCGCCCTATTTCCATCCCTTTTTCCACGGTAATCGACATGACCTCCCAGTCTCTGGGAGAACCGAGTGAATAGATGCATGATACGGTCGCAACTATGATTGTGGGCTCCCCTGAGAGCAGCATGGCAGTAGCCTCGAGCCTCATTTTTTCAATCTTTTCGTTTATCTGCGTGTCTTTCTCAATATAGGTATCAGTCTGAGGTATGTAGCTCTCTGGTTGGTAATAGTCGTAATAGCTTACAAAATATCCTACGTTATTCTTGGGGAAGAATTGTTTAAGCTCCGAGTACAGCTGTGCAGCAAGGGTCTTGTTGTGGGATATCACAAGGGTGTTCTTACCAGTCCTTTGGATGGCGTTTGCCATAGTAAACGTCTTACCGCTCCCTGTTACTCCTAGTAGCGTCTGAATTTTTTTCGTCATTATGCCGTCAGAGATGACCTTGATGGCCTGTGGCTGGTCCCCTGTCGGGGCAAAATCGGATACCAGTTCAAAGCCTTGGTTCTGGAGCAAGACGACCTTAAAGCGGTGTATTCCTAACAAAAACTTTGAGTTCTATGTCTTACCGAATTGGCATGAAACCTTAGAAACTGTAGAGTATCTATGGGAGGGATTCCTACCATCTTATATCATCTGACGCCTCAAGCCCTGCGCTCGTCCTCTTTATGCCCATTGCCTCTAGGGTTTCTCCTGCTGTGGGGGCGCCTCTTTCCAGTATGCGCCTTGCTAACTCAAGCCTGGTTTTTTGGTCTAGGTGTTGGCCCACCTTGTACTTGCCCCGCATTGTCTTTGGAACGACCTTGATGATGGCCACCTCGTCCACTACATGCATCTCAGGCGTTATCTTTTCATACCTTCCTTCGGGTTGATACTTTTCCATGAGAGAGTTAAGGGCGAATGCCTTTTCCTTCTTGTCGGTTACAATCGACGCCTCGCCCTTTATGACCACGCTTATGTAGAGGGTGTCTGCCTGAGAGGCATCGGTGGGGTGACTAAAATATGATGGCAAGAACCCCAAGCTTTTGTCCACTTCGAATCCTACCAGTGGATTTCTTGTAATGTTTTCAAGCTTCTCTCCCCTGATATGGGAGTGCATGAATATGGCATCTCTTGCATAAACGAAGTTCATTGGGATTATTTGCGGGTAGCCATCCTTGTCTATGCTGCTGACCCTGCCGGTCTCCTGACTGTTTAGGAACCCGACGATACGATCCTTTGACTTTATCTCGAGCCTTCCAAGCAGCTGCATACTCTAGATTACAACCTTTGATATTTTTGCGTATGGATTAATAGTTAAATTGGGGGCATTGATATCCTCTGGCATGAAATCTGGGATCGATCAGTCGAATTTTAAGGCCTTCCTGATGATTGGCTCCTCCGTTGCGGGGTTTTCAAGCTTTGTCTACAACTTGTTTGGCAGCACTATACCGTCGATCTTCTGGGTCCACCTGAAAGAGATAGGCGCGGCTCTGGTAATGCTCGCAGTCTTTGTGTTTGCGGTTGCATGGCTTTTAAAAGCAAAGCCTCACAAGCGCCCTCAAAAATACATGATAAAGGTGTTCGATGTTTTTGGTCGAGAGTTTTCAATAGAAGGGATAAGGACGGAATTCAAGACACATGACGTGGCGTGGTCGTTCATGAAGAACTACAAAAAATCATACCCGCTTTACAATTTTGCACTAGTGTCAGAACTTCCAAACTCGGAAAAGATGACTATTTTCAGGTATCTCTAACTTTGGCTATTTTCTGGGATTGTTCTGATCTTTGAAGTATGGCATCACGGTGGATGCAAACTTGTCAATGGAGCCAAAATATCCTGATCCCCAGAATCTCACGATAAAGTGATTCACCCCTGCCTTGATGAACCTTTCAAATACCGGGATGATGTCGTCTGGAGTTCCCATACCTATGGAGGATCGCGCAACCTTGTCAGGAATTGTCTGGGCGGCCTCCCTCATCTTTACTATCCATTCTTGGTTGGACATTGAATACTCTGTAAAGTATTTCTTGAAGTCGAACCCTGCAATGTCCTTTATTCCATGTACTTTCAGGACCTCTGGTTTGAAAAGGCTGACTTTCACAGCAGTTTTCATCTTTGCCCATGCTGCCTCTGCATCATCGGAAAAATAGACATCTATGTCTACACCATACTGGAAATTGGAGCCATCTCTGCCATTCTCCTTCATGGATTGTTTGATTGATTTTACGTGTTCCTCGTATAGTTCGGGAGTGTAGCCTATGGGAATCCAACCGTCGCCATACTTGCCACAAAGGGCCAGGGTTCTAGGTGCTCCTGCTGCCATGTAAATTGGTGGATGAGGCGCTCGTATGGGTTTGGCTTGGAGACAAGCCTCCTCGAGTTGGTAAAACTCGCCATTAAAACTAACCCTGTGGTCGGGTGATGAGCCAAAGAGCAGTTTTATTATCTGGAGCTGTTCCTCGAATCTTCCTACCGGCTTGTCCCATTGGATCTTGAATTCCTTGATATTTTGTGCTTCCCCAGCGCCAATGCCGAGCGCTCCTCTGCCATGGGAAACTCTGTCCAAGGTGATGGTGGCAAGGGCGATATTGGAAGGATGTCTCCTGACAGCGTCGGTAACGCAAGTTCCGAGCTCTACCTTGTTAGTAATCGAAGCGATAGCCGAAAGCATGACCCATGGATCATTTACAATGGCGTGGTTCCACTGAGGAACATTACTGTGGTCCATGTACCAGATTGAGTCGTAGCCCACTTTGTCTGCCAGAACACATGCTGTGAGGATCTGATCTTCTGTCAGCCCAAGTCGGGCAACATTCAACCCCTGTTGAATTCCAAACTTGATCATTTTATCTTGAAACCTGTTGCAATTTGGTCATTAAGAAGCGCTATTTAAGTCTAGTAAAAAGACCGACTACACCGGCTTTTGGGGCAAACGGGGCAAAGAATTGGAAGGATGTCGACTTGGGGATATGGGGCTACAATTTTACCCTGTAATAGTCCCATCTCTCGGGATCAAACTGTTTTACAAACTCAATCCTTTCATTCCGCCTCATCCTTTCATTGATCACATCCCTCAAGGCAAAACTTGATAGATATTTGTACCCCTTGGACTGGGCCTGCATGAGAAACATCAGCCGCATTTCTCTGCCTCCTCCAAGACCCCAAAACCCCATCTTTAAGGCGATGGGTTCCAGGAAAATGGTATCTCCCTTGCCAAATTGTGGATCATCAATTCCTGTCCTGAGCTTGTAGTTTTCAAGCGACCTTCCTTTCACAAAACCAACGATGGGACCGTGTTCATCTCCATACCTCAAAGTGTTGAGCAAAACGCCTGGGTTGCGTACTGACTCTGCAAAACCAGTCCTGTTGAATTGCAAAGGCGAAGGTAATTCTTGGTAGATCTCAAAAAGTGCCTCGACGAATTCGTCCTTCTCCCTTGTCTTCATTGGGTCTATGATGGGCACAAGGTGGACCTTGTCATAAATTACCGAAGCCTGGTTTTGAATTTCTGTTTCCCGTAGTTTCATAAATCCCAACACGTTCTCCATGAAAGACTTGCGCATAGCCCTTGGCAACGAACCCAGGATCTGATTGCACATTTCAGATTCGCTGTTCAGAAGGTCTTCAAAATAAGCCACGGATCTCATCGCAATTAGGTTCGGGTGCCATGCAAGTGAATGAGCGTTCTTTTTTGCCATTTCTAGCGCGTATGAAAAGTTCCCAAGGGCGTACCCCCCAATCCTGTCGGACACAGAAAGGAACCAGCCAAGCTTTTTGAAATGATCGATGACTGCGGTGTTCTCTCTTGTAATGTCTGCCATGGAATAAAAGTTGTCAATTAGCAACTCGGCATTTTCTTTTTTCTCCCCATTCCACGGATATGTAGTGCGTAGAATTAATGCGGCAACCACATTGGTGTCTATGTTTGCCTCCTTGAAGAGGATGCCGAGTGTCTTATCCGTCTTAACAAAGTTCACCGCGTCGGGTTCATGTGGTTTGTCGACTCGTTTCTGCGGATCATAATCATGAAAAAGAGCGGAGGCAAACAGATACTTGATGTCGTCTTTTGATATTAGGCCCTGCTGGTTCTGCCATTGGGAGGCTACTAAGGTGACGTAGGTCACCTCAAGTTCATGGATTATGTTGTGGTAACCGTAGTAGTCTATGCCAAGACCTTTTTGATGGAACAAATCTATGGTATAATCCAATATTTTGGAATAGCACGACGAGTCGAACCCTTCCTCATGAAGGATGTTGAGTATTTTCTCCCGTAGATCGTTGGTGCTAAATAGCTCTTGCATTGGGGCTTTCAATATGTTGGGGTCGGTTGCATAAAAGGTTGATCTGGGCGCCCAACCCATCAAGTTGTCAGGGGAATGGTGACTTCTACAGTTTGCCGTTTACGATGTCCTGCAGAAGACCCATTACATCCTGTTTTGTTACCGGGATGGGATTTGGATCCAAATGTCCCTTGTCTGTCATGACGACATCTGCAGCTTGGTCGATTGGTGTCTTGAGAGCAAGCTTGTCAAACTTGAGCTTCTCTATTACCTCCTTGAACTGGTCGTAAAATATGGACTTGTTGAACTTATGTGCAACTGTGGTGCAGGATGACAACGAGTATCCGTGTGGGACTCCTTCGTTTGAGAAAACGTATGACAATGCGTGCCCCAGCGTAGTCGAAGCGTTGCCAAAACCAATTCCAGAGAGCATGGACCCAAAGGGATAATTCTCTGGTTTGTTGTTCATTATGGCGTCATACAAAACATCGAAGGCAGACTTGCACAACATCTTTGTAAACTCGTTCCCGCGCTTACTGTCGTACCCCTCGGTAGCCTGTGCACATGCATCGCAGACCGAGTTTTTGACGATTGCCTCCGGCGTCCCCTCCATAAAATACGAATCTATGACGGACACATCTGCTAGGAATCGCTCGTCCTGTAGGAGTTTCTTCTTACCTTCAAATTTGAGCACGCAATAGGTGGTCATCTCGGCCCCGGTCCCAAAGGTTGTAGGTATGAGTATTTTCGGTATCTTCATCTCGGTACTCGCATATTTTGCAACATCGAGGGAACTTCCACCTCCCAACCCAATTATTGCAGAGGGATTCTTAGGCTTGAATTCTGCAATAACTTTGCTTACGGTTTCGATGGATGGCTCGGGTTCCACCTTGTCATATAGCATATAGTCTGTAATTTTCATCCTTGCAAGCCATTTCTTGGAGACTTCTGGAGGTGCCGTTGTCACGACTAGGGCGTTTTTTGGATATTGTGTTTCCGATAAAGCATCTTTACCAAAGTTAATTGTTTTGGGAATTCTTACTGTGTACATAACAAACTTAGATTTTTTATTATTATTATACTATTTGCTTTTTTGTAATCCGGAAAAGGTCGACTATCGGCATCCATCTTTTCAAGTCTGCATCTTAGGAAGAGAAAAGGATTTGATTTGTCAGCACTCGGTAGTAAAAACAGGCATTGTTATATCCACGTCCCAAGAGAAAAAGGGTGTGATTTTTATATCTAAATACTGGAGGGTATTAAGAAAATGAATCCCAAGAATCCCGATGATGCCATATCCGAGATTGATTCAATCATAAGAGTACTCTCAAAGGCCGCGCCCCATAAGGATGTCTTGGGACAGGATGATGTTAACGCTTTGAATAATGTCGACTCTGAAGACCAACTAAAGCTTGCTGACAGACTTGAAGATATGATAGTCCTACTCAAGGATGAACCTGACAACAAAAGGAAAATCTTGGAGGCACACGACTTGGTAATGGATGAATTCGGGCATGTCAAACCAGTGCGGGAAGCACTGGATGCGGTAAAGGCGTATTTCCTGAAGAAGTAGTTAGACTCCGATGCTGTTTATTGCTGCGCCAGAGTTGGCATCCACAACCAAGATTATCTTCTTCCCCTTGTGGTCGTATTTTGCAAACCAAATCGGAACGTGTAGGAGCTCGCCACTTGAGACATCCTCCTGAGTTTCTATCTGCTGGATCATGTGGTATTTGGAATGGGCCTTTTCTGATTGGAGTCTGTCGGCCAAAGTTTTGGCTTGATTCTTCGCGGCATCTTCGTTTATGTCTCCGTTTAAAATTTTGATAGATTTTGGTATGGACTTGGGGTCAAAATCAACCCTGCCGTCTAGAGAAAACTCGTAGTCATGCGGCTGGTACATTGTTAACGCCTTTAGAGCTACTACGGGGCAGTTGTAGTTGGCATCTATGGTGTATGCCTTTTTTGTGTTTCCTGAACCCATCATTCCGCCGCCGCCAAGCACGGATCCCATGAGCATACCGTCCATCATTCCGCCGCCAAACCCTCCTCCCCTATTTCCACCAAACCCGCCGTCCATTGCTCCTCCCATGACGCCAAACAAGGCTGCGGTTGTAGCAATGTTTCCTACTTCTGCAGCCATATCGACTGCAACAAGGTTGGTACGTGCGGCAACCGGTATGATCCAGTAAGGCACCATGCTAAGGCTGATCTCCTCAAGTTGCGAGGATTCTTGGAGATGTCTGTGAAGTAGGCCCCTGTCCATCATTTTCCGTAGTCTCGCAGTGATGTCGTCCTTGTCCACAACATTGATGGGAAGCATGGTATGTTTTGCGATGTTCTTCCAACCTGTGTTTTCTAGGGTGACGCTGCTTCCACAATATTCGCAGGTTATTACCATCTCGCCAAACTTTGGAGCGATAGGCGCCCCGCAACTGGGGCATTTTATTTCCTTGGCTCCCGCTGGCTGTTCTTGGGTTTCAGCCTGAGGGGTTGTTGTGGAGTTTTGGATTTCTTGTTTAGCTCCGCAATTAAGGCAAAAAGAGGCGTCATCTGGAAGTTGGTGGCCGCATTTAATGCAATACATGATATCACCTAAGTTTTCAACTGCTTGCCGCAGCTGGGACAGAATTTGGAATCAGTGGCGATGTGGGATCCGCATTGTGGGCATAGTATGCCCTCCTGAGGTTTTGGTTGCTGGATCTGTTGCTGGCTCGCACCGCAATTAGGGCAGAAATTGTTTGAAACCGGCATCATCATGCCGCATTTGGAGCATTGTCTCATCGGAGGCTGGTACATTCCTTGAGCCATCTGGCCAGCCATTACGTATCCAAGTCCTGTACCCGCACCAAAGCCTACGCCAAGACCGGCACCTGCACCGGCTATCCCGCTTGGGTTCTTGGCTGCATCAGTCATAGCCTGCCCTGCTTGATACTGCAGGTAGTTTACCCCGAGAACCGACATTTGGGATCTTGTGTCTATTGCCTTTTGTACTTCGTCTGGGAGGCTTATAGTCAGACCTGATATCTTGTTGATTTCTATGCCGTATTGGCCGAAATTAGAGGTGGAGTTTGCAAGGACGACCTGTTCTATATTTTGGAGGTTTGCTGCTAGGTCGGTTACCTTCAACCCATTGTCCTTCATTTTGCCAATTGCATTAAACGCCAAGAGGACCATCTGCTCCTTTAGTCTGGATTCAATTTCATCCGATGTCTGAACGGCGAACGTCCCTACGAATTGGTTGACAAAGTTTTCAGGCTGGGATATCTTCCATCTGTATTCGCCAAAGATTCTAAGGTTGACGATGCCAAAGACGGGGTCGACAAATTGGTATGGCTGAGTTGACCCGAACTTGCCGTCGATGAATCTGTTCTGAAGATAGTAAACTTCTGCGGCTTGCTGCACTCCGGTAAAGAACTTCAAAAGTCCTCCTACGATGGGTGCGTTGAAATCCGTTAGAGCGTATCTGTTGGGCTTGTCGAAATATGTGAGTACCTTTCCGTCCCTGAAAAAGACGGCAATCTCATCCTCCCTTACGACAATGTTATCGTTGAGCCTTATTAGTCGTGGGACTTTCCACATTATGTTCCCTTCCTTGTACTGCGAATCCCACTCTATAGTAGTAGAACCAATTGCGCTACCGCCGCCAAAATTGGGATCTTTTTTATGGCCAAACATCTGCTATTCACTTGGCTCTTTTCTGCTTATTATCATTTTCATCATCTTATTTTGTTACCAGTATATTTTCTACCGATTCCATGCGTACCTGCCATGCATGTTTGAAATCATCTAGTATTTGGCTAACCTTGATGGCTATGGCCTGAGAGGTTGTGGTTCCTCCCATGTATTCACTTACAGCGGCATCTGTGACAGAAAACACCTGTTCTGCACTGTTGACGAAATTATAATCATACTCGTAAAGTTTGTTTAAGGCATTTTCATCTATGCGTATGTTCGGCGAGATGCCAGCCGCTCCCTGCTGTGCATGTAATACCTCGCCCGATATCTGCTGTAATTGTGATATTGCAGAACCTATCTGTGTGAGGCTTGCAAAATCTCCCTTGTCTGCCATGGCCTTCCTCAATGCCTCTAGCCTGCTTTTGGCGCCATCCATCTTGTCAAAAACCTGTTTGCGCAGAAGCTCGTCTGCTGCTCTTATGTCCTCTAATTTTCGATATTCGCGCAATCCTGGAATTGAAAGCTGCAGTTTTTTTAGGAATCCGCGACTTTCTACAACTTTGTCTCTTAGATCTGGTGTTCCAGACATATGGTTGAAATCACACGCCTCGATCGCTTAAGGGTTGCGTAACAATATTCATGAGTTACAATGCAGTCTACTGGGAAAGAACTATTATGTTGTTGGATATGAGCCATTCGATGCCCTTGACAAAGTCTTGGTCACCTACCTGACCGCTTGCCCACCAGCCCGCTGTTTTCTTGACCCATGAGGGGATTCCGGAGGAGGCCGAGGATGGAGTCTGACTTGACTGCGCGGGGATCTGCATTATCCCATTTTGAATCATATATTGGATGCCCTTGACAAAGTCCTGGTCACCTACCTGACCGCTTGCCCACCAGCCCGCTGTTTTCTTTATCCATGAAGGTATTACCATCCCGGTCGAGTTTGTGGCCGGAGCTGTTCCCCCGCCTAGGTTTACGGTAAACGTGGCGGTTTCAGGAGGGATTGGTTGGAACAAAATCCCATCCACCTCGACAACTACTTGGTATGTGGCGGCATCGGGGAATTGACATGGGAAGCTTATAGACCCTTCAGCAGTATGCAAAACTGAAGTCCCACAAATCTGATTGCTTCCTTCCATTACTGAAATTTTATAATCAATATGCTGCTGAGTGGCGTGAGTGGATTTGTTGATGAAGGCAATGTTTAGGTTGGTCTGTCCTCCCGGTGTGGGGGTTGCAGGATCTGTTGCAAAACTGACGTCTATGGTCCCACCGCTTGTTGGCTTGACCTCGGGGTCGCCAAATGCTGGAATTATGATGATTGCGACAATGACTGAAAGCCCAACGAAGACCGAAAGTTTGCCTTTCGATTTGAAATCGAAACTAACCATGATGTTCCTTAATCCATACCATATATAAAAAAACTGTAACAAGGGTCCGCATCCCTTTTAAATCTAGATCCGTGTTGTGTTGGAAAAGGTTCAAAGATTTGTAAATCGACAACTTTGTGTTTGAAAATTGAACCGAAAATATTGAATTACGATGAATTGGCAACAAGCCGCGAAAAAAAAGATACGCTTTCCATACTAGAACATGGCCTCAAAAAATCCCTTCCCAAAGACGCCATTTCTGATATTTTTAGTGGGAATCGCCTTAGATTGAATGGTAAGAATCTCGAACTTGATAGATACTCAAGCGTAAACGTGGTGTCGATTGGCAAGTCGGCCGATCTAATGGCAAAGGTGGTAAATGAGCGTACCCGCATACGATCTGGGATTGTAGTGATTCCGGAAGGCATGGCATCACTGATTCATTCAAAAAGAGTTACCGTGATACGCGCAGGCCATCCCGTGCCTACCAAGAAGAGTGTTTTGGCGGCCCACAAGATACTGCAATTCCTAAACGGTCTTGAGCCAACAGCACTTGTCATGTTTTTAATATCCGGAGGAACCTCATCCCTCGTTTCTTTGCCTGATGGGATTTCCCTGGGAGACAAACAGCGGATAAACACATCGCTCATAAAATCAGGCGCTAGCATTAAGGAAATAAATTGCGTGAGAAAGCACCTTTCACAGGTAAAAGGAGGCAGGCTTATCGAGAATCTTGCCTGCCACGCAGTTTCTCTTGTAATGTCTGACGTAGTGGGTGACGACCTTTCAGTAATTGCTTCGGGAATTACATATTGTGACAAATCTACCTTTTCTGACGCAAAGCGTATCCTGCTAAAGTACGACCTGAGAAAAGATACTCCAAAACCTGTTTGGGATAGGATCCTCATGGGGGAAAAGCGGTTGATCCCTGAAACTCCAAAAAAACCAAGGATAGAAAATCACATAATCCTAACCAATAGGGATCCGGTGGTTGCGATGAGATCGAAGGCAAGAAAACTTGGATATAAAACCCGGATGTTATGGCCTGTTTATGGTGACGTAAGGGGGGCAGCGTTAAAGTTGTCGAAATTGTTTCCTCTTAGAAAAAACTCTTGCATTGTATTCGGGGGGGAAACCACGGTTAAGGTTACTGGGCGCGGCAAGGGGGGCAGGAACCAGGAATTGGTTCTTCACATATTGAAGAAATTGCAAAACTATGGGCTTGAAACTGTGGTCGCTTCGGTAGGTACTGATGGCATCGATGGTAATACTAAAGCGGCAGGCGGCATTATGACATCTGGCATGCCGCAAGCGGATCTGGATGAGTGCTTGGAGGATAACAATTCATTTTATTACATGAGGAAGTATGATGGGGCGATCTTTACAGGGCACACTCATACTAACTTGATGGATATTGGCGTGATACTACGAAAGTAGCAGACTCGACTTGTTTTGTTCGGGTTTTATCATGACAAATTTCACATTCAATTTTCGTTGGCTTATCAGTTGCCGTATGAATCTGATTCTGTGGTTTACAAAACCGTCTTGACTAGTCTTGTCTTCAGCGAGGTTTTCAAACATGGAGTGAAGATCAAGCATCATGTTTACCTTGTCGCCATTTTTTATAATGAATCTGCCGATTCCCCAAAACAATCCTACGTGAAGAGCAACGTACTTTGACTGCTCAATTGTCAACTTGTCATAATAGTCATCGATATGAGTTCTTACTTGATCCGCGCTTGTGGAACCACTTTCAATTGTCCATGCGATCTTTGTTTTACTACCGTCAGAATAATAGGTGTGATCCACGCAACGATCAAAAATATCATGTCATACATATTTATTTCGAGATGGTATCCAAGCGATGCTAATTTGGAATGTCCGAAACAACTAGTCCCCGGATTCATTTGTGCATAGATTGGACATTCGGAAAGTTTGAAAATCAACAATACCAAACTTTGGGCTGTGACTTTGGGGAACAAGATCTTCTACAAATGGTACGGGTTCAATCAATCTGGATCACCGCATGTGTATTTGGACGGTAGAATCATTTTCGAGATCCTTTTGACATGAAGGGCAAGAAAACCACTCAACTAAATTGATGCGATTGTCTATATATTTTGAATATATACCTGAATAACAAAAATGAAAATTTGTTTACGTGCTAGAGGCAAATTCTTTTTTTACAAACATGGTGGATGAACTGGTTGAGTTCTCGGCGTATGACCCGGAGCTTGCTGAAGGTCTGAGATGGATAGACGGAGAGGCTCAAAGGCGAGGAATTTCCTTCTACGATATGGTTTTCCACGTGCTTCATCGATATGACATTGACACCAAGGCAAAAGACTGGCTAGCAAAAAGAAACTGAACTGCATAGATGTCACTTATGACAAATCTTTAAGGTTGCCCGAATTATGACTCATACATGAAGGGAAAATTCGTAAAAGCTCCGAACAAGCTGTTTGACAAGTTTTCAACCTATTTTCCCTATTCGACTGTCGACGTGGTGATAAGAGAACACAATTCGATCATTCTTGCAAAAAGGACTATACCTCCTTATCGGCATAAATGGAATCTGCCCGGAGGGGTGGTATTCAAGAGAGAGAAACTCTCGGATGCTGCAATAAGGGTTGCAAAGGAGGAGCTGAACCTAGTCGTAAAATTGGATGGGTTCCTAGGCGTATATGAGAACACGATGCGTACGAGACATGATATTTCTCACGTGTTTGTCGCATCTGTAAAAACTGGTAACATTGTACGAGATTTTCAGAGCAGCGAGGTAAAACTCTTCAAAAGACCGCCTAAGGATATGGTTCCGTATCAGAAAAAGATCATGAGTGCCGCGAACAAGTTTGCTAAAAGTCTAGGATCAGGTCAATGCTGAACAAATGTCGCCAAATACGTCGGGGTTGTACTGCCCTGCATATTGCTTCACATTGGTTTCAGGGGGGATTATTTTGCATATCACGTCCGGTATCAGAAAATCAGCCATGACGTATACTGCAAGGAGCAAACAGCTAACCAAAATGATTATGCCCCATGGGACTTTCATGGAATGGCTTTTCTATGGGCCGTTATAATAAGCATTTATCTATTTTCAATTTTAGTGTGGAACCACTCGTTTATCGATTGGAACGTACTCGCACCCTGATGGTCCGCAGTACTTTCCGACATAAACCGCCTTTGGACGATAAAGCATTGGTTTTGGTTGGGCTTCGGCGAACTTCTCCTCGATTACATGGGCTGTCCAGCCTGCCACTCTTGACACCGCAAATATGGGCGTGTTAAGGTCCATCGGTATGCCTAACATGTAGTAGGTGGAAGCACTATACAAGTCGACGTTTGGAAAAATGTCAGAACCTCTGACCTTCTTCATCTCCTCTTCCGTCACATCCTCGATCTTTTTTGTGATCTTGAACCAAGGCTGTCCTGTCTTCTCCGATAGCCTTCTTGAAAGTTCCCGTAAAACCTCTGCACGGGGGTCGAAGGTTTTGTACACTGCATGACCCATTCCCATTATTCGCTCACCCTTGGCAAGTTTAGTCTTGACCCATTGTTCCACGGCCTCCTCGGATCCTATCTCAAGCAACATTTTCATCACCTGGAAATTCGCTCCACCATGCAGTTCTCCACTAAGCGCACCAATCGCAGCACTGACTGCAGCAAACATGTGGGCACGAGTTGATGCCACCTCTCTTGCCGCAAAGGTCGATGCGTTAAAACTATGTTCTGCATGAAGAATGAGGCAAATGTCGAAAATACGGGCAATTTCCGAATCCGGCTCTTTTCCTGTGAGCATATAAAGGAAGTTTCCTGCGTGCCCAAGTTTTGCCGATGGGGGAATTACATCCTTACCATTTCTTATTCTATCCCAGTACGCTATGACTATTGGCATCTTCGAAATCAGGCTGATTGCCCTTCCATAATTGGCGTTCCTGTCGTCTCCTTTTTCGAGGTCATGGACGGCAAGCTCGGATACCTTGGATTGGATGACATCCATCGGGTTTGCTGATTTGGGGAGGTTTTTGAGGTTCTTTTCGACCCCGTCTGGGATGCTTCTTGCCTCCACCAGCTTGTTTGAGAATTCTGAAAGAATCTTCGGTGTAGGAAGATCGTCGTTTAAAAGAAGGCATGCTGTTTCCTCAAAGTTGGATTTCTTGACTAGATCTAAAATGTCGTATCCTCTATAGATTAATTTGCCATTAATCCCATCTATCGCACAGATCTTTGTATCGGCCACCTCGATGTTGCGAAGCCCGATGTTTTTTGTTTGCACCCAAAGTATACTGCAAAAAATACGTATTAAATTATTGCTAAGAACCAAAGCGGGTAAAAATTTAAGCACTTGGTCTAATCTGACAACTCTCCTACATATAGGAAAATTTTCAAAGGAACAGGCGAATTGGCTCAACTAGAGGAGGATTTCATAAGGTTGGTGGATAACTTTGTCGTTGAGACTAGTGACCCAAAAATACTCGATGAAATCTCTCAGCTTGACAGGGAATCCAGGCTCCTTGGGATCTCGTTTTATGACATGTACTGCGTGGTAATTCAGGACGGGATGAAGCACAAGCACCTAGTTTCGGAATTCAAAAATTACATGACACTGAAAAAACACGTGCCATTTGCGGTGTAGATTCCATTGCCAAAGTCGTTTTTAGTTTAAATGAGGGTTATTCTGCCTTGTTAGTTCTATGGCAAGGACCAAGGTTGTTTGTATTTCACACAAGGAAGATGCAGATGGAATAGGTGCGGCATCACTTGTCAGACAGGCATTCGGAGGGGATACAAGGCTTGTCGACTACCCAGGCTTGATGACTGAACTTGAACAGATAGGGAATGACGATTCGATAAAATCTGTTTTCATCTGCGACCTTGGACTGAGTAAGACTAATCAGGACCAATTCGTCGATCTCTTGAAGAATTTGAGGAAGAAGCGGGTATCTGTCACCTATGTTGATCATCATGATCTTGACGAATCTATAAAGAAGAAGATAGAAGCACTCAAAGTAAAATTAATTCATACTGTTGATGAATGCACGACAGTCCAAGTATACAATGCATTCAAATCGAAACTAAATGATCATAGCTCACTCCTTGCTGCCTGTTCAGCGGTTACTGACTATATGGAAGACAGGCCCATGGGATCTAAACTTCTCCAGAGATTCGACAGGCAGTTTATCCTGCTTGAGGCGACAGTCCTCACATTCACCATCGTGAGCCATCAAAAGGACAATGAATACCTGCTCTACCTAGTGGATGAGCTGAGCCAATCAAAATATCCGCATGACATCCCAAACACATTCGAATTTGCTCGAATTCAAGCAGAACGAATCTCGGGCGTTATTCAAAAAGTCAAAGATAACATGAAAAAAATGAAAAATCTTGCCTACATGGAAGTTACCGATTCTGGCGCAAGCATGGTGGTTAACTTTGTTTTGGGATTATCCGGAAAGGACGTTGGAGTTTCCTATAAACTCCGGGAGGAAAAGGGCATTTACGCAGTCTCCATTCGAGGTTCCAGATCGTGCAAACTTCATCTTGGAAGAATCGTAAACCAACTTGCTACCGACTTGGGAGGTTCGGGAGGTGGTCATGACAAGGCATGCGGCGCCGTAATCCCAAAAGACAAGATAGCTCAGTTCATTAAAAAATTCAATTCTAAGCTCATCTGACCTCTGCCACAAGGTCTATTTCTACAGCGGAGTTTAACGGAAGGCTAGCCACGCCTAATGCCACTCTGGAATGTCTTCCCTTCTCCCCAAATATCTCGAACAGCAGGTCTGATGCGGCGTTGATGACTTTGGGCTGTTCAACAAAATCGGAGGCGCTGTTCACAAAGCCGGAAAGCCTGACGATTCTTGAAACATTGTCTAGACTACCAATTTCTGCACGCAATTGTGCCAGGATGTTGATGGCGCAGAGCCTGGCAGCATTTTGTGCCATGTCCACCGAGATCTCAGTGGGCACCTTGCCCTGGAACTCGACCTTGCCATCCTTGATTGGAATCTGTCCTGACACGAAGACCAAGTTCCCCGTTCTTACGGTCGGTACATAGGAACCGGCTGGTTTGGGAGGTACGGGAATGGAAATCTTAAGTGACTCGATTTTTTCCTCGATCATATCCATCGTTAATCCGTAATTCTTTTAACCTTATCCAAAGCCCAGCCTTTGACTTTGTGCTACTGACAATTCACGTGTATCCTGTTTTAGGTATATTGTGATACAAAATTATAAAAATGAACGAGTAGCCGTCAGGCACATGGATTCGGCCGCCCAGAACAAGCTGGCCCTTATTTCGTGCATAGAATTAGTGCTGATGAAGAGCGGAAACGAGAAATACAATGCAGTTTTAGCGAAGCTAAATGCCCTTTACGAAGCAGGACTTGCAGATTGTTATGACCATCCTGAATACCTGCGCCTCACTCTGAAGGAGGTATACGGGGATAATTACCAATCCGTTATAAACGAGGCAAAAATGTGCCTCGATGACCTGCTCTGGGATCGAGAAATAATGCGGTTTGTGTCCACGCTTGAAAACCCGGGCTTTGCCTGATTTGGACGGTTTGTCAGTGAGGGAAAGAGGGGGTACAAATCCGCGGGTTTCACCTATGGGCCATGTGGGCTATCGTATAGTATCCCCTTGATTAGGTCGACCAGTCTCGAAATGGATATGGGTTTCTGGATGAAGTTTTTTTCGGTCAAGTCTGGAAAGGTCTTTGTGATGCTGCCATGATGAATTTCAAACGCAGTAAGAAATACGACTCTGGCAGTTGGATCTTTCTGTTTTATCTCCCTGTATATCTCAAAACCGCCCATTGTGGGCATCTTCATGTCCAAGAATACAAGGTCGTATTTTTGAGGCCTGAATTTGGCAAGCATTGTCTTTGGGTCGCAAGAGATCTCTACATCATAGCCCCGTCTTTCCAAGCCTGTCTTGAGGGATTCCAAGATGTCTCTTTCATCGTCTAGGATGAGGATTCTGGCAAGCATTAACGGCTATGCCTCCCACGGAGCCATCTAGGTATAACTGCAAAACCTTGTCGTCCAAAAAGAAACTGGGCCATTTTAACTTCCGTAGAACTGCATTGATTTTTTCATTCCGAGATTTTCCGGTGGGATATTGTCAAGTCCTGAGTCTTTATGATGCAGGTTGGAAGGCAAGGATATGGAAAAAGTTGCGCCCTTTCCGGACATGTTGTTTAAAGCCCATATTCTTCCCCCATGTGCTTCTATTATCTTCCGGGTGATGTAAAGCCCAAGGCCGGTTCCTTTTTCCGACCCGCTGGCAAACTTCTCAAAAAGCCTTTTCTTTATCATGGGGTCTATGCCTGGACCGCAATCCTTCACCTCGAGAAGGATTTCGTCGTTGCGGCGGGATGCTATTATCTCTATCTCGCCACTAGAGGTGAATTTACTTGCATTGTCAAGTAGGTTGAACAATGCCTGGGTGAGTTTTGATCTGTCGCATACCAGACCCGACCCGGAATTGTTCTTCCCAAGTTGGGATTCGAAACTGTACCGAACTTCTGGCTTTTGTCCCGTGTATTTTTTCTTGATGTCAGATAAAACTTGGTCGATTAGGGAATTCATGTCGACGGACTCCATGTTCATCTTGAAAGTGCCGGATTCTATCTTGCTAACCTGCAATATGTCTTCAGAAAGCTGAAGCAGCCTCATGGAATTTCTTAATATGATGCTTAGGCTGGAATCCAAGCTTTCCCTTATCTCTTTCATTTTCTGTCCCCGGTCTATCATAAAGATCTCCCCAATGTCGTCCTTAAGATTCTCAATGCTGGCTATTATGGGCATGAGGGGATTCCTCAATTCATGTGCGGCAATGTTGATGAATTCGTCTTTTACTCTCTCTGCATCCCTTGCCTTTTCATATAGCTGCGCTTCGCGCCAAAAACTTTCGAATATGGAAACATATGGTTGGACACTCGCCTTGCTGTTGGATATTGTTGCAAGCCCTATTGCCTCTGTGAACTCAGATCTTGTATCGTCTTGGGTCTCGACAACCAACACCAGTCTCTTGTCAGCGACGAGCAACTTGAATTTGGTTTCGGCTGATGTCTCGATCTTCTGTACCATGATGTTGTTTTCTTTGAGGATGCTCGTCTGTATCTTGATAAAATCATCCTCAGGGGAAAGCATCCTTATGTTTACGCCTCTCTTTGCAGCCCTAATCAATTCGTCCAACACTCCGATTTTCTCCTCCCTGCGAATCGCGTTTATAGTTGGAAAGACCAGGAGAATCTCGATATTTGCGGTCCTGATAAGGTTCAGGTAAACCTGCTTGGTGCTGCTCGGTTGAGTTATAACTTGGATTCCATCAGTTTCCGGGTTGATGGCAAAATCCTTGGACAATCCGTTCTTACAACCAACTTCGAATTAGATATGTCGTTTGAACGATTCCTCTGTGAAATTTTTCTGGATATGGATTCGACATGTCCAATCCGGCTCCTGCAAACCAATCTATCTTGATATATGCGAGAGGGTTAACCAATTCATGGAGAAATCACACGGCAAGAAGATGCAGAAGGATCTCGATGTTCTAGAATCAAGGATAAACGCTTTGGAGGCGTCTACCGCGGACGGATTCCAAAAATCTCTTCTGGGTGTCCTTAAGGGGATGGTTCAAAATCAGCGCCATCTCATAGACGAGTCTGACCATCTGAGAAAGGCAATAGATCTGATAACACTTCAGATCTTTAAGGTTGAAGGCAGACTCGACTGAGGGACTGTTTCCAAGCCAGACGATTCGATATACGGCCTATTTACTAATAAAAGATTAAATTCAGCACCTATTTTTTGGACAACAAATGTCTTCGCCCCCTGAACCTGCCAGCAATCCAAAACCTGTTGTAAAAGACAAAAACCCACACAATTACAGAAAGGTCGGCTACTCGATGATTGTGATATCGGTTTCATTGGTGGCAATTGGATTGCTCGTGTGGGCCATTGGAGATGATTATCATTTCTCTACCAATATCATGGCAGCTCAAGAAGTAGACGCCATGACGCCAAAATCGGGATACAATATTGTGCTTTTTGATGCATCGCAGCCTGTAGGCGCAAAGCTCAAGTTGTTGGATGAATCTGGCTCTCTTGACGAGGCCCGGGTGCTACAAACCCAAGACGCAAAACAAAACGTTGGAACCACTTTGCAAGTTCTGGTCTTTAACGGTTCGGCCTCATACAACACACAGCTTATGGCAGACGCCGAAGTTTACTTGCAAACTCCTAAGACTGGATACAATGTCGTGCTTTTCAGCTATCCTCTCCCCGTGGGACAAAAGCTAGCCCTGGGCATACACGAAGACCTACTAGCAAATGCGACGGACTATCAGAAGACACAGGAGGATAACTTGAAAGGTCAAGAAATTAAGGTTCTAATATTCACGCCTAACTTCAGAGATGACTTGAAAATGATTACTGGGTCAAGTACTCCTGTTGGGGATTATGCTAATGTTACAAATAGCGTTGTAAACCAGACGGCACCTCAAGAGGCTGTAAACCAGACTGTCTCCGCAACTGGCAACCAAACTATCACGGCTAGTACGACTGTTAACAATAATACAAATGCAACACTGGCCAACTTTACAGGATCTAACAAAACATCAATCGCCGTTACAAACCAATCCTCTACTACTAGCGACCAAACCATTGCTTCCAAGACTTTGGGAGGGGGAAAAGCGAATCAAACATTACCCTCAAATACAAACGTCACAAAAGCAGTCACTCAGAATACTTTACCTAAGACGAACATGACCATGGCAGCTTCCAATCATACTGGCGTGCAAAAAGCTAACCAGACAAATTCTGAGAATGCGACATTGAATGCGACTGCGACAACTAAAGTTTCGAAATCAGTAATTATCAGCGAAAAGATCGGCATAAACGCCACCGGAAAGTAGTCGCTAAATCAGGTCTTCGTCAATCTCTTCTATTGGATCAAGATACTGGCTGCAGGAGCAATTTGGTATTAGGCACTTGCCCACTAGTAATACTGATGGCCCTTTTCCAGAAGGCTCGTGGGCAGCATCTATGTGGTGGCATCTTCTGCAATTCACACTTGGCAGCTTCTCTACGCGTATTTAATGCTTGAAAAATATGGCTGACGCGGTGGAAGAAACAAATACTCATTTTTGATTCTGAAGGCTGTGGAACCCAACCGTTTAGCTCATGAGTCAAGTCCTTACCTATTACAACATGCCTACAACCCAGTAAATTGGTATGCCTGGGGCGAGGAGGCGCTGAAGAGGGCAGTAAGCGAAAACAAACCCATTTTCCTCAGTGTTGGATATAGCGCCTGTCATTGGTGTCATGTTATGGCACATGAGTCCTTCGAAAACGAGGAGATTGCCAAGATAATGAATGAAAACTTCGTCAACATAAAGGTAGACAGGGAGGAGAGGCCTGACATTGATGACATCTACCAGAAGGTATGCCAGATGACAACGGGAAGCGGGGGATGGCCCCTTAGTGTTTTTTTGACACCGGACCAGAGGCCTTTCTATGTGGGCACATACTTTCCGCCACTTGACAGCTATGGGCGGCCAGGATTTGGAAGCGTCGTACGACAGCTTGCACAAGCTTGGAGGGAAAAGCCACGCGATGTCGAGCTCGCGGCTGAGAACTTTGTAAGCACCCTCAAAAAAACTGAAATTCTACCCACTCCGTCCAAACTTGACAAGTCGATCCTCGACGAGGCCGCTATGAATTTGATGTCGCTGGGTGATCCGACCAACGGAGGGTTTGGCCATGCGCCAAAGTTCCCAAATGCCTCAAACTTGGCCTTCATGCTTAGGTATTCGAGGCTCTCTGGCATATCGAAATTCACGGAGTTTGTTCTGAAATCCCTCACAAAGATGGCAAACGGCGGGATCTATGACCAGGTAGGTGGTGGATTCCACCGGTACTCGACTGATTCTAGGTGGCTGGTACCGCACTTTGAAAAGATGCTTTATGACAACGCCTTGCTTCCGGTAGTGTACTCGGAGGCATACCAATTGACAAAGGATCCTAGGTACCTCGAGGTGGTTAACCAGACCCTTGAATACGTCCTAAAGGAGATGACCTCTCCAGAGGGTGGATTCTACTCTGCACAGGATGCTGATTCCGAGGGGGAGGAGGGAAAATACTATGTATGGAAAAAATCTGAGATACGCGACATATTGGGACCTGAATCTGACTTGTTCTCCCTTTACTATGATGTCACCGACGGTGGCAATTTCGAAGGGCATAACATCCTGCATAACGACATTAACCTGTCATCTGCAGCCTTTCATTCTGGAAAGACCGAGCCTGAGGCAAGGGCAATTCTGGAAAGGGGAAGGACGAAACTTTCTGAGGAGCGAGAAAAGCGAGTAAAACCAGGTAGGGACGAAAAGGTTCTTGTTAGCTGGAACGCAATGATGGTATCGGGCCTTTTACGAGGTTACCGCGTAACAAAAAATGCGGTCTATCTTGAGGCGGCTGAAAAATGCATTGGTTTTATCGAGGAAAAACTGTCAAAGGATGGAGAGCTACTCCATACCTACAAGGACGGCATGGCAAAACTGCGTGGGTATCTTGACGACTACGCGTATTTTGTCAGCGCACTTATAGACTACTTTGAAATCAAACCATCAAAAAAATCCATAGATCTTGCCAAGTATTATGCAGACTATATGATAGATCATTTCTGGGATGGAAAAGAGAAATGCTTCTTTTTTACCGCTGACAACCATGAGCGGCTGATCATCCGAACCAAAAACATCTATGATCTATCTGTCCCATCTGGGAATTCCGTCGCGGCAGGTGCACTTTTACGCCTTTATCACCTCACACAGGAAAGCCGATATCTTGACACTAGCACGAAAATAATGGAATCGCTATCAGCCATGGCCGCAGAAAATCCCTTCGGTTTTGGACAACTTCTTAACGTCATCTACATGTATGTCAAGAAACCAGTTGAAATTACTGTTGTCAACAACTCCTGCGGCGACCTCGGCTCACAACTTGAGAAAAAGTTCATTCCAGAATCAATTCTTGTCACGGTGGGGAATCAGGAAGTGTTAAGGGAACTTCAGGGAATTCCATTTTTTTCTGGCAAGGAATTTGATGTCAAGGCCAAGGTATACGTGTGTAAGGATTTCGCGTGTTCGCTTCCTCTTGAGAACATGAGGGACGTAGAGGCACTCATTTAGGCCTTTTTGATGTTGATTTCTAGCCTCTGTCCCACCTGAGGACTTCCCATTCTCTCATACCGGCGCTTTGGCATTGTGATGGCGATGGCAGTCTGTGCGTAGCTCTTGATGGCGATGGTGGGCTGTGCTTGCAATATTGCTTCCAGGAATGGCAATATCTGGTCTCTTAGCTCCGGTTCCAACTTTTTGTTGATGGCCTCAAGCATAAGCTGTTTTTGGGAAACCGGCTCCGTTTGGACATCCTCCACAAGCGATAGCTGTACCGTCTGACCGTTGTCGACAAGCTGCTGGATCTGATACTGGACCACCTCGGACATTGCTTGTGGTCTGCTGACTTGGGATTTATCTGTAGTGCCTGCCAGGCATGGAAGGAATTAGGCGGTTAAAAGATCCTCTCTAGGGTAAACTCAATATCGCAAGCTTTGATTTTTCCGTCACATTGAACTTTTCTGCAAACCCGGAGGTAACCTCGAGGACATACTTTGCCTCTTGCCTGCCGCCGTCATATACCTGGCATGGAGCATTCTCCGTACACGGGGGCAAGTCTTTTTCTATATGTATGACGTTCCCGTTGGCATCGAACCATATCATGTCTAGCGGAAATGTCATGTCCTTCATCCACATGGCAACTACTTGGGGTTCGCCAAAAACGAAGATCATTCCTTGGTTGTACGGAAGGGCCTGTTGAAACTGGAGCCCCTCGATCATCTGATCTTGGGTTTCTGCTACCTGAACTTCAAGGGTGACATTGTCTACCATTATCTTTCCTCTGGGAAAGTTGTTTTTAAGGGTGGAAGAATCTAATGCGGAAGTTACATTTCCTGCCTGTCCTAGCTTGATATCATCACTGGAGATCAGATATTGGATGGATGCAAGAAAATCGTAGTCTGATACTTTACCGTCTGCCCACCACGAACCAACAGTTTTAATCCATGCGGGTATGGGTTTTTCAAGTGTCATGCTGGAATATTCATGTGGGAGAGCCATCATGTCGTTTGCAATAAGATAACGAACCCCTAGTATGAATTGGGAATCATCAAGTTTACCTTGGGACCATGATGCCGTGTTGTTTTTTATCCAGATTGGTACCAAGAAGGGCAATTGGGGCGGTTGGCTGTCCCCTAACTCTGGCTGTGCTAAAGCCGACGGCATGCCATCTTGGGGGAGGGCGTAATGCAATGAGGCAATTGCGATTCCGAACGCCAAGAGTGATGCCGTGAAAAATCGCGTCGTCAAACGCATTTGCTTCTCAACACTGTTTATTAAAAGTCAGCTGTCAGACTCTAGGGTTTTGCGTCTATGATACTCCGCTTTATCTGAGGGGCTCTTTTTTTGATAATTTGTGAAAACTCTTGTATATCCTCGACGGATGGTTTCTGCTGTTGGTTGGTATAGGATTGGATAAAGGCCGAGTAAATCGAGCCAATTATTATTCCAAAGGCCGCGTCGGCTGGATCTCCAATCATGTCAGAATATGATTTTGCCATTTGCTTGTAGGATGCTGCTTCGCTTGTGTAGTAATCAACAAGGCTTTCGATGAAGCTTCGAGTCGTTGCAGAAATCACAAAATAGACTGGCTTCTTATTCTTTATAATGTTTAGTACCTTTTGTCGGATTACGAAGTTCATAACTATGCTGGGACCGAACCTGATTTTACAGAATTTGCTAAGATAATTTGACCCGATTTCTTTTGTAATGACAGGACTAGATCTAGGTATGCCTATAGAAGTAAACCGCGTTAATAGGGAATGTCCTAAGTGCAAAAATTCCACAACATTTAACACTGGAAAAGGATATTTCTGTGGCAAATGCTTAAGCACAGTATAGTGGCAGGCGGGTTGTTTTTATTATGAATAGTGCGTGGAAGGTAGAAAGGGACAGTCACTATTATAAAATATATGACAAGAAAAAACACTTGGCTGGATATTTTGCACCAGAATACGGAAAAATCTTCCCGGAAGAGAAAGCTGATGAGATAATCGAGCAGATGCACAAGAGGGGTGAGAAGATTGGGAGTGGATACCTTATGATACCGATGGTCAAGTTTGGGATATTCAGCGAAGGTCACGAGATGGACTTGGATTATATCGCAACGCAAGTAGATGAGGTGAGGCTCCGCTTATCTTACTGGAAGGATTTTCTTACTAGCCGGAATCTTAACCGACACAAGATTACCGTTTCCCACACTGATCACGATATGCTTAGCATAACACTACACATAGCATTTCCTCATCCTGTATCCTTGGAAAAAAATTCAATACAAGAGGAGATGGGTAAAATACTCAGTCCGCTGTTGGAGATGGGCTTACTGTGAATTGCCAGACTTGGCATTGTTGTAGGATGCGAGTGCGTTAATCTCGTATTGAAAGGATTGCTGGAGAAGCTGGTCTGACTTGGCACGTGTAGCGTTGTCACCGGTGAGGATCCAATCTTTGAGGGCATCGTCGCTTTCCAATTGGGTCGCGGTGGATAGCCTGAAAAGCTGTAATGATGGAACAAAAGGTTCTGGAGCGTCAAGGGTGTCATACTTTGCCAAAATGTTCTGCATCTTTGCCAAGTGGGAATCTGTAATGTTTAACATGTCGTCTTTTGAAATCTTACCGTTTTCATATAGGGTAAGGTTGGCATCAAAAGACGCGGTTTCATTTTTCAAATCAGACTGTATGAGTGCAAGGTCATTACCGAATTTTTGCCCCTGCAGACTAGCCTCATCGAGGTAGTAGCTAAACGCAATGACTGATGCTACAATGGCAATCCCGGCGATGATTGCAATCTGCACCCGCCTTTTGGGGTTTGGAGCCCTTATCTTCTTCACAAGCCGCTGGGGTAGTTAGATGAAAATAACCGTTTGCTGGGCGCGACGATTTGTATCGAAAGGACCTAATCTATGTAGTTTCCTTCTGGATCTGTCTTCAATTCTATTATTGCCACGCTTCCACTGATGTAGGAATCATTTCGCACCGTCCTGACACGCCCAACATCCAAATGGTATGGCCATACATTGACCACTATGGTGCCCACCTTCACATTTGATGGGGCATCTGTGATGGCGATGTCCTCCTTCTTGATGCCGTAATCGGTAAGTTTCTTTATGCAGTGGTCTAGCAACTGCTGTGGAAGCCCGTGGTTTATGGCCCATACAGTACCTTCGTATTCTATCCTTTCCAACTGTATATCACAAAGTCAGCGTTTTTTTAAAGCTATCTAATCAACCGTTAGGGTTTGTGACCTTAAGGGTCATGGTGCTTTCCACGCGGGAAATGTTTCGTATTTTATGTGATACCGTCTTGTCAAACTCTTCCGAGGTAGGCACCTGGATCTCTGCTACCACGTCATATGCACCAAAAGTTATGTGCGCCCCCTTTACCTGAGGGAGCAGCTTGAGTTCCTCTACCACATACTCTTCTGCTCCTATGTCGCAGTTAATCAGAACAAATCCTTTTTCCATGCATCCATTCAATAGACCAACTTACTTAACCTTGCGATTCATTAGCGGAATAAAACCAATAATTTTTAAATTTCTTTCCTTCTTACGTTAGCCTGACCATGGGGGCTGTTGCTATCTCCTGAGGACCGCAAAGAGTATCCAGCCTGTTAGTAGATTTTTGTTTGGATAATGCCAGGCGGATTCGGAGTATCTCGATTCTCAGGAATTGAATTGTTTTTTTAACCCACTCCGAGGGATTGAATCTGTGGTCGGTCGAATACTGTATCTGGGGGTTTCGACGTCGGCGTGCTGCTATGCCCAAGTGTGGGAGATGTCTTGGGGTTGCACTGCGACGTTTAATGCTATTTATGCCAAGGCGCACTGCCTGTGAAAAAGTATCCTTCCATAACGCATGCATTTTCAGATCTACTCAATGCCACCCTCCCGCGAGGATAATGATGTCATCTAAAGGCGATTCCGTCAGCCTCGCGATGGTTACCGAACCTAATAATCACTCTTGAAAATCTAATTTCTATGATAAATTCCCTGACGATGTAGACTGGGTATGAACCAGTTGTTAAGGCTGAAATGCCCAGGGTGTGGATCGGAATTCATAGGTTTTCACCGTATGAAATGCCTGGTCTGCCGGTGTGTGGCCTTTTCAGAGGAAAAATAGCAAAAAAATATGTGGTAGTGCCCTTGGCACAATGCCTCTGGAGTGAAACGACGAAATCATGGATGGTTCTCACACTGGCAATGGCTAAATCGGTATTCTGTCGGCCAACCGACTATTTTAAAAAAGGAGCCAATGAGGGGATTTGGACCCCCGACCTTCTGATTACAAGTCAGATGCTCTAGCCAGGCTGAGCTACATTGGCGTTAGGTTTAGGCATTTAGAGGGTGGTTTAAAATGTTATTACGGGGGCATGGGATGTGGGCTTGTGTTGTGACCTTTCCTTATTGTCATATGGCAAACAACCCTTAGAAACGGCGATGCATATTGAACCGGTTTTGAAAAAGTAAACTACTAATTACAATGTAATTGAAAAATGGAAAGTGAACAAGGAAAATCTCGGAGAGATCAGTCCAGACAAGGCGCTTCTTTCTAGCAAAAGAAATTATTTCTTGGGTCGCGTGGATCTCCATGAAATCTCAGATAAAATAGGTTCAAGGGATCAGAAGATATATTTCGTGAAATTCAAAAACGGGGCACGCACAAAACTTCATTATCATGAAGGAGGGCAGGTCCTTGTGGTTACGGCAGGAAGTGGATTGCTTGTCTTATTCAAAAAGAAATCCACCTCGGGAGGAAGGACTTCAATCAGGCTGCATACAAAAGTCATGTTATGGAAGGGGGACGTGGCTTACATACCTAAAAACACCCTACACTGGCATGGTGCAGCCAGGGGGAAAAACCTCGACCATGTGGCATTTAATGGGTTTTCCTCGAAAGGGAAAGAAGCAAGGACAATATGGTACGACTCTGACCTTAAATCAAACGCAATAAAAATTTCCTAATCGAATCTGGGTTTTCTACCTGAAGCTATTATCACCGTCCACGGAAAAACAATTGTATTTCCTCGGAGGTAAGGTGCTATGTTCTCTTCTGACTTTTGTTTTATGGATGAGAGAGTTTTCTCCCCCAGGCTTTCGATCGTGTGCCTTATTGAGCTGGCAGTAGAATGCATGTAGTCATACCAATAATCATCAAAGGTTCCCACCTCGAATGAAAAAAGATGCTTTTTTATCGTCAAATCTGAAAAGCCTGCAGAAATGATCTCCTTTTCCAAATCTGGAGGATTTCCAAACCTGTGGACATTTGGAGAACCTTTTGGCCTAATTTCTGGGACATGCTCCAATATTGGCTTCATTATTGAACTAAAGTAGGGGACTTCTTCGGCAGTACCATGAACTGCAAGGACAATCCTCCCTTCATTTTTAAGTAGATTTTTGGCGTCTTTTAAAACTCTTCCGACATCGGGGAAGAACATGAGCCCGTATTGGCAGATTACCTTGTCAAAGCTAAATGCAAAGCCTATGTTTTCTGCGTCCATTTCAAAAAAATTCGCCTTGTGGGAGTTCACGAATTTCCGTGCAATGGAAAGTGCAGTCCTTGAAAAATCTACACCATAAACCCTACCATCATCGCCCAGGTGGGGGATCACCTGCCTGGAAAGTGCCCCGGTACCACAAGCAAGGTCGAGTACTCTGTCGGAGGGATTGATTTCTGCAAGTCTTACCACCTCCGCTGTTGACATGAACGGCCCAATACTTCCGTCGGCCCAGTTCCGGTGATATTCTCCAGCCATGGCGTTCCAGTTTGTCTTTGAACTCATTTTGTATTCTACTGGATCAAAAACTTTCATGACTTTATAGATCACTCAAAGCTTAAATTATTTGCATTTTGTACGAGTTTTATGCCTTTGTTTCTTGTCAACGTGACAATAGAGAATAAACCCGGTCTTGTAGATCCCGAAGGTGATACCATTTTGAACGATCTGATATTAAAAGACAAAAAGACCCATGTCAAGAAGGTAAGGTCAGCGAAGATGCTTCGTTTCCAAATAGAGGCAGGAAGCAGGGAATCTGCCCAGAAAGCAGTATTGGACCTTTGCAACGAATTTCGAATATACAATCCTCTGGTAAGTAAGGTTTCAGTAGAAACCCTGAACGCCTAGCCCTTTGTTACTACCTTTCTATTCAGGGCAGTAATGTCCTCTAAGGCTCCATCTATGAGCAATTTGCTCCTTAGGTATCTTGCAAGATCCGTTTCTGTTATGATTCCCACGAGCTTACCGTTATCCAAGACCAAAAGTCTGCGGATATTCTTATTCGCCATCTTCTGGACGGCGTCCTCGATGGATGTCATGGGTTCTACCCATCTAAAGTTGGGTGACATGATCTCAGAGAGCGGCACCTCGGAGCTCTTCCTATCTGTTGTCGAAACTTTCCGCGCTAGGTCCCTTTCCGTTACCAGCCCTATGGGATTTCCATCCTTTACAACCACGAGCGAGCTTATGCTCTTTTCAGTCATGAGTACTGCTACCTCCTTTGCGGTCCTGTCGTGCTCGATCGTGATTACGTTATTTACCATGATGTCGCGAACAAGACCCATAGCTACTATCAAAGAGTATTAGAATAAAAACGATTTGCTCAATTGATCCGAAATTCAAAAATTTATTGAAAAAAATTGAAAATACTGGCGAGCTTCATAAAATTTCCAAGTTTGCAGTTATTTGCTTAGTGTACGCCCTTCTTAATTATGGCCTTGGAGTTAGTTGGTTAAGAGACTGCGGAGTACTCTTCCTACCAAAAAAAGAACTCCGCAGTTTCCTTTAGGTTTTCTTGACTGCTAAAAAATTCAGGCCGAATAGCCAGCGGAACGCCAACCTCTGCTCCTTCGCTCGAGGGTTACCATTGCTTTTGTAAGCAAAAGGCCAGTCAAGAACCCGCCAACATGGGCCATGAATGCTATTGATAGCGAGGCGAAGGAGCCGATAAAGACATAGAGCACTTGGATTGCAAGCCAATAGTACCCTCGAACGTCGCCCAAGGCAGCAGACACACCCAAGACACCAGAAATTGCCCCTGATGCGCCAATTAGAATGACATCTCCCTCTGTCAGCAGATATGAGGCTACGATGCCATGGAGGAGCCCGCCACCAATCCCCGCAAGAAGATAGACCACGATGAACCTCGGAACACCAAGTGACCTTTCGGCAACCCCACCCATGTAAATCAAGGCAAATAGATTGAACGCTATGTGTGCTATGTTAGCATGTATGAACATCGACGTAAACAGCCTCAGGAGGCCGTCTTGCAAGAATTGTCCGTTAGAATGGAAGAGTTCGTTTGGGATAAATCCGTATCTAGTGATTATCCCGTGCTGGGTCTGGCTTATCATCCCATAGGCAAAGATTAGCCCATTAATTATCACCAAAATTATTGTAGCTGGAGGGGGTTGTCCGAAGAACCTCTGCATTCACTCTTGAAGGTTTTAGAGCCATAATAAATGGTAGATAGCACCGTCCGCATAGGTATATGTACTGGATTTCTGCCTGACTTCCCCGATCGGGAAATTGCCAAAATTTATGCCTTGCAAGCGCGATTCGATTTAATATCTCCTTCAGATAAGGGTATTTGTGAGGGTTGCAATAATCGTTTTTCCCGGTAGCAACTGCGATCGAGATATGCACCATGTTCTGACGGATGTCTTCAAACTGGACTCCCAACTGGTGTGGCATACTGATGACATGCCCAGCAATATTGACGCTATAGTTCTGCCAGGAGGTTTCTCATACGGTGATAGGCTTAGGGCCGGGGTAATCGCCGCACACAGCCCCATCATAGCACAAGTAAAAAAGATGGCTGAGAAAGGGATGCCTATCCTGGGTGTCTGTAACGGGTTCCAAATACTTACTGAATCCGGGCTCCTGCCTGGTGCCCTTTTGAGGAACCCATCTCTTAGCTACATGTGCAAGTGGACTGAAATTATTGTTAAAAACAACAAAACGCCCTTTACCAACAAATTCAAACTGAACCAGCGGATTCCAATTGCTATTGCAAACGGCGAAGGGCGATACTATGCCGACAAGGACACCCTACGCCTCTTGCAGAGAAACAACCAGATAGTTTTTACCTACGGCGAGGATGTCAACGGGGCCACAATGAAGATCGCGGGCATATGCAACAAGGAGGGCAATGTTGTTGGGATGATGCCTCATCCCGAAAGGTCGGCCGAGCAGATTCTCAACCCGGGGAATGCCAAGCCGGCCTCCATGATTTTCGAATCGCTGCTGAACACCCTAGGTGTTACGGTATGAGCCTTACTCCACAAGAGTCTGAGTATTTGGAAAAAAAGATAGGAAGAAAACCAAATCCGTTGGAATTGCAAATTGTTGCCGCCGAGTGGTCTGAGCACTGTTCCTACAAATCCTCAAAGAAATATCTGAAAACGCTTCCACGCGAGGGCAAGCGGGTTGTCTCCGGTCAAGGATATGATTCTGGCGTGCTGGATGTTGGAGACGGGTATGTGGTAACGGTACACATCGAAAGCCATAATCACCCATCTGCGGTCGAGCCCTATGGTGGAGCGGCGACGGGAGTGGGCGGGGTGATACGGGATATCCTGTCAGCAGGAACTAGACCAATAGCGGTTCTAGACGGATTACGGTTTGGTGACATTGAAAAGGACACTCAGGCGAGATGGCTATTCAAGAATGCTGTTAGGGGGATTGCCGACTATGGTAACTGTCTTGGTATCCCGACAATTGGCGGCGAGGTAGAGTTTGACGAATGCTTTGCCAATTATGCCCTGGTTGACGTCGCTTCCGTTGGCTTTGGAAGAAGGGAAAGGCTCATTCAGAACCGGGCCGACAAGGGAGACAGGGTTGTCTTGATTGGGGGCTCTACGGGACGGGACGGCATAGGGGGTTCTCAGTTCGCATCGGACAAGCTGGAGTCGGAGAATCGCTCAGCAGTGCAAATCCCAGATCCTTTCATCGAGAAACTCCTGATTGAAGTGATTCTTGAAGCACGGAACCAAGGATGCATCAAGGCAATGAAGGACCTGGGAGGAGGAGGGCTCTCATGTGCAATCTCAGAAACGTCTGACGCACTTTCAGTAGGGATAGACATGGACCTTTCAGCAGTCCATAAGAGGGAAGGAGACATGTCTCCGATGGAACTTATGGTTTCCGAATCTCAAGAAAGGATGCTGGTGATAACGTCTCCTGAAAAACTAGAAACCTTGAAAAGCATATGTGGAAAATTCCGCGTGCCTGTCTCGGTAATAGGAATCGTTACTGAGGACAAGATGATGCATGTGAGATCTGAAAACGGCATGATGGCGCTACTCCCTAGCAATGTGGTTGCAAACGCGCCTCTTCTTGACAGACCATCTGTCGTGCCCAAATACCTTGCGACTATTGCATCGGTAAAGAAGCCCAAGGGCGGCGCACTTTCGAAAGTGCTCCTAAGAATGCTTTCGAATCCTAATATTGCTAGCAAGCAATGGGTGTACACTCAGTACGACCACGAGGTGGGTATACGAACAGTTGTCAAGCCGGGACAGGATGCCCCCGTGCTGAGACTCGACAATGGGAAATTCTTATCGATAAAAATTGACGGCAATTCCAAGCATTGTTATCTTAATCCACGACAGGGTGTTATGGGATGCTTTGATGAGGCGTGCAGAAACGTGGTATGCACGGGGGCAACCCCTATTGGCATGGTGGACCATCTCCAGTTTGGCAACCCTGAGGACCCGGAAATTTTCTGGACGTTTAAGGAATCAGTAGAAGGGATAATTGAATACGCCAAATTCTTTGAGATTCCATGCGTGGGAGGAAAGGTCAGCCTTTACAACGAAACCGACAAAGGTCCTATCAAGCCCACTCCTTTGATAGGGGTGCTGGGCCTTATCGAAGGGAAACCCCTTGTTCATGAGGCCGCCAGAGGGAAGGATCTCCTAATAATTGTCGGAATAACTAAGGACGAGATGGGGGGTTCGGAGTATTACGAGTATATCCATGGAATCGTTGGTGGGATATGCCCCTCGGTAAATTTGGAGGTTTCTAGGAAGAATCAGAGAGCGGTACTTGAAGTTATAGGCGAGGACCTCGCAAAATCCGTTCATGATTGCTCAAAAGGAGGCCTGGCCGTGACAGTGGCTGAGATCTGCATGCTATCCGATGTGGGCGCTACCATTATGCTCGAAAAGGTCCCGTCAGACAAAATCCAGAACGACGAACTGATGTTTTCTGAAACTCACTCTAGGTTTCTATTAGTGGTGGACCCATCCAAGGCAGGGCGAGTATTGTCTATACTTCAAAGCCACGGCGTGGTCCATGCTAACATAGGCAAGTTTTCGGGGAAAACAATTGCTTTTAGGGATAGAATCCGATTGATTGCAGGCGTAAGGGTTGATAAGGCACAAGAAAAATGGTTAAACTCGTTGGGGTCACTGGTGAGCCATGGTTAAGGAAAATTGCGGAGTAGTCGGGGTGTTTAGCCTTGATGGCGCAAACGTCATCCCAATGGTAATTGATGCCTTGCGGGCACTTCAACATCGTGGGCAGGAAGCATGGGGGGTGGCCGTGCCGAAAAAACAACCCCATAAACAACTCGGTCTAGTTTCCTCAGCAGTTTCGGAATTCGACAAAATCACGCGTGATTATACATCGCCCGCTGCCATAGGTCATGTCAGGTACTCCACGATTGGAAAGAGCAACCTGGAAAATGCCCAACCCCTAAAGGTAAAGGATCTTTGCATAGCCCATAACGGAACCATCTCAAATGTTGAGGAACTTGCGGGCATGGTGGGGGGATGCACGTTTACTCCTCAGAATGCAAGCGATACGCTTGTAGCAGCACAAAGACTGGTTTCACTCATGTCGCAAAACGGCAAGCTCGGGAACGCCCTGTCAATACTAAAGAACGAAATGATAGGTTCATTCTGTTTCACCTTTGTTTCAGATGACAATGCTGTTTATGCTGCAAGGGATCCGCGAGGCTTCAGACCGATGGTCATAGGTTACAGGAAGGACAACAATTCCTACATCGTGGCTTCGGAATCTGTCGCACTTTCCGCGGTGGGTGCCCAGCTTGTTAGGGATGTAAAGCCCGGAGAGCTGGTAAAAATCAGCAATGCGGGTTTGGAATCGGAGATGTTCTCCGATGAAAAAAAGCCGGCACATTGCTCCTTTGAATTCACCTATTTTGCGCACCCGTCTAGTGTTATGGAGGGGTCTAACATTTACCTTGCTAGGAAAAGAATCGGTCAGTTCCTCGCACGCAAGTTCCCGATAAAGGATGCGGACATCGTGGTACCTGTCCCAGACTCGGCAAGACCAGCCGCTCTTGGTTATGCTCAAGAACTCCGAGTTCCATTCGAGGAGGGACTACTAAAGGACAGATACAGCAGGAAGGGCCCTCTTAGGAGCTTTATTGAACCACACCAGAGTGACCGTGTAGAAATAAACCGTTGGATAATACCAATCACTCAAGTGATTAGCGGAAAACATGTTGTCGTAGTGGATGACAGTCTTGTTCGTGGGACGAGCTCAAAGGCAATAATCAAGGCGCTAAGACGGGCAGGTGCCAGAAAGATAAGCATGGTCATCACGTTTCCACCAATAAAGTTTCCATGCTATGCGGGGATTGATTTTCCTTCCCAGGACGAGCTTGTCACCTACCTCGGAGACGGCAATGACTATAGCGAAGAGGAAATCACTGAAAGGGTAAGACAGCTGGTCGGGGCGGACTTTCTGGGATACAATGATGCTGAGAACCTAGCCCGTGCGGTTGGGATGGACCGAAGTTCCATGTGTTTCACATGTTATTCCGGCGATTATTCAACTCTGGGAATCAAGCCCACCTTTAAGAGCAGGGCTGAAATAAAGGGTGAATAAATTTGGAACTTGCGTTTGTACTTGTAAAAAGTAAGATGGGTCACGAGATGGAGGTAATGCACGACCTTCTAAAGATAGAAGGTGTGAAGGAGGCAATGGGGACCTACGGGCAGTATGATGTTTTTGTAAAAGTTCAGGTTCCTGCAAGGGAAGACGTCGAAAGGATTATCACCAAAGAGATCCGCAAAATTCGAAACGTCATATCGACCACAACCCTTCCGGTTATACCTGGTCAAGGGAAGAAGTAAGTGCAGACCGGCATCAGTTCCTGAATCCCCCGGACCAAAATTCCATCAACTTAAATGCTAGGCATGCCAAAATCGGCTGATTGAGGTTCTTACGCTCAGGTAAGGTCAAGGACATTTACGAGGTGGACGCGGATCACATTTTGTTTCACTTCACTGACCGAGTTTCAGCGTTCGATGTCAAATTTCCCACACCGATACCTCGAAAGGGGGAGGTTTTGTGCCGCTTTGCAGAATATTGGTTCAAGAATCTTCCGGTTAAGAGCCATTTTGTAAGAACCGAGGGGAAGGACAGGATGGTGGTAAAAAAAATGGATATGATCCCAATAGAATGCGTGGTTAGAGGGTATTTTTACGGGAGCCTGATCCAGAGGTGGAAGGAAGGTTCGGTAAAACTCCCAGAAGGAACCGATACCAGGGTGGCAGCCAAGCTGCCGGTGCCATATTTTGATCCCACCACAAAATCGGAATCGCACGATGTTCCAATTACGAGGGAAGATGCTTTGCGAATGGAACTTGTCACTGCAGGGGAATATGACTGGCTTGAAGAAACATCGGTTGCCATATTCAAAGAAATGTCTGAAATTGCAGTCAGGGCAGGGTTCATCCTCGCAGACCTGAAGATGGAGTTTGGAAGGATGGGAGAAGAAATAATTCTTGGCGATTCAATAGGGCCTGACGAGTACCGTATGTGGCCAACGGAATCTTATTCTGTTGGGAAAACCCAGGAAAGCTACGACAAACAGCTTCTGCGAGACTGGCTTTCAAGCCAAGGAATACAAAAACGATTCGAAGATGAAAGAATGCAAGGCAAGGAACCGGTTGCACCGGAACTTCCAGCCGAACTCTGCCTGAAAATGTCCTCGCGCTACGTTGCTGCCTTCGAGCGCATTACTGGAATGGTCCTTTAACTCGAATTTTGTTTCTGGGTCTGTACCCTCCTATCCTACTGGCAAGCCGTTTGACCTTATCGGAGGATATTTTTTACCGAAAACCAAAAAATTTTGCATTTTTCCAGTTTTATCGTAACGTTACAATATTGATAGGAATGGTATAAAGTATATGCAAATGTTATCGAAATAATCATAATGTTAGTATGAATGTTCTAGCAAATGGATGTGTTTTAGAATGCTTTCATGACCTTTGTAACGTGAAAAAAAATTACGTATCGAAGCAAAAAATTATGATCCAGTGATCTTTTAGGTTGATCTAAAAATGAAGATAAGAAATGTCAACTTTGCTACAAAAAGAAATCAAAATAAACAAAACTCTTGCCACCAACATAGAACAAGCCAAAGCACTTGATGACTATGCGAGAATGAGGATTCTGCAGATATTATATCACAAGCAACTGTCCACGGAACAGATTGTTGAGGAATTACAAAAGGAGGGATACAAAAAAGCCACGACAACCATACGTCACCATCTTGATGTTCTAAAGGAGGCGGGATTGGTGGAGATTGTCAAAATGGAAGAAATCCGCGGTGCGGTTCTAAAGTATTACGGAACCACGGTAAAGGTCCTCGGCCACAAACTTCCGCCAAATTTTGATAGCGACTTTTCCAAAGCAATCACGGAAGCATCTGTAAAACTTGAAAAAGTGATAAAAAACATTGCCCAGACAACAGGGCAGAAAATGAAAAGAAAGGGCTCCGCAAAAATGACATCTGATCCCAATTATGAAGAATACCTGCTGGTTGAAATCATGAACAGGGCCATGACACGGGTCTTCGAAGACAACAACTTCGCCATCCAGAAATAATCACATAACTTCGATCACAAAAACGCCTCGGGATTCTGGATGCTGTAACGCTCTTACCATATCTCTTGGGACCTGGTCGGAGGCTGCATCGCAATTGGTTGCAAGCGTCCTTGGACAAACAAAGGAGCTTTTTCTGATTACTATGTCGTGGGGGTTTGTCAGGGCAAGCCTCTCGTCACCCCTCCCTGTAATTTTGAATGAAAAATCCTTCACCCGTATGGAGCACCTCACAGTCGATTTTGAATCTCGCAACAGTGTCTTCATTTTTTCCGGCAAATCATTGCAGCCGGAACTTGCCCTCACTCCGATGATACAATCTCCATTTACGGTAAGGTGAGGCTCTGTTGTGATCTCTATGGTTTTCGGATGGAGTGACCGTATGTTTGCATGACCATGAAACGGGATCTCAAATCGCATGATCAAGTACTTGTATAAACTTAAATTAAACCTTCAAAGGAAGAATTCTGAAATGCTTCCAGCAGCAGCGGGTTATGATAGAGCAATCACTGTGTTTTCTCCTGACGGGAGACTTTACCAAGTAGAATATGCCATAGAGACCGTAAGGCGCGGCACCCTCGCTATAGGCGTAAAAAGCAAGGATGGGATAGTGCTGGCAGTAGAGGAGAAGCCAAGAAAACTGCAAAATTCAGAGATAACCCAAAAGATTTTCCAAGTTGACGATCACATTGGAGTTGCTGCGGCTGGCTACATCCCAGACGCCCGATCGCAAGTAGACAATGCGCGATTCTTCTCACAAAGCAACAGGATGATTTACGACGAACCGATTGAGGTGGAATCCGTAGCGAAACACCTAGCGGATCAGTGTCAACAATTTACGCAATACGCAGGAGTCAGGCCGTTTGGAGTGGCCTTGATAATAGCTGGGATTGACAAGAGCGGTAGCACGATCTTCTTGACTGATCCAAGTGGAACATACATTTCATATGATGCCGTTGCTATCGGAGCTGGCTCGGACCAAGTCACGGAGTATCTGGAAAAATTCTACAAAAAGGACATGCCATTTGAGGACGCCGCAGCCCTTGCAATAGAGTCCATCTATCTTGTAAGCGAGGAAAAGGATGGCGTTAAGCACATCAAGATGGCTCAGATACTAAATGATACAAAATTGATGGCAAAGACGCCGGAAAAGGATATTGAAAAATACGCCGCAAAGGCCAAGGAAAACTTTTCAAAAAGACAGCAAAAATAGGGGTCGGGTAACTAGTATTTTATAACGCACGCGGGTACTTGCACTGTTGAAGATTTCGATTGCCATACCAGACTCGTCCCTGATGGAGGAACCATCGGCTCTTGACAAATCCATGAAGGTATCGCAGATAGCACGCGCCTGCTCGATTTTCCGAGTCGGAACAATCTACCTATATCATGAGGCGGATGGCAGGGATAGGGACAGGTCGCTCATGCGAACACTGCTTCGCTACCTTGAAACCCCGCAGTATCTCCGAAGGACAATGTACCGGAAGACCGAGGAATTGCAATACGCGGGAAGCCTAAGCCCACTGAAGATACCTTCACACGTGCAGACTGCAGATCCAAAAAAAGTCAGGCAGGGGGACATTCGTGACGGCGTTGTGGTCTTTAGTCGTGGACTGAAATGCCTTGATCTTGGATTTGATCAGTTGGTGCCATATCACGGGCCAGAAGAGGAAGGAAGGCGGGTCATCGTTCAATTCAAGGAAGGATTTCCAAAATTTCTTGTCAAGTCTATAAGAAGGGATGAAATCAAGCAGTATTGGGGGTATGAAGTCAAGGAATCTTCGAGCCTCAGCAGTCTGCTTTCGAACTGGAAATCCAAAGTCATCATCACATCAAGGAAAGGAAAACTTGCTCACAAGGGTCAGAAGTACTTCCAAGAACTCTCGGATTCGGAAGTGCTTGTGGTCTTTGGGTCGCCTAAGAGGGGGGTACACGAAATATTGGGGCGGGATCTTTCCAACATCCAGAACTCCCAAGTCCTAAACTTCTTCCCAGAGCAGGCCACTGCGACGGTAAGATTGGAGGAGGCCATTCTTGGCACCCTTGCGATCATCAACATTCTTTCGCGTAACTAAATAGTGGCCAGACTCGTGAATGGGCGTTGAAGGAAAAAAAATTTTTAAGGTTTGCAATAATGGCGGGATTGGCTGGAATTGTTATCGGAAGTCTGGTTATCATAACGCGACTTGCGCATTTTTTATAAACACTTAAAGTTTTACAAAAAATTATTCAGAAGTTCACTTTTCTAATAATAGACTTATAATGGGGTACCCGACATTTAGCGTTTATCAATGGGCCATAGGAAGCATAGTCAGCCAAGGAGGGGAAGCCTTGCATATTTGCCAAGGGCTAGAGCGAAGAGCATGGAGGCAAGGATCCGTACTTGGCCCGATGTCAATTCCGCCGAGCCAAAACTTCAGGGGCACGCGGGATTCAAGGCTGCATGCATGCGTATTGCCAGCATCGATGACCGGGAAAAGACCCCGAACTTTGGAAAGCAGCTAGTCAGCCTTGGAACAATCATCGTTACCCCACCCATGGTGGTTATCGGTATCAGGGGATATTCAAAGGACAGATACGGATATGATTCGAATTTTGACGTTTATGCAAAGGACCTTCCAAAGGAAGTTTCCAGGCTTTTCAAGACAAAACACGACGAGAAAAGCATGGTGAGGGCCGAAAAGGCACTGGGCAACACGGAGGAACTGTATGCATTAGCATGTGTACTGCCTAGGCATGCAGGGCTCGAGCAAAAAAGGCCCTTTGTTTTCGAAATCGCAGTAAAGGGCGGTGACATTCCGAAACAATTTGCCTATCTCAAGGAACTCCTAGGCAAGGAAGTTAAGATTGATCAAGTCTTCCAAAAGGGAGCGGAGGTCGACGTTGCCGCCATCACGAAAGGGAAAGGGTTTGAGGGGCCGATTGCAAGATGGGGAGTAAAAAAGAAGCAGCACAAGTCACGAAAAAGTGTCAGGGCACTTGGTACATTGGGTCCAATCAGCCCAGCAACCATCATGTACACTGTACCAAGGGCAGGACAGAGGGGATTTCACCAAAGAATACAATACAACAACAGAATAATGATAATGGGTAACTCGGGGAGTGAAGATTACAAGATCAATCCCTCCGGCGGCTTCAAACACTTCGGCGTGGTGAAGGGGGATTATGTAATCTTGCGCGGTTCAGTGCCGGGAACTTATAGTAGGCTTGTTAAGCTCAGGGCGCCGGCAAGACCAAAGGTAACAAAGATTGCACAACCAAAAATTCTGGAGATCATGATATGAAAGCTCAAGTCTTTTCAGTATCCGGTACAAAAGAAGGCGAAGTAGACCTTCCGTTGGTCTTCAATACTCCAATCAGGAGTGACCTTATCCACAAGGCATACATCCATCTCGAATCGCATGGATTCCAGATCCAAGGGAGATATCCAAATGCTGGCATGGATGTTGTTGCAGAGTCAAACAGCCCGCCGACTGGCCACCATGCAGCCAGGGTTGCTCGTATGCGCGGAGGAGGTGGAGGGAGACAGGGCCAAGGAGGAGGAGTTGCAATGGTGAGGAAGGGAAGGCAGGCACATCCCCCTGTGGCTGAAAAAGTCGTGCACAAACTGCTCAACAAAAAGGAAAACAGGCTTGCACTGTGTTCCGCGATTGCTGCAACCTCGTCTGCAACATTTGTAAAGATGCGAGGCCACAATTTAGGAAAGATAGAGTCATTGCCAATCATAGTTTCAGACCAGATAGAATCAGTTTCGAAATCAAAGGAACTTGCAAAGATATTCGATTCATTGCATGTTACTGAAGACCTTGAAAGACTTGAAAACAGGCTCAAGCGGCGCTCGGGTAAGCCACAGTTGAGGGGAAGGAGTACAAAGGTTGGCAAGAGCATCCTGCTAGTTGTAAAGGACGCAAAGAACCTGTCAAAGGCATGCGGCTCAATTCTTGGGGCCGACGTGGTGGAGGCAAAAAACCTGAGCGTACTTGACCTTGCTCCGGGGGCAAGGCCTGCTAGGCTGACCGCATATTCAAAGGGGGCCCTTGAGGAGATTGGGAAGTTAAAATCACCCCATCTAGAACTAATGGTGACACTGCAATGAACGTAGACGAGGCAACCCATATCATTCTAAAGCCGTACGTGACAGAAAAGACGTTTGCACTAGTTGAAAATGAAAGCAGGATTTGCTTCCTGGTGCGAGAAAATAGCTCAAAACCAAAGATAGCCGAGGCAATCAAGGTGCTATACAACGAGACTCCTACAGTTGTAAATGTGTGTAGGACTGTTTACGGGAAAAAGGCTTTTGTGAAGTTTGAATCGATTGAAAAGGCAAGAGATCTTGCCACCAAGATAGGAATGCTATAATATGGTAGTTCGCGAACCAACTCAGACAATGGTGCATATATTTGGTTAAAGAGTTTAAGTACCGTGGATTATCTATAGAGGAATTGCAGAATCTTTCACTTGAAAAGCTGTTCGAACTGCTACCGGCTAGGGCGAGGAGGTCTCTGACTAGGGGCATAACAGACGGAAAAAGAAAACTGCTCGAGGAGACCAAACTTGCAAAAGCCGGGAAATTGAAGACCCCGATAAAGACTCACCTTAGGGATGTGATAATTTTGCCTTACATGGTAGGGCTTACCATCAACGTGTTTTCAGGAAAGGAATTCCGAGCTGTGGAGATAAAACCTGACATGGTAGGGCACTATCTAGGCGAGTTTTCTATGACAAACAAGCGAGTCGTACACGGAGCACCTGGTGTGGGGGCATCAAGGTCAAGTCTATACGTGCCATTGAAGTGATTGTTATGCATTTTGGATACTCTTTTCAATACTATGACAAGACAAAGCATGTCAGGGCATCGCTTAGGGAAAAGACAATTTCCCACAAGCATGCAAGGGAGATCGCCGTGGCCATAAAAGGGATGTCGATAGAGAAGGCAAGAAACTTCCTACAGGCCGTTGTAAACAAGGAAAGGGCGGTACCGTTCCGAAGATACAATAATGAAGTAGGGCACAAGGCAGATACTGGAGTCATGTCGGGAAGATATCCGAAAAAAGCAGCAACGGAATTCTCGCGCCTGCTTGACAATCTGGAATCCAACGCTGAATATAGGGGAATGGATCTTGACAGGTTGAAAATAATCAATGCTACGGTTCACAAAGGCAGGAAGATTGAAAGGTTCACGCCCCGCGCACAGGGAAGGGCCACGCCAAAAATCGACATTTTAACTCATGTGGAGCTTGTAGCTCAGGAGATTTGATATGTCATCTGTAAAAAACGTAATTCAAGACAGCTACAAACTCATGCTCTTGAAGGATTATCTTAGACGCGCCATCAAGGAGGCGGGTTTTTCAGAGGTCGACATTCAGAAAACCCCGACTGGAACTAGGGTGGGACTTCACGTTACAAGGCCGGGAATTGTCATAGGAAGAAAAGGTGGCGGAATACGCGACCTAACGAAGGTCTTGGAAAAAGACTTTGGGCTTAAAAGTCCACAAATATCGGTAATAGAGATTCCAAAACCGGAGCTTGAGCCAAGCGTGATGTGCAACAGGATGTCGCAACATCTTGCCAGAGGGACAGCGTTCAGAAGGGCAGTCATGTGGACACTCCAAACTATAATGGATGCAGGAGCGATGGGAGTGCAGATAACAATTTCTGGAAAACTAAGGGGCGAACGTTCTTCGTTTGAAAAACATAGCAAAGGCATACTCCCGCGAGCCGGTTATCAGGCAGGGGTGGTTGTGGCAGAGGATATCGCACACGTGGAAACCAAGATGGGACTCATCGGGGTTAGGATTAGGATTGCAAGAAAGGAAATGCATATTCCGGAATTTGAAATGAGGACTGCGAAGGACATGGCATCGAGAAGGGCTGCCGCCAAACTGGAAGAGAAGGAAACTTCTGATGAGGTGCCAGAGGAGCCAAAAATCGACTACAGTAAACCAAGAACTGAAAGCGAGGAGGTCGCACTGGAGGAGAAGCTAATCGAAAAGGTGGAAACCTTTGAGGACGTAGAGGAGGAACTCAAGTAATGACACGACTGAAGATGAAGACAGTGCGCGAGCTTAACGAAACCGACCTCAAGGATAGGCTGGATCAGCTGCGCTCCGAACTGACCAAACTCAGGATAGAGTCTTCCAAAGGGACCCTCAGGAAGGACAGCGGGAAAGTAAAGCCGCTTAGGAGAGATATTGCGAGAGTCCTGACAAGATTAAACGAGATGAAGAAAAAATGATTACAAAAGAGAATCTGGCATTTCATGAGCTTATCGGAACCCGGGCGACGATTGTCGGTTCTGGCAACATGGGGATAATTGGAGTCTCGGGAATGGTAGTAGACGAAACAAAGTTCATGCTCGCACTTGACACTAAAAACGGCATAAAAAAATTCCCAAAGGAGGTTGCTCACTGGAGGTTTTCCTTCGAAGGGGGAGAGGCAGAAATAGATGGAACTAAATTAACCAAGAGGCCGCATGAAAGAATGGGAGTAAAAGCATGACTAGGAACATAGGGCTTCAAGTGCAGAATCCAAAAGGCGAGTGCAAGGACGACAATTGTCCATTCCATGGCTCGTTGAGCATCCGAGGCAAACTGATTCAGGGAAAGGTAGTAAGTGCCAAGGCTCCAAAAATGGTGGTGGTGCAGCAAGAGGCGCCGAAATTTGTTCCAAAATACAAGCGATACGCGCGAAGCCAGAGCAAGATTCATGCGCACAAGCCACTTTGCATCGATCTCAAGGAAGGCGACGTTGTCCTGACGGCTGAGTGCAGGCCCTTGTCAAAGAGTGTTTCATTCGTTGTTGTGGAGGTCGTGTCATAATGGCGGCCACAAAGAGTCGTGCAGTTTCAGCAAAAGGCGTGCAAGAATTCAGGCCATATGTTACAAGAGCCCTCCCGCTTGGAGCCCAAATCGTGTGTGCGGACAATACTGGAGCCAAGATTCTGGAAATTGTAATGGTGCAAAAAACTAAGACTAGGGTTTCCCGATATCCGTCTGCGGCGGTAGGCGACTTTGTAAACGTTGTAGTAAAGAAGGGTCCGGGTGAGCTAAGGGGCCAGATATTTGGAGCAGTAATAATTAGACAAAAATACGCGATTCACAGGCTCAGCGGGGTGAGGGTTACGTTTGAAGACAATGCTGGAGTATTGGTGACTCCCGAGGGAGAAATAAAGGGAACCGAGATCAAGGGACCAGTCGCAGTGGAAGCATCTGAAAAATGGCCAAGGATAGCAAATCTGGCCTCTATGGTGGTATGATATGAAGCCAACTAACATGAGAAACCGAATGATGTACGTGGCTCCGATGCACCTTGTCAGCAAACAGCTTGCTTCCCCACTATCGGAGGAGCTTCAGCAGAAGTATCGCCAAAGCAGCGTACGGGTTGTGGAAGGTGACAGTGTCAAAGTTCTCAGGGGTGAATTCAAAGGGATAGAGGGGAAGGTTACCAGCGTATCGACTTTGAGGAGGGGAGTCGCAATTGAGGGAATAAAGCGTGAAAAACTAAAGGGAGGAAACGTGGACATTTACATTCACCCGTCAAACGTAATGATAACTGCGCTAAATCTGGAGGACAAGTGGAGGCAGAACAGGCTAGAGGGACAAAAACCAAGAGCTGAAAAGCCAAAGGCCGTGGAGGCACCAAAAGAGGCAGCCAAGCAGCAAGAGCCCAAGGCGGCAAAGGAACAAAAGCCAAAACAAAAAGAAACAAAAGCAGCTGAAAAAACTGACAAGGGAGAGAAAAAATCCCAAAAGGCAAAGAAGGATGAGAAATAATGGTTAGCATATCAGGAAGTAAGAAACTAAAAAGACAGATGGCCCCGATGTTCTGGGGAATCACTAGAAAGGATAAGAGGTTTGTAGTTACAGTAAGGCCTGGGGGACACAAAAAAGATCACTCTATACCGTCAGCTGTCTTTGTGCGGGATACGTTAAAGCTTGCAACCACACTCAGAGAGGCCAAGTCGGTCATCTATGGGGGGAAGGTAAAAGTGGACGGCATTACACGCAAATCACTTCACCACGGGATTGGCCTGATGGATGTAGTTGAACTCCAGGGAGTGCCGGAGATATACAGGCTTGTTCCGAAGGATCTAACCGTATTGAAACCCATTACAATAAACGCATCAGAAAAGACCAAGAAACTTCTCAAAGTGACAAAAAAGGTCACAATCAAAGGCAAGAAAACACAGATTGGGTTCCATGATGGAAGGAACTTGATTTCGGATGCAAAGGTGAGTGTAGGTGACACATGTGTGGTCCAAGTGCCCGAGACAAAGATTCTTGATATTGTGAAACTGGAGAAGGGGGCCCAAGTAATCGTGACGAGCGGTGTTAACGCAGGGAAGATGGGAAAAATAGCTGAGATGCGAGAGGGAACATTTGTACTTCCAAAGCGGGCACTAATCGATATCGATGAGAGGCAGATAGAGGTACCGTCCGATTCCATCATGGCGGTAGGCAAGGACAAGCCGGTTATACAAATACAGTGATAAACATGTCGCAAAAAACAGAATCTCAAATGAAAAAGATCTCAGTTGCAAAGGTTGTGCTGAACATGGGAGTCGGCAAGTCAGGAGAGCCTATAGAGCGGGCAAAACGCGCTCTGGAGCAGATTTCAGGACAGCAGCCATCCCCCAGAAATGCTCGGGCTACCCAGAGGGACTGGGGAGTACACAAGGGAGAGCCGATAGGCGTGGCAGTGACCGTAAGGAAGCAGCCGGCCATCGATCTGATAAAGAGGCTTTTTGCAGCAAAGGGCAACCAGATAAAGGGATCATCCTTTGACGACTTTGGAAACCTATCATTCGGAATCAGGGAGCACATAGACATCCCTGGGGTAAAATACGACCCGAACATTGGGATTGTGGGACTGAATGTTTCCATCTCGCTTACAAGGCCAGGATTTAACATCCGGGTACGAAGCAAGCACAAGGCAAGCATAGGTAACGAGCACAAGATAACCGCCGAGGATGCAAAAGGTTTTCTGACCCGTGAGTTTGGAGTTCAAGTGGTATAAATTGGCTAAAAATAGAGATTACAAGATAACTGGAAGGAAGGAACACAAGTTTGGAAAGGGCTCCAGATGGTGCAAGAGGTGCGGAGACTATAATGCGGTAATCCAAAAATATGATTTAATACTATGCAGGAGATGTTTTAGAGAAGTGGCTACTTCGTTAGGATTCAACAAATTTAGGTGAGAAAATGCCGGCAACCAATATTCTAGCAAACATGTTTGTGACCCTGTACAACAGCGAGGCCAGGAGGAAGGCCGAATGCGTTGTCTTGCCGACATCTACTCTTGCGACGGAGGTGCTCAGAACCCTTCAGAACCACAATTACATAGGGGAGTTTGAGCACGTTGATGACAAGAAAGGAGGCAAGTTCAAGATACAGCTACTGGCAAAGATAACCAAGTGCGGCGCGATCACGCCAAGATTCAAGGTAAGCAAGGACGGGTATGCAAAATGGGAGCAACAATACCTTCCATCATATTCCAGGGGAATGCTGATTGTCACAACAAACCAGGGTGTAATGTCCCACCATGAAGCCGTAAACAAGGGGATAGGAGGATTATTGATAGGATATGTCTACTGAGCAAGTTGAAATTCACGAGGTAAAAATCGAAGTTCCGGACAAGGTCAAGGTAAGCGAAAGCCACAGGATCCTAAGCGTAGAGGGACCGCTTGGAAAAACCAGGAAGAACTTCAAGAAAATTCCGGTTGACCTAAAGGTGGAAGGCAAAAGCATCATGCTAAAGTCGCTTGGGACGCGCAAGAAGGACTATGCGATATTCAAGACGGCCGAATCCATTGTAAACACCCTGATAAAGGGCGTCCAAACGGGGTATACCTTCAAGATGAAGGTTGTTTATGCCCACTTTCCAATCACGGTAAAGGTAAAGGACAACAGCGTCCATGTGGAAAACTTCCAAGGGGAGCGCGCGCCGCGGGTCTCAAAGATTTTTGGAACCACAAAGGTAATTCCAAAAGGTGACGACGTGATAGTAACAGGACCTGTACTTACCGATGTATCACAAACAGCTGCAAGCCTCCAGCAAAACACCAAGGTGAAGAACAAGGACTCGAGAGTTTTCCTTGACGGTATCTATCTTTTTGAAAAACACGACGGAATCGAAAAATAACCTCAGCAAGGATTAAATCGGCTTATCCTACGAACAAGTCTGTTGCCGCCCTAGCTCAGCGTGGTAGAGCAGCTGACTGTTAATCAGCGGGTCGTCAGTTCAAGTCTGACGGGCGGCG
>JAJPGU010000013.1 GCA_021325615.1 Nitrososphaerota archaeon | reverse complement strand
GGCAGGTGTCACTGCGGAAATGGCAGAGTTTGCCGTCTGGTTTACCTTAGATATTCCTGTGATCGCCGTCTGGGCAACCGTGCCCTTGAGCGAGTTTAGGGTCTGGTTTGCCGCAACTACAGCTGCAACGGCATTGTTGCTTGCACCTGAGACCGCGGTGTTTCCGTTCTGAGCCGCGTCGTTAACCGCAGTGATTGCCTGCGGGGTCGAATTCATGATTGATGACTGGGCAGACTGTCCCGTGGACGATATGGTAGTTGTTGCGGTCTGGTTTGCCTGGATTACCCCCGAAGAGCCGGTCTGGTTTGCCCCGGTAACTATGGAAGAGGCAGTGGATGCCACAGGCAGGCCGTTTGCAAGCTGGCCTGCAATGTTTATCTGGGCAAGTGCTGCCTGCGTTGCCATATTCATCTCATCAAGAGACGCCTTGGTAGCCATGTCTATCTCGGATATTGAGGTGGGCGTTACGATGCCTGCCTCGGCGACCGCCGTCTGGTTTGCGATACCTATTTCTGTCGTTGCCACCGGTGCAACCGTGCTTATCTCTTCCGATGCTGACTGGTTGACCTGGGCGATTCCTGATAGGGCTGCCTGGGTGACGGTGTTTGTCGTCGATGTTGAAGACTCGTTTGCAGAGACTATTGCAGACTCGGCCGACTGGCTTGTACTTCCAACCTGCGCCTCGCCCTTTTGGTCCGCGGCGTTGACGGTCTCGATTGTCACAGGTGTCGAGGCAGAGACTACCAATACTGCCTCGTTGCCTGCAGTGTTTACAGCAAAGTCAGACTCCCTATTTGCCGTGGCGATCGCACATGCCGCAGCCGGGGTCACTGTTTCAATTGCGGAAATCGAGGTGTTGTTTGCAAGTGATATTGCACGGGCTGCTGCTGGTGGAATCTTGGAAATCCCGGAGATTGCGGTGTTGTTCACCTTGGCTATTCCCAAGATTGCAGCCTGGGCAACCGTGTCAGATGTAGGAGTGGCCGACTGGTTTGCGGCCATGACTGCCGAGACTGCGTCGCTTGAGGCCGTGTTTGTCGCATCTGTTGCATTCTGTGCGGCACTTTCAACCGAGATTATCGCTTGTTGGGACGCCAGTTTGATCTTGTCAATTGCAACTGGCACGGCGTTGTTGATTCCAGCCGTGGAGTTCTGGTCTGCCGCCTCTACTGCGGAGCTTGCCGTATTGCTCGCAGTGACGACTGCCGAGGTAGCCGTGTCGGAAACTGTCGAGACTGCCGAGTCGACCTGCGCATAGGCGTCGGTGGCAAAAACTACAAGCGACGAAAGAACAACGTATGCAAATGCGATGGCGAGCACCTTTTTTGCGACGGGTACAGCCTTGGAATTATTTGAATTCATAATACTTTTACCTCTTCATTCTCCTGTTTCATCATCAATATACCGATTTGCTAAGAATCGTATAGAAAAAAATATGATATCATTTACTGCGTGGATTTTTGCCGCATGTAATGCATGCCAGCAGGCGGGAGTATGGTTTTAGGATGGCATGGTCCTGCAGTTTGCAATGAAATGGCTTTCTGGCTAGAATGTCCGTCCCATGCCTTTGAGGTCTGCAAGATCTTGGCCAGAAAGATGGAGCAACACCCCAGTTTCTGGTTTGTATCAAAAATATGGCATGGTTTTAGCATAGTGGTATATGGATTGGTACACAGGGTACCGCAATGAGGATTAGAAATTCCTTGCTTGTGTTTTCGCTGCTTGGCGTTGTCCTTTTGGGAGTACCCGGCGTAATCCCTGCAGAGGCGGCAAACGGTACCATCACCGTTTATGCGCATAGAATTCGCGCCTCGTATTGGGACCCGTGCTTTGCGACTAGCTGCCGTGCGGGCACAGGGCCTGGGGCGTCCATGTATTTTGAGGTGTACAACGCCGCAGGAAACTTGGTGCGCAGAGGGTATGCCGACGAGAACGGCCACACCTTCACGGGCCTTAATTCCGGCGCCACATACTATGTTTATCCCGAGGACTGCGACTCGTGCCACGGATCAAACCACAATGTTGTTTTCAGGCACTGGGGCGACGACACCACCGAGAGGCCGCGGGCCGCACATGTCGGTGCGCGCCTTAATGCTTGGTATGCCTGCACAAATGGCTGCGCAGGCGGCTAGGCCAATACTTTTCAATATTTTGCAAATAATTTCATTTGAGCCCAGATTGATGCCCCAGAATGGGTCCTATGCGCACTGGGTTATCCTGCCGGTGGAGGCCTCTATCTTTACGTGCTTGACATGGTGCAGCATTACGCCAGTCTTTGCGGTAACAACCCATTCATTTCCCTCCAGGGCCGCGTCTGCCAGTATCACGCAGTGGTGCTGCTCAAGAAACTTGGTCGCAATGCATATCGCAGCCTTGGAGTCTATTATCGAGGTTACGCTAGCCATGCTCTCCCTTCCCCTGTTTTAGTAGGGACGTGCTGCAAACCAAATTATCAGAACAACTCGAAGTATATAGCAATTTCATACAAATCTTATGGAACAATTTTACATAATATGATTGTAATCCACATTTGATTATCCCCCGAGCGCATCAATCATTGCGCACTGGCAAGAGCCCTTGCCGATCTCCTCAGGGCCATAACCAGTATGACGGATAGGACGGATATGACAGCGGCGGTAAGAAAGATCTCCTGATAGGCCTGGGCAGACGGGAACGAGCCTGAAAGACCTGCAACTTTTGCCTGGTTCATTTGCTGGTACATGCCAGCAAGCGAGGGCCCAATCGAGTTGCCCACAAGCGCAAGTAGCACCGTCATGCCAAGGGATATCCCCTCTGATCCCTTGGGAGACCGTACAAGGACGATGTTAAATGCCCCCACTATTGAGAAGGAGAGCCCTACCGAGATTATCGTAAGGGTTGCCGAGATTAGCGGCTCGGTAGAGTGCATTGCAAATATTGCAAAAAACCCCGCGGTGCAGACACAGGTGCCAAGAATTGTGAGCCTTATGTTCCCCATCTTTGCAAGGAAGAAACCCGAGGCTGCCGAGACCACGAGTGAGACAACCATGAAAGGCAGCTGGACGTTTGCTATCGATATCGGGTCGCCCCCAAAGCCCAGCGGCTGCGGGCTGCGGATAAGAATAGGGATTGTTTGGTAAACAAGGAAGGTGGATGTACCCACCGTCATTATGATTATGTTTGATGGGAGCAGGATGCGGTTTGAAAGGAGTTTCAGGTCTACCAGCGGCTGGGATGCACTTTTCTCGATTGCCACAAATGCCGCAGTTGCCCCCGCCGCGGCTGCAAAGAAGGCGACGCTTCCAAGCCCCCCCGACGACATGTCCTGAAGCGAGGTGAGCCCCATGAGGAAGAGCGTAACTGCAAACGACAGCGCTACCGAGCCCTTGATATCAATCCTTGGCCTCTCACCTTCCAAGTCCTGCTTCCTAACCGAGATGAAGCGGGCCATCACGAGTGCAAGCCCCACCGCGATTGGAAATACCGAAAAGAACGTAGCGTGCCACCCGTGGTCCAGGATTATCCTTGCCCCCGCAAGCAGTCCTACCACCGCCCCTCCAAAAAATGTCGAGGTAAAGACCCCTTGGGCCATGGCAAGCCTCCTTGGCGGGAATATGTCCCGCACCACGCCAAACCCGATTGGAAACATCGACATGCCCACTCCCTGGGCAATCCTTGCTGCAATCATGAACCAGAACGAGTTTGCAAACCCTCCTGCTAGCATTCCTGCCGAATAAATCGACATCACCACAAGCAGCACCTTTTTCTTGCCGTAGATATCGGATAGCTTGCCCGCAATCGGCGTCATCACTGCCCCTGCAATGAGGTACGACGACAGTATCCAGGAAGAGGTGTTGTATGAGATTTGAAAGTCTTTGATAAAGTCCGGGATTGCCGGCAGGACCATGGTTTCCCCATACATGGTGGTAAGTGCAAGCCCGCTGATTATTGCAAGCGAGGCCCAGGCGTGTGACGGAATTGAGAGTGGTTTTGGATCCTCGTGCCCCCCGTCCCTCGCTTGATCCCTGTTGTCCGACATCTTATCTCTTGTTGCAAACCGCCAATCTATTTCTCTGTTTTGAGTGAACGGTTCCAACTTCCATGTGTCCCAGGGGACGGATGCCTGTCCGTATCCCTCCTCAGCCACAGCCATCTGACCAAAGATAGGGAAGGCGGTTCAAGGCAATGGATTGTCACAAGCATTACCTTAAAACCCATAATCACATGCCATGCCCCGCCAAACGTGTCGGTCGCGCATCCCAAAGGGGCGGATCTAACTATTTTGCATGCAAGTCCATAGACATGGAATTTACATTGCCCGCGTAATTCGTCCCGGAATAGAACTTTTTTCTATATTATTTTTACCTAAGTTTTATTAGTTATGCGGCTTCACTAGTGAAGAGGTTGACGGGGAAAATCATGACAGCAGAGCAAGCAAAGGCTATAGCTGAGAATTTTGTCAAGCAGCACCACTCCATCAGCGAGGTCAAGGAGCCAAGGCTGGAAGGCAACACATGGCTGGTTGAAATTGACGTCTCATACCCGTCATTTAAGAAATTCCACATAAGGGTAAATGCCGCAACGGGGCAAGTCGAGGGGTTTTAGCAAATTTTCAATCCTCGGTAATTATCAAGTTTGGGTTTTGGGCTACGGCCGTATATAGCAAGTCGACGAATAACATGCATGTCAGTACAGGAACACAGGCTGTTGAGGACCGTGTCGTTTGTGATACTGCTGCTCCTAGTAGCCTTTGCAATTGTAGCACTAGTGCTCATGGGCATGCATCCGGTAATGCCAAAGACCGCAGACTACATCATGCCGGCCCAGATTGTAGCAGGATACGCCCTTCCACTGCCATAGCGCATTGAGCCGGGCATGACTTCAGGCAGGTAGTATCCATGCCGGAGGATGGAACCTATGCTGATTTTCAAAAAGCTCAAGGTGGCGAAACTCGAGGTCGTGAAAAGGCAGTCAGGGGAATAAAAAAGGAGGATGCCCCACTAATCGAAGGCCATCGCATTTATCTTAACTTTGTAAGACTACACATGGCCTGGGATGGAAAGACCCCGCAGATATAGCGAGCATAACTGTCGATGGAAAGAACGAATGGATCACGTTAGTTCAAAATGCGAGTAAAAATAATCTCCGACCGCTTTATTTAATGTCTATTGCGTTGATAACATGTGGATGCATACGTATTTGTGGATGAATCAGGTGATTTGGGGTTCGGTCCTAGATCTTCCTCATTCTTTACCCTCGGCTATGCTATAATGTTGAATCAAAGCTCTAATGTCATTGAAAATAGAGCCCGCAGATTACGGAAGAACATGAATAGATGTAAGAAGATTACTGGGATGCAGGAATTCAAATTTTCTAACGATTCAGATATCACGAGGACAAGATTTCTTACAAAAATCAACACTTTTGATCTAAAACTTGGCGCAGTTGTTGTGAGTAAAGACAGCGTACAAGCTCATTTAAAATCTGACAAGTCTTTGTTGTATAATTATATTGCAGTACATGAAATTATAGATACTATTGTTAGTAGGTATCTTAAACCGCATTCTCCCTACAATTCAATCACATATGTAATTGATAAAAGCACGAGCGTTTCTGAATTGTCTTTTAATGAATACTGCGAAGGCAAAATCAAAACCCTTGCTTTCCCAAGACATTTCGTTTCTAATATTAGAACCTCGATTCTACATTTGGATTCTCAATCAGATTCACGTTTACAGGTGGCAGATTATGTAGCTGGGGCAGTATCCGCAAAATTTACTCGTGGTAACTCCAAATATTATGATATTATTAAAAATAAAATATCGCATAAAAAGGCATGGGATTGGAATCACAAAATTAATTGGTGACTCTGAGCTTACTTATTCCATCCCGTATCCACGGGCATCGCTTGTTCGGCTCAGATCCTACTGATTGCTCAGTAGACTTTACCCACCAACTTAGCTAATAGTGAGTTTCCGTATTAAGGTTACTCCCATTATTAACATTGAAAATAAAACGTAATAAGAAAAATCTTCTAGCATCAAGTGACGAGTATTTAACAGGGATAAAAAGAGATGCCAGCTTACCAAAACCAGATCTCAAAGGTTTTATAGCTGTTACCGTAATTTACCGTACCTATGGCATTCCAGCGGCTGCAATACTACTGCTCCAAGTGCGAGAACGTTCTGCGGGAGACCGAGTCCGAGATAATCCTCGGAGGCATATCAGAGCCATGCCCATTTTGCGGCTCGCTCCTCTCCGAGAGCCTTGGCAAGAGGCGTCTCGGACAGAAGGCTGGGAACGTCCCCGTCTTCCAGGCGGCATCCAAGGTCCCGCGGCTGACAATAGACATCAGGAAGGTGGATTCCATGCTTCCGTTCCTGAGCCTAGGGCAGAGGATCCTCCTGTCAGGGCGCCAGTCGCAGAAGATAATCGAGAGGCTTGCGGTGCGCGCCCAGCTTCCGCACAGGCATGGCGGCCTTGACTCCGACGTGGTCATAGTGGACGGCGGGAACAGCTCCGATCCATATCTTTGCATAAATTTTGCGCGCCAGTACGGCCTTGACGTAAGCATTACGCTGTCAAGGATAATCTCGGCACGGGCGTTTACGATATATCAGCTTGAGAACTTGATATCGCGCGAGCTTTTGCCTGTTGTAAAAAAGCGCGGCGCCAAGATTGTCATGATATCTGACATGCTAGCAATGTTTTCCGACCCGCACCTTGACATGAAGGATGCCGCAAGGCAGATTGGCTCCATCCTGGAATCCATATCAAAGTTAAGGGAGTGCCTTGTGATTGCATCGGTGTCCGGCCCCACAAGGTATGACGATGTCATTTCCAGATCGTTTGACAGGGTCATCCACCTGCACGACGGGGAGGACGGGGTATCGGTAGGCCTCGAGGAGAGCAGGTGCGCCATAAGAGAGGACGATCTCGAGGTCATTTCACGGAGGTAGACATGGGCAGGACGGTTCCGTCGTTTAGGATTGCGCTTTACCAGGAGGAGAAAAAATGGAAGGCTTTCAGGGATGCGCTTGACCGGGACGAGCGCGGCATGTTTGACAGGCTCTTTGCATCATCAAGGCTACACATATCGGCGTGCATGATGGCTGCAAGGCCTGTCAGGATCCACTGCATCATGATGGCGATGCTGCTGTACCAGTACGGCCAGGTGCTCCCCCTCATGGAGGGATGACCGTGGCCCTATTTCCAAAAGATGACATACTGGCAAGGGAGATAGAGTCCTGGCAGGGGTTTGCCGACGGGCTGAGGGCAGAGGACCGGGAAACATTCCGCCAGATGCTTGAAAGATGCTACCGCCATGTCAGGGCAATCAATGCCAAGGGCGAGGCGCTCCCGACCGAATCTGTGCTCATGTCCCTCATACTGTCCCAGCAGCAGATGATAGAGTTCCTGATAAAAAAATCAAAGGGATGACATCAGGGTTCCTCTTTGACTCGTATCCCGTGGGGAGTACCATGGTATCATGGATAAAGGACGGCGACAGGACGGCCAGAATCGAGGACGGCTGGACGCCCTCCATCTACGTCGCGTGCGACGACATGGGCAAGCTTGAAAAGATATCATCCGACAGGAGGGTGTGCGCCCTTGCCGCGTCTTGCGAGATAACATCAAGGTTTGAAAAGGCCACCGACGCCTCCAAGTCCCCGGTCCTCCAGGTGCGGCTCAGGGACTCAAACTCCGTCCTTCATCTTGCAAGGACAGTCGAGTCGCTTGACGGCAAGATTGGATGCAGGCTGTACAATGTCGACGTCCCCCCAGCCCAGGGCTATTTTTACGAGCACGACATATTCCCGTTCGGATGGTTCTCCAGGGGAAGCGCATGGTCGCCTGACGACGATGTAGAGTCGACTGACTACAACATACCGCCCCTCCGCGTTATGCGGGTGTCAGTCAACCCCGAAAAGAAGGGGAGGCTTGCAAAATTCTCCGACAGGATACGCTCGATATCCGCAGGGGACGTTTCCATACAGTGTGGCGACGAGGCCGAGACGATACTGCAGTTTGTAGGGGAGATGTCAAGGGAGGACCCCGACCTTGTCTTGACCGAGAATGGCGACTCGTTTGACCTGCCGTACCTCATTTACAGGGCCCGCCTCTGTCGCGTCTCCGACAGGCTGGTTTTGGGCAGGGAGAAGGTCCCGCTCCAGGCGCCAAGGCAGGCAGGCACGTCCTACTTTTCGTACGGCAGGATGTACTTCAAGCCGTCCCCCGTAAAGCTTCTTGGCCGCCTACACATAGACACCTCGGGCTGCTTCATCTGGGGCGGCATGTCGGACCTTCACGGGCTGTACGAGATTGCGCGCGTCTGCAGGATGCCGGTGCAGACGGCATGCAGGGCATCGATTGGAAAATGCATGAGCTCGCTCCAGTTCTACAACGCGACAAGGCGGGGACTCCTCATTCCGTGGAAGCCCGTCATGGCGGAGGCCTTCAAGCCCCGCGCCGAGCTCATAATAGGCGACAGGGGAGGGCTCATCTTCGAGCCGAGGGCAGGCACGTACGAGAATGTCGCTGAGCTTGACTTTGCATCGCTTTATGGCAGCATAATGGAGAAGAAGAACATCTCGGCCGAGACAATCCTGTGCCCCTGCTGTCCCGGATCGGAGAACAGGGTTCCCGAGCTTGGGTACAACATATGCCGGAGGACGGGCATTGTCCCGCAGTCGCTTGGCATACTCCTGCGGAAGAGGAGGAGGTACGGCGAGCTTCTGGCAGGGCCCGACGACGGCAGGCGCCACATATACGACGCAAGAAAGTCGGCGCTCAAGTGGATCCTTGTGACATCGTTTGGGTACCTTGGGTTCAACAACGCCAAGTTTGGCAGGATAGACGCCCACATGGCAGTCTGCGCCTTTGCAAGGAGGATACTGCTCCAGGCCGTAAGGATTGCCGAGAAGAACGGGTTTACAGTGCTGCACGGCATAGTGGACTCGCTGTGGCTCAAAAAGGAGGGCGCGACAAGGGAGGACTGCGAGGCGGTGCGAAGCGAGATATCAGAGGCAACGGGGTTTGAGATGTCGCTTGACATCTACAAGTGGGTTGCATTCCTGCCCTCAAAGGACGACCCCTCGCTTCCCGTTGCAAACAGGTACTTTGGGGCGTTTGACACGGGCAAGGCAAAGATACGGGGGATAGAGTCAAGGAGGCACGACACGCCGCAGTTCTTCAAGAGGTGCCAGGCCGAGGTGCTCGGCCTCATGGCATCGGCAGGCAGCGTCGCAGAGGTCCGCAAGATCATGCCGCAGGTAGGTGCCATATACCGGAGGTACCTCGCCATGCTCAGGTCTGGTACTGTCCCCCCGTCTGAGCTTGCATTTACCACCAGGGCCTCAAAGGACCTTGACAAGTACACTGCAAGGTCGGTCCAGAGGGACGCCATGCTTTGGCTTGAGGAGGAGGGCGAGCACGTACGGGCAGGCCAGAAGGTCAGGTATGTGGTTTCCGACCACTCGAGGAGGACGCGCCGGGCCGCGCCCCTCGGGATGGGCGATGCGAGGTACGACATAAGGAGGTATTCCAGGCTCCTTGCAGAGTGCTGCAATACCCTTACTGCCCCTTTCGGGATGGAAGTTACAGACCGATGTTCCTGACTTTGGAGATCGAACCCTCTTCAATATCCGGCATTTAGAAGAGTGCCCCCGAAGATGGATTCTTGTCATATATGCGATCTACCTTATTAGGACTCTGAATATCATACTTGCATGTACTGGACAGCCAAGAGGGACGGTACAATCAACCAGAAGAACGGTACAGAAAATGGAACACGTGAAAAGATCCATATCCTGGAACCCGCTCCGCCAGATGCGGCGTGCCCCAGCTGCGGGGCGGCAAGGACGGTCGTTGCAGACTCGGAGGTATGCTGCACTGGGTGCGGCGCGGTGCTAGGCGTCGAGTACCAGCAGGCAGAGGCCGCCCCCGCATCCAAGCTGAACCTGTACCAAGCCGAGGGCGTTGGGACGGCAAGGGTTGCACTAGAGTGCGCAAGGCACATCCACGAACCAAGCCGCGACATGTCTAGGATATCAAGCATCTGCGCCAAGCTTGACATGCCCATGCATGCCGCAAAGGAGGCCTATACAACATACGTCAAGATAATCAGGAGCAAGCAGAAAGGCAGGGCAGTCCCAAGAGGGGGACATGAACGCCCGCAGTTGAATCACCCGGCTGTTGCAGGAGCCCCTGCCGGGCCGGAGAGGCCGAAGAATTTTACAAAGGCCCACGTTGCAGCTTTTTCCATCCACCTTGCCTGCAACAGGAACTCCCTCCCGCGTTCAAACGACGCAATAATCGGGGCCGTTCTCACAAACTTTGGGTCAAAGAAAAATTTCACGATGCTAAGGGCTTACTCCCTTGTAGAGCTTACGGCCAGGGACCTTGATATCAGCATGGAGTTTGACAAGGCCTCATACCACCTCAGGCTCCTCCTCAAAAGGCTGCAGGACGAGATCGGCCCGGGCGAGGTATACAACAGGGTCTCGGCACTTGCGTTTAGGAACCTCGAGATGGTCTTGAAGGGGAGGGACGACGAGAGGGCAAGGAGGTCCTTTGAGATAGCAAGAAGGAGTGTCGGGCTCCATGTACAAGTTTGAGGATGGGCAGGTCCCCCTTGCGGACCTCAAGCCGTGCCCTTTCAAGGTGACACTGCAGACAGCAGACCTCCTTTCCGAGGTTTTCAATACCGCAAGGTCCCACCCTGAAAGGATAGAGCCCATCACGGTTGCGCTTGTCGGAAACGAAAGGTTCCTTGTAGACGGCCACCTGCGCGCGTCCGCACTAGGCATGGCAAAAGTCGGACATTCAAGGGCGCGCCTGGTAAGGCTTGAGGATCTCAGGGAGGCAGTAAGGCTGCACATCGAGCTTAACACGCACGGCTCGATAAACCCGATAGCCATGATGGACGCCCTATCATACATAGGGGCCCGCGATTCGCCGGGGCTTGTCTCCCAGAGGTACTCGCTGCTTGCAAGGGGCTTCCTTCATGAAAAGTCACGGAAGATGATTGAGGAATTCCTTGCGGATGCCTGCAAAAAGTACCGGATAGTCGAGATGCCATTCTACGTAGCTGCACGGCTTGCCTCAATAGAGGACAAGGAGGAGCAGTTCAAGACCGTAAAGATTGTGCTAAACGCGGTAAGGAGCGCAAAGGAGTCGAGGTTTGCCTTCCCGTCGCCTGCAGACCTTGATGTGATTGCGCTGTCGCTCAGGCCTAAAAAAGCGGAGGAAAAGGAGGTAGTCATATTCGAACCAGAGGAAGGAAGCCATGGGGCAAGGATAAGCAGGAAGGAGGCAGAGAATCTTGTCAGGGGGTCTGCCCATGACTCGATACTCATGTGCACATGCGGCAAGAGGATGCTCATCAACACCAAGACCCGCGCTGTCTCTAGCATCCGCGACGACGAGAGGGACAGTTTTGTCAGGCTGGAGGGGGAGGACCCTGCAAGGCCTGCCATCATGATACCTGAGACTGCACTTGACTTTCTGGAGGCCGACGTAGACTCGCTGCGCTTTGTAAAGATAGGCTCAAGAAAAGACCTTGAGAAGCTTGCATCGTCTTTCAAAAATGGCGCACATGCCAGGATGGTGGTAATACTTTCAAGATGATACCGCCAAGGCTGCGGAAGGAGTTGCGGAGACATGCGTACGGCAATGCCCGTGGACCCGAGGGGCCGATAACCTCCGAGGTTGCAAGGCTCCTCTTTCCATATGGTGCCATGGCCCAGTCCCAGATGCGCATGGAATCCCCCATTGTCAGAAATGCCGCACCCCAGAGCCTCAGGACCGCGGTAAGGAGGCTGGCAAGGCGCGGCATCATTGGAAGGACGGGTAGCAAATATGCGCTTACAGACCTTGGGAGGTGGCTTGTGGTATCAAGACACCTCGGAATCAGGTTCAGCGCGCTCTGCCTGCTTGCACCTGCCTGCTGCACCCAGGACAGGCATGCAAGGAACGGAGGCACTTGGTTTTACACCAGGGAGGCCTTTGAGGACATATTCGGGGAGTATTATTCCCAAAAATACATCAACAGGATATTCACGATGCTAAGGAAGAAAGGATACGCCTCAAGGCATTACAAAAAATCCATCGTAGTGTCGCCCCAGATTTTGGAAGATCTCATGGGCAGATATCGGCAGATTCTTGAAAGCCTTGAGGCTCAAACGAGTAAATTGAAGGACGACGAATTCAGGATTTTCTCATTAGTACAGGAGAAAGCAAGACTTGCAAAGGAACTTCCAAGCCAGCACCAATGCAACCTTAGCCGACATGGTGCAGGTTTGAATGCGAGGTCTCAAGGTCCCTCAGGATCTTTAGAATCGCATGGCCGTTTGAGCTAACCTGATAGATTGTCCTGACCGGCCGGGTATTTGTGACGGTCCTCTCAAGCAGGCCTAGGTTTGTCAGCCCATTGAGGATGATTGTTACCGAGGCCCTGCTATCCACAATTTTCTTGTCTAGAAGATAATTCAGTACATCATTGTAGTGAACATTCTTCTTCTCATTCACGTGGTTTAGAACGTCGTAGAATCCCTTCTTTGACATTTTTCGCATGAATGTAAGGAAATCCCGCTTGACGTTATGACTCAATGATATAGTGATGATAAACTAGACAAAAAACTGTAGGCATATAAAGAATAGTTTTACATAATCATATTTAGGCTTATCATATACATAATGGTTAATAATTACTAATAATATTCTAACACCACATTAGGTAGTCTTAAATAATCATGCGTGGTATAACAACCTACAAAAATGATCAAGCCCTCACTTTTTGCAATCGCGCTTGCAGTGACGATCTCCTTTACACTGGTATTTGCACAAATCCCAGCAGCAAATCCATTACACGGTACATCCAATATTCCCATTGGTCGCCAATCTCCGTCATCGCCAATCCCAATTAAAAATGCAGAAGGTCCAAAAGTTTTCCTTTCTGGCGTTGTCAACGTTTCAAGGTTGCCAGAAAAAACTGAACGGGTCTATTCTATGCCACCCCATCCACCTTTTCCCATCAACGCCAGATCTTACCAAGCATATGAAGAGGAGCTAAAATCAGGAAAGATCCCTCTTGAATGGATTCCCGTAGTAAAAGATATCCCGCTTGTCACGCCGGGTCAACCTGCAACCATGTTAAGAGTTTCAGGAACAAAATTTGTCGGGTTTGAACAGAACATGACCAACCAGCCATATCCTCCCGATGTCCAGGTGGCTGCAGGCAACAACGATGTGATGGAGATGGTCAATCTCGAGGGCGGAATCTGGACCAAGGGCGGGGCCCCGGTGAAACAATTCCCGCTTGACATGTTCTTCTCGCTATCACCAACCCACCTCATTTCAGACCCTCGGGTGATTTACGACCAGCAGAGCGGACGGTGGTTTGCAGAGATCATGGACCAGACAAGCAGCACCATATCTATTGCAGTCTCCCAGACTGGAGACCCCGCCGGGACCTGGAGCACATACATGATCCAATATTCCGATCCATGCATAGACTTTCCAAAGATAGGCACAAGCAATGACAAATTTGTGGTCAGCACAAACGACTTTACAAGTGGCTGCCAGACATTCACCGCCTCAGAGATGGTTGTGCTCGACAAGGACCAGCTTGTGGGCCACGGCACCTACGTAGGATCCTCCGACCTTACCGATCCCAACTTCTCAGTCACACCTGCAAGGTCGCTCTCTCCTACCTCCCCATTGTTCATGGTTGCAAACAACCCCTCAGTAATCGGGAACACCCTGACAGTCTACAAGCTAGAAGGCCCTGCAGAATATGTACAGGTATCAACCAATTTTACAGGCACCAGTACGATGCAGGCTGATGCTCCATTCATCCCGCAGAACGGCACCTCGGTGCTTGTTTCTACCCCTCCCCACGGGTTTGAGGACGCGGCCTGGTCCCAGGGCAAGATTTGGTCAGCATTTACCGATGCGTGCAGGCCTGCCGAGGGTTTTGCAAAGCGGGTCTACTCGTGCGTCCACGTATTTGGGTACAACACAACTACCGGAAACTCGATAGACTTTGAGGTTACAAACTCGGACTACAACTTTTCCTATCCTGCCGTATCAGTCGATGGCCATGGGGCAATGTACCTGACCTTCAACGGAGTCTCGTCAAGGTCCTATCCCAGCATCTACGCGACAGTCCAGACAAGGTATGACCTGCCAAACTCGGTCGAGCCCATGGTTGAGGTAGCCCAGGGCTCAAACTATGACACCAGTTGCAGGTATGGCGACTACTTTGGGGCTGCCTCAGACCCGGCAGATCCAGACATGGTCTGGATTGCAGGCGAATACCATCGCCTCAGCGGCGAGTTCCTGCTCCAAAACCCGTGCGGTGGGTCCATCTCAAGCCCAGCTTGGTCCACCCTTGTCGCAAGCTTAACCGCCTGGAACTCGACCCAGCACCAAGGAGGCCTGCTGCCATGAATTTTACCAATACAGAACGAATTGCAACGTTCCCTATAAGAAAAGGAATGGGATCCACATCCATGAGGATTGCCGCCTTTCTTGCCGTCCTGCTCTGCGCGACCATGATTGCCAGCCCCATCGATTCCTACGGGTCCCCAGATACCACCCAGTGCATCTATTCGCTGCTAGGGTTTCTTGTTTCCGCAGAATCCAGCAAGTGTCCCACGACAGGCACCCCCACGGTGGTATCGCAGGCCTACGGGCATGCAAGTCCGCAGAACGGACTCCTCCAGTATGACGAGCGACTCTACTTTGATGACATGAACTATCCCCATGGGTGCCCCGAGTGCTTTAACCAATGGTCGCAGGCAAGCGAAAAGGCCAAGCTTTGCAAGTACGACAAGGACGGGAATTTTTGGTACCCGCTCACGGGAGACCAGAAGAAGGTGCTGCTCGACCTGCAGGAGAATTATACCTTCTTTGTGTGCCCCTTTGTTGGCAACCATACGGCAACCCAGCCCTTGACTTCCCCTCCAGTCACGGTTCCTGACGGGACCACGAATGTTACAAACATGTCCATAACAAATGAGCAGGCCTCCACCATCCGCCAGTGGGCCGGTCCCAATCCTACAATCACTGACGCCGTCCTCCTGCGCGAGATGAACATGTCGGGCACCTACATACCCGCATGGGTCAAGACTATTGCAAGGTGGACCATCGGAGGAGAGGTAACACGTGATGATTTTCTAAATGCGCTAGAGTACCTAAGCAAGATAGGGGCCACCGGAGGATCAGCATGATGCAAAATTCCCTTAATTACAACACGTCCATTGCATGCGAGCCAGCAGGCTCAGACACAATTACGCGCACATGCAAACCGGTAACATCACCACCAACCACATGGTGTCAAGAAGATGAAACCGACACAAGGCATCCGGAAGACAGTGTAAGGGGGACCGCAACAGCCCCAAGGAACCAAGGCCTGACCGGCCGGATGCCACAAGACATTGCACCGATGCCAAACGGAGGACAAGCCCCTTGAACCGGGAGAAAAAGACCGAGGAAAAGGTAGCCATGGCACTCATCAAGACCGCCATCGACCTCAAGATATCCGAGGGACTTGCAGAGGAATACTCTGGCACCGAGTCTGAGACGCGTGTCCTTGGAATCATACTTGCCCGCTATCTTGACGGGTCGGCGCGAAAGATAGCAGAGGTGGCCTATGCGGCAATGGAGGAGGCTGGCCTGTATGCCGAGTCGCTTGGGCTCAACATAGTGTGGAATGCAACCAACCCAGGCCAGGAAGACCTCTGGATACCGCAGGGAGACGGCTACCGCCACAGGGTGTGGAACTAAGCCATGCAATGTCCCTTTTATGGAACCCGCGCGTTATTTTCGAGCCAGCAGGCTCAATCCACGAATGTTTACGCAGATGCATGCCAGCTACATGGCCCCCCAACGCAGAGTCTTTGATTTCAAAAACACTCAAAACGGTCCAAGATGGCGCCAAGTAACGTATCATGGTCTAGCAAGGTTTTGCCAAACTGTCAGGATTGGCAGCCAATAGCAGCCTCCGGCGGTTAAATGGGCCGCAACCCATCCAAGTGTTGGAAATCATACTCCAGAAGCAGAGATCCCGGCAACGGGGGAACAGCCAATACCTCAAGTACAGAATAACCATACCCATCAAGTTTGTTCGCGAGACTGGCTGGACCGGCGGTGAGCGCCTTGAGATAACGTGCTCAGACGGCACCCTCACCATAGTACGGGCGCCGGACAGGCCCCAGCAACAATCCAACCCCCAGAACCAAGAAAATCCGCCTTTAGGACCTCCCCATATTATTTACTCCCCCCTATAGCTTTTTTTTCGCAAATTTTTTTTAGACAGTCTAATCCTGCAGGCCCCCTACCTTTCATCACCTGCCCTAGTCCAAACCCAAATCGCCACTTTTTGCTGCCCTGTTATCCACTTGCTTTCTTTGCCATTACTTGGCCCAAACCCTGCCATTCATTTCCTGTCTTGCCTACCACTTTCTAATGATTTCCCTACGGTACCGCATCATCATCCTGCCATACCACTCCAGTCCATCCCGCACCAATCCTGTCCACCCACATCCCGGGCAAGCAGTCTCCGTACCCCCAAGCTGTCGGGGCTGTGCTGTACCGTATTTAAAACATTTCCCGGTACTGGACAGACGCCATCCCATATATATGAATAATGGTTCTAGAACCAACCACCGATTGGTTTATCAACCAGTTGTACGGTACTCTATCGGACCTGTAGTACCTGGCAACTGAGGCACGTCCCAACCCTTCAGGTATTCTCCGCTGGGGAAACTACAGTGCTCCACCTTTTTATATTAAAAACGTCACTTGAAGAGCATCGCAAGCTGCGCATAGGCATCCATGTAATGCCTGCCCCTGTCAGTAGTCTTCCAGACAGACCTTACGCCACCCGGGTGCTGCCTCTCGATCAGCCGCTTTGATTCCAGAAAGTTGACGTACTGCGAGACCTGCTTGGAATTGAGGTTGGCCTTGTACATGATGTGAGTCTTGAGCGCGCCCTTCTGGCATGTCTCAAGTATCATCTCCACAATCTCGACCCACCCGCGGTTGCCCCAGCCTGTGAGCCCGCGGTCTGACATGCTCCCTATCAGGGCCAATTTCCGTCCTCCTGGGTACTGTACAGTGTACTGCACATCCCGCCTTTATGCCCCTTCCGGCAAGCCATTGGCTGGTGTACCGTTCACTTGCCTATAAAGTGTGCGATGTTTTCCACCTAAACCTTCTTCTGGTAGAAACTTTTTCCTCAATCCAAATAGGTATCGATGTACCTGAATCCTTAAGTGAGATCGCGCCATATAGAGCCCATGATTACAGTACCGTCGGGCGCAGCCATCCTTGGAGCATTTGAGGCCGAGGCCCCGTCCCTTGGAAAGGGAGTCCTGTACCTTCTCGACTCGGGCCTTGTCTTCGAGTCCCGCCGGGGAGATGTGCTTGACCTTGGCTTTGGCGATGCAGGCGAGATTTCCGTCGTGAAAAAGGACAGGATGGTATTCGTGCCAAGGGGCCAGAACAAGAGGCCCTACGAGTTCAGGGTGATCGGGGCTGCCGACGCGGTCAAGGCCATTTCGGGAATCCGCGGCATGCCTGCAGGTGCCCCGTTTGACCAGGACGCCCATTCCGAGTCTGAGGCCCGCTGGTTTGAGGCAAACTGGGACCATATCATGACATTTCTCAAGCCGGAGAGGGCAGGATACCTTTCCGAATTTGTAAAGAATGTCAGGATTGGCACGCCAAGCGTAGATCCGTATCTCCTTGTCGTGGATCACGAGAACCTGACCTACAAGGACTTTGCCGACCTCAAGGGGTTCCTCAGGTGGAGGTATGGGGACATGACAGAGGGGGAGGCAGAGATGGCCGCCGTGGTCTTCAGGGATTTTGAAGAATTCTCAGTCAGCATGTTGGAGATGGACGTCCAGATGTGCAGGCCGCGCGATTACAAAAAGAAAGGGTTCACTTTCTACCAATTTGTCTCTATAGTAGCGCGGGAAAAATGCGAAAGTGTCAGGGCAAGAAGGCAATTGCAATCCAGCAATCAGTAACCAGTTCATTCGATTAATCCGTTCAATGAGATCAGAAAGAGGCCACCATGACAATTGAAAAAGGCCTCGTGGACGCCTAGAAATTTCCAACGGAAAGAAAATATCAAAAATTGGAAATTTTGTATTTTATTAACTCTGTATGTTTCGAATTGAATTTTCAAAACGAGGCTGAATTTTCCCCGGAATGGTCAGATCTGTTAGCCCTATCTTTTTGGATAAATTCTCTCAGATTCTGGTCATTCAATCCCCCAATCCTCTCAAGGTTGTACGAAATGTTGGTAAGGCGGTCCGGGTTATCACCGTGCTTCACTATTGCGGCGCAGACTTCCTTTGCAAATGTTTCCTTGTCGCTTACGGGGACGGCCCTAAAGTATGGGTGCGAGGCCATCTTTGCATAGCTATTGGTCTCAATCGACTCGCGGGCAAGCCCAAGAAGGTCTGCCCCTCCCCGGACATGAAACTCCCGTTTGTCTTCGGGGGTGGGCATGGTTGAGAACTTGCCCATTATCAGTGCCGAGTACCTGGTAAGCGACCTGTCTACCGCAGGCTGCATGACTATCCTTGCCTGCTCCTGCGCCTCCTTCTGCATCATGCGCCCAAATTCCTCGCCTGCAGACTTTACCCCCGGGGCCACCGCCCCTGCGCCTACCCTGCGAAGCACCTGCGAGCCTGCGCCTGCCGTGCCCTGCACCGCCCCTCCCATCCCGCCGAGGATTCCGCCCCATGCCCCCGCGGCGGCTGCCCTTGTCCTGAGGTTTGGCACGCCATATGGCAGCCCCTGCTGCTGCGCCGAGAGGAATCCCCCTGCCGCACCTGCCACCATGCCGCGCCCGGTGCCTGTAGCTATTGTTGTCATCATCCCGGCGTACCCAATCCCCGAGGTTATCATGCCTGTTACCGAGGAGAACATCGAGCCTAGCATCGGCACGAGGATGGTTGGCACAAAGGTGGCAAGCGTAAGCACCGCGACTGCTGCAAACCACTGCTCCTCCACCGGGTGTCCCGCAATAGACCCGAGGTACGCGGCTCCCGTCACCATCACAAGCGATGAAAAGACAGGCACTATTGACAGCCCAAAGAGCGTGTCAAGCAGCCTCCGCGATATGGCGCGGAACCACGGTACAAGAGAGAGCAGCAGTATGACCGGGAGCCCGGCTATGAGGACTGCCGTAAGTACCTGCCTTATTGCCGAGAACATGTAGGTTAGAAACGAGGATGCAAGGGCGATAATTCCGCCCACGAGTCCCAGTATGAAGGATTTTGCGTCGTCTGAAAACCCGGTCAGGAGCGGCGCCCCGTTGAACTGCTGGATGAGGCTTGCAAGCAGCGCATTGTCCACCTGCGGCACCCTGCCCTGCGATATCCCCATGCCGTTTATGGTGTCAAAGACCCTTGCCACGGCAGCAGGTGCCGTCCCGTTGACCTCCGGCCCCAGGATCTGGCGCGAGCCTGCCTCCACGGCGTACGAGTACAGGTCCCAGAGCGGCGGAAACCCAAAGAGCAGGACAAAGTAAAGGGTCCCCTTTGATATCACCCCAAAGGCAGTCGATGGCTGGACCAGATCGGCCTGCTCTAGCATGAAAAAGACCCCGGCCATTACAAGCAGCGCCCCCATGGCCCAGGCCGTGCCCGACCTGAGGGCGCCATATACCGAAAGCAGCGAGGCTGCAGGGTTGTCAAACCCACCCTTGAGCGTCATGTTGTACTGCCCGGACGGGTCAAACATCGGCATCGAGGTCGTAAGGGAGACGTACGAGGACTCGAGCTGGTTGTCAAACACGCGCGATATTCCGACCATTATTCCTATTATTACAATGGCTGATACTATCATTATGAGCGAGTCAAGGCCAAAGGCGTACCGTTCCCTTGGCATCAGCTTTTTTACCCTTCCCGGCGCCTTCATGCCAGTTGATGTCCCGTTCTTTTTAACTGGGACGCATGGGGACCGCAGGCCGGGACGGCTGCGTCAGGGTACGGTACCCCTCCCCCGATCAGGCGCATGATTTCCCATTTTTGGCTAGCACACCACAAACTGAAGTTGGATTCTGGTCAAATGTCCAGTAAGACGGCTGCATGTTAGGTTCAAACTCACCGCTGGAGTGAGTATCGGTTTTCCGTAGAATTCTTTCACCATATATTATAACCACGGAAATTTACACTAGAGGCAGGAAGAAAAGACGTTGTCAAACGATCAGGTATCCAAGCCCCAGTACCGTTCAACGCTTGGAATAATCCGGGACATACTGCAGGCGTGCATGGACTCGGGGATGCAGGGTACGCTCATATCGGAGATTTCAAGGAAGGCAAACCTGTCCCACTACGCCGCGCTTGGCAACTGCAGGAGGCTTGCGCTTGCAGGCCTGCTTGTTGCCATCCGAACCAAGCGCAACAACATATTTGCGATAACCGAGAAAGGGATCAAGTTCTACCGCGAGTTCCAGAGGTTCCACGAGATTGCAAAGGAACTCAAGATACGGTACTGACCTTTTCTTGGGGTTTTGCGGGACGCCGGGTTTCATGCCGTGCAGGCACGGTGCCATCCTCACAGGATCATGAGCAGCGCCGTTGCGGCAAGCATTGCCGGGATGGCAGGCACCGCGGGGCAGACAAACCCCTCAAAATCCTGCGGAAGGTCTGGGCTTGCCGCCGGAATTCGGAACCTCAGCCTGTCCCCCCTTTGGGCAGGCAGTCCAAACCTGTCGCCTGGGCGCCTGCGGTGCAGCAGGAAGAATCCAAGCGCCTTCCTGCACGGATTGTCCGATATGCCAAGAAAGAGCGTCCCGCGCACCATCCCGCCAAGGTTGCGCCGAACAGACATGCCAATCCTGCATGCCAGGCAGCCAAGGACGGCAATTGGCGCCACAAAAAGTACGACCGGGACCCCGCGCACGGACGGGAGGACTGCCGAGAGCGCCACAAGGCAGAGGCAGTCGCCCCCCGGGAATATCCCCAGAGTTCTTGCTGCAAGCGCCACCGCAGTCCCAAGGACAAGCGAGAGCAGGGCAGCCATCCCGTCGCCCCACGAGAGCGCAAGGCCTGCGGCGCCTGGAACAATCCAGACCATGTCCCCCACCCTGCGGGTTTTGATATCACAATACGAGCCAGCCGAAAGCATTGCAAGGCAGAGCACCTGGCGCGCAAGTTCGGTCGTTTCCACGGGACAAGAAATGCAGTACCATAAAGGGGCCGCAGGATGCGTGTCCTTCCTGCCTTTTATCCAGCGCGGGGTTATCATGCGATGCGGGAGACCGAGATGATGTGGTTTGAGGACGTAAGCCCGGTCAACGAGCCCGTGCTGTCATTTCCAGTAATAGGAAGGCTCTCGATGAGGCAGTTTGTAGTGCTTGGCACGTCCCTGCTTGCAAGCTACGCCGTCTTCTCGTCGGGCCACAGCCCGCTTGCGGCAATCCCCGCATGCATAGGCGCGCTGCTCACCTTTGTCAGGCCAAGCGTCGGCCCGGCCGAGTGGATGGCAATGGCCGCGCTTCTCTTTGTTGCAAGGTCCATCGCAAGGAGGGGCCCGCGCGCATCCGGCACCAAGGCCCGTAGCGGCATGCCGGGGAAAAAAAATCCCCCGCCAAGGCCCGGCACGGCTCCCCAGAAGAGGTCCCGCACCATTTTTGTTTCAGACCCCGGGCGCCCCATACTGTTGCGCATAAGGCTTGAGGGCGGCGGCAGGCCGGTTGGCTGCAGGTCCTTTAAGATAATGCTTGGCGGTGCCTCAACCGAGTCGGTCTTTACCGACATCAACGGCACGGTAGAGGCGGTGATAATCCCGGGTACCGAGGGGCAGAAAACAATAACGGTAGAGGCCGACGGCGGGACACCCGTCCTTTCCGAGACGGTCGATGTCAGGGCCTCCAAGGTTCCTTAAATCCGCCCTGGCCCTTTGCTCCATGTTCCAGTCATTTCACGGCGAGAACATTGACTTTGGAAACAGGTACACCAAGATTGTAATCGCGGGGGTTGCAGGCCTCCTGCTAGTGCTTGTGGCGCCAAACGGGGCAGACTTTGTTTGCAACTGCAACGTCCTGTCAGGCCAGGTGCCCACAGGCAACGGCACTGCCACGGCGCAGTTGATACCTGCCGACCTACTACACAGGGTGGCAGGGGCGGGCCAGTTCCTTGGCACCCTGATTGCGCTTGGGGTCATAGTGGGCGGCTCGATAATGCTTGAACTAAAAAAAAGATAGCTTCGGCGCTTGTCCTGCTCCCTGCCGCATTTTTTCTCCTTGGGGCATACCCCCAGTGGCCGTACCAGGCCGCGTCGTTTGCGTTCTGGGCTGCCTCGTTCCTGCTTGACGCGCGCATCACCATATCGTTCAGGCAAATGTCAGAGTACGAGTCAAACGTCATGTTCAGGTTCCTTGCAGGGAAGCTCGGCCCTTGCAGGGCGGTTCCCGCCCAGGCAGCCTTTGAGATCCTGCTTGCCCTTGCAATATCCCTCCTGATAGGAAGGGGCAGTACCGCCGCGTCGCTTGCATCGGTGGCCGGGGTCTTTGGTCTTGCGCACCTGCTTGCCTGGCACTCAAACAAGCGGTTCCTTGCATCGCGCACCTAGGGGTTTGACATACGGGGCGGCCAGCCGCATCCCCCGCGAGTCACTTTGGGTTCAAAAATTTTGCCCCAAAGTGACCCCCTCAAGACCGATGCAGAAAAGTTTTCCATCTCATTTTTTCATCAGGCCGCCGATTATCTGCGCCTTAAGAGCGGCGCGCCATCATACCGCATGAAGACCTTGGCCCTTCACGAGTACGAGGTAATGCCCACCAATTTTTTCACCCTCCCCCCGGAGAAGCAGTCTGCCATGCTTTCAAGGTTCTTTGCAATACTTGCGTCGATTCGCCAGCCCCTCAGGATAACAATGTCGCGGGCACCGCTCCGGGTCGCGATGGGGGCAGACGAGGTTACCCTCCAGGTGATAAGGACTTTCATGTCAAGCACCGAGGCGCTTGACGGGATGCTCGAGTCCCAGGGGTTTTCGTTTGCAAGGTCGCCCATGCCAAGGCTGGAGGCGTCCCGCGAGATGTGGAACCACGTGCTACTCCGGGACGGGAGGCTTGCCAGGTTCTTTACGCTCTGCGCCCCGTCGTCCTCGCTTGGCCCCGGCTGGGCCCACTCGCTGCTATCGTCGGCAGGGGCGGTAATGATGGAGTTTGCACCCGTCCCGCAGGAAAAGGCCGTTGCAAGGCTCCAGAAAAAGGCGTACCTGATGAGGTCCACCCTCTCGCCAAGCCCCACGGTCGCACGCCACATCCAGATGTGCCTCGGGGTGATGGCCGAGCTTGAGAAGAACAACACGCGCCTTTTTGAGGTGACGCTCAACGCGGCAGTCTTTGCTGCAGGAAAAAGCGAGCTGCGCGAGGCCGGAAGGCAGTTTGCAAGGCAGTGTGCCGTATCGCTTTCGAGGTTTGACTGCACCCCTGCCGTCCAGGCAAGGATGGCCTGGGGCTGGGGCAAGAGGCTCTATGTGGACCTCGGGTCGTGCGACGTCTTTTACCCGTTTGTCTCGTCCGACATGCTTGAGGTCCCGGACGGAATAGCGCTTGGCGCAAACTGCGCGACTGGCGCGCCCGTGATATTTGACTATGCCATGAGGTCAAACTACAACATACTTGTGCTTGCAAGCTCCGGGGCCGGCAAGTCCGTCACTGCCAAGCTCATACTCAAGAGGCTGGTCGAGAGGAGGCCCGGGGCCATGGCCTTCGTGGTCGACCCCGAGGGCGAGTACGAGAGGATTGCAGGATACCTCGGTATAGAGCCTGTAAGGATAACCGGCGGCGAGGAGCTGGGCTTTGACCCGTTCAAAATGTTTGACTCTCCCTCCGATGCCGTAAACGTCCTCTGCGAGATGGTGCAGGCCCCGCCGCTTGTGGCAAACTCTTTTCTTGCAAAATGCGGCGGGGTCTTGTCCCTTGACGAGTTTTACGACAGGCTTGATGCCGCCGAGAAGAGGTACCTCGTCAGTTTTGTGTCGGGCCCTGCCGCAACGCTCTTCCGCGGCGACCCGAGGGTCTCCGACAGGACAGTCATGTCCCTCAAGGGGACCTATGCCGAGGACCACGTTGCAAGGATATCGTTCCTTGCCCTTGCCAGGCTGTGGAAGAGGATAGACTCGGCCCCGAGGGAGGTCCCAAAGATCCTCCTGATAGACGAGGGGCACCTCATCTTCAGGTTTGCGTCCGCCGCCAAGTTTGTCGACCTGCTTGCAAGGATGGGCAGGAAGAAGAACGTCGTCTTTGTCTTTGTTTCCCAAAGGGTGGAGGACGTAACAAGGACCGAGGCAGGCCGCGCCTTCCTTGACAACGCCGAGACCAAGGTAATACTGCGAAACAACGAGGTTGCGTCAGGCGAGCTTGCCGGGTCGCTTGGCCTGTCCCCGCAGGAGAGGGACATGGTAATTTCGTTCAACCCAGGCGAGGCGCTGGTAATTACGCGCCACCACAGGCTGCGGGTGCTTGTCACGCCCTCTTCTGAGGAGCTTGAAATGTTTGGCACCTCGCCCGTCCCCGCAGGTCCCTGACCGGGCCCGCTTTTGGAAACCGGCCTCAGGACAGGTTAAAACAGGGCAGTGCCGGCGCATCGCCCTGTGCTTTCCATGTATTTGTCATTTTATCTCCGCTACCTGGAATCCCTTTGATCTTGCAAGGAGGACTCCGCATATTGCGATTATCCCGGCCTGGAGGAACTTGCTTGCAAGGTCGGTCACCCCCACGTCCTCCTGCTGGCCCACTATTGGAAGGTTGACGCTTCTTGACGCGATGTAAAGGACAATCAGCATTGCCGAGCCCGCAAGTGAAATCACATAGGGCGCCCTGCTTGACATCTTGTTTCTGACCATCCATATTCCAAACGGGACGTACAGCACGCCGGCGGTGGCAAAAAACATCGTTTCCGCCTGTGCCGCAAGCTCAGTGCCAAATTCCTGCGCCTCAGAATACGATTCATAAAAATAGATTCCTCCAGTTGCAAACATCAGCGCACCCACCGCATAGAAAAGAAGGCCTGGTTTTGTCACGTGCTTACCTTGGCCTTTTTTTTATTTAACAGCGAACCACGATTACCAGGATTGGTTTTAGGGCCCCAATCCCCTAAAGGCCTATGCCGCTAGGTTGCGGAGAATGACGTAGACTGCAACCGCAACAAGGATTGCCGCAAAAAGTTTTGCAAGCGCCCCCAGCGGCAGCCTCCCGGCAAGCCTCGTGCCCACCATGCCTCCGCCTAGCCCCCCTGCCATGAAAAGCCCCGATACCGCCCAGTCCACCTGGGTTTCCGCAGCATATCTTGCCGCCGTTGCAAGCCCAAATGCGCTGACCGGCAGAAGCGATGTCCCTATGGCATCAAGAATGCCCAGCCCTCCCGCGTAAATCATCGCCGGCGTGACAAGAAATCCCCCGCCGATTCCAAAATATCCCGCAGCAAGCCCCGCCAGAACCCCCGTGGGAACAAGGCGCGCCGTGTGCCGTACGCTGCCGCCATCTGCGTTGCCGCCACGGGCAGCATGCCTGTGGATTAGCATGAATGCCGCAATTCCCATCATGAACAGGCCGAACAGGACAAGCAGGTGGCTTGGCGGCGTGAGAAGGCCAAGCTGGGCTCCAAAAAAAGCCCCTGCTGCGCCAGGAACTGCAAACAAGACCCCCTTTTTTGCCCTCACATGCCCCCGCCTTGCGTGCTGCACGAGGTTTGTAACGGCATTTACTGCCACGGAAAGGGCCGAGGTCCCGATGGACACGTGCGGGGGCAGCCCCACCACGTATATCAAAAGGGGCAGGGCAAGGACCGAGCCTCCGCCGCCCACTAGCCCCAGGCTGAACCCCACAGCAGTCCCGGACAATAGCGAGAGGAGGGCCGCGGCGGGCCCGAGTTGGCCGGCCGCAGGTTGAGCCACTGCCAGCGCTATTGCATTCAAGACTTCAGGATTCATAATATGCCAGGGGGTCAGGCAGTGGCTATGGCGCACCTGTTTGGCCCGATCTCAAGGTCGGCAACCTCCGGTACCGGAACCCTTGCCCTGGACCTGTTTATGCCTATTATCTTCTCATAGTTCATGGGCCTTGGAAGTGCCATGCCTGCAACCTTTTCCACAAAGGCATCGCGTGGCAGTCTGAAAATTTCCATTTCTCGTGCCGCCCGTATTGTGGAATGATACGGCCCCCGCCCGCGAGGGACCTGCTCGCCTCGGTGTGCCGGCAGAATTCTTGTGTCCCCGGGAAGCACAAGCAGCTTGCCGTGCAGCGTGTCGTAAAGGCTTGCAGCAAACTCCCTTGCCCTGTCCCGCAGGTCAGGCCTCCCTATGCCGTCGACAAAAAGGACATCGCCGGTGAAGAGATATTTTTCATCAAGCAGTAGCGACAGGCTTCCCGGGGTGTGCCCCGGCGTGTGGACTGCCCTTACCGAGGACTCGCCCACCGGTATTACGTCGCCGTCCCCAATCCTGCTGCTTTCAAAGTCATACTGCTCGTACCTGCTCATGTAGAGCGCAGCCCCTGCAAGGCCTGCCAGGTCGCGTGCGGCAGAGACATGGTCGGCATGCTGGTGCGTGTCTATCACCTTCGTTATTTCCAGTCCCTTGCCTCTTGCTATCTCGATGTACTTTTCTGCAGGATATACGGGGTCGACCACCAGTGCCTCGCCCCCTGATCCTATGACATAGGAGAGGCAGCCTTTTCCGACCTTTTCCACCTGCAAGACCGTGGCTCCATCTCTTGCCAGCGTTTTTGGGCTTAGGACCTGACCCCACCCTGCAAGTCCCCCAGAAAGCGAGAGTGCCTCCGTGCCGTTCCTTGCAAGGGCAAAGGCTGCAACCATAGACCTGTTGCCATGCGGGCAGACTGTCACCACCTGCCTGCCCCTTGGAATTTTATCAAGGGACTCGTTGTTGAACAGGTCCCCAAGCGGGATGTTTATGCTCCCAGGTATCGCAAAGTCTGAAAATTCTTCAGGCTGCCTCACATCCACGAGGACCAGGTCCTCGTTGTTTTCCATCCTGCGCCAGAGTTCTTCCGGAGTTATCGTCATGTGGACGTCCCTGCTGACAAGGTCCCCTGCCCAGCTTTTAATCCCGCCACGCAGGAAATGCGCATCAAGCCCGTATGATGCCATCATGCCTGCCGTCTGCGAAGACACGGACCCGTCCTCGTCAATTAGCACAATCCTTACCCCCCTTGGAATCTTGGGCATTATGGTCTCCTTGGCGCGCGAATCGCACACGGCGTGGACAGACCCCTTGACATGTCCCCGTGCAAAGTTCTCCTTGAGCCTGAGGTCAAACACTAGGAGCGGCCTTCCACCCTCAAGGTCTGAAGAAAGTTCCTCCGGCGCGACTGCGAGTTTTTCCAAATCTAAATTTTTGTCCATGTGTTGGTATGTCACAAGAAAGTATTTAGCGAATGGGTCTCCAGTGTAATCAATTGTGTTCAGATGTTAAATGAGTAGCAAGAAAACAACCACCTTTACATTCAGGATAGACAAGGAATACGAGAAGGTACTGCGCGAGGAGGCCGAGGAAAGAAAGATAACCGTAAACACGCTTGCAAACCAGATTTTCGGCGAGTATGTGGAATGGCAGCGGTACATGGAAAAGTTTGGGACCATCGTGTTGAGCAGGGAGGCCTTCAAGACTGCGCTTGAGTTGCTGGACGACAAGGACGTTTCCATCCTGGCTGCAGACATTGCTGAAAAGGCGCCAAAGGAGTTCATCCTGTTCAAGTGGAAGGGCGTCTCGCCAGACACCGTGACCAAGTTCATCAAGATGTATTTTGACCACTGCGGGTACGGGACGCATGACGAGGCAAGGGCCGGGGGCAGCGTGACGTTTAGCGTGCGCCACGGCCTTGGAAGGAAGGGATCCTTGTTTCTAAAGGCGTTCCTTGAGACGCTGATAAGGTCGACGCTTGGCAAGTCCTGCAGCTCGACCACGACCACAAACTCGCTTGTGCTCAGCTTTCAGGAGTGAGCGTCCCTGAATTCCAGGAGCTGCCGGCCCACTTCACGGTTCCGCAGGACAGGCCAGGTTTTGATGACAGATGACTGTTATCAAGGATGATATTCGTGCAACCGTATTATAACAAAACCCGGCGTTTGTAAGATAAAATGGCGCGCGGTTATGTTATCACGGGAGTAATCATCGGGGCTTTTGTAGCTGGAATTGGTCTTGGATATGTCATATTTATGGCCGCATACAGTCCCTACCAGGCCGTACCCCAGGGCCCGGCGTTTTACAGCATGATGTCAGGAAACCCGCAGTTTGCAGGCCAGTACATGTCATACATGATGCAGAACCCGCAGAGGCAGCAGATGTATGGCTACATGCTCCAGAACAGGGACTTCATGTATGGCATGATGGGCAACCCAAGCTTCCAGAACCAGTACATGGGCCCATGGATGATGCAAAACCCCCAGTTCCAGAGGCAGTGGTCTCACCAGGCATCCCCCGGCGGGCTCAACGGCACGCAGGTTCCGGCATTTACCGGCCAGCCGGCCCCAGGGTCGTACATGGGACCCGGGATGATGTACGGCGGCCAGGGCCAGCAGCTTGGGACCATCCCGATTTCAGAGGCAAGGTCAATGGCAGGCCTTCCCCCACTTGCCCAAAAATTTACCCAGAACAATACCCTGGCATTCAGCTCGCAGGTGGCAGACATTGTAGCCCTCTCGTTTTCAGGCTATGATGCAAGGAACTTTACCGGCACAGCCGCACCCCAGTACGCAAAGGACGACGCCTTTGTTATAGGAGGCATGATAGACCCCACGATAACGGTAAACCGAGGGACGACCCTTAACGTCACCTCGGTCAACCTCGACGAGGACATGGCACACAACTTTGCAATAATGACATCACCGCCACCGTATCCCTACATGGCAATGCAGGGGATGATGTACGGCGGAATGGTTGCAACCATGCCGGTTCTTCCAAACGACGATCCTGGCAAGGGCATGGCATACGAGTATAGCTATGCCGTAACGCTTTCAAATCCCGGCACATACTGGTACGTCTGCACCTATCCCGGCCATGCGCAGGATGGGATGTACGGCAAGATAATTGTAAGATAAACCGGCAATCCTTGGACGACGCGGCACACGGGTGTCCAGAATCAATCTTCTGTAGAAATCATGCGCATGTCTTTTAATTCCTGACCCGTACCTTCTGGCATATGAGAATAAAAAAGCCCCGGTTTTTCGCAGGGAAGGGACGGGAGGGCCGCGCCAGGTCCCCCCAGGCAGGGCTAGGCAACATACAGAACATCGTCGTGGTGCTCCAGGAGAACCACACGTTTGACAACTATTTCGGCACGTTCCCGGGGGCAGACGGCACCGCGGGAAAGCCCATTTGCATACCCGTCACACCGGGCTCTTCTGACTGCATCCAGCCCTACCATGACCCCACCCTGACTCCGGTCGACATGAACCACAACTGGAAGGCCGCAAGGGCCGACTATGACGGGGGCAAGATGGACGGCTTTGTCTACTCGGAGGGAAGCCGCGAGACCATGGGATACTTTGACGGCGGGGACCTGCCAAGGTACTGGAAGGCGGCAGGCCAGTACGTCCTCTGCGACAGGTACTTTACCTCAGTCATGAGCGAGAGCGCGCCAAACCACCTCTACCTCGTGGCGGGAACCTCGGGCGGGCTGACTGACGACAGGGTGCCGCGCACAATCACTTTTCCCCCGATATTTGAGCAGCTTGACTCCAAGGGCATCTCTTGGAAGGTATACGGGTTTACAAAATGGTACGAGAGCTTCCAGTATGTCCAGGGGCTGCCCTCGGCGCAGTCCCACTTTGGCCAGGCTTCCGAATTTGCGCAGGATCTTGCAGGCGGTGCCCTCCCGCAGGTGTGCTGGATTGTCGGCGCCCCGGGGGGCGACGAGCACCCGCCAAAGAACATCCAGGCGGGACAGGACTCGGTCGCAGACGACATTGTAAACGCAGTGGGATCTAGCGCCTACTGGACCTCGTCGGCAATATTTGTGACCTGGGACGACTATGGGGGGTTTTACGACCACGTGGCACCCCCGCAGGTCGACAGCATGGGCTACGGGTTCCGCGTGCCGTGCCTTGTGATATCGCCATATGCAAGGAAGGGCTTTGTCGACAGCACGGTATACGACCACACCTCGGTACTGAGGTTCATCGAGGACAGGTTCGGGCTTGAGCCCCTCTCCACCCGCGATGCCTCGGCAACCGGGATGGCACCGGCATTTGACTTTATGCAGGGCCCGCGGATGTTTGAGCCGATCTGACAGGCCTGTGCGTTGGGTCAACAAGGCGCCCCAGGCAAAAAATTTGGAAATCTTTTGGCATCCACTAATATACAAAACCACATCCTGAAGACACCGGCCCCGACCAAGCCGGCATCTGCTTGATCATGGAAAACCTTGATTAAAAATTTCCCCTTCCACAGTCTGGAAGAATCTGGGAAAGACTATTATGATAAAACGCCACCCTGCCACGTGTGGCCCAGGCTACGGTAGAGACAAACTTTGGCAACATCGTTTTTGAACTATTGCCAAACTACGCGCCGGAAACCGTAAGGAACTTTGTCAAGCTGGCAAGGTCCGGCTTTTACGACGGGCTGCTCTTCCACAGGATTGTCCCCGGATGGGTAATCCAGGGGGGCGACCCAAATACGAGGCAGCCGGACAGGACCAAGTGGGGCATGGGAGGGCCGGGATACACCATAAAGGCCGAGTTTAACTCAAAATCCCACGTCAGGGGCGTCGTCTCCATGGCAAGGTCCGACGACCCGGACAGTGCAGGCTCGCAGTTCTTCATCGTAACTGGCGACAGCACGTTCCTTGACGGGCAGTATACTGCATTTGGCGAGGTAACAAGCGGAATGGAGGTTGCCGATGTGATAGGCCACCTCCCCAGGGGCAGGAATGAGTGTCCCACCCAAGACGCAAAGATACTTCGCGTCACAATTTCAGAGTAGACGCCCTGTAGAATGGCACGACTGTTTGCAAACCCCTCCCGCCAGATACCGTTAACGCAGCAGGACGGGACTTGAACCCTATGGCTTGCCCTTTAGAAAGTGCGGTGCCTTGCCTATCGGCACAATCCCCTTCTTTACCAGGTGGTGGTGGTTGTTGGGGTCTATCGGCGGTATCAGTTTTGGCGGGAAGGGAAACGGCCCCTTGTGCTGCTGCGGCACGGCAGACGAGAGGTGGGTAACCACCGGAATCACAAGCACTGCAAGAACTAGGATCCCAAGCAGGACCAGCTTCCTTCCGCTCATGCCATATCCCCCACTCCAAGAGTTATCTGAATTTGCATAGAATCTACTATGACATCAATCCATGATTCACCCTGCGGCATAGACGTCTCCCCCGTAGATGCTCATGGCGCCCGACTGTGCCACCGCCCTTCCCTGCGAGTCGTAGGCCACTATGGATGCGGCAAGCGGAAAGTCAAACTGCCCTATCCCGACAGTCGCCGTACCGGACGAGGCAGGCGAGCTTGCAATGATATTGCCCTGCGAGTCCACAAGGTCCACCCTTGCCGCGCCTGGCGGAAGGCCGTTTACCTGGACATTCTCGCCTGCAGTCGAGTAATAGCCCGCATAGGTACCGTTGAGCAGCTGGCCCGAGTAGGACGACTGGGGCTCAAGGTATGCGTTGAATGGAGGCGGCATCTGCAGGTTGAGCGTGCTGTTCTGGTATACCAAGTTCCCGTCAAGGTATACCTTGAGATAGTTGCTTCCGTTTGTGATTATGGTGCATTCCCTTGAAAGGGGCTGGTTCGTGCTGGTGTCGGTCCACAGGGTGTTTTCCTGTGTCCCCTGGTTGGCGTTTCCAGTGACTGACGCAACAACCCATTGCGCGCCCCACGCCCCCGAGAGCGCAAAGCATGTCACATAGTTAACGTATGGCTGCGAGGTCTGGACGTAAAGGCCGTTCTCGTACCACGTGGGGTCTGTGGTGTTTGACACGGTCCTGACCGGCGTGGTCACGGTAGCATGGAACAGCTGGCCTTGCGTGTTCTGGCTCATCGCAAAGTAGCCCGCCCATGTACCGTCCTTGGGAGCTTGTGCCCCGATGTGCAATCCCTGCGTGTCCTTGAAAAAGTCGTATGGTGCGCCCTCAGCCGGCGCGTCCCCGCCATATGTCCAGTATCCAGGATTTGCCTGGAGTTGCTGCTGGGTCTCAGTCTCGTTGTCAAGCGGATCTGACACTATCAGTCCCGCCTGGACTAGGTGTATCCCGAGGGGCGCAGTAGTGGCAGACGCGGTGTTGGATGGCTGGCTTGTGCCTGCCGGGTTGATTGCCGAGACCCTGTACTCAAATGTAATGCCCGGCTGGAGCCCGCTGTCAGAGTAGTTGGTGGCCGTGCTCCCTGTGTCCTGCGATATGGCAGACCATGTCGAGCCGCTGTCAGAGGACCTTTCAACCATGTATCCTGTTATTGCAGACCCCCCATCTGAGGAGGGCGTGTTCCATGACAGGTCAATCTGCGACGACGATGCTGCCGATGCTGCAAGCCCGGTGGGCGGGCTTGGCGGGGTAACCGGTGCAGATGGAGTAGCGCTTGCCTCGTTTGACTGCGGGCCCGTGCCCGCAGAGTTTGAGGCGCGGACTGTATAGTAGTATGTCTGCCCGTTGGCAGCCGAGGTGTCGGCATATGAGAGGGCCGACCCCCCCACGATGGTAAGCGGAGTTCCCGCCTCGCCCCCGGGCGACGTCCCGCGGTAAATGTCATAGCTTGTTATGGCAGACCCGCCGTTTGAGGACGGCGCATTCCAGGATAGCGCAACCTGCGAGTTGCCGCCTGTTGCGACAAGGCCCGATGGGGCTCCCGGCGCAGTGGAAGGTGTTGCCGATGCCTCGTTTGAGGCCGCTCCGGTGCCTGCAGAGTTTACGGCCCTCACTTGGTAGTAGTACGCCTGGCCGTTTGCTACCCCGGTGTCGGTGTACCTTGTGGACGTGACACCGCTGGCCACCGGGCCTGAGGCCTCGCCCCCGGGCGACGTCCCGCGGTAAATGTCATAGCTAGTTATGGCAGACCCGCCGTTTGAGGACGGCGCATTCCAGGATAGCGCAACCTGCGAGTTGCCGCCTGTTGCGACAAGGCCCGATGGGGCTCCCGGCGGCGTGACCGGGGTCAAGGTCGTAGCAGATGCGGTGTTTGAGGGCGCGCTTGTGAGTATCAAGGTAATGGCCGACACCCTGTACCAGTATGTGGTTCCAGGCGACAGGCCCCCGTTGGCATATGTCGTTTGGGCGTTTCCAGTGCTAAAGACAATAGTTGACCACGTCGACCCGCCGTTTGTTGACCTGTCTATCTTGTATCCGGTTATGAGCAGGCCCCCAAGGTCGGCAGGAGGAGACCAGCTCAGGTCAATCTGGGAGGTAGAGGCAGCCCTTGCCATGAGGTTCATCGGGGGCCCGAGTATAAGCTGAGCACTTGCATGCGGTACCGCACCTAGCGGCATGAGTATAGAAAATATCATCAATCCCAAGAGTATGGGACTTGTGTTTCTCAACTAGCCAACCTTGGAACCTATGATATAACTTTGCATGCTTACAATCTACTGTCTTACCGGTACGTATCTTCAATCCGTAAAATCACTATGTCATCGTTTTAGATATTCGCGTTCCGTTTTACCCACAGGCAGCCTTTGCCTTTTAACATCCAGGCCATCGTTTTCAGTGAAGAAACTCGCAGTCGCTTTTTTTGTCCTGTCGGTTGCTGCCCTATTTCCCTCGCTTTGGTGCTGCGCCTATGTCGACCCATCATGCCAGGTCTCGGTCCAGTTCACCCCAAGGGAGTCCTCAGTCGAGGTAGGCACAAGGCTTGTCCCAAGGCAGAATCCCGACGGCACATACTATCCCGGCGACGCCTTTGACTTTGGCGTCTTGGTTTCATGGACGAGGAATTGCTGGCGGATCTACCCCCAGCAGGTCCTGCCATCAGGGGTCACCCTTTCAGACGTAACGCGCGGGCCCACCTATTATGACTTTCAGGAGGGAGGCCATTTTTACGAGTCTGGCCATGCGGAGATAGGGACAGGCTCCCTTGAGGCATCAGTATCGCAGGTCGTGCGGGCCTTTGGGCTTGTATGCGACATTTCAAAGTGTTCCAAGGGGTACACCTCGGGGCAGGGCTCTTACGCCCCCTCGATAATTGCACCAGAGCCAACTGTCGGGCTGAAAATTGCAAATTTTACCGACAGGGACGGATACCTCATGAGAAACAAGGACGGGACATACTACCTTTGGGACGGCATCAACGTGGTTTACAGCCCAGGATACAAGTGGAAGAATGAAAGGATTGGCACGATAGACGCAAGGACTGCGGCTTCCTCGGACCTGCCGCTCATCGGCAAGTTCGAGTGCCACGCCAAGTCGTGCCCGCACATTTTCAAGGTTCCAGCCATCACGCCTTGGCCATATGACTTTGGATACGAGGAGGGCCACTCGGCATACAACTCTACATCGCCAGCATATCTTGGACTACATTTAATCACATACCACTCCACCGTCTACAACCTGGGCAGGAAGATAGCCGAGGGCTCGAACTCGACCTCGGTCCTTGTTGTCCAGTACAGGCCAGTCTATTCAAGCTATCCATACCTCGTGCTCAAGGACGCAAGCTCATGGTGGGGTTTTGGCAAGACTCCAGCCGTCGCGCTGCACTATTACGGTTCAGAAGGGGGCGGAACCGACGACGGAGGTGCAACCGTCCACGAGGGCAGGAGGAGCAAGATAAACGGCTTTTCATACAAGAGCTTTGCATACAGGGTGCTTTACCCGGTTCCGCTAAACGAGTCCATGACGTGGGCTGGTGCCTACCAGGCAGGATTTACGGAAGGCGGCCATACCTACCACGACGACTCGCTGCACGCCGGCGACAACTCGGCGGTGTTTGTGCATGCAGGCTACGGCAAGATAGCATTCTTCCACCCCATACTTCACACCATACTTGAGACGAGGTACGACAACTCGACCATAATCAACATGCTCCAGTCCCTGAATTTTGCAGGCTACAACGCCTACAACCTTACCGGATATCATTTTTCATATCCCCAGACCCGGTTCAGCACAGATGTCATGGTAATCGCCCTGCATGACAACGGGACCATAAACCGCATACCTCTGACAATCAGGATGAACCCCGACGCTGCGGAGAATGCGACCTACGAGCAGGACTTTGTAAGGGAAAAGGTGGCGCACGACACGGACAAGATCTTTGCCGGAATAGTGCTTGGTGACATGTACGGAAGGAATGACTCTGCAGGAGGGACGGGCCTTGTCAACATGAGGGCAAACCTCACGTCGATGGCAATGCCTGACATCTACAGGGTATTTGCACAAAACCCCCTTGACCTTCCCCTCAATCTGGTCTACGAGCAGCCCTCGCCCTACAACATCACCATAACTGCAGGCAACAGGAGCCTCTCCTTCATAGAGCGCGCCTTCCAGTTTGACACAAGCTGGAAGTATGTGGTAAATACCGACCAGAACAACCGCCTCAACAGCACAAGGTACGGCAGCCTCGTGACAGTCTTTCCCGACAAAAACTTTGGCCCCTACTCCATGGTCCTTGTGGACGGCAGGATCCAGAACGTCCCCTGCACGGAGGGATGCGCAGTCATCATTTCAGGCACTGGGAATTCAACCGTGCGGGCCTTCAACCCGTGGGGCGGCATGGCCTCTGAAAGTTTCAGGCCCGAGCCTGCACCACGGCCAGCCGTCCACTACAACGTTTCCATGCCTGCGATTGCGCTACTTGCCGGCCTGGTAATCTTCGCGATATTGAAAAGATACTGGCGCGTCATTTCGGAGGCGCTTGGCCTTGCGGCAAATTGATGCCCCATTTGTCGGATGCGAAGAGGCCATGAGAACGATGTTTTATAGAAATTTTCTGGTAAATTCTTTCAAATTGCTTTTCTAGCACCGTCTGTTTTGAAAAGGCATGAATCACGATAAAGGAAACTCAAGGATTTTGGTAGTAGACGACGAGCCCGACATACTGCAGTCAATCAAGATGGGCCTTGAGCGCAGGGGCTACCCCGTGGATGCCTTTTCAGACCCCGTTGTTGCGCTTGGGCAGTTCTCACCGTCAAAATATTCCCTCTGCATCATAGATATCAAGATGCCAGGGATGAACGGGTTTGAGCTGTACCGCGAGATAAAAAAGCGAGATTACGAGGCCAAGGTCTGCTTTTGCACCGCACATGATCAAGAGTACCGCGAAGAGTTCCGCAGGGCGTTCCCAGAGCTTGACGGCGACTCGTTCATCTCCAAGCCAGCAACACTGAAGGGCCTGGTATCTCGGATCGAGCAGGAACTTGAAAGCATCGGCGCCACAATTGTGAAAAGCGCCCCCTAAAAGCCCAGGGTCAGATCAGTATCCCCGACCTCCTGCGTCGTCCCGTGTACGAAGGTAGGGGTTGAGCCCATCCCGAAGTTTATCGTCCTGATGTCATATTCCTCCGGAAACGAGGCAAAGTATGCAAGTTCAGTCGCGGTAAGCACGAGATTTTTCGGGTACTGGGCCCTTGGCACGAACGTGTCCGGGTCACAGAAGGCCTTTCGGCCCAAAAGTGCCCTGATCTTTTCAGCAACACCGACAGGTCCTGCAGACAACTCGGTTTTCTTGGACGAGATCCTGTGTGCAAAGCTGTTTTGCAGCATTCCGCCAACAAGGCTGTCCAGATCGCCATGGGCCGTCCTTACAGATTCACCGTCCTTTGGATTTATTTCCATGCCAAGCAGCACCCGGCAGTAATAATACGAGTGATGCCCGTCGCGCTTTTGCACTGCCGCGGCAAGTTCGGCCCTGTTCCTGCTTGATAGCCCTTCCCCTCCTGCCTTTTCCGTCCTTTCAAGCGACCTTATCCTTGCGTTCAGTGATGACAACACATGCCTTGTCCTGTCGTACGCAAAGCATGCCATGAAACAATCCCTGCGGCACGCCCACAATTTCTGATATATATTTCCCTTTTTAACGCCCCTGAGGTCTACTAGCGGCACGGCAGAACTTCTCCCCCTTGGGACGAGGGATTTTGCAATCACATTGCCAAGTTTTGGGCCCTCCGATACTACCGTGGTGATCCCAGGCAGCGTCCTGAAGATGGCGTCCTCACCTTCCGGAATCCTTGCCAGCATCGCCATCTGCCGATTCCTGCACAATACAAAGAACGCGAGTTGGGTAACGTGCCCTAGTACGTCAAGCATAATGTTCTTGTCGTCATCCTGAAAATTTTGCTGGGGCCTAAGCTCCAGCCAAACGGGATTTCTTTTTCCCCTATCCATGCATAATGACGAGCGTGACAATTTAAGGAGGCAAAAGCACAGGACATGCCGGCAGTTTCCGGCCTCAAGCATTCATGACATTTGCCATAGACTGGCAGCCCCAAGTTGTTGGATTTGCCGCCTTCCAGTACGGGTCGCCCGACTTTTAAACAGCCAGGGATCTCACCTCGTGAAAAATGGGAGGTCGGAATTCACGGTAATCGGCTTTGACGACTCGGGCCGCGCAGCGGGGATCCCGCGGAAGGACCAGATCCATGCCGGAATCTTTGGCGAGGTTGGCTCGGGAAAGAGCACGGTTGACACGCTGATGATAAACCAAAACATCAACCGCGGCGAGGGGTTCCTTGTGCTTGATCCGCACGGCTCGCTTGCCCAGGACGCGCTGCGAATGGTGCCCGAGTCGGAAAAGGACAGGGTAGTCTACATCAGCCTAGACTCGGTACCGAGATGGTCAAGGACGGTAAAGATAAACCCGCTGGAGGTAAAGGACGGGTGCGAGAGGTATGTGGTAGCCATGAACCTCGTAAACGCGCTGCGCAACATCTACAGGGACTCGTGGGGCCCACAGCTTGAGACCCTGCTGCGCAACGGGGCAAATGCACTTGTGGAGATAGAAGGCTCCACCCTGCGCGACCTTGTAAAGATCATGACCGACGAGAGGATGCGGGCAGTCTACCTAAGCAAGGTGTCTAACCGAGACGTCAAGCACTTTTGGAGCGTCCTCTTCCCGCAGCAGTATCAGAAGGATGCGGGGCGCTCTGCATACAACAAGCTTGACAAGATACTCTCGACCCCGCAGGTTGCCGCGATGCTTGACACACCCAAATCCACAATCAATTTTGCTGAAATCATAGATTCTGGAGGCTGGGTGGTAATCGACCTGTCAAGCGGAGGGTCGGACGACGTGATATCGTTTGTGGGCACCATCCTCATCAACATGGTTTACGTCGAGGCAAGGCGCAGGTTCGGAAGGCCCGGGCCCCCGCCAAGGCCGTTTTTCATGTACATCGACGAGGCCCACCTCTTTGCTCCGTTTGTGCTGCGCGAACTTCTAAACACCATGAGGAAGGCAAGCGTCAAGGTAACCATCGCCTCCCAGACAATCAACACATTCCCGAGGGAGTTTGCAAGGGAAGTCTCCGCCCTCGTAAGAACAATAATCTGCTTCAAGGTCGACATGGAAACCGCGTCGATGTTCAAGACTGTGATGCCTGTTGACATCGAGACCCTCACGTCTATGACCCACGGAAGGTTTGCCTTCTATTCTCAGGGAGACCCGCCCCTCTCAGGGGTGCTGAAGGTCTTTCCAATAGTGGACAGGTCAAAGGAGTGGGCGGGACTTGCAGGATACAGCCTGCAGAGGCACGGCAGGGAGACGTCCCTTGAGAAATACATGGTGCCCACCAAGGAGAAGGGCGAGTCCCCCGAGGTAACACCTCTTGAGGCCCACATCCTGCTGATACTTTACAACAAGGGAGCAAGAGTTTCACGGGACGAAATCTTCGACCTGGTGCGCAGTGCCTTCCCAGTGGAGAGGAGGGAGATCTCTGAAAAGCTTGATGACATCCTAGTCGGTAAGCTCAGGGTCGTCGAGCGGCATACATTGGCCCTTGATGATGGTACGGCATCAACCACATATTCGCTTTCGGGCCTTGCATACAACAGCCTGTTCTCGCATGCTGCAGCAGGCAGGAGGGCAGGCTCGGACCTGCACCTTGCAACAATATTCATGATAATGCGGATGCAGGAGCGGAACTTCAAGTTCTGCATCCCCGATCTTGGCGACAGCGCCAGGCAGAGGCCAGACCTCCTCATCTTCGAGCCAAAAAGGATGGAGGGCAGGGGAGGCGGAAACTATTACGACCCGCTTTCCTGGTCTGACAAGGCCATTGCGGTGGAGGTGGAGACCGACCCGACAAAGCACGAGCAGCAGGTGGTGAAAAACTTTAGGAAGAACTTTGACCTGGGCTATGATGTCTGGTTCGTGGTTTTCTCCCAGAAACACATGCAGTTTATCATAGACACTCTCGGCAGAAACGAGGTCGACCCGAACCTTTACAAGATTGTCCGGGTCCTTCCCGAGTCGGTTGAGCGCGCCTCCTCCATGGTGCATGACCCGTCGGTGCACCTGACCCGCGAGGAGCTGGAGGTGTACGGGGCGCTCGGGGAGGGCGCGACGCCGGAGCTTGTCGCGGAGAGGACAGGACTCTCGGCCTACGATGTGATGGGAACCCTTTGGAGCCTTGAGAGAAAGGGCATCGCAGAACGCGGACGCGCCGAGGTTAGGAAAACAACAGTCGACGCGGCACACGGCAGGATAACAAGCGAGACAAGGGGTTTGGAGTACTTTGGCCCGACAGAAGAGGGCAGGCAGATGGAGGGACCTCCAAAGCAGGGCAATTTCCCCCAAGAGTCACGCAGGGCAAGCACCGACAAACCGCAGGAAAGCACCATGCTGCAGGAGGGCTTTGATTTTACCTCGCTTTCCGACCAGGGCCTGAAGGGGCTGGTATTGCATCCAAGGTATGGCACCTTCGCAATAAAGCTCCTCGAAAACCGCGGCTATTACGTCTCCATAAAGGACAAAACAGTATCTCTCAGGAGGAGGCCATATGCTCCATCCGGCCATTGAATGCCTTGATCGACTGGCCCCTATCTTGCCGTTTCATTTGCATTGCCCCACCGCGGCCAGCTTCCCGGTTGCCGGTTTTTCCATAAAAACGGCCGGCAGTTGCATCCGTGCCAAATTTTCAGGGCAAAATCGGCCCTTTTCCGTCAAAACGTTCATAAATTCAGGCATGGGCACTTTTAATGGATGTTTTCTATATCGACACTTACTGATGTAGTTAGGGTACCTCCCAAGCTGTTTGGCGAGTCGCTCAAAAAGGCAGCCATAACCATACTGAGGGAAAAGTACGAGTCCATGATAAACCCCGAGCTTGGCTATGTCATAATGATAATGGACACCAAGGTCGAGAAGATGGGCAAGATAATCGCAGGCGACGGGGGGACATACCACAGGGTCGAGTTTACCGCACTTACATTCTATCCAAAGCTCCAGGAGATTGTCCGGGGTGAGATTGTCGAGATTACAGACTTTGGCGCATTTGTCAGGATAGGCGCAACGGACGCGCTGCTCCACCTATCGCAAATAATGGACGACTACCTCAAGAGCGATGTCAAGTCTGGAATGATACTTGCAAACCAGAGCGGAAGGAGCATGAAGATAGGGACGACCCTACGTGCAAGGATTACCGCAGTTTCCCTTGGCAAGACAGCCGCCATGAAGGTCGGAATCACCTGCAGGCAGCCATTCCTTGGAGCCGACGAGTGGATAGAAGAAGAGATCAAGAAGGCAAAGAACCCGGCAGCCGCACCGTCAGAAAAGACAAAGAGTGCGCCCGCTCAGGCAGAAAAGCCAAAGAAGGCTGCAGAGGCCAAGTGATAAGCCATGGTCCGAGAGATGGCATGCCGCAAGTGCAAGGCAGTGACAATTGGCAAGGTCTGTCCCATTTGCAAGTCGTCAGACCTTACCCCCGACTGGCACGGTGCCGTGCTGATAGTAGACCCGACAAATTCTGTTGTCGCCAAGTCGCTTGGCATAACCGAGAAAGGCAAGTACGCGCTCAAGGTAACCTAGATTGGAATCCCGTGCAAAGAAGGCACTGGACTCATTTCTCCGCGAGGACATAGGAAGCGGCGATATTACAAGCAGGCTCTTGCCAAACATGAAAATTTCCGCAAGAATTGTCTCAAGGCAGCACGGAATTGTTTCAGGGACAAGGTACGCAGGCTACATATTCACATCGAGGGGATGCCGTGTCAGGATCCAAAAAAAGGACGGCAATGCCGTCAAGCCGGATGATACCATCATGACAGTTTCCGGACCCGCCTATTCCGTGCTCTCGTGCGAGAGGACCGCCCTCAACCTCCTTGCAAGGATGAGCGGGATTGCGACCTCGACCCGCGAGGTTGTAAGGAAGATCAAGTCTGCAAACAAAAAGTGCGACCTTTATTCCACTAGGAAGACAGCACCTGGGCTGCGCTATTTTGACAAGGAAGCAGTAGAGACCGGGGGCGGGAAAAAGCACCGCCTGAGGCTTGACGATATGGTGATGATCAAGGACAACCACTTGGCTGTTGCCCCGCTGGGGGATCTCTTGCGCAAGGCAAGGTCGCGCCACAGAAAATTCGAAGTCGAGGTTGAGAGCCTTGCGGATGCCGTAGAGGCAGCCCGGGGGGGCGCCTCAATAATCATGCTTGACAACACACCTCCAAGCGGAATCGTCCGCATAATTGCCGAGCTTGAGAGACTAGGCCTCCGCAGGAAGGTAAGAATCGAGGCCTCAGGCGGGATAGACAAGTCCAACGTCACATCCTATGCAAGAACCGGCGTTGACATGATATCAATCGGCAAGATCACAAGCTCCGCCTCCGGGCTTGACCTGAGCCTCGAGGTCTAGTCGGGCATGCCCTGGAAATGTTTGTCGCTCCTTGCAAGATGCATGGCAAACTGTATCTTGCAACCAGAATGATCTTTTCGTAAAATCTTGCTCGCAGTTTTTTAGGCAGACCTTGCATTATTGGAAACTGTGCGGGTCGCATAGTGGCATGGCGAGGTTCTGAAAAGAAGAGCGGTTCGACCTCAGTCCTAGGGCCCAAGCCCTACCCGCACGGGTTGGCATTTTGCATGACGTGGCTACCCGAATATTTGATTCAAAATCAAATTTAATCCATTTTTTCTCAAGTAGGGTGTAATCTTTCCTATTTCCTATGTTGCAACCTAAAATACAGTCGATTGATATCGGTGGACTTCAGTGCTTTGTTCTTGCAGCGAGTTTTGAAATCTTTTGTTCCGCTGCAAGTGTAGCATCAAGTGTAAGCTCGGCGATAAGTTTCAATTCAGCTTTTTTTTGTTCAGTGAGTTTACTCATTGCTATGCACCCTTTAATTGGTCCTCGGCCCGTTTATATCTTGCTGCCAATTCCTTGTAGAGGAAACCTGCTTCAAGAGAACTGCTAAAGAGGAGCTGCACCATATTGCCAACACGAATCAGCCTCACATGAGTCGTTCCAATATCATATTGACTTGCTTCTACATCCTTGCTCATAGTTGCAATTAATATCGTTCGATCTTTTAAGTCATCTTTAAGATCGCTAGGTGATTCGATTCAGAAAAATTTTCATAAAAATCAAATTTAATC
>JAJPGU010000005.1 GCA_021325615.1 Nitrososphaerota archaeon | reverse complement strand
ATCCCAAAAGATCTTCGAGACAAAGTCCGAAGAGGCGATGAGGGAAACAAACCATTATTGAATCAGATAAACTGGATTTGGGTTCATAATATGATGAATCAAAAAGGCGATCTAAATCCTACATCTGCAGAATTGCTAGACTGGGTAACTTCAGGCCAGATCGAGGCAATGCGACAGACAAAGAAGTAAAATTATCAAATTATACTTTCTTTTTGTTTTTCTTTTCTTCCTTTGACGAAATAATTCTATAACCCTGTTATGGATTTTGCAGATGGTTTAAATAGCAAACGGTGAATGATCAAAATCAGAAATGCCAATAGCAATTCTTCCGGACGTCGATGAACAAAGATGTATAGGCTGTGCGCTCTGCGTAGAGATCTGTACTTCTCTTGGCCCAGACGTTCTTCGTGTAAAGCCCGTAGAGGGCTGGAAGAGAGGAAAAGCATTCGTTTTCTACCCAGAGAGATGCATCTCAGACGGTGCATGCATCGGTGTTTGCCCGACAAAGGCAATCTTCTGGATGAGACCAATGACATACACACCTGGTCAACCAGTTCCTCTCCACAAGAATGGTATCTTCGTAAAAGGCTGGGCAGAAGACGCCGCACTTTAAGCGAAACCGTTCTTCCATTTTTTCTTATTTTTTCTAAAAACCCTAATGCGAAATTTCCTTCCAGCCCGTAGGTTTGGAATCAGTTTTTGGCGAGCGCTACTTTTTCCGCTTCTCTTTCCTAGTCCTTCCGGGGGACCTGGCCGTGAACTTGAAGAACCTTACCTTCCTCCCTGACTCTTTCGCATGGTACCTAAGGAACTCGTCGTCCGCGGCATGGATTGTCCTGAACCTGTTGTTCTTCAGGAACGCGTTCCACGTAAGTGCAAACTCGGTAAACTCCTTGCCGCCGTGCGGCAGGTCGGAGGCCACATAGTGCGCTGCAGGATACATGTCGGACAGCTCAAGCGGTATTATGCCGAGGTACGGGTTGTACTGGCAGAACTGGACGTCGCCTGCAATCTTTGAGAACCTTTTTTTCAGCTTGCCGTATTCCGATGAAAGGTAGAACGGCTTCATTGCGCCGTCCGGTACTATGACGAGGTTCTTCTTTGAAGTCCTGAACTTGCGGACCTCCTGGTGGAACCTTGCAACCTCCGGCCTGAACTGGTCCTCGCCTGAGAAGAGGAATATCGCGGACTCTTTGAACCTTGGCGTGCCCCCTGCTAGGAAATCCGTGCTCGAGGCAAAAAGCGGGACGGCCTCATGCAGCTTGGGGTGGGCGCGGGCCTTCTTCATGACGTACTCCCACAGCCTCCCCTCGTGTATGGCCTGCTTGACCCTGTCAACCTCCGCCTTTATCGAGTAGAGGTTGTGGAGCGCAACCTTGTTTATCTTGTCATCCCTTGGCAGCGCAAGGATCTCCTTTGGCTTGAACCTTGTGCATACCTCGCAGGTGCATGAAAAGTACCCGATCTCGCCCAGGTGGGCGGTGCCGTCCTCCGTGATGTACCTGTCATGCTTGGCATATAGCATGTAGGAGGCGGAATCAAACGTGTCGCAGCCAAGCGCCACTGCAAGCGGTATCGTGAGTGGGTGGCCCGCGCCGAAGAGGTGGAGCGGCACCGAGTCGGGCATCTCCCTTTTTGCGGTGATTATCATCTTTGCAAGAAGCCTGTACTCGTATGATTCCATGAACTCGACCGGGCTCCCAAGCGCCAGCATCTGGAAGCCGTAGCCGACTAGCGCCCGGGTGGATTTTTTTACAAGGTCCGAGTACTCGCTTCCCTGTATCGGGCCTATCCATATCTGGCCGTTGTCATCCCGTGACTCGAGCGTCTCCTTGGAGACCCTGAGGGTGTGGTCGACATAGTCTGAGGCCTTTTTCTTTGGGAGGCCAAAGCCCGTCGGCCTGTCAAGCGGGATTGCAAAGTCGGTCTTTATCCCCTTCTCAAAGCCTGCCATCCTCCTATAGTCCGTGTCTACCTCGCCGTACTCGAGCACCTGGTATCCTCCCGAGTCGGTCATGATGGCGCCGTCATAATTGATGATGTCGTGGATTCCCCTCCTTACTGCCTCGTCTCCGTGCTGTTTTAGCGTGATGTACGCGTTTGTTATCACAAGGTCAAACCCCATCTCCCTCAGCTTCTTTGCAGGGATTGACTGTCTTACGGGATGGATTACCGGCACATACGCGGGCGTCTCAACCTTTCCGTGGTTGGTGTGAAGTATGCCTATCCTTCCGGCAAGGTCTGACTTTTTTATCTCAAACAAATTCATCTCTCCGTTTTATTCTACGTAATTTGAACCTAGTAAGGGAAGAACCTTGCAAGGTCTTTCTTCCTCGTTATCTCGGCAAGCCAGTCGACCCTGTCCTCGCGCGGCCTCCTCCCTGCAAGGACCGACTTGATCCTCCTCGCGGTTTCGTCAGGAGTCCTGCAGGTTGTGTCCAGCTGGAATGTCTTCTTGCCGCCGAAATTTTTCAGCGCGTCATAGTATGTCACGCCGAGGATCTCGGAGCCGAGGTTTGCGGCGGCCTTTTTTTTGGCGTATCCCCTTTTCCTGTAGACCTGGGCAAGCTTGTACGGGCTCCTTCTGAGCACGACGGCAGCCTCCACGTTTTTTCTCGAAACAACATAGGGCGCAAGGTGTCCGACAAGCAGCGCGCCCCTTGGCACCTTGCTGTCAATTGCCCTCTTCAGCCTCGAGACATCCACCTCCAGGGCACCGCCTGACTTTTCGCACATCCCTTCCGACATCGCCATTCTGCTAATGTCCACAAGTTCGAGGCCCAGGCTGCGCGCAAGGATTTTTGCCACCGTGTGCTTGCCTGTGCCGGGCGTCCCGGTGATTATCTTCACTGAATGGATTGAAATCGAAATTTAATTAAAAGTTCTGCAAGACACTAATAAGAGCGGCCCATAGACCAACCTCATGCAGATAGGGCTGCTTGGAAAGACAAACGTGGGCAAGTCGACTTTTTTTTCCGCGGCGACGCAGACCACTGCACAGATTGGAAATTATCCGTTTACTACCATAGAGCCAAACGTGGGAATTGTTTACGTCAGGGCCGACTGCGCGTGCAAGCACTTTGGCATAACCCATGTCCACGACCTGTGCGTGGGCGGGACAAGGTACATTCCGGTAAAGCTGATTGACGTGGCGGGGCTTGTGCCTGGCGCGCACGAGGGCAAGGGCCTTGGCAACAAGTTCCTTGACGACGCAAGGCAGGCCCAGGTGCTCATCCACGTGGTGGATGCGTCAGGCTCGACCGACATCCAGGGCCAGCCTGTCCCGCCCTCCACCCACAACCCGCTTGAGGACGTCAGGTTTGTAGAGGAGGAGTTTGACCAGTGGATGAAGCAGATCCTCCACAGGGAGTGGCAGAAGCTCAGCCGGGAGCTTGAGAGCAAGAGCGGCAAGATAATCCAGGCCATAACCCAGAGGTTCAGCGGCCTTGGGATTGTGGAGTATGACGTCGAGTCAGTCCTCCAACACCTGGGGCTTCAGACCAGAAAGCCCACCGAGTGGGCAGAAGGCGACATACTGGCCTTTGTAAGGGAGCTTAGGAAGAGGACCAAGCCCATCATAATTGCGGCAAACAAGGCAGACCTCTGCCACGACCTTGGGGTTATTGACGACCTCAGGAAGGTGCACGATACCGTGGCTTGCAGCGCCGAGACTGAGCTGCTCCTCCGCAAGGCTGCAAAGGCAGGCCTGATAGACTACCTCCCGGGGGACAGCACCTTCAAGGTAAGGGATGGTGTATCCCTCAACCCGCAGCAGCAAAAGGCGCTGGATCTTGCGCGCAAGGTTTCCGACAAGTTCGGCGGGACCGGCGTCCAGGCAATACTTGATGCGGCCTGCTTTTCGCTGCTCAAGCTTATCGTGGTATATCCGGTGGAGGACGAGTCAAAGCTTTCAAACAAGAACGGGGAGGTGCTCCCTGACGCGAGGCTTCTGCCGCAGGGCTCTACCGCAAAGGATCTTGCAGGGACAATCCATCAGGACCTTGCCAAGGGCTTCCTATATGCGGTGGACGCAAAGACCAAGCAGAGGGTCGGGGCCGAGCATCAGTTAAAAAATGGGGACGTGATTAAGATCATGTCAACTCTTAGTAGGGGATGATGGATCTGCTCTGCCTTGGAATAGAAAGCACCGCCCACACATTTTCGTGTGCCGTCATCGAGAAGAAGGGAAGGGGCGGGAGGATCCTCTCGGACGTCAGGAAGATATACAGGCCTCCGGACGGCGAGGGCATCCACCCAAGGGAGGCGTCGCGGCACCACGCGGAGCACTCGCCCCAGGTTCTTTCAGAATGCCTTGCCAAGGCGGGGCTTGGCATAGGGGACCTTGACATGGTGTCTTATGCGGCAGGGCCGGGCCTTGGACCATGCCTGAGGATTGGCGCGGTTGTTGCAAGGTCCCTTGCGTCTTATTATGGTCTGCCGATTTATCCCGTAAACCACGCCCTTGGGCACATCGAGCTGGGCAAGATGCTCACCGGGGCAAGGGACCCACTTGTCCTCCTTGTATCGGGCGGCCACACGATGATACTTGCATTCCTTGGGAAAAAATGGCGGGTCTTTGGCGAGACGCTTGACATCACGCTTGGCCAGCTGCTGGACCAGATAGGAAGGCATGCGGGTTTTGCGTCACCGTGCGGGCCAAAGATAGAGGAGCTTGCGTCCAGGTCCACAAAATACGAGCCGCTTCCGTATGTTGTCAAGGGAAACGACGTCTCGTTTTCCGGGCTTTTTTCTGCGACAAAAAGGATAATGCCAAGGGGTCTGGAGGATGCGTGCTTCTCCCTCCAGGAGACTGCGTTTTCCATGGTGGGCGAGGCAGTGGAGCGGGCGCTTTCCTTTACCGGAAAGAAGGAGTTCATGGTAGTAGGCGGCGTTGCCGCAAACAGGAGGCTCTCTGAAATACTCCGGAGCATCTGCAGGAGGCACGGATGCAGGTTCTATGCGTCCCCAAGGGAATATGCCGGGGACTGCGGCTCGCAGATATCGTGGGTCGGCCTGCTCGAGGCCAAAAGGGGATCGGGGGCCAGGCTGGAGGATACTTTTGTCAGGCAGTCCTGGAGAATAGATTCCGTCGAGGTCCACTACTGAGGCTTGTAGCTTGCAATTGCCTCTTGGATTGCCTTTGCCCACTTGCCGTTGCTAAAGACGCCGAACTTGAAGACCTTTTCTCCGCCGTCGCTCTTTACCTTGATTCGGACCTTCTTGATGAAGGTGCCCTCCTTTGCGGCCTCGAGCACCTCGTCAAGCCTTGCCTCCATCACGGTCTCGCCAAACTTTTTTGTAAAATCAATTATCCTTCCCTCCGTCTTGTCAAAGGCAACCCTCATGTTTGTCAGGGTCAGGACTCCCGGGCCGAACTTGTCCTCGGAGCAGTCCTCCTGCATGAGTTTCTTCTCGTTTGGGAGCATTGTGGTACTCTTCCGCCCTGCGTTATAATTGTATATGAGTGCGGCAATTGCACTTTTGTTGAAGCTTCTAAAAAAGGGGGCGGAGGCCGACATCTACCTTACCATGTGGGGCAACAGAAGGTCCGTCCTCAAGATAAGGAAGAAAAAGGAATACAGAAACGAGGTGCTCGACGCAAGGATTCGCTCGACCCGGACCGTCCGCGAGGCAAGGATGATGTCCGAGGTCAAGTCGTTTGGGACCAGCACCCCGATTGTTTATTTTGTAGACCCGAAAAAATTTGAGATTTACATGCAGTTTGTCAAGGGGCCGGTCGTACGGGACCTTCCCGACAGGAAGATAATTACACTGTGCGAAAAAATTGGCGCCGTTGTAGGAACGCTACACAAGAACGGGGTGATGCACGGGGACCTTACCACGTCGAACTTTATCCTTGCAGGAAAAAAACTCGTAATACTTGACTTCGGGCTTTCCCAGAGGACCGAGAGGACCGAGGACCAGGCCATAGACCTGAGGCTCTTCAAGGAGGTCCTAAACAGCGCCCACGTGGGGATTGTGGAAAAGGCATGGGCGTCATTCCTCAAGGGCTACGGGAGGGCAGCGGGCACTGCAGCGAGGGAGAGGGTCATATCGCAGGTCCGCGTAATAGAGGGGAGGGGGAGGTATGCAAACGTTGTCTGACCTCTATTTTGCATCGTCCAACAGGCACAAGTTCGAGGAGGCAAGATCCATCCTTTCACATTTTGGGGTAGGGCTAAAGTTTTTCAGGTGCACCCTTGAGGAGATCCAGTCGCCAAGCCTTGCAGCCGTCGCGCGGCACAAGGCGCGCCAGGCAGGCATGCTATGCTCCAAGCCCGTAATAGTGGAGGACGCGGGGCTCTTCATTGACTCGCTCAAGGGGTTTCCGGGACCATACTCGTCGTTTGCATTTGATACGATAGGAAACAGGGGCATCCTCAGGCTGGTAACGGGCCGGCGCGGCGCCTCATTCCGGTCCGTGATAGCCTACCAGGAGGGCAAGGGCAGTCCCAGGATTTTCGAGGCGGAGGTCCGGGGGAAGATATCCCGGAAGATGCATGGCACACGGTGGGGCTTTGATCCCATATTTGTCCCGGAGGGGAGGAAGGACACATACTCGAAGATTGCGGACAAGAATTCGGTATCGCACAGGTTCCTTGCGCTTGAAAAGTTCGCTAGTTGGTATCTTGGTAGGCGGCTATCCAGCGGTTGATTGGCCGCCTGGTGTTCTGCAGCACCACTATCCTTGACATCTCGCTCTCATCCATGGTGGAATATGAGCCGCTTCTCTCTGCAAGCGACCCTGCAAAGGCCCTGACCTCGGGCATGCTGAGGGTGTTGGAATACTCGAGCCTGTTGGTGGAGCGCCCCACGTGCATGTAGGACTTGAGCTCGATAAAGTGCGCGTTGCCGCGGTTTGCCATCTCCGCATATTCCGGGATGAGCCCTGCCGAGTCGTTGTATCCCCGGATGAGGGTCACGCGCAGGACCGACCTTGTTCCCTCAAGCCTTGATATTATGTCAAGGCTTGCGTTCCACCTCTGCCATGCGTCCCTGTATTTTGGCCTGTTTACAGCCTGGAAGACCTCCTCGTTTGGCGCGTTGGTGGAGAGGTAGATCTGGGTGGGAAGGGCGTCCTCGTCGCGGAGCCTCTCAAGCATGTCAGGCTCCTGCCCGTTTGTGACAAGGAACACAGACTTGGTCGCAGGCAGCCCGTTGAGGTACCTTATCATCTCCGGCAGCCTTGGGTACATGGTGGGCTCGCCCGAGAGCGAGATTGCATAATGGCTGGGGAGGAGTGACTCGTCAATCTTTGCGCTGTCGCTTTTGGGGTCTCCGTAATGCCCCATTATCAGCCTCTCCCGCTCCTCCATAAGCTTTGAAAGTATGACCTCCGGCGGCGCGACCCTGTCTTCAGGCATCTTCATCGCGCTGTAAAACTCCATCGGGCGCCAGCAGTAGACGCACCTGTTCTCGCAGAACATTCCTGCAGGCGAGAACTCCATGCACCTGTGGGTCGAAATCCCGTAGAACTTGTGCTTGTAGCAGTCGCCCTCGTTCCTAAATGACTTTTTTGTCCAGTGGCACAGCTCGACCGTACCGTGGTCTGCAACGCCGTACTTTGCCTTTTTTAGCTGGCCTAGAATCGTGGGCCTTATCTGGATGAACTCCTCGTTTGCTTCCATGGCCTCGCCGGAACAGCTCATGCCAGACAATCTGCCTTGGTTTTAATTAAATCTAAGTTGTGTTCAGCATCGAAACGCATGGGGCGTTTTCCATCGGGACGCACAGGACGTGGCCGAGGTATAGCATGCTGTAGAAAATCACTGCACCAGTGATCCCCATCGAGAGATACCACAGTCTGAATTTCATACCTGCGACTATTTTTTCTGGCATAAATAAACCTAGGGGTAATTGCCAGCGGTGAATCGGGGATCTGCCGACGCCAAGGATGGTGCAACGGAAGGGGCCAAAGACCTGGCAGCCTCGCCGGGGCGGGACATGTTTTCACAAAAACTATCTTATATGACGGGGTGGTAGGCTGGATATGAAGGCTGCAAGGATAGTAAAGATAAAGGAGCCGCTTGAAGTTCAGAGCCTCGATACCCCTAAGCCCAGGGGTTCGCAGGTATTAATCAGGGTCCAGTCCGCCGGCGTATGCCACAGCGACATCCACCTCTGGGACGGGGGGTACGAAGGTGTCGGCGGGCAGGTGATAAAGACGACCGACAGGGGAGTAAAGTATCCGCTCACGCCGGGCCACGAGGTTGCGGGAGTGGTGGACAGCATGGGCGAGGAGGTCGAGGGATTTGTCAAGGATGACAAGGTTTTGGTTTTTCCGTGGATTGGAGAGGGGCTTTGTCCGGCATGCAGGGTCGGCGAGGAGAACCTCTGCGACAAGCCAAGGTCGCTTGGGGTGTACAACGACGGGGGATATGCGGAATACGTGCTTGTACCTAGCTACAAGTACCTGGCCAGGCTGAAGAACCTCAGCACTGATGTCAGCGCGCCGCTCTCATGCTCTGCACTTACCGCGTTTGGGGCCGTAAAGAATGCCCAGCTCAAGCCAAACGACAATGTTGTGATAGTGGGGGCCGGAGGCCTTGGCCTCATGGGAATGCAGCTTGCCAAGGCGGTGACGGGAGCCAGGATTATAGCAATGGACATTGACGACGCCAAGCTCAAGATAGCAAAGGAGAACGGGGCGGACCTTACAATCAACTCAAAGAACGAGGATCCGGTCAAGGCGGTAATGGAGCTTACGGGCAACCTTGGCGCGGATGCCGTAATAGACTTTGTAAACGGGAGCAAGACTGTCGAGACCGACATGCAGATACTGCGCCGCCGAGCGAGGGTCGTCCTCGTCGGGCTTTTCGGAGGGGCGCTGCAGCTGAACCTTGTCTCGATGCCGACGCGTGCCTACAAGCTCATCGGGTCTTATACCGGCTCGATGACTGACATGATAGAACTAGTCTCGCTTGCCGAGCGCGGCGTGATAAAGCCCGTCATATCAAACAAGTTCAAGCTGGACCAGGCTACCGAGGCCCTGACGATGCTCAAGCAGGGAAAAATAATCGGGCGCGGAATCATAAACCCGTAGGGTCCATTTTTCAGAACCGGCCCGGGCCTTTTGCTTGCAGGCTCAGTTAAGATTATTACTGGACTTGGGGCGACCGACTCTATGTGGCCCTTGTAGTACAGTGGCGAGTATAGGGGACTGTGGATCCCCGGACAGGGGTTCGATTCCCCTCAAGGGCCCTCCGGATTTTTATTCTATCAAACCTGATCGTGATAAATAGACAACTGGCGAAACCATGGAAAAGTAACTGTTTTAGGATGATGTGAGATATCAGGAGAATATCGGCATGTCTGAATCCTTCTCAAATGACGAAATTGAAGAGATAATACTCGATAACAAAGATCTTGTCGAGGAAAGAGAAGAGCCTTTTGGAGTAGACAGGGAAAAATTAAAGTCTGTATTTTCCCGACTCGATTCGTTTAACAATGTGGAAAACAAACGCGATAGAATAGTAAGAAAAGCATCTCACATCTTGGCCGAAATAACTTGGAATCAGCCTTTTAGAGACGGAAATAAGGAAATTGCCCTATCCGTGACAAAATTATTTCTTCGCAAGAACGGATTGGATTTTTCACTAGCTTCACATGATGAGAAAAGGGAAATCTTTGATCTTCTGATAAGGACCGTCTTCAAATTCGAAGGGGATCCCTCAATAGTTAGCGAACTAGAAGATTATCTTTCAAGGAAAATTATGGATTACTAGTCAAACTTGTCAAGCGACAACGCCTTGTACAGATCTGGGGCTTCTGCCCTGATTCTTTTCAACTCCGCGCGTATGGACTGCCCTCTTACGTCATGATCTTCGCGCAAACCTGTATTTTTGATATCAATTACAGGATTTTTCTTATCCGACGCCTGCATAGTCTAGTATTGTCGCGGGTTCTTATTATTGGTATTTGTGTTCATTTTCAAAGATTTAGGTTCAAAGTAGGGGGAGGAGTCAAGCTTTTTGCACAATTCCTAAGGATCTAGGATTTTTAAAACGAAGGAATCGACCACTTACACAAAACCCCTCAAGGGCCTTTAATTTTACCAAGAGTGCCAACCTGAAACGGTAACTGGCCTGTCAAAGCCAGTCACGAGATTTTTAGCCCCCGGGCTACCTGAGGTACCGTTTGTGCTCTTTGATGTACCTCTTGATTAGCCACTGGAGGAAAATCCTGCCGTCTCCCTTGACCTGTGACCTCTCAAGCGCATTGTGGTAGCTGTTCCTTCCGAGATACGGAATGTCAATCATGGGGTATTTCTTCTTGTAGAGTATGAAGTTCATGATAAGCCTCGAAATCCTCCCGTTCCCGTCCCCAAAGGGGTGTATTGTGACAAATTTCAGGTGCGCAATAGCCGCCAGTTCTACCGCATGGAGCCTGTTCTTGTGCTTGTTGTACCATTGGAAAAACTCTGTCAGCATGGGGAGTACCTCCACCGGTGACGGCGGCATGAATCTGCTACCCCCAGGGGACTGGATTTTTTAAAATGGAGAGCGTCAAATTATTTATCAGATCCATTCCTGGGGATGGATCCGGCCCGAGCCTATGAACGCTTTATGGCTCGCTTTACTGATTCCCTGTTCTTTAGAAGATAACAGGTAGAATTATTGGACTTGAAATTCACTTTGGCAATGCTGCTTGTAACAAGCCTGACCAGCTTTGCAGGATGTGTCTCCACATCAAACCATTGCCAACCCAGGTATTGCTTGTTTGCCAGGTTTTCCTCTTCCTTTTGGACTGCCAGCTGCAGCGTCTTGAGATATTCTGGCTTTTGTGCGAGTAGCTGCACTGTGTTATTGTAGTCCTGCATACATATACCTACATTTACATACACATATACCTTTTTCTCATAAACGATTAAATGCGTAAAACGGAAATCGAGGACAAAGACCCAATCTATGAAAAATTACCTAAAAAATTCAGGGCTTTGCTGGCTGGACTAGATGATTGACGATCTTGTTTTGTTTCAGGTAGTCATCTCCTCGTTTCTAGGAGGATCCATACTGAGTCTGGTATCAAGAAACTGTGGGTTTGCAAGGTATGTTATTTACTTGCCATCCATGGTTGGATCTGTTCTTGCTGTCTTCTTCTCGCTCCATGTCATGACAGGAAGCCCGCTGTCATGGACAGTCCCAGACGTGGTGCCTTTCTTTAACCTTGAAATCCTCGTTGACGGGGTGTCCGCATTTTTCATACTGGTGATTGGCACGGTTTCTTTTGCGATATCCCTGTATTCTATTGGATATTCAAAGGAATATCAGGACACAAAAAGGATTTCGGCCTTTGGTTTCCTTTTCAATATCTTCATCGCATCGATGATTCTTGTTGTTTCGTCAAACAATGGATTTTTCTTTCTGATGTTCTGGGAACTGATGTCTTTAACTTCATTCTTCTTGGTAATTTACAACCACGAAAAGGAGGAAAACATCCGGTCCGGAATGACCTATCTTGTCATGACACATCTTGGAACCGCTTTCATCCTTGCCTCCTTTCTTCTGGGTTACATTCAGACAGGAAGCCTGAGTTTTGACTCGCTGAGAGCCTCTTCCCAGTCATTTCCATTCCTGGTAAAAAGTCTGATGTTTGTATTTGCATTCCTGGGATTTGGAACAAAGGCAGGCATTGTCCCATTCCACACGTGGCTTCCAAAGGCGCATCCGTCGGCGCCAAGCAACGTCTCTGCCCTGATGTCCGCAGTAATGATAAAGATGGGAATTTACGGGCTGGTGCGGACTGTCTTTGATCTTGCGGGCCCCGGGGCCTCGCCTGATTATGCTTGGTGGGGGGTACTCTTGATTGTCGCAGGCTCTGCATCTGCCCTGATTGGCATCTTGTATGCGGTAGTCGAACGCGACATCAAGCGCACGCTTGCGTATTCCAGCATTGAAAACATTGGGATAATCCTCATAGGCCTTGGGCTTTCCATTGTATTTGCCTCGTACCATCTAGTATCTCTCTCCGCAATGGCACTTGTTGCAAGCATGCTGCATACGGTAAACCACTCGTTTTTCAAGGGGCTGCTCTTCATGGGCGCGGGATCCGTAGTCTATTCCACACATACAAGGGACATGGAAAAACTAGGCGGCCTTGTCAAGATGATGCCCTGGACTACGCTTCTGTTTCTTGTAGGGGCAGTATCGATTTCCGGACTTCCACCATTCAACGGGTTTGTAAGCGAGTGGCTAGTACTGCAGGCACTGATCTCATCCTCGCAGATACCGTCGGCAATACTCCAAATTTCCATCGCGTTTGCAAGCCTGCCGCTTGCACTGACAATAGGACTGGCAGCGGCCGCGTTTGTCAGGCTGTTTGCAATGACATTTCTTTCCAAGGCACGAGGCAAACTTGCTCCAGGCATAGGCGAGGTCCCCCGCACCATGATCGCAGGCATGGCAGTGCTTGCATCCGCATGCATCTTGTTTGGGCTGGTGCCATCACTCGGAATTTCCCTGTCCACTACCGCGTTTCACTTGCAGTACCAGCCTTCAAGTCCGTTTGACGCAGTCGCATTGCAAAATGCCAGCGGAAAGAATTTTGCGGCTCTTTCCATGCCTGTTGTCGCAACCATCATGGCCTGCATATCCCTTGCCTCCTTTGGTTTCATCCGCGCAATGGGCGGAAAGACTGCAAGGACACCGTCCGGCACATGGGATTGCGGTTTTGGAAATTTGAACGAAAGGATGGAATATACTGCGGCATCACTATCGCAACCCATACGGGCGGTTTTCAAACCGCTTTTCAAGGCGCACAACGAATCTGACAAGGAATTCCACCTGCAAACAAACCCATACCTTGTCAGGTCGATGAGGTTCAGCTCTTCGACTAGAAACATCTTTGAAGAAAGCCTTTACAATCCCGTAGTTTCCTCGACGCTCCTGGTCCTTGATAAGATAAGGAAGATCCAGACAGGAAAGGTAAACTCGTATCTGCTTTATATCATGGTGACAATAATCCTGCTGCTCCTATTTGTGAGGATGAGCCATGCTTAGCATCTCGGACATTGCCCTTGGAACGGTCCAGGTTCTGGTCCTCATGGCGCTTTCCCCGCTGCTGACTGGAATAATGAGAAAGACAAAGGCGAGAACCCAGAAGCGGGTGGGTGCCGGCATCCTCCAGCCGTATTATGATATTGAAAAACTTTTGCGCAAGGACGAAGTTGTATCCGACCAGGCCTCATGGATTTTCAGGGTCTCCCCCTGGGTGAACTTTGTTGCAATTGTAACTGCCGCATTTTTCATACCGGTGTTTCTTGCAAATTCGCCGTTTGGGTTGATAGGAGACCTGCTCCTGGTGGTTGGCCTTTTTTCACTTGCCAGGTTCTTTACCATGCTTGCAGGCCTTGACGTATCAAGCACCTTCGGGGGTTTGGGAAGCTCAAGAGAGATGATGATTTCTGCACTCTTGGAGCCTGCAGTCTTTCTTGCGATATTTGTGGTAGCGATCACGTATGGCGGCACAAGCCTGAGCACAATAGTGGAATCCGCATCAAACTCTGCCGTCTTGCCTCATCCGCAACTAATCTTTGCAGCGATTGCCATGTTTGTTGTCATGCTAGGCGAAACGGGCCGCCTGCCATTTGGCAACCATGAAACGCACCTTGAGCTTACCATGGTGCATGAGGCAATGGCCTTGGAATACTCGGGAAAAAGTCTGGCACTGATGGAGTGGTCCCAGTCAATAAAGCAAATCCTGCTCTTTGCATTGATTGCAAACATATTCGTCCCGTGGGGAATGGCATCATCTGCAAGTCCTTATTCGATTGGTATCGGGATGGCCACGTTTGTAATAAAGGTGGCAGCACTTGCGGTAGGAGTTGCATTCCTCGAGTCTTCTGTGGCAAAATGGAGGCTGTTTAGGCTTCCTGACCTTGTCGCAATAGCGATTGCAAGCTCGATGATTGGACTTGCATTTTATTATCTCTAGTTGATCGGCATGGAACCTCTGCAACTTGACATCATGGAAATTTCCGGCGCGATCCTGCTGATTGCGACATTTGGAGTAATTGCAAGACGGGGATTTATGGACTGGCTTAATGCCTACAGGCTTCAGTCTATCGTGCTTGCCGGGGTAACTGCAGTCATAGGGTACGTGACTGGAATCTGGGAGATTTATGTTGCTGCAGTACTCACCTTGTTGATAAAATCGATCGCGATTCCCAAGGTTCTGACCTATGTGACAAGACAACTTGAAATGGAATCCAAGACTGAAACCAATCCGTATCTAAGCCTCCGGGCCTCCATCATCGTCTCGGCGCTGCTTGTTGCACTGGCGTATTTTTTCAGCCAACAGTTGCCTTTCAAGTCAGATCCTGTGGTTGACATTTATCTTCCGGTATCTATGGCACAGTTCTTTCTGGGGCTCCTTGCATTGGTAAACAGGAGAACCGCACTAAGCCAGGTTGTCGGCCTGCTGGTGATTGAAAACGGCCTCTTCCTTTTTACACTGGCCTTGACCCACGGCGTGTCTCTAATAATTGAGGTTGGGATATTTGCCGACATTTTGGTCGGAATAGTGATATCTTCGATTCTGCTCTTCAGGATGAGCAGGACATTTGACAGCCTCGATGTGGGCAATCTAGAAAACTTGAGGGATGACTAGTGGATACTTCTTTGCCTGACATTGCAATTTTACTGCTCTTGCTGACGCCACTCGTTGGCGGCGTACTCGTAACAATACTTGGAAAAAAGAATTATGCCGAAATAATAACAATCTCGTCAGCATCGCTTGTGCTGATTCAAGTGATTTTCATCTTGTCAAAAGTAATCCATGACAAAACAATTACTGCATTTGGAAATATGTTTTATATCGACTCGCTTGGCGCGGTAATCCTGCTTCCAATTTCAATTGTCGGGTTTGTAGCAGTCCTGTATTCGAAAAATTACATGGGCCATCAGTATGACATGGGGATGGTCGACGACAAGCATATCGTGCGGTATTACCAGGGCATCAATGCATTTTTGCTTTCAATGATTGTGGTGCCAATCACAAACAACCTTGGAATAATGTGGGTCACGGTAGAGGCAACAACACTCGTCTCAGTTCTCCTGATAATGCTCTACTTCAAGGAAAATGCGATAGAGGCAGCATGGAAATACCTCATAATTGCTACCGTGGGGCTGTCGTTTGCGCTTGTGGGAACTGTGTTTTTCTACTACGCCAACATCAATTCTGGAACCTCGGAAGACGCAATGGACTGGACCGGGATGGTACACAATTCAAAATTGTTCAATCCGGCCTTGGTCATGATTGCGTTTGTCTTTATCCTTGTAGGGTATGGGACCAAGGCCGGCCTTGCCCCCATGCACACATGGCTGCCTGATGCACACAGCGAGGCCCCGACACCGGTAAGCGCCCTGCTCTCGGGCGTGCTATTGAACTGTGCACTGTATGGGATAATCAGGTTCCGGATTGTCACAATCGGTGCCATAGGGACCGCGTTCTCAAACGAGCTCTTGATAATACTTGCAGTCGTTTCAATTGGCATAGGCGCCGCCTCTATCTACTTCCAAAAGGACATGAAAAGAATGCTTGCGTATTCCAGCGTGGAACACATGGGGCTGGTATCGCTTGGGATTGGATTTGGGGGGCTGGTTGGAGTCTACGGCGCGATACTCCAGATAATCAACCACGCAATCGCCAAGCCCTTGATGTTTTTTGCAAGCGGGAATGTCAGCCAGAAATACGAGACCAAGGTGATGTCCAAGGTCAAGGGGGTGATCAAGGTGATGCCGATGACTGGCACCTTGTTCCTAATAGGGGGGTTTGCGCTCGTTGGAATGCCGCCTTTCAATATCTTCCTAAGCGAGTTTCTGGTGCTCAGCTCAGGGTTTCAGAGCGGGCAGTTTCTTGCAGTTTCGGTAGTGATAGTCTTCCTTGTGGTGACCTTTGCAGCCTTTTTGCGCCACCTGATAAAGATGATCTTTGGAACCCCCGCGGCCGAGGTAAAAAAAGACGAGATGGGAAAACTAGCCGTGATCCCCCTGGCGATACTGGGCTCGCTTGTAATCGTGCTCGGTTTTTACATACCAAGCCAGCTCCAGGAACTAATCCATAACGCATCTGTCATAATCAACGGAGGGGGGTTTGCATGAAAGAATCAGGTTTAGGAAATTATGTGGAGGAAATCAAAACCAAGTTTTCAAACAAGATAAAGAAGTTCGATTACAACCACAACGAGGTACACTTTCACATCCGTGATCCAAACGACATCAGGGAAATTTGCGGCCACATACATTTGGACATGGAAGCAAGGCTGGCAACAATCATCGGCACTGACGAAAGAAACAACGGAGGTGGATTTGTAATTCGTTATGTCTTTGAAAAAACAGGCGAAGATGTTTTCATGTTTGTCATAGTTTCCCTAGGTAATGCAAACTCTTTTCCAAGCATCGTATCGTGCGTGCCCGCCGCATCTCTCTATGAACGCGAGATTAGGGACATGCTGGGTCTTTTGCCAGTTGGCAATCCGGACACAAGGCCGCTTGTATTACACGAGCATTGGCCCCAGGGAGTCTATCCTCTGAGAAAGGAGTTTGATATCAAGACAAAGGTTGCAAGGAAAGAAGGCCAGTATGAGTTTGTGAGAGTTGAAGGGGACGGCATATGCGAGATTCCGGTGGGGCCTGTACATGCTGGAATAATCGAGCCCGGGCACTTTAGGTTCAGCGTCCTGGGAGAGAACATCATAAACCTTGAGACCAGGCTTTTTTACGCACACAAGGGGGTGGAAAAACTTGCAGAATCTATGGCGCCCGAAGGGGTGGTGTCGCTTGCCGAAAGAATCTCAGGTGACGAGTCTGTGGCAAATTCTACTGCGTATTGCCAGGCAGTGGAAAAGCTCCTGCAGGTACAGGTACCGGACAGGGCAAAAAAGATAAGGACAGTTTTTGCGGAACTTGAAAGAATCTACAATCACATTGGGACTTTGGGGGGAATGGCAACTGATGCGGGGTTTGCCTTTGGCGCCGCAAGGCTGAACATCCTAAAGGAGAGGATGATGCGTCTCAACGAGACCCTTTGCGGGAGCCGAATCCTATTTGGCGTAAACAGGATAGGCGGGGTAAGGTGTGAAGTCGAAAGGGAAAACCAAAAACTAATCCTTGAAAAGACTGGTGAAACCTTGCGTGATTTTGACAGGATGGCTGCCTTCTTAAAATCAAAGGCATCCTTAATAGACAGGCTAAGGGACACGGGAAAGATTTCAAAGAAAGCCGCGCGCGACCTTGGTATTGTGGGGGTTGCGGCAAGGTGCGTGGGAATTGACGTCGACACGAGACGCGACCACCCATATGCAAGCTATGCCATCCACAACGGACGGACGCCGCAGCAGGCAATGCAGGACCAAATAGAGATGGAGAAACGTGCAGGCGACGCCATGTCGCGATTTGAGGTGCGAATAAAGGAGGTTCGAGACTCGTTTGATATCATAAAAAACTCGCTTGATCTTGAAAGTGACGGTCTTTATGCTGAAATTCCTGAAGCAATGGAGCCATTCAAGTCGGCACTTGGTTATGCCGAGTCCCACAGGGGACAGACGCTGCACTGGGTAATGACCGGCGAAAACAACTCGATATTCCGATACAAGGTCAGGACTGCATCCTTTTGCAACTGGCCAATAATGGAATTTGCAGTTTCAAGCGACATAGTGCCGGACTTTCCATTGGTAAACAAAAGCTTTGATCTGTCGTATTCGGGGAACGACCTATGAAAGAAAAATCGCAAATACTTGGTAATCATGCGGAAACAATGAGCGAAGAACAACTGGTGAAATTTTCTTCCACTGTTTCCCCATCTACAACAAAGTCATATGAAGAGATGGGAAAGGAACTGAAGGACAGGATTGTAAAATTATTAGGCCGCTCGCTCGCAATACGGGAAGTCGACGCAGGTTCATGCAACGGTTGTGAAATAGAGATTGCGGCGCTCACCAATTCGATATATGATGTTGAAAGATTTGGGATTCATTTTGTATCGTCTCCAAGGCATGCAGATCTCTTGCTGGTAACGGGCCCCGCATCAAGAAACATGGAGGCCGCCTTGAGACGGACATATGATGCGACACCTGGTCCCAAAATCGTGATTGCCGTAGGCGCGTGTGCGCTTGATGGCGGCATATTTGGAGATACATATGCAACTACAGCAGGGATTGACAAGGTTGTGCCCGTGGATGTATACATTCCGGGATGTCCACCAAGACCAGAATTGTTGGTCCAGGGATTATTGTTAGCTGTTAATCGGTTGAAGCGGTAGTAAGGACGTTTTTAGCCGGACGCGGGAAGCGCATTACATACATTCAGGTTTGTCGGCAGGTTGTGAAAAAAGCATCAGTCAGGAATCTGCGCGTCAAAAAGTAACCAGGAGATACCAAGGCTCGCCTGGCAAAAATAATCCCCGGAAAGGGACAAAACTTCGCCGGTCCACAATCGCAGGGCAAGAATAACCCTAAATATCATTGGGATTTCTTTTATCTAGGATGTGGGACCAAAGGGTTGTGCGATTTCATAAATTTTACGCGCTTTCAGCCGTCCTTCTTTGCCTTTTGTTTGCACAGACAGCAAGTGCGGAATACCTTCTTACAACAATCTCTGTCGGTTCCAACCCGGTTCGCGTTGCATACGACTCGGGCAAGGGCGAGATTTTTGTGTCGAACTTTCTTTCAAATAACGTCTCTGTGATATCTGATTCCACCAATGCCGTGGTTGCAACAGTCACTGTCGGCACCGGGCCAACAGGCATTGCATATGACTCTGCCAAGGGGGAGGTGTTTGTTTCAAATGAGAACTCTGGAACCATATCCGTGATATCTGATTCCACCAATGCCGTGGTTGCAACAGTTACCGTCGGTTCCAGTCCTAATGGCATTGCATACGACTCGGGCAAGGGCGAGATTTTTGTGTCGAACTTTCTTTCAAATAACGTCTCTGTGATATCTGATTCCTCCAATGCCGTGGTTGCAACAGTTACCGTCGGTTCCAGTCCGAATGGTGTTGGGTATGACTCGGGCAAGGGCGAGGTGTTCGTGGCAAACGGCGGGCCAAATACTGTCTCTGTGATATCTGACGCCACCAATGCAATAGTTGCAACAGTTACCGTCGGCACCGGCCCGAATGGCATTGCATACGACTCGGGCAAGGGGGAGGCGTTCGTGACAAATGAGGGATCAGGCACTGTCTCTGTGATATCTGATACCAGCAATGCCGTGGTTGCAACAGTTACCGTCGGGTCCAGTCCGGGAGGCGTGGCATACGACCCTGCAAAAGACGAGATATTTGTGGCAAATGAGTCAAGCCAAAGCGTTTCCGTGATATCTGATACCACAAATGCCGTAGTCGCTACAGTTACCGTGGGTAGCGGTCCGGGCGGCGTGGCCTATGACTCGGGCAAGGGCGAGATTTTTGTGGCAAACTCTTCATCAGATACCGTTTCAGTGCTCTCTGACGCGACGCCACCCGTTTCGCTTCCGGAATTTCCCCTGGGGGGCGTTGCCTTCCTTCTGGTGACATCTGCCGCGGGATATGCGGTGATAAGGTACAAAGTCGCCCGCCCGGCAAATCATGGGATCAATTAGCCTGGCTTGCGGTAGGGAGGGTCGCCCTTTTGTTCGTCAGGCACGACGAGGAGCTCGGAATTTTAAATTTCAACGGCGTGGGAAATTTCCAAGCATCGTACGCGGGAATTTCATGACTGGCAGGCCGGGGAACCAGCATTTTGTTCAAATGCTCTGGCGTGCCATAAGCACGAAAATACAAACGAGTTCCATGGAATCCTCCAATGAAAGGCTCCGGCATGGTGTCAATTTGGGAAAAACCCAAGATCAAGACGAATTCAATATGCTTAATAGCCATGCAACAAGTCGTAAGGAATGGCAAAAGCCAAAGCAAAATCAAAGGCAAAGACAAAATCAAAGTCTAAAAAATCCAAGAAATAAAAACGGTGACCTGAAAAACGGTCTGCTCCCTTTTTTGACAAGATATTATTATTTTCGAGAAAATCTAGTTTCCCTGTGGTATGGCTTACTTTTGGTCTGACCCCAGGGGAGTTTTGCGGCAAAAGGGATTTTTTAACGCGCAGTGAACAGTATCGGACTCGTCAAAAAATTGGCGGTATAATAAAAAACTGTTTTAAGCGTGTTTCAGCTTAAAATTTTCTCTCGCCACGATGCTTTGGCAGGCAATCGCGACAATACACTGGCCTTCCCTCCTTCGGTTGGAAGGGTACCTGTGTTTCTTTTTTGCAATCCGCACAAGTGGCAGGATACATTTGTCTGTCTGATGACATGATATTGATTATATCGCTATCAGATAAGAACTTTTGATTGTATAAAATTTGACACTATGCATGATATTGCATCATTTCTAGGCGTTACAGCCAATACGGCGCTCAAGGCAGGCCTGTTGGGTATATAAAAAATGCATGGAAAAAAATTGGTAAGAAACGTTTTTGTGAATAAACGTATGCCTATTCAGACGCAGCTGGAGAAGAACCTTCCACTATCTCGGCTGACGCAAATCTCTGACCAACTTGTGTGATCCTTACTTTTGCATTCTGGCCCGCCTTTCCGTCTTTTACAAATATAACAAAACCCTCTATTCTTGCTATACCGTCTCCTTTTCTGCTGATTTCTGTTATGGAAACATCGTATTCCTTTCCAGTTTCGACCGGTTTTGGAGTGTTGTCAAATTCGCGTCTTCCAAAACCTCTGTCTCTACCGTATCCCCGGTTGGACCTTCCATAACCTCCACTATAACTCATTGCTGCACCTCCTTTCTACTAGTCTTGAGCCACACATCAATAAGAATGGTCCTATTGTTCACTCTCACAACTAACAAAATACGGCCATTCGTATTGCGTGATGGCCACGGCCTGCGGGATTCCGACGGCTAGCCAAAATCATGGCGGGCAAAAACATGAAAATTCCAACAGGTTTCGTGGGCTGGAATCTGCAAAGGCGCATTTCAGTAGAACCGATGAATAGGGCGTGGCACCATGGATGATTTTCAGCCATGATAATCTTGGCCGGCCTATAATATCTAGGCGTGCATACATTTCACAGGATGGCAAAAAGGGCGCGCGGTAAAAAAACCATGCAAAAACAGGCGGATCATCATGCCGAGCTCGACAAGATTCTCTCCGTAGTAACGGAATATGCTAGGATGTTTGGAATCCCGGTTCCACCAATAGACAAGATGGAAAAAATGGTCAGATCCGTATCTCGCGATATAGAAGGGATGTTTATTCACAACAAATCGAAAAAACAGATCCAGGGCAGTGATATCCTGGTCCTCATGCTGAAGATGGGCCTTATCACGCTGGTAGCCCTGCCACTTATCAAGACAATAGTCTCGATGGAACATGACCGGAAGGAAACGAAAGGAAGGGCGGCAGTTGTAAAGGAGTCGATGGTGGACTAATGATTAACCCCCTTATCATTTCTGACGCCTTGAAGATCAGGGAATATTTGAAGAAGCATCCAATTGAAATCACCGGAATACACCATGAGATAAAGGAGGCAAAGGACGGGTCAGGCTGGGTGGCTAATTTCCAGTTCAAGTTTCCCATGTCAAAGAAAGGCAAGGAGCAGGCAGAAATATTCATGAAGATGTACAATCTTGCGGAACTGATGGATTTAACTCAGATCTGAGCAGAAAAGTGGCAATTCTGTTTCCTCATCTCCGGGTCTGGACCTAGCGTGAATTCAATTCATCCAAGGCTTGCACCGGGCATGGATGATGTGGGAATTTAAAACTGGTACCATCCAAACCTGCTAAAGGTTACACTTTTTGGAAAAACCTTGACCTGGAGTTTTCTAGCTTGATCAGACCCAGAGTCCGCCCAGCCCGCCGTACCCGAACCCACCGTAGCCCATGCCCATTCCATACATTCCCATGCCCCCGCCCCCGAGCATTCCCATCATGAGCATTGAATTCATCGAAGAGCCCTGTGATTGCTGCTGGTGCAGTTGCTGGTGCTGCTGGAACTCATCGTCTGACTTGAAGAGCAGCCCGTCCATGCTGCATATCTTCAATGACGGGTCTATCTTCTGAACTATCTGTTCCCACATCTTTTCCTCAAACTTGTGGGCCGAATGCAGGTCGGCTGCTGCGGCCAGACCAAGCGTGGCCAGACCCTCTATGGCTGGAATGGCAAGGTCCCTTCCCCAGATCCCGGCATGCAGTTGGACCTCGAACTTGCCTTTGGCGCCTGCTATGATTACATCGACATCCCTTATTCTCCCGGTGACAATTCTTTCTATGTTTGATTTTTTGGCGTGAACGTCCCACAGCCCGTCCTTTTTCTCGTCCGAGATGATCCTGAACTGCTGGGACTGGAGCAGTTCTTTGACATGCGAATAAACGTCCTCGGGGTCGACATCCCTTTCAACAAATCCGTGCCTTCGCAATTTTTACTCGATCGTGGGATGGGTTTGCCGCTATTAAGCCTAGTCATCATTCTCATCCTGGTTACAGCCTTGTTGCCTTGGCAAGCCCTGTCTTGATCAAATCATTAGCAAGCAGGGAAAAAGCAAGGCAATACCCAAGTATTGACAGGACGTCCACTGCGGGAATTGTATCAAAGCCGGGCATCCCGACCAGGGATATGACAAGGCAGATTGCCACGTCCGAAACAATTGCGACAAGCAATGGGTTGCTAGGCCTTGACTTCCAGAAAGCACCGCGCTCCCTTGCGACCAGTATGGTAAAGATTCCGGAGATGAGGAGGATGTCAAACGAAAAGGTGTGTATCCTAGATGGATGGCCCAGTAAGCCGAGAGGGTAGATGCCAAGATAAAGGAGGACAAGCGACTCGACGACAGTCGCGACCCCGATTATCCCCGAGATCTTTATCATTCCTTTTATGTTCCACGAGTTGGGGGATTTGGAGCCCCTGACGTTGTCTGTTGATATGGAAAGGGTGACAAAGTCTACAAGGAAGATAAGAAGTACCATGTCAAATGTCCCTACTATCTGAATCCCGGTCAGCAGGAACGCGGAAACGACAAACACCACAATCTGGAACGTCTTGATAACCTTGTTGAGGGTCCAAGTCATTATCCGCTGGTAAATAATCCTGCCGCCCCTTACGACCTCGACTATCCCCCCCAGCCCCTCCCCCGTCAGCACGACGCTTGCAGCCTCCTTTGCCACGTCGGTTGCATTGCTCACGGCTATGCCGACCTCTGCCTGCCTCAGGGACGGGGCGTCATTGATTCCGTCGCCTGTCATGCCAACCACGTGGCCCCGCGACTGGAGGTCCTTCACTATCTGGTACTTGTCCTCGGGATATATCTCGGCAAAGCCGCCGCTTTTCTCTATCATCTCGGATGCCTTTTCCGGCTGTGTCTTGACCATGTCCTTCAATGACGACATGCTTGAAATCGCATCTAGTCCCAGCTGGTGGGCGGTCTCCCTGGCAATTGGGAGCGAGTCTCCGGTCAGCATCTTTGTGGAAATGCCGAGGTCCTTGAGGCTGGAAATCAGTTCGGCGGCATCGTCCCGCGGTTTGTCGTAGAGCGCCGCGATGCCGACAAGCCTCATCTCGGATGTAATCTCGTCTGAAATGGCCACGGCAAGCGTCCGGTAGCCCTTCTGGGAGAACTCGCTTATTCCGGATTGGACTAGCATCATATCATCGCGGCTCATCTTGCACAGTGACACGATGGTAGGAACGGCGCCCTTTGCTACGGTGAGGCTCTCGCCATTTTTCTCAACGACGGACTCGGTTCGCCTCGTATCTGGGTTGAAGGGCGTGAATTTCCTTTGGATGTATCCAGACGGCATTCCAGTTTCCTTGGCGGTATTGATGAATGCGGCGTCAATGGGATCTTGGTTTGCCTCGTTTGAGGCAAGTGCTCCATAAAGGATGACGTCATTTTTTGCAAAATTCCCTACCGCAAGGGTGTCCGCTATGGAAAGGCGGTTTGTCGTGAGCGTCCCCGTCTTGTCAACGCAGAGGATGGACATCCTTGCGGCGTCATCCGAAGCGCCAAGCCTTGTTACCAGAACGCCCTTCTTTGCAAGCCCTAGGGATCCAAGGGCCATCGTTATGGAAAACATCACGGGGAGGGCGACTGGAATTGCGGAAACGAGCAATGTGATTGAGAGCGGCAGTATGGAAATAATGTCCCCTTTCAGGGATGAAAAGACTAGCAGGGCTGCTATTAGCGACCCTGCCATTACCAGGAGGATCTTGACAATTTTCGAGGTAAACTCCTCTGAATGCATCTTCGGCCTTGCCGTCTGGACAAGCTGTACTGTCTTTCCAAAGCTGGTCCTAGGCCCGGTTGAGATAACAACGCAGCTTGACTCGCCCTTTTTGACGACAGACCCCGAATAGAGCATGCTGCCGGCCTTCTCCGGTACGGGCAGCGATTCTCCGGTCAGGGCGGACTTGTCAACATCGACGTCCCCCTGGACAATCCTTGAATCGGCAGGAACAAAATCGCCAGACCTCACCCGTATGATGTCCCCCGGAACCAGATCCCTTGCGGGTATTGTCTGCCATACGCCATCGCGCAGCACCCTGGAGCTTATCTGCAGGCTCTTCCGCAGGGACTCGACGGCCCTGCCTGCCTTCTCCTCTTGTGCAAAGCCCAGGATTGCGTTAAAGACCAGAAGGGCGGATATTATGTACAGGTTTAGGAATTTGCCAAGGTACCAGCTAAGCAGGATTATCAGCTCAAGCAGCCACGGAGTAACGCCCCAAAACTTCTTGCAGAACCTTATCCATGCCTTTTGATGCCTCTCTTCTATCTCGTTATGGCCGTATTTTGAGATCCTGTCCTGTACCTCGCCTGAAGACAGCCCGGAAAGAAGGTCCATGTCGGGCTGTTTTATGGTATCATCCGCTGGTGTCTCACTAGGTTGCGCTGGTTGGGGCTGTTTGTCTTTGTGGATCATTTATTCCAGGTTTTGCCGGCTTTTTGTACATGAAAATGCCCATTATTATAATGACCACTAAATTCTCATTCTGCCCCGTGATTTCTAGTGTCAAACCCTTGGCCATGGGACCCTGGTGTTGGACTCGTTGGAAGGAACTTGTTTGTGTAATGCTCACCTGATGGTATCCGAGTCCTCGATTATCCTGTCTCCGGATACTGAGGCATCGATTATCATGTGGTGGTTGTGAAGTATCTGTTGCTTTGCATCGTCTGGCAGCTGCGTCAGCAGGTCTTTCTTGTACGAACACAGGCAGGCGCCGTTAAACCTCGCAAAATTGGAATGGAAGATTACCTCCGCCTCCAACTCCGCCTCGACGGCGCCGTCCTTTGTAAGGTCGGGAAAGGACCTTCCCACCACATAATATGGAGGCTTTATGGACGTCAGCAGGCCTGACATGAACTTTTCATTCGTTGTCCTTGCCCCTTCTGGGCCCTGCAGCAGGTCGGGAATCTGGATTACGTGCAGGAGGTTCCTTGAAAGGTAATAGTCGGTATCAATGCCAAAATCATTCATCTTTTCTATGACCGTTCCCGGTTCGCTGTCTGTCAGGTATATGACATTCTTGTTAAGCGACAGCGGCATGCTCAGGAATTCAAACTGTATCCTGTGGGCGCTTTCCTCGTTGTCGTAAAGCAGTATGACGTGCCTGTCCATGAATTTGGCAACGTTTAGGGACATGCGTATCTATTGTCCCGGATACTAATAAACAAGATCCTATATCCTCCGGGACAGGGAGGACCGAGCCTCGCTTGGAGGCAAAATTCGGCAAGCGGCTCGGAAAAAATGCCTGCCAACCACAAACCTTTTTGCAAGCGGGTTGGAAATGACAATATTTCAACCAAGAATACCAGGCAGACTGAGAGGGATGCATCCAGAGCCCCACGCGAGGGTCTAAATCCCGGTATGATGGCCGGGGGACAGAACCTGGACCTGACGGGCCACCTGAAGAAAATGATTGAGGCCTTGGACGAGGCCTCGCTTGTGACAATTACTGACAAGGACGGCATAATAACACACGTAAACAGGAGGTTCTGCGACGCATCAGAGTACTCGGCCTCGGAGCTGGTGGGGAAGAACCCGAGGATCCTGCGGTCGGGGTTCCATCCCCCGGAATTCTACAAGGACCTGTGGGCGACCATCTCTGCCGGGAGGACATGGCATGGCGAGATGAAAAACGTGGGCAAGAACGGGAAAGTTTTCTGGATGGATACGACGATCGTCCCCTTTCTGGATGCGGGGGGCGTCCCGGAACAGTACATAGCCCTGTGTAACGACGTGACAAGCCAGAAGAACACCGAAGAAAGCCTGCTTGACGCCAACTTGCAGCTGAGAAAGTCCGCCAGGATTCAGGAAGAGAACATGAGGCTGCATATAGAATTTGAAAAGCTGAAGGAAAGGGACAAGCTAAAGTCCGAACTTTCCGCAATGTTCTCGCACGAGCTCAAGACGCCCCTTGTCACCATCAGCGGCTATATCGAGATGCTGAAGGAGGGGGTGCTTGGGGCAATGAACGCGGACCAGCAGGACGCGATTAACATGATGGGCGAGGAAAGTGACAAGCTCCTCAGGCTTATCGAGGATCTCATGGATGCGCAGAAGCTGGACCTGAGGCAGCTGAAATTCAAGAAGGACGAGTTCCAGGTTGAAGACTTTATGGAGGAGGTAATCCAGCTGCACGCAAAGCTGATGGATGAGAAGAAGATACGGTTCGTCAACCTTACGGGGGAAAAAATCAGAATTGTGACCGACAGGGACAGGCTTTCGCAGGTATTTGCAAACCTGATAAAAAATTCCGTGGATTTTGTTCCTTCAGAAGGCGGCAGCATAGAAATCAGCGCTTCGGTCAGAGGCGGCGAGGTCCTGTTCTATGTAAGGGACAACGGATGCGGCATACCAAGGGAAAAGCAGCAGAACCTGTTCGGTAAGTTCTATCAGATAGACACCTCGCTCAAGCGCAAGCACGGGGGGACCGGCCTGGGGCTTGTGATTTGCAAGGGAATACTCGAGGCCCTTGGGGGAAAAATATGGGTGGAAAGCGACATTGGAAGCGGGGCCACATTTTACTTTACGCTGCCTGCAAGCGGGATGCGGGAACAAAAACTCAGCTAACTTTTTATGCCAACTGACAAGACAAAGTTTTGTGCTGAAATACCTCGTGCTTTTGCTATTCCTTGTTCCGGCCCAGTCTTTTGCATTTGAGACCGGCCAGAGCGCCTCCATAGTCATAGGGCACGGGGATCTTGCCACCGGAGGCACCGTGCACGACAGCCCGACATCCGGAACCCTTTACTCGCCAGATGGCATCGCCTTTGATTCCGCAGGCAACCTTTGGATAGTCGACACCGGCTTTAACCGGATCTTAAAATTTTCACCGCCCTTTTCCACCGCCGAGAATGCCTCGCTGGTGCTGGGCCAGGCAAACTTTACCTCGACTGCTGCCGCCCTTTCCCAGCAGGGCCTTGACCAGCCCTACGGGATAGCGTTTGACAAGGGCGGCAACATGTGGGTTTCTGACACCAACAACAACAGGATAGTGGAATACCCTGCACCCTTTAGGGACGGCGAGCAGGCATCGACAGTCATAGGGTCCCCAAGCTTCAACAAGGGCGTCTATCCGACAAGTGCAAGCTCGCTTGCGGCGCCGTACGGCATCATGTTTGACAAGGATGGCAACCTGTGGACTGTAGACTATTACGACAACAGGATACTGGAGTACAAGCCACCCTTTGCAAGCGGGATGAACGCAAGCCTGGTCCTTGGCCAGTACGATTTTACCGGAAACTCGGGGGGCACAACGAGGAACACCCTCAACCTGCCAAGCAACATAGCCTTTGACATCAAGGGCGACCTCTGGGCAACTGACAGCCTGAACAACAGGGTGCTCGAGTTCCCCTACCCGTTCTCCACGGCTGAAAACGCAAGCCTCGTGCTTGGCCAGAAGGACTTTGTCTCGACCTATGCCGGGATATCAAACGACTCGCTCAACACCCCATATGGGATCACGTTCGACCAGCAGGGGAACATGTGGGTGGCAGACGGGAACAACGCCAGGGTCCTTGAATACATGCCGCCCTTTACGGATGGCATGCCTGCATCCGTCGTGCTGGGCCAGGCTACCTTTGAGGGGATGCACATGGGCACCTCTGCAAGCCTGCTTGCCGAGCCCTATGACGTGAGGGCCGACAAGACGGGAAACCTGTGGGTTGCAGACACGGAAAACAACAGGGTTGTCGAGTTTGCGGGAACGCCTGTGCCCGAATTTGGCCCGCTCGCGCCTCTGGTCCTTGCAATTACGGTAATTTCCTCATTGGCTGTTCTGAAAATGGGAAAATTCAGGCCCGTCGCAGGCTGATCCTCGTTAGCTGTTTTGAAAACAAGCAGACGTGCAGGTGCGGGACAGGAACATGGTTTGCAAATATGCGAATCGGGATAAAGCATATAACATATGATGCGGCAACGATTGATTTGCAATTTTGAAAATTGTACCGTCCATTCCCTTCAAGTATATCTTTGTTAAAATATGAATTTAATCCATGGAGCGTGTCTGGCTAAGACGCTGTCATCATCGCAATAATGAGCAGTCAACTCCATGGATTGCCTCTAGTAGTGTCAAGAAATTATTTAATGGTTAGCTGTCAGATTTTAAATAAAATCATAACACAATGAGAAATCAAATGGTGTGGTTAAGACGCTGCACTCACTACTTGTTCATAGTAGTGGTTGCAGTAAACTCAACATTGTTGACCATCAATTCGGGAGACTATGAGTTCTACACCGACTGGGCATGGACGTCATTTGTCATATTCTCAATAGGGCAATCGACTATGCTCGCGGTCGGTGCGGCATATTACCTTACGTTCACCGGAGTTCCGGGAACGGCGACCTACTATGCACTGATAATGACGGTGTATACGTGGATTGCAAAGGGAGCATGGTTCTCGCTGGGATATCCATACAGCTTCATCGTCGTGCCGGTCTGGATACCGTCGGCGATGCTCATGGATCTTACCTATTGGGCAACCAAGAGAAACAAGCACATGCTTATACTGGTAGGAGGAGTGCTGTGCGGAATGTCTCTGCCTATGTTCAACATGCTCAACCTGCTGTCGATAGATGATCCGTTGGAGACGGCGTTCAAGTATCCAAGGACAACGCTTCCCCCGTACATGACTCCAATAGAACCCCAGGTGGGCAAATTCTACGACAGTCCCGTGGCGCTTGCCTCGGGTGCCGGTGCGGTACTTACGGTCCCGATCACGGCCCTTGGCTGCAAGCTAACAACGTGGACGTACAGGTGGATGGCAGCTTGGTCCCGGTGGGACTAGGTCAATCCCAATCTTTTTATTTTATTTTGCGAGGTACGGAATACGTAAGACTGGAACCTTAAAGCGGCTTTTATAAGGAAACAAGGGACGAATATGGTAAAACCCAGTACGTTCTAATGCGTTTTTTTGGAAATGGGCTTTTTTATCTCGTCTGCAAATGCAATCAGGATGGCGCCAACCACTATTACTGCAGCGATTGCGCCTCCCACCGCCCCCGAAGATATGTGGTGGTTGAGATACTCGCGGAATACCAGGAATAGAAACCCGGCTGACATCACCGCGATTCCGCCGTAATAGGTTGCCTTGGCCAAGTCTTTTCTGTCATATGATTTGTCCTGATCATAGTTAAGGCTGGATTAACCATATTATGTCACAATTTTATATCTTCAATATGGGTTGCCTGCATGTCTGGCAGTCGGGATTCCTTTTTGGTTGAACCTAAGACGGCCGGGCCGCGCAAAGTCGGCGCCAATGTGACGGATAACAAAGTTAATCCAGAGATAAAAAGATGCAAATGCAATCAAAAAGAAATGTTTGACCAGTCCATTGGTGAGCACATTGTGCGGGTCTTTGTCTACATTGCCATTGGGGGAGGCGTACTCCTGTGCTCTGCCATAGGGGCCATCCTGATAGGCGACGAGATAAAGAAGAATATAAAAGTCAGATCATGATTTGCAGTTCTGCAAATAACGAATTGACACTTGTCCAGCCACTTGTTAAAGTGCAGATGGAATAACTTTGTTAATCGAAATTTAAATCACATTTTTGCGAAAGATAACTTGACAATGAGAACCAGAAATTTACCACGTTCTCATAATTTTCGGGGATGACGCATGGCAGAATCCGAAGTCCACCCAGACACTAGGGGTACGCTGACAAGAAGGGACTTTTTGAAACTGATGGCAGCGGGCAGCGTCGCGCTATCGTTTGCACCCTTTGTCCCCTGGGGGCAGTTCATGCCCAACCCGTCAAATATTGTGCCTTCAAAGGTAAAGGTGATGCTCCCGGACGGGACCACTGCCAACGTCAAGACTTTTCCGGTTAACAGCTCGGAGGTAATAACATACCCGTCAACCGATGATCCGGTACTGAACCAGGAGGCGTTCAAAAAGTGGCAGTTTGTGAGGCTTCCCCAGGAGATGGGCGGGTCGGTAAACGACGTCTCGGCCTTTCGTGTGTACAGCATGGTGTGCCTGCACCTCTGGTGCCTCTGGAAGTACTGGCCCCAGGACGGCAGGAAACGCGGCGAGTGCCCGTGCCATGGAAGCATGTACAACATGATGACAGGGGAGGCCTTTGCCGGACCTGCATCCCTCCAGGCGCCCCCCTCAAACGTGCTGCCTACGCTCTATCTTGAGGCGGATGCAAGCGGCGACCTGTGGATCAAGCCGGCAGTCTGGAACGTAAACGAAAACGGCATTGTGGGGTACGGGCGGCTCCTCCACTAGGCCGCGCCCAAGGGATTATTCCAAGCCCCCTCCATGGTGCATTTGGTAGTTGGCAGTTTGCGCAAAGTTCACCGGTGAGAATCTTCGCCCTCTTTAATAGTTCAGGAGCCATGTTGGGGCATATGGATACAAAAGAAAGGCCGTGCGACTGCGAAGATGAGCACCACAAGGGACATGACAGGTCAAAGCACAAGCACACCGGCGACGAGTGCGTCCACCCCGACGGCAAGCGCCACAAGGTCCACGCCAAATAGGCATGGCCAAAAAAATTTCAAGGATACTTGTGCCGCTGGACGGCTCGAAAAACTCGCTAAGGGGTCTTGACCTGGCGGTGTACCTGGCAAGGCAGTGCGGCGCGACGGTGACAGGACTCTTTGTGATACCGTTCTACCTGCCAATCTCGGGACCCCGGGTCTGGGGCCCGTACCGGAAGGAAACCCTCCGCCAGATGGGCAAGTTCATGTATGACGCCAAGGTCCGCTGTGCACGGCAGGGCATAGAGTTTGCCGATAAGATTGTCGAAGGCGACGTAACCGCAGACGACATCGCCAAGTTTGCAAGCAAGAAGAGGTTTGATATCATAGTAATGTCTTCAAGGGGGCTGGGCCCGGTCAGGGGCCTGCTCCTTGGAAGCGTAGCCTATTCCGTCCTCCACAGGTCCGCAATTCCGGTACTGGTGGCCAAGTGATGGAAGGCGGCCCGTTCTTCCGCCTTTTGGGGCAGAGAAGGTCAGTCCGCAGTTTTACAAGCGGTGTTGTTTCTGACAAGCAGGTTGGAATGATGATGGAGGCCTGTGACATGGCCCCGTCGTCTGGCGGCCTGCAGACCTATGAGGTGTATGGCGTGCGCAAGTCGGAATCCAGGAGGCGGCTCTCGGATGCGGCGCACGACCAGGAATCGGTCGCACAGGCGCCCCTGGTGCTTGTCTTCTGTGCAAACCCGTCCCGCTCTGAGCACAAGTATGGGGAGAGGTCGCAGCTCTTCTCGGTCCAGGATGCGACAATAGCCGCCGCGTACTGCCAGCTTGCCATAACGGCGCTCGGGCTTGCAACAGTCTGGATAGGCGCGTTCGATGAGAAGAAGGTGTCCCAGGCCCTAGGCCTTGCTCCGGGGCTCAGGCCTGTCGCGATGCTGCCCGTGGGGCACGGCAGCAGGAAACCTGATGAAAAGACCACGCGGGGGGCGGCAGACCTGCTCCACATGATGGAATGAGGGTGCAAAATTTCATATCAAGTCTAGCAGGACGGTCTTGTCGTTGAAACTGAAAAACCTGGCTGCCATCTTTACCGCAGCAGCCGTAGTGCTTGCCGCCGCGCTCCTTTTGCTTCCCGGCCCCTCCCGTGTCACAATGCCGGAAAACGGGACGGGATCATTCAACCAGACCGCGATGCTCGAGCGGGGAGACATTGGGATGGGATTCAACCAGATGGCCATCCACCACCACTTTGCCGCCACGCCGACCGGGGGCGAGATAATTATAATGTCGACAAACATGAGCGACACGGCCACCATACGGGAGATAAGGTCGCATGTGCGGGACATACAGAGGGAGTTCTCGGAGGGCAACTTTACTCGGCCCTTCTACATCCATGCGGAACAGGTGCCGGGGACTGACGTCATGGCGGCAAAAAAGGACCTCATACGTTATTCGATAAGGGACATCGACGGGGGGTCCGTCCTCACCCTGACAACAAACGACACCGGGCTTGTTGCGGCCATCCAGCAGTTCATGGAGTTCCAGTCGGCCCAGCACATGGGCCACTAGCACCCTGCCGGTCAGGAAAGCAGGATGAGGTAGAATATGACGATTGCACCAAACACGGCAAGGCCTGCGGTTGCCACATACATTATGTTGTGCCTTGGCATGTACCTCCCCTCTGCAATGGCCTTCTGTGCGGATACGTAGTTTGCAAGCGAATAGACAAGCAGGGCCACGCCGAGCCCTATCATTGCCATGCCAAGAATGGCGGAAAGCGAGTTTGTAGCAGACCCCGCTGGAACTTCCTTGATCTTTGTGATGATGCTAAACTCGCGCAGGAAGAGGCTGAACCTTGCCACCACAAAGCCGAGCCCCATGAGGGCTATGCAGGTGCGGAGCCATGCAAGGAAGGTGCGCTCGTTTGCAAGGTATTCGTTTGAGCGGTCCGGCTTGTTTTCTTCTGGCAATCGTATGGGTTAGACTGCAGTTGGCATATAAGGTTCCGGTTTTTCAGGGGTTGCCCGCGGCTGGAATCCTAGAATATTCCGTACTTGCTTGATTCCATCTCTTCCTTGAGGGCAAACTTGATTCTGCAGTTCTCGCGCGGGATCTTCTGGTCAAGCCAGTTGAGGAACTTGTGCTCAAGTGTCTTGCCCTTTATCTTCTCAAAATCGGGACCCATCTGGTCGGAAAGCTTCCTTACAAGGGCGAGGTTTACGCAAACCACGTAAAAGTGCCAGCCAAAGGCAAACTCCGAGTCGGTGACGATAAAGTCATTCTCGCCGTGAACCATCTGCTCGAGCCTTCTGAGGGCTGATATGATTGCCTTGCTTGTCTCTTCATAATCGGTGGCAGAGACGTTTATGTTGACCCTGTCTTGCATGATCCCTTTATCTCGTTTTGGAAATAAAAAGATGACTCTATGCAGGCCTTCTTTCCAGGAGGTGTTCCATCTCTATGCCAAAGTAAGTCTTTAGGATTCCGAAATAGCTACTGACCGGCGGCGGGATCTCGTCGCCGCATGCGATCCCCAGGTTCCACGCGTTTATCCATATCACCAGCGTCTGGAGTATGGTGAGGAACCTGTCATTGTCGGCGTTCTTTGAGGCGACGGCCTTTGAGTACCTTTCGGCAAATTCCCACGCAGTGACAAAGTCTATGCAGTCGGTCCCAAAGACTGCCATCGCCTGCTCCCTGACCCCCGGGGCCCTGCGGAAGGGCACCCTGTTGAGTATGTATGGGAACTCGACCTTGTCGGGAAGGTTGCCGGGAAGCGGGCCCCAGATTGTTATCACCCTGCAGCCGTCGCCAAGTCTGGAAAACTTTGGCACCATCTTCTCGACCATGTCAAAATCGGAGAACCAGAAAAGTATGACAGTCGCGTCGGAAAGGTCCGAGTCCAGTATGTCCTCGCACCTTATCTCCCAGCCCTTGAGGTCCCTTGACTCGAGCATCTTCCTGGCACCCGAGGCCTTTGCCTCGTTGTTGTCAATTCCTACTGCCCTCGCTGCGCCAAACTCCTCGAGGGCTATCTGTATGCTGTGGGCGTTGCCGCACCCAAGGTGGTAAAAGACATCGCCCTTTCCAAGGGATGCAAATCCAAGTATCTCCCTCAGGGTGTCGTCCTTGAGGTCCACATCCTCTCCCGACATTATGGACTTGGGGAGCGTGCTGAGGTATTCTTCTATCTTCACAGGGGGGAATTGGGCAGGACTAAATTTATTCCATCTTAGGATTCCCTGATTCTCTCAAGGGTCGATACGGCCTGCCAGAGGGTCACCCTGACATACGACGGCATGTTGGGATCCTGCGTAATCTCGTCAAGGATGCTGATTGCGTTTGCCGCCCGGACGGAGACCGAATAGTCGGGCTTTTTCAGCTCTACTACAAGATCGGCAAGGCTCTTTTTGATGTTCTTCGGGGTTGATGGGTTTGCGGCAATATCGTCAAGGGTTGAAATTGCGGAGTTGAGAGTTTCCACGTTTTGGTTCTTCTTTTCGGCCATCACGCATCAAGCTAACTAATTGTGCTTATTTAATAAAGGTTCCATCACATTTCCAAGAAGATGTTGTCTGACTCCAAGACAACTTTGTAGGAGCGCAGGTCCTTTATCTTTACGGGAAATTCCGCAAGCTTTGCAGTGGTGCAGTCAAACTTTGCACCGTGCCATCCGCAGACCACGTTGTTGCCCTCGATGGTGCCCTCAGACAGGCTTGCGCCCGAGTGGGTGCACGTGTCATCCATCGCGTAAAAGTTGCCGTTGATGTTTGCAACAAGTATTTCCTTGCCGTCAGCCGCCACCTTCTGCATCCTTCCTGGCGGCAGCTCGGCTGCCTTGCAGACGATTATCTTGCCCATGGACCTGCGTCGTCCCACGTCTCATAATAATTTAGTGATCGGTCGGAAAAACCTGGAATCTCCCTAGACGAACTTTACCGTGTTCTCAAGCCTTCCCAGCCGCTCGATCTCCATCTCAATCTTGTCTCCGTGCTTGAGGAAGACGGCGTCTGGCTTGTTGAGCATGACCCCTGCGGGCGTCCCGGTGGATATGATGTCCCCCTTCTCGAGGGTCATGACGCGGCTGAGGATTGATACGATGGAGGCCACCTTGAGGTGCATGTTTGACGTGGAGGAGTTCTGCCTTATGGTCCCGTTCACCTTGGTCATCATCTTGAGGTTCTGCGGGTCGGGGATCTCGTCGGAACTTGTTATCCACGGGCCGCAGGGTGCAAACGTGTCGAATCCCTTGGCGCGGGTAAACTGCTTGTCCTTTGCCTGGATGTCCCTTGCCGACGCGTCATTTAGTATCATGTAGCCGAAGATGGCATTCCTTGCCTCCTCCTCCGAGACGTTCTTGCAGTCCCTGCCTATTACCAGCGCAAGCTCGATCTCATAGTCGAGCTTGGAGACAAAGGACGGGCAGACAATTTCTGACCTTGCGCCGTTGAGGGTGCCCCTTGGCTTTATGATGATTGCAGGCTCGTCCGGCGGGATGAGGTTCTGCTCCTTTGCATGGTCCTTGTAGTTGAACGCAAGGCAGATTATTTTTGAGGGGTTGGGAATGGGAGGAAGTATCTTGAACTCGGAAATCTTGTTCTCATAATTTAGGCCGGGCGCCCTCTTTTTCATTTCGTCGTACCACCCGTCAAAGAGGAATTCCTTTATTCCCTGCGGGATTGGCACTCCGGTCTGGGAGGTCATGCTCTCCCTTGTCAGGACCTTGTCGCCGTCGACAAAGCCATATGTTTCCATATTTTCTTTCAGCAGTCTAGCAATCTTCATTTTCTTCACTTGTGCGTGTATATCACTTGGTTTGCAGAATCCTTCCTGCAGTAACCGTATCTCACGAACTGGATTTCAGTACCCACATTTAATCCTAAGTAGTAGGGCTCAGTCACTGCCTGCTGCGTTTCCAAGCTGTCCTCGTTGAACTCGTCGTTTACAAAAAGCACCTTTGGCACCAGCACCTCTATCTTGACTGCTCCCTGGGCCGGAACCCACTGGACTTTTGGAATCTCGGACCTGAAATCCGTGCCGGTCATCTCGGCCTCAAGCTGCGGGCCGGCCTTTGTTATCCTGATGTTGTAAAGTTCGAGCAGCCTCAGCTCGTCGCCCGCCTTGAGCTGCCTTGCGTCGTCTCCCGGAATGAAGAAGGTGCCGTCGACCTCGACCTTTCTTTTTCCCATGTCTTTCTGCGGGTGGTTTGGTATCTCGACCTCCCTGAGCGCGTTGTTGGTCACGGTGAGGCGCGCGGGGTTTGTGGCAAGAAAGAGCCGGATGCTTGTAGCGTCGATTATCTTGCGGTTGAAGGACTCGAGCGTGTCAAACGGGGCAAGCGTGTCGGATTTTGTAAAGCTCAGCGAGAGGACAAACTTTCTTATCGCCTCGGGCACAATGCCCCTCCTCCTCATCGCCTCAAGCGTGGGCAGCCTTGGGTCGTCATACCCTGAGACCTTTCCGTCCTGTACCAGCGGCTTGAGGATCCTCTTTGAGACAGGCATCCCGTCAAACTCGAGCCTTGCAAACTCGAGTACCCTTGGCTTCCTCATCCCGAGCCTCTCAAGTATCTCGTAGTAGAGCTCGTTTCGCAGCTCATACTCCTTTGTCCTGAAGGCATGGGTCACGCCGTCCATGCTGTCCTCGATTGCAACGGCAAAGTCGTAGTTTGGCCAGACGCGGTACTTTGACTTGTGCAGAGGGTGGGGCTCGTCGATAATCCTGAGCAGCGTCGGGTCCCTCATCACGGTATTTTCCGACTCCATGCTTCCCCGGAACCGGACTATTGCCTCGCCCTGCTTGTACTTGGAGAACATGTCGGACCACCTCTTGAGGTTCTGGGAAAGGTCTCCCGCCCTGCACTTGCAGGCCTTCATCTCGCGCCTGTTCTTGCTTATTGCCTCCTTGTTGCAGGTGCAGACATAGGCGTGGCCCGCATTGATGAACTCCTCCGCCTTTTTGTAGATGACTTCCATGTCGTCTGACGTGTTCTTGACCCTGTCGTACCTTACCCCGAGCCAGTCAAGGCCCACCTTTATTGCGGCATAGTACTCGAGGCGCTCGTTCTCGGGGTTGGTGTCGTCAAAGCGGAAGATGAGCTTTCCCCCGTACATCCTTGCGTACTCCTCGTCTATTATCGCGGCCTTGGCGTGCCCGATGTGGGGGTAGCCGTTGGGCTCGGGCGGGAACCTTGTTACCACGCTGCCCTGCTCGGCACCCTCAAGCGGAGGCAGCCCGGTCCTCTCCTGCTTGGGCTTGGCAGCAAGCAGCTCGGGGAAGGAGGACTCGAGCTCTGCCTTCTGCGTCGCGTGGGGTATCGAGTTGACCTCGGAGACGACCTCGGAAATCAGCGGGATTATCTCCTTTATCCTCTGCTTGAGCTCGGGCCTTGAGCCCAGAACCTTTGAAATCACCGAGTCGTTCCGCGTCTTGCCGTCGTGCTCGGACGCGTTGAGTAGTGCTATCCCGCGGATTGCCTTTCTTACATCGTCGTCCAACTAGAGACTCCTCTCTACCACAAAATCAAGAAGCGAGAGGAGGTCCTCCCTTGCCGGGCTGTCATACCTTGAGATCGACCTTCTTGCCGTGTCAAGGTGGCGCGACGCCTTGGCCCGGACAGCATCGCCTATGCCGAGGGTTGATATCGCCTGGACTGCCCTCTCCACGTCCCTCCTGGGGGCCGACGGCCTGCCAAACGCCTTGAGGATTGCGCGCTTTTCGCTGCCCCTTGCCGTCTTGATGGCAAGCAGTATGGGCAGGGACTTTTTGCCCTCCCTTATGTCGTTGCCGACTGGCTTTTTTGAAATCTTGGGGTCGCCTATTATCCCTATCAGGTCGTCGATTATCTGGAATCCGATGCCGAGGTTTCTTCCGTATGTCGATAGCCTTTCCACGTCTGCCCGCGACGTGTTTGCCGAGATTGCACCCATTGCGCACGCCGCGATAAAGAGCGACGACGTCTTCTTCTCTATCATCCTTGTGTACTGGGACTCGGTGGGGATTGACTTTGACTGGGCCATGCTGATGTCAAGCACCTGGCCCTCGCAGACGTCGCTGCATGACTTGGAAAGGGCCGAGACAAGCGAGATGCCTACCCCCTTTGGGACCATGGCGGGGTTTGATATTGTTTCAAAGGCCTTTGAGAAGAGGAGGTCCCCTGCAAGTATCCCGACCGGGACGCCGAACTTGACATGGGTCGTCGGCACTCCATGCCTCATGTTGTCGTTGTCCATGATGTCATCATGTACAAGCGTAAAGTTGTGGACCATCTCGATTGCGGCAGCCGCAGGCATTGCCTGCCTCACCGTCCCGCCAACCAGCTGGCAGCTCTTGACCACGAGGTAGGGCCTGAGGCGCTTGCCGCCGTGCTCGATTAGGTAGCTTGCCGCCCTGTACAGGTCGGCAGGCTCGCCCCTCAGCCTTGAAAGAAGGAAAGAGTCTATCCTTCCGGTCTCCCTTGCAATCCTTTCTAGGTTCATTCCCTTTTCAGCTCCCATCTGTTGTCCGGGAAGTGGTATTTGAGCGGGGCCTCAAGGCGCGGCTTGACCTCCGCCCTGTTCCACATCTTTAGGATCCTCGCGTGGTCCTCGGACGCGACGTCCTTTGACTCTGAGAGGAAGTATAGTGCAAGCAGCATCCACGGGCAGAAGATCTGGGGGGACCTCTCTATCTCCGGGAAGAGTTCGTCAAAGCCCGCCCAGCGGACTGCCGAGATCTCGCCCTCGACGAGCTTTATCTTTTCGGGGTTGTCGACGATGCCGATTAGGGTGCCGCAGACCTCGTTTTCCGAGCCCACGTCCTTGTACGGTACATGGTACTCGAACTTGAAGAGGTATTCAAGCCTGCATGTTATGCCGAGCTCCTCGGGAAGCCTCCTCTCGGCGGAGGAGACGTACGTCTCAGAATGCCTAGGGTGGCTTGCAACCGTGCCGTCCCAGTCGCCGGGCCAGAGCATCTTGGCCTTGGCCCTCTGGGTGAGCAGGAGCTTGCCGTCCCTGTTGAAAAGTAGGATTGTAAAGGCGCGGTGCAGCTTTCCGTGGGGGAGGTGGCACTTGACCTTCTCCTCCGTACCTACCACGGTGTCGCTGCTGTCTACCAGGATTAGGTTTTCCATGTTTGTCTATCCTCTAAATAGCGTCCCTTCAAATTCTTTACCATTTATCGCGTTTGCTATTCTCTGCGGGTGCCTGCCGTTGACAAAGAAGACGTCCGTTCCTGTCCTTGACATGTCCGTTGCCTCCTTTATCTTGCGGCCCATTCCGCCAGTCACGTCCATCCCGACCTCCTCGACCGCGGGCCTCTCGGTGGTTATCTCGCGGATGAGCCTCTTGGTTTTCAGGTCAGAGTACACGCCGTCCACGTTTGTGACAAATACCGCCAGTCGGGGCTTGAGCAGGCGCGCGAGCATGCCCATTATCCTGTCCCCAGAAAGTATGTAGAACTTGCCTGCGCCGTGCCACATGACGTCGCCGTATGATACCGGGACAAGGCCAGCCCTTGCGATCCTTGGTATCTCAGACACCTTTGACGGCACTGGCCTGTCGCCTGAGACAAAGTCGGTGGGCGGCAGGCAGTAGGGCAGGACTCCCGAGTCGAGGAGCGCGTCAAGCACCAGCCTGTTGAGCTGCACCATCGAGTTTTTGACTACGGCGACTCCCCTTGGGCTGTACCTTGCGGGCCTGGTGTGCATGTCGTACCTGACTGACCAATAGTGGCCAAACGAGCCTCCCCCGTGGATTACCATGCACGGCTCCCCTGCCTTTCTCAGCTGTGCCGCGATCTTCCTGACCGCCGGCATGTTTGCGGAGAGAGCCTTCTTTTTGTTGGTGATTATCGAGCCCCCGAGCTTGATTAGAATCATGATTTTTTACATTGATATGGTCGGTTTTAAAAAGCCTCTTACAGTTGCGCGCGGCCCTAGAGGTACTTCAGGCCCTCGAAGTCGATTCTGGCGACAAAGCACTCGCTTACCTTTTCAAGCGCCCCAAGTGTCTGAGCCGTGTTGGACTCGTCGACAAGCGCGATGATGCATCCCCCTCCTCCTGCGCCCGTTATCTTTGCGCCATACGACGTCCTGCCTGCCTCCATGACCATGACGTCTAGTTTTTCTGTCGAGACTCCCATTTTCTTTAACATCTCCTGGTTCTGCGTCATCATCAGCCCGAGGGACCGCATGTCCCCTGACACTAGCGATGAAAGCGCCGACTCGACAAGGCCCTGCTCCCTGCGGCACATCTCTGCAAATGCCTCCTCGTTTCTTTCCTTGAATCTTCTGACCTTGAGCACCTCCTCCCTCGTGCTGTGAACATATTCCGAGTTGGCAATTATCAGGCACAGGGACTTGCCGGGGTCAACCCTCTCAAGCCTATCCCTTGTGTATGAGACAATTCCGCCAAGTGCCGAGGCAGACGTGTCGGCTCCCGAGGCATCCTCAAAGATTGTCCGCTCGGCGGCAATTGCGCGCCTTAGGATCTCCTCCCTTGGCTTTTTTTCAAAAAGGCCCCAGATGGAGGCGGCTGCGGCAACGCAGGCGGCAGACGAGGAGCCAAGGCCCATGCCGGGCGGGATTTCAGACTCGAGCCTGATCTCAAGCCCGCCCTTCGTCCCTGACTCGCCTAGGGCCTCCCTTGCCAGGTGGAGAAACGGCCTCATGAACCTTGGGGCCTTCTGGTCTGCCCAGGAAAGCCCTAGGGGGACCTCGGCGTCTCCAATTTCAGACCTTATCCTTATTTCCAGCTCGTCGATGGTTTCGGAGGTTGCAGTTATCCTCCTGTCTATGGCGCACAGTATGGCCCTTACGCCGTACACCACAAAGTGCTCGCCAAACAGTATGACCTTGCCAGGGGCTGATGCGGATGATTTCATGTGAATACAATCGAGGCGTACCCTACCACCGAGTCCTTCTCGCCCGTCACGTCCCCGCTTGTTGCGTACCTTGCAAGCGATGCCTTGGTGGCCCCAAGCTCCTTGCAGGCAGTGATTGTGGCAGCCATTGCGCCGTATCCGCAGGCGCTTACGCGCCTCTGGGCCAGTACCGCGTAAAAGCGGCCGACGTCCATCTCGGTGATGGGCTCGATGAGCGCCGCGTCCTGGCTGTGGGCATGCTCGTTCGTTTCATAATGGGTGAAATCCGACGAGCCGACTATTACGGTCCTCCTGCCCCTTGATACCTTTGCAATGGCACCCCCAAGCTCCCTTGCCGATTCCATGGTCTGGTCGATGAGTATTACCGGAAGAATCTTGAACGTGTGCTTGTAGATCTCCTGCAGCATCGGCACCTGGACCTCCAGGCTGTGGTCCCTTGTATGAGATAAAAAGTCAAGCTCCACAAGCCTTGATGCCCTGTGCAGTTCGGCTGCGGCCTCCGAGTCGACCTCCACCCTGCCAAGCGGCGTCTCCCAGGTCCCGTCCCTCATGGCCGCGATGTTGCACCCAAGCCCCCAGTGGTTGGGTCCGACTATCACTACAAGCTCGGGCCTCAGGTGGGAGATTGCGTAAAAGGAGTTTGCGGCAACGGGGCCTGAATACATGTAGCCTGCGTGGGGGCATATGACCCCGTAGACTGGCGCCGTGTCGGTGGTCGGGAACAATTTTCCGGGACCGAACTTGTGCAAAAAGCATTCCTTGATTGTAGACTCTAGTTCGTTTTTGTTTTTTGGATAGAACATCCCAGCAACCGCTGGTGTTCTCACCTGCATCGCGTTATTGCCTCTGGCTTCTCATCCTTGGTGGGGGCGTCCGCTCGCTTTCCTCTTCCAGCTCTTCCTCTGTTATCTTTGTCTCAAAGTCGTCAATCTCGTACTTCATGGGCTCGTCTGCCTTGAGCGCCTCCTTCTGAATCAGCATCTCCCTTGCAAGGAGCCAGTAGATTGCCGCCAGAGACTTTCTGCCCCTGTTGTTTGCCGGAATTACAAGGTCCGCCTTGGATGTGACGTTGTCGGTGTTGGCAATTGCAATCACCGCGATTCCTGCGTTGGTTGCCTCTGTCACTGCCTGCTCGTCGACCTGCGGGTCTGAGACCACGACAAGCTCGGGCTCGATATAGTACGGCAAGAGAGGGTTAGTGAGAGTCCCGGGCATGAACCTTCCAAGCATGGGCGTTGTTCCGGTGAGTTCTGCAAACTTCTCGATGGGGGTGCTGGCGTATTCCCTTCCAGAGCAGATGAGCACCTTGGATGGTGTTGCGCGGTTTATGAACTTGGCAGCTGTCTGGATCCGCGAAAGCGTCTTCTTGCTGTCAATGATATACAGGCCCTCGTTTGTGGCCTTGGTGATAAACGGTATCATGAACTTTGTCTTGACCTGCGTCCCTACCCTTATTCCAGTGGATAGGACGTATTTTTCCATGTGTTCTACGTCTTCTTGGTTTGACATGCCGTGTTCTTAAATTTCTGCCATGGCATGTATTAAATCATGCTCTGAGATCCGGACAAGCTCGTTCAGCTTTGCCACCCTTTCTCCCCCTACGATTCCCACCTTGAGCATCTTTGACTTGGTGGCAATCCCGATATGGGATATGTGCGAGTCGGACGACTCGCCCGACCTGTGCGAGGTGACGATGCCGATGTTGTTTCTCTGGGCCTCGCGTGCAAACTCGAGGGCGTCATAGAGGCTGCCGGCTTGGTTTACCTTCAGGATGGCGCCGCTGCACGCCCTTTTTTCTGCAGCCTTCCTTAGGATCTCCGTGTTTGTGACAAGCAGGTCGTCGCCTGTTACCAGGACCTTCGGAAACTTTTTTGCAAGGACTGCCATGTCGTCAAACGCCTCCTCGTGGACTGCATCCTCGGCGTAAACAAGCTTGTACCTTGTTATGATGTCTGAGGCAAAGTCAATCTGCCTTTCAGGCGTGTTCTCAAAGCCCGCCCTGTCATAGACATATTTTTTCTTCGCCGAGTCCCACTGGGTCGAGGACGCAAAGTCTACGCCAAGGGAGACCTCCTTTCCAAGCGTAAAGCCTAGCTCCTCGCATGCCCTGGCCGAGATCTCAAGCGCCTTCTCGTTGTCAAGCTTTGGCGCCCATCCCCCCTCGTCGCCCCTGCCGTTTGTAAACATGGGATCCCTTTTTGAAAGGAGCTTTCCAAGCTCCTTGTGTACCGCTAGGTTTGTCTCGATTGCGTCCCTGACTGTCTTTGCGCCGGTGGCACAGACCAGGATCTCCTGAATGTCGGGCGTCCCGGGGCCTGCGTGCGCGCCTCCGCCAAGTATGTTTCCAAGCGGGCGGGGAAACCTCAGGCCCGAGTCGCCTGTAAGCATCTGAAACATCGGCACTCCCCTTGATCTTGAGGCGCACTCGACCGATGCGATTGTAAGTGAAAATGCAAGCGAGCCGCCGACCTTGGAGTAGGTTGGCGTAGGGTCGATGGACCTGAGCGCGTCATGGACCGACTTGAGGTCTGAGGGGTCAAGGCCCACGAATTTTTTTTCGTTTGACTTGAGGGCCTCCAAGCTTTTCTCAGGCTTGTTGTCGGGGAAGCTCTGGGCCTCGTACTTGCCCACGCTTGCACCGGACGGGGCGCAGACCCTGCCCATCGACTTGTCGTCTGCAGTAACGTCTATCTCTATTGTCTTGCTTCCCCTGCTGTTGTAGAGGACCCTTCCTTTCACTGAGGTGATCCGGGCCATGGCCTTATTCTAGCTCGGATTGGACTTCTTGCTCCCTTCTCCTGATTGCTTCGTAAAACGGAATAACCTGATGAATGGTCTCGACTGATGTCAGCATCATGGTCCTGCAGCAGTATCGCTTCAGGCCGAAAGAATTGAGAACCTTTGCGGGGTCCTCTCCGGCCTTGACCCGTGCTTGGTAGTCCTTGAACTTGTCCGCAATTAAATTTCCGCAAGTAAAACACCTGACAGGAATTAGCACGACTCAAAAAGTAATCAAGGCTTATAAAAACCATACATGGGTATTGCAAATGCGGGAGTCGCCCAGCCTGGCCAAAGGCGCTAGCTTGAGGGGCTAGTATCTTAGGATTTCGAGGGTTCAAATCCCTTCTCCCGCATTCATTGTTACACTAATGCTCCCTTCCGCGCAGTAGCCTCCACCTTTTAAGGAAATCAATGCCTTGCCGTTCGAGGATCATGCGTCAGCATTCAAGGAGTATTGCGATATCCTGCCTCGTTTGTGGGATTTTATCCCGTCAAGGTTTCAAATGTATCTGCCAAATACGGCTGATCTAAAATGAAAACCCTACCTGTAATTACCGTGCATGTCCTGTTTTAGATGAAGGGTGCAATCCTTATCCAAGACAGCGGCGGGCACGGGGATTTGAAACCATGAGAATTGGATAGCCTTGAGATCTTCAATCTCCCGCCCATTGCCTGTCTAGGCGAGCCTGCCAATTCTTTGGCAATCGAAATTTACAAAGTACGTCAGGTACATTATTGCATATCAAGACGGCGGATTTTGCGCGAACATGCAAAATTACACAGAACGCGGCCTGCAAGCGGTTGAATGGGGCGGGGAAGAAGCCTCCGGCACATGGGGCCTGTAGGATCTCTCCTGCAAGCGGTTACCGAAATGATATAAATGAGATGAAGTTTTGAGAGAGCATCATTTGATATGAATTTTGGAAAAACTGCCGAGATCACGGTAAAGCAGATGATGCAGATAGAGGAGAACGGCCACCAGATGGGCTTTTTCAGACAACTCATGATGGAAAACGCGGGGGCTGCAACGGCCCGTTTTCTTGTGGAGAAATACCAAGACATTGCAGCACGCAAGGTAGCAGTCTTTGCGGGCCTTGGAAACAACGGCGGGGACGCGATGGTGGTGGCAAGGCACCTTGCGGGATACGGCTGCAGGCCGTCAGTCATACTTCTTGGAAGCCCGGACAAGATCAAGACGGAGGAGGCGCGCTCCAACTGGAAGATACTTGAGCAGATGGACTCGGTGGACCTCCTGTTCACCTCGGACCCCGCACAGGTGCGGCTTGATGCGGAAATAATAGTTGACGGCATTATCGGCACTGGAATCACGGGCAAGGTGAGGGAGCCTTACGCCACTGCCATAGATATCATAAACAAGTCAGGCGCGTTCAAGCTTGCAGTCGACATACCGACAGGACTTGACCCCGACACTGGAAGCGCTGCGGACAAGTGCGTAAGGGCAGACGCAACCATTACCTACCACAAGATGAAAATCGGGATGCCAAAGAGGCCCGACATGTGCGGTACCATAGTGGTTGAAAAGATAGGGATTCCACCGGAGGCAGAGGCGGGAGTGATATGAAGGTACACCAGCTGGAGGTTGGAAACATGCAGAACTTTACCTACGTGCTTGAGGACGAGCAGACAAGCGAGGCCGTCATTCTCGACCCCTCATGGGACCTGGACAATGTCCTTGGGGTGGTGGAAAAGAACGGGCTCAAGGTAAAGTATGTCATAAACACGCACCACCATTTTGATCACACAATAGGCAACGACGCCATTGCCAAGGCGACGGGGGCCAAGATTGTCCAGCACAAGGCATCGACCCTGAAAAACGACATGACGGTATCGGACGGCGACACGATAAGGTTCGGAAATTCCGAGCTTGCCGTGGTCCACACGCCGGGGCATTCAAAGGACAGCATCTGCCTCGTAGGCGACGGCAAGGTCTTCTCGGGCGACACGCTCTTTGTGGGAAACTGCGGCAGGGTGGACCTCCCGGGGGGCAGCGCAAGGGAACTCTACCAAAGCCTCTTTGGCGTGGTTGCAAAGCTTGACGACTCGCTTGTCATGTATCCGGGGCACAACTACGGAGGCTCGCCGACATCCACGATAGGCAGGGAGAAGAAGACCAACTTTGTAATGCAGCCAAGGACGGAAGAGGAATTTCTTGGATTCATGAGCAGTGATTAGTTTCTTGCACGACATCGGGATTTTGGGAAACGAGAGGGCGGGAGCCGAGTTTGTCGAGAGGACTGCCCAGAAGAGGTTTGCGTTCTCGCTTGTCATATCATACACGGAAACATCGGAGGTTCCAGGCATTACCGTGGCGGGCGAGCACCCCGACCTCATCAAGTTCACCGGCCCTGCGGACGCCGAGTTCATCCACTACGGGCACTGCAAGAGCATCTCGGTAATACCGATGACCCCGGACGGCAAGCCGACTCCCGCGCTTCTGACAAAGACCGCGCTTGAGGCTGCGTCCATCCCGAGCGTTGTGATAAATGCGGGAAGCAAGGTGCCCCCAAAGCTTCCGTACATCGACATGGGGCTTGCCCACGGGAGGAACATTTCGCGCGAGAATGCGCTGAGCCCGGAGGACGCAAGGAGGGCAGTCGAGTACGGCAGGATTGTCGGAAGGTTCCTTGGCGCCACTACCGACTGCCTTGTGATAGGCGAGAGCATCCCCGGGGGGACGACCACCGCGCTCGGGGTGCTGGAGGGCCTTGGCGTAAAGGCGCTTGTATCAAGCAGCATGCCTGAAAATCCGGTACAACTCAAGGCGGAGATAGTAAGAAAGGCCATGTCCAGGATGCAGTCAAGCGACCCGTTCGATATAGTGGCAGGACTTGGGGACCCGATGATACCAACCGTTGCAGGCATCCTGAGCACGGCGTCCGAGATTACAAACGTCCTCCTTGCAGGGGGCACCCAGATGGCGGCGGTGCTGCGCTTTGCAAAAAGCATCGGGTATGGCGGAAGGAACACCGCAATAGGGACCACCTCGTATGTTGCAGAAGACAGGACTGCAAACCTGGCGGAGATGGTGGCGGAAATATTTGACATCCCGATACTTGTTGCAAGGCTCAGGCTTGGGCAGTCGGAGATCCCGGGGCTGAGGGCCTATGCGGAGGGGTTTGTAAAGGAGGGCGCGGGTGCCGGCGGCGCGTCGATTGCCTGCATGCTAAAGGCAGGCATCGGGGCGGAAAAGCTGCTCTCGCTGACCGAGGCGGAGTACAAGAAGATTACTTGACAGTTACGGATTTTGCAAGGTTTCGCGGATAGTCCGGGTCGGTCTCTTTTTCCACAGCCGCGTAATATGCGAGCAGCTGGATCGGTATTATCTCCACAAGCGGGTACATGGACTCGTCTATCTTTGAAATCTCAATCCAGTAGTCGTAGACGTCGCTTGGCTTGTCGGAAATTCCGATGACCTTGGCCCCGCGCGCCTTGATCTCCCTTGCGCTTGTAAGCGTGTCCGAATAGGTCGAGTCGTCGGGGTTTATCATTATGACGTAGGTGTTGTTGTCCATGAGCGCAAGCGGGCCGTGCTTGAGCTCGCCCCCGGGCAGCCCCTCGGCATGGATGTAGGTGAGCTCCTTGAGCTTCAGCGATGACTCGAGGGCGATGGGATAGTGGATCCCCCTCCCCAGGACGTAAATGTCCGAGACGTCCTTGAGCTTCTTTGCAATCTCCTTGATCTTCGAGTCGTCCGCAAGGCTCTTCTTTGCGGCCTCTGAGACCCTGGCAAGGTCAAGGCCGAGGCACCCGCCGCAGATCTTGTCTACTATCTTGTAAAGTATGGCAAGCTGTGCGGTAAAGCTTTTTGTTGCCGCGACGCCAATCTCCGGGCCGCACCCAAGGCCGATTGCAATGGAGGAGAGGTGCGACAGCGACGACGTCATTATGTTTACAATCGAGATTATCTTTGCGTTTGATCCCTTTGCAATGTTGACTGCCTCAAGCACGTCGGCGCTCTCGCCGCTCTGGGAGAGAGCTATAAGGATTGACTGCTGCTCGAAGATGTCGGGGGAAAAGTGCGCCTCGGACGAGATGATTGGCTCGATCTTTATCTTGGCATACTTGGAGAAGAGGAACTTTGCCACAAGCGCCGCGTTGTAGCTCGTGCCGCTGCCAGTGATGTAGAGGGTCCTTGCATGCCTGATAAAGTCCGTCGCAAGGTCAAGCTCAAGCTGCGTGTTCATTCCTGCGTTCATTATCGTGACAGGCTGCTCGTTTATCTCCTTGAGCGTAAAGTGCGCATATTCGCCCTTGTAGACGTCTGCAAACTCCTTTGAAACCTTTGTAATCTGGTGCTGCACCGGGTTGGCGTCAAAGTCAAACAGGTGGAGTCCCGCCTTGCTGATTATCACAAACTCCCTGTTGTCAAGGTAGATTACCTCGTCGGTGTTCTCCACAAACCCGAGGACATCGCTTGATATGAAATAGCCTTCCTTGCCGATTCCTATGATGAGCGGCTCGTGCATCCTTGCAGCCGCAAGCGTCCCGTCCTCAAATACTGCAACAAACGCATAGTCTCCCCTGAGGTCGGCAACCGTGGACACCACTGATTGCTTGATGTCCCGCGTCTTGTCATAATGGTACTGGAGAAGGTTTGCTATTACCTCGCTGTCAGTCTGGCTCTTGAAGGCATAGCCCTTCTGCTGGAGGTCCTGCTTGAGCTCCTCGTGGTTTGTTATGATGCCGTTGTGCACGATTGCAACCTCGCCGGTGCTTGAGGGGTGCGGGTGGGCATTCGTGTCGGTGACCATCCCGTGCGTGGCCCACCTCGTGTGGCCGATGCCAACGTTCCCTGAAAGCTCGTCAAGCTTTGCGGCCTTGTTAACCTCTATTACCTTGCCGACGCCCTTCCTTACCACTATCTGGTTGTCAGAAAAAGTTGCGACCCCGACGCTGTCATAACCGCGGTACTCCATCCTCTTCAGTCCCTTCACTATTATAGGAGCGGCCTGGTTGAGGCCTAGGTACCCTATAATCGAACACATATGGTGATCTATGTAGGATCAGATAGATAATAATTATGTGACTCTACTGCGCAGGCTGGGTCTCTTGCGGCTGCTGTTCGGTCGCTGCCTGCTCGGGAGCGGGCGGCGGCCTTATCTTGCCGAGCTCAACGCCTGGTGCGAGGGTGACGAGGTTTTCCTCCTCGACGGTTACCGTGTATGACGGAATGCTCACTGTCCTCTCGCCAATCAGCACATGTCCGTGGACGACCGCCTGTCTTGCAAGGTAGGGGCTCTTGAAGTTCGCCTTTCTCTGGACTATTGTCTGGAGCCTTCGCGAGAGAAGGTCGGTTACCTTGAGGTTCAGCACGTCATCAAGCGTGGATGTTTCCTTGACAAGGCCGATTCTTGTAAGTGCCTTCATCAGGGTAGGCTCCTTCCTTGCCCTGACATCCTGTGTAAGTGCGAGCAGTGATCTTGCCTGGTTCCTTATCCTTGAAAGCTCGGTGTGTGCCTTCCAGAGCTCCCTCTTGTTCTTCAGGCCGTAGGTACCAAGGACATAGAGCTCCTCGTTTAGCAGGTCATAGTTTAGCGGCCTCTTTGGCTTTCTCCACAACTTGCGCGAATTCTTTGGATGGTCTCCCATTCATCTCACCTATTTTGCCTTCTTTTCCGCGGCAGGCTTGGCGTCCTTTGCAGGTGCTGCACCGCCCTTTGCTGGGGCCGCAGCTGGGGCAGCCTTTCCGGCCGCAGGAGCTGCCGCTCCCTTCTCACCGCCTGCTGCAGGAGCTGCAGCAGCCGCTGGTGCGGCCGCGCCCTCGGCAGGTGCCGCGCCGGCAGGCAATACCTTGCCACCCTTGCGTACACCGACTGCACCGCCCTTTCTTCCGGTGGTGCGGGTTCGCTGTCCCCTGACCTTTAGTCCATAAGTGTGACGGAATCCTCGCCAGGAACTCATTCCCTTTTCTCGCTCGATGTCGTTTCTTACGTTAAAATCAATATCCGATGTGATAAGATGCAGGTTGCCTCCAGTCTCGATGTCCTTCCTCCTGTTGAGGAACCACGGGGGTATGTTGAACGATGTCGGGTTCCTCATCGCCTTTTCGATCTGCTCGACCTGCGATTCTGTCAGAAACCCCACGTTGCTGTTCGGGTTTATCTTCAGGATGTCAAGGATTGACTTTGCAAAGTTGTAGCCCATGCCCTTTACCTGGCTTATTCCAATGATTGTCTTCTTAGTACCGGGAATGTCCTTTCCCGCAATCCTAACAATGTGCCTGTATTCTTGTGAAGACAAGTATTGAAAAACGACCAAACCCCCGATAAAAACCATACGAAGGGGAAATAACACTTTAAATCGGATTTGGCTCTACTTACGATAATGGCACAGGATTTTGAAGGTATTGTTAATCGCAGCTACTCCTCGGCTCCAAAGTATACCGAGGTCATGGCCGGAGTTCCGGAAGACTACATGAAGATCCGGACCCTTGGCGCGCTGCTTGAGATAAACTACAAGATTGTGGGGGCAAAGGAGCAGCTCAGGCGCAACCTCATCTCGAAGATAAAGTCCAACTCCGCCAAGTACCCGGGGATCATAGGGTTTGAAGACGACGTTGTTCCTGCACTTGACAGGGCCATACTCTCGGGCCACGACATGATTCTTGTCGGGCAGATAGGCCAGGCAAAGACAAAGATTGCCCAGTCAATAGCCGAGAACCTCCTCTCGCCGATGCCGGTAATCCGCGGAAGCATTACAAACGACTGCCCGATGGACCTTCCGGCCTCTGAGCTTGCGGGGCTCCTGCTTGACAGGGACGGCGCCATGCCAAGCCCGAGGTTCTTCATCGACGCCGACAGCAAGGCAAAGATCCGGGACAACAAGCTTGACACGCCGATAGACTGGGTGGGGGGAAAGGATAGGTTCAAGTACGTCCTTGCCACGCCGGACATCTCGGTAAAAGACCTGGTGGGCCAGATTGACGCCATAAAGATAACAAAGAAGGGGACCGAGCTCTACGAGATAGAGTCGTACTCGCCGGGCCAGCTGATGCAGGCAAAGCACGGGCTTTTCTGCATAGACGAGCTCCCGGTGCTTGACACGAGGAAGCAGGTAGCCCTGCTCTCGGTGCTGCAGGAGGGCAGGTTCACGACCGGTGCGTATCCCGTGGTCTTTGAGCCCAAGACTGCGTTCCTTGCAACTGCAAACCCGATTGACTACACGCACGCGGGAAAGATAATCGAGCCGCTTTATGACAGGCTCAAGAGCCACATCCATACGCACTATCCAAAGACAGTCGGGGACGAGATGCTCATAGTGGCGCAGGAGTCCAGGATCCCCAAGTCCTTCGTTCCGGTGTTCATGCTCAAACTGCTTGTACGGGTCGCACAGAACGCCCGCAAGAGCCCAGAGATAAACCAGGACAAGGGCGTCTCGGTGAGGATGTCGGTCCACGGGCTCGAGCTCCTGGTGGGGGAGGCCGAAAGGACGCGCGCCCTCTCGCATGAAATCATGCCGGTCCCAAGGCCCAGCGACATTTCCTGCATAGGCCAGTGCGCCAAGTTTGAGCTTGCCGAACTTGACGATACGGCTGAGAACCGCCACAAGACCCTCAGGACACTCGTAGACTTGGCCGTCCGGGACACGTCGCTTGAATACGTCAGGGAGGCGGGCCAGGAGGTGCTTGAGGGGATAAAGGGCGATTTTGCAGGCAAGAACTTTGTGGTATCGCAGTCAATTGTTGGGTCAAACAGCATGGCAAACTCGTACGAGAACCAGCTCAAGAACTTTGGCGCCCTTGCGGGCCTTGTGGAGAAGGTTTACCAGAGGGCCCTCTCGGACCAGGCAGAGTTCGTCAGGCAGGCCAAGTCCCACGGAATCCAGGCCGGATCATTTGAGTTCTCCGACGCGTCAGGGCACGAGTTGCGGGCGGCAGCCCTTGAGCTTGCGCTTGACGGCCTGTGCCTCCTTGAGCCCAAGATCCTTGACAGGAAAGAGGGCTCGTACGTTGCCGCGTAGCACCTCGAACTTTGTCTACTCGCTTAGCAGCGAGAAAAAGGAGGAGGGCTCGTCCGAGCCGGAGGTCTCAAACGAGCAGCTTACAAGGATTCTCAAGGCCATGGCAAGGCAGGCGCTCAAGGAAAAGACCCCGTCGGTCCAGGACCTTGAAAAAATCCTCCAGGGGGCCGCAACGGAAGGAAAGGCAGGCCAAAAGGAGGACGAGCAGGAAAAGCAGACCGAGTCCATGGGCAGCGACGAGCCCATCACAAAATACCTCCAGAGGAAGGGCTACCTCAAGGAGGACAAGAAGTGGCTCACAAAGAAGGGGTTCTTTGAGATAGGGCAGAGGATGCTTGACGACATTGTCAAGGCGATAAACGAGGGGGGCCTTGGGCTCCATGAGACAAAAAACATCGGGTCGGGGGGAATACTGCTTGACAGCACCTCCAAGCTTGAGAGGGGCGAGGAATTCAAGAACATCGACATCCCCCGCACCGTCCTCAACTCGGTCCAGAGGTCAGGGGGCGGGAAGTTTCCAATCGAGATCAAGTTCGAGGATTTTGAAAGGTTCGAGACCCGGGAGGAGGTAAAGGTGGGGGTTGTCTACTGCATAGACCTTAGCTCCACCATGAAGTACTCGGCAGGGTCGGGCGAGGGCAGCAGGATAGAGGCTGCAAAGAAGGCCCTGTGGGCCCTCTACGTGCTCAACAAAAAGTTCTTCCCAAGCGACTCGATCTACATCGTCGGGTTCGGCTCCCTTGCCTCCGAGGTCAAGCCGCGGGACATCCCGTACCTCAAGACCTATGACGCAAACGACAACTTCCTCCACTATACGAACTACCAGGCGGCCTTCCGCCTAGCCCTGAAGATCCTCAAAAAGGACGGGGCCCACAACAAGAGGATAGTCATGATAACTGACGGGCAGCCCTCGGCGTGCTTTGTAGACGACGAGTCCCAGAAGGAGGCGATCCTCTCGGAAAAGCCCTACTCGCACTTTTACAAGCCCGACGCTGCCACCATGTCAAAGATAAGGACCGAGAGGGACTCTAGGCTTGACATACGCGACGAGATGGTCTACCTCTGCTACCGGTACAAGCAGGTGGACCCCGCCATCCACGCCAAGACCCTGCAGGAGGCAAAAAAGTGCAGGAGGGAGGGGATTGAGATAGACACCATAATGGTATCAGAAGAGGAGGAGCTCCTAAGCTACGTCGAGGGCCTGGAGAGGCAGCTCAGGGGCAGGGCCTACTACATCAACCCGGAAAAAATAGGCAGGGTGCTCATAAACGATTTTATCCTCAACAAGCGGAAGGTCCTCAGCTCGCGGCATGGATGGTAGGTATTGATGGCTGAATTTGACAGGAAAAAGATGCTGGAAACACTTGTCGACCCGCAGGTATCGTCGATCCTTGCGGAACTTGAGGACGGCGAGAAGGACTCGGCGCACATTTCCTCAAAGGTCCAGGTGCCCGAGGGCGAGATTGCCCGGAGGCTCTCATATGCCATCGAGCACGGGTTTGTAACGGTGCGCGCCGAGGGCGGAAAATCCATCTATGGCGTGGACCATGAGAAGCTCAACAAGATAATGGAGTCTGACGAGACCTTTGACGGCGTGGTAAGCGGCCTTACGGAACTTGACCAGTTCCTCAACTAGGGCCCATCTTTCCCCTGGTCTTGATAAAGTACATCATCCCCACTGCAAGTCCGCTGAGGCCTGCAAACAGTATCACTATGGAAACCAGGTCAAGTATGTTGGGGGGCTGGGGGTAGTAGCCGATTATGCCCTGTACGGTGAGGTCCGACTGGGCGTTGTTCTGTATCTTCAGGTTGTAGAGCCCTGCAGAAGATATGGTAAAGTTCTGCTGGTAGGGGCTCTTTGTGACCGTGCTTGTTGCCACCTGGATGCCGCTTGGATCGACGACGGTTGCACCAAGGGTCTCTCCCTGCTTAAAGTCGGTAATCTGGACGGAGTAGACCCCCTCCCTCATGGCGGACGGGTCAAGGGACTTGCTTACGTTCATCGACGAGCCTGACGAGACCGTCTGCTGCGCTATCGCAATGTCGTTCATCTCGTCCTCTGACTGCATGTATGATATCAGGATGCCTGCCACCACAAGGATGCCGGAGACTATGAGCAGCGCCTTCCTGTTCACCATGGATGGGCTCGGGCAGGTCCCTTAGTTAAAACTTGGTTTCGTTCCCGCTGGACCGGGACCAAAGAGTCGACAAGGTTAATTCCAAGTCCGGCAGTCCAAAGTCATTGTACAAAAAATTCGCGCTCTTCCTACTTGTCATCCTTGTATTTCCAAGCATGCTGCCGCCAGGGGCAAGGGCCTACTCTGACCACCCGAACCTGTTTGTCTCCGCGGAGAACAGCATGTTCCAGAACTATTTCCACGGGGCGATGGTGGTGGAGGTGATAGTAAAGGGCCAGAACAACCAGCTGGACGTGGCCCAGGGCGAGCCAAACGTGAGCGTCAACGGGCGCGCCCTCCGCATGGCGCAGGCCTCCGACGGGTACTGGTATGCGTTCTTTGCAAACACCGACGCCGCAAGGCAGGCAGACCAGGTCGCGCTTGGAGGACATCCGGGACAGAACCTTGACTTTGGAGTCTTCTGCTCCTCATCCACGCCTGCCTCTGTACTCGGGGCGGACTTTTCGCAGGCCGACGGGGTGGCAATTCCAGACTCGGCGGGCCTCTCCGGTACAACCCAGGGCACTGCGTCGTTCGGAGTCTGCAGCGGGTCCCCGCTTCCGCCGTCGCCTGCGCAGGAAAACGTTGTCAAGTTTGCCCCGTCGCTCAACTCCAACAGCGGCGTTCCGCCGGGACAGATAGGCCTCAACCCCAACGCATGGCCCGTAATCCAGCTGTTCACCTTCAGCAACGACGTGACAGTGGAATATGACGGCGTGGGAGGCACCCAGTCGGTGGACCTCACGTATGCTCCCGACATTCCGAACATCTCGCTAAGCCTTGACAGGACATCGTACCCCGCAGGGTCGGAGGTCTTTGCAACGATTAACGACATTGAGCTTGACGAGGACCCGACCGCGGTGGACTCGTGGACCTTCAACGTCGCAAGCCCTGCAGCCACGTTCTACCAGGCGTTCCCAGAGTACGGGGGCGGCAACCCTGCGGGCCTTGTAAACCTGGGCCCCTACCTTCCAAGCCTCGGCTTTAAGGACAACGGAAAGGTTGCGATGAGCCTTGGGGGCGTGGTCAACCTCAAGACAAACAACCTGCAGACCTCCTCTTCGATCACGGTAAACTCGGTTACATACAACAGCCTGGTCACGTTTGTGGAGACCGGGCCCAACACGGGCGTGTTCACAAGCAACTACAACGGCCTTTCCACGATAGGCATGCTTCCGGGCGCGCCAAGGGGGCAGGCCGGAAGCATCGAGTACGACCTCCAGTCCACATCCATAGTATCCGGCACCACCACTGCCGGGCTGACCCTGGGAGGGGGCCAGCAGACATTTGGTCCGGGACAACGCGAGCAGGTCACGCTCAACGACCCGGCACAGGTGCTAAACTCCGGCATCGCCGAGACCCTCAACATATTCCGGTCGTCTGCGGTCGTGCCGACGCTGAAGATTGGGAACCCGGTCACGCTCAATACTGCGTCTGATGCCAACCTTTACGCCCTGCCAAACAGCCTTTCAGGGCCCATACCGGTGGTGTCAAGCGTCCCAGACCCCAACTCGGCGCGGCTCGTGATAGACACAAGGTCCACTGCGCACACCACGTTTTACGAGATGACACTAAACCTTGGACTCACGGCGGGCTCGCTTGACAGCATACTCATAGACCCAAGCCAGCCAAACTCGGGCGGCACAAACTGGGTCAACTATGACCTGAGGTCCTTCCAGCATCAGCTTGCACTCGGGTCGTTTTCAGGCACAAGCATGACGCTTCACTTTGGCAGCGCGTCAAGCCCCGCCTCGGTTGTGATACTCCCGCAGGGCTCGGTAACGTCCGCAGAAGGCCTTGTGCAGATTCCGTCCTCGGCCGTGTCTGCAATCATGGCCGAGCCCCCGTCTGACCCGGTATACCTTGAGATAAACTTTGGAAGCTCGCCTGGGACCGTATCCGGACCCACTGACACGCAGCCAATAGTGTTTGACGTGGACTCGTTTGGGATGAAGAACGGGCAGAACGTGAACAACGCAGTATACCGGGCCGAGCTCCAGGAGACGGGGCCCGGGACCGGGGTGTTTACGGGTACGGTACAATACGTGGTTGCAAACCAGATGAACCAGTTTGACCCCGCCACAATACGCGGGCTCCAGACCTCCGGCTCGAACATCATATTCTTTGTCAACGGCCAGATGGTAGACCAAAACGGCGTCAACTTTTCAATCACAAGCTCCGCAGGAGGCGCGCCCACATCGGTCACGTCCAAGTCAAGCCTTCCTACCCATACCGGGGTGTTAACCCTCAGCTCGGCAAACTACCACATTGGCTCGGTAGTAACGGTGACCCTTTATGACCCGGACCTTGCCGCCGACCCGGTCGCGACATTTACCACTGTAAACGACCCGTCGTCCCCTGCCATGGACACGGTTGGCGACGGGAACGGCAACATACTTGTCGAGATCTGGATAAAGGGGTTCAGGTACCACCAGTGCACGGTAGGCGGCAAGTTTTACGGTGGCCTCTCTGCAAGCGGGTTTGCGCTGACAGAGACCGCGCCGGGCTCGGGCGTTTTCCAGGGGTCGTTCAAGATGCCCCAGTGGATCTGCAACCAGGACGGGACCGACATCATATCGCCGGTCGGGGGCACAATTCAGGCGTGGTATCACGACTATGCAGACGCCTCCGGAAGGTCGGTCATAATTGGGTCGACAGTCGTGCCGCCGTCTGCCACGGCATCAGGAGGGCAGGCTGCTGCGCCTTCCCAGCCTGCGCAGGCCCCGCCTTCGCAGTCCCAGCCTGCGCCCTCGCAGGCACCGGCGTCCCAGCCTGCATTTGTGCCAAAGGTCACGCATATCACACAGATAGGGGACGCAAGCGGGGCACCGCTCCTCCAGAACCCCAAGCCGGGCCAGGCCGTGACGTTTAACGACATCATATCAAACGGCGACTACCAGAATGACCAGAAGATTTCGTATATCGTGCAGGTAAAGGACAGCACGGGCAGGGTGGTCTTCCTCAAGTGGGTCTCAGATACCATAAGCCCCTCGAACCAGGTGACCGAGCAGATCAAGTGGACCCCCCAGGCGCCAGGCTCGTACACTGCCGAGGTGTACGTGTGGGACGGGATGGATACCCTGGTGCCGCTTGCCCACAAGACTGGCTACCAGTTTACGGTGCAGTAGGGGGGAAATCTTTCCAGTTTTCTTTTTGCAATAGGCGTCTAGAAGTTGTGCTTGCCCTTGTAGGGCGAGACTGCCCTAAGCTCTGCGACCACCTTCTTTAGCACGTCTACAGTCTGGCCGATCTCCTCTTCCGTGTTTGCGGTGCCGACAGTCAGGCGGAGCGATCCCGAGACCTGCTCGTGGTCAAAGCCCATTGCCTTGAGGACGTGCGACGCCTTTTGTATCCTGACGGAGCAGGCCGAGCCCGTCGATGCCGCAATCTTGTTCTCGTCAAGCTTGATGATTAAATCCTCGCCGTTTACGCCAAGAAATGTAAAGTGGGCGTTGTTTGGAATCCTCTTTTCCGGGTGGCCATTAAGGGTCGTGCCCGGGATCTCTGCCAGGACCCTTGAGGCAAGTAGCGAGGTGAGGCGCCTGAAATGCGCCATGTTCTGGTCAAGGTTTTCCCTTGCCATATTGCATGCCGCGCCAAAGCCTACTATTGAGGCAACGTTCTCGGTGCCCGACCTCAGCCCGCCCTCCTGGCCCCCGCCAAGCATCATCGGGGAAACCTGGACGCCGGTCCTGATGTAGAGCGCTCCGACCCCCTTTGGTCCGTTTATCTTGTGGGATGAGACCGAGAGCATGTCGACTCCTAGGTCCCTTACGCTGACCGGTATCTTGCCCACCGCCTGGACCGCATCGGTGTGGAAGGGGATTTTGTGCTCGCGCGCAATTTTTGCAATCTCGGAAACGGGCTGGACTGTGCCGACCTCGTTGTTTGCAAGCATTATCGTGACAAGGCACGTCTCTGGCGAGACCTGGCGCCTCAGCTCCTCGACATCAACAAGGCCCTGCCTGTCTACCGGGAGGTATGTCACCCTGAACCCCTCGCGCTCAAGCCTCCTGCAGGGTTCCAGTACGGCATCATGCTCAATCGCCGAGGTTATGACGTGCCTGCCCTTTCCCTGCATGGCCGTGCCGTAAATGGCGGTGTTGTTTGACTCGGTGCCGCCCGAGGTCAGCAGGATCTCCCTGGGTTCCGCGCCGATGAGCTCAGCTATTCTCTTCCTTGCTCCCTGGATTGCAACGTTTGCCGTCCTGCCGTATTTGTGGATGGAGGAGGGGTTGCCGTACTGCTCCCCAAAGTACGGGATCATCTCGTCTATGACCTTCTGGTGCACCGGCGTCGATGCCGCGTTGTCTAGGTAGATCAAGTTATCACGTTGAGCTTGCCCGGGCGGTACCCTTCCCTGTCTATGATGACGGACTCAAAGCCAATCTCCCTGAGCCTCTGCGTTACCATTGAAACCTTTTGTGAGTCGTTTAGCAAATGAAGCTCGTCACGCCCGACCTCTATCCTTGCGGAACTTCCGAGGTCCCGGACGCGGACCTGCCTTGCGCCAAAGAGGTGCTTTACAATGTTCTCGCCCTTTTCTATCCTTGCAAGCTTTTCAGCCGTAACCTCAAGTCCCCATGGAATCCTTGAGGCAAGGCACGAGTTTGAGGGCCTGTCATATACTGAGAGCCCCGCCTGCCTTGCGCACTCCCTTATCTCCTGCTTGCCTAGCCCGACCTCTACAAGGGGGCTCTTGACCCCGCCCTCCCGCAGCGCCGCAATGCCGGGCCTGTACTCTCCAAGGTCGTCGACGTTGGTGCCGTCTACAACTGTATCGGCCCCCTCCTTCCTCAAAATTTCGGCAAGGTGCTCCGCAAGCTGGGTCCTGCAGTGGAAGCACCTGTCCTTGTCGTTTTTAACAAAATCCGGGTTCTCAAGCTCGTTATACTCTGTAATGACATGCCTTATCCCTATCTCGGAGCAGACCCTCCTTGCAGAATCAAGCTCCTCCTGGGCAAGCGTCTTATAGTCTGCAGTAACCGCCACTGCGGAACTTCCAAGGGCCCTGTATGCGGCATATGCCACAAGGGCGCTGTCAACGCCTCCTGACAGGGCGACCATTACCTTGCCCTTCCCGCCAAACCAGCCGATCAGGTCTTCTAGCTTGCTCATTTCAGGTGTATCTTTTGTCTGACCTCGGTAATAATCAATGCATTGGCGTCGCGGAACGGGATCCCGAGGGTTTCGGAGACGTGCCTTATGTTGTCTGCCTCCACCTTGAAGTGCTTCGAGGCGTCGCCGTTCTTTGATATCTTGCACTGGACGGTAAAGTCCTTGCCCTGTATTGTTATCGGGACTGAAACTATGGCCCTTGGCACTATCCTCCTCTCAGACTGCCTTACCCTCACCCCGAGGGTGCCGGTCTCTGACATCAGAGCCGATATGACAGAGTCAAGGTTTGAGGAATCGCATAGTACTGTAACCATGTTTGTCGGCCTGCCCTTCTTTGTAATTGCGGGCGCCACCGTGACGTCCCTTGCACCCATAGATACAAGCTTGTCTATGGCCTGCCCAATCACCTCACCTGAGACATCGTCCACGTTGGTCTCGACTACCTGTACCGTATCGCGGTCAAACCTCTGCACGGGCTCGCCCCTTACAAGCTTGAGGACGTTTGGAAAGCCCTCAAAGTCCTTGGTGCCTGCGCCGTACCCGACGGACTGGACCCTCATGGGGGGGTAGAATTCCGAGCACTTGGAGGCCAGGTTCACAAGCATGCACGCCCCGGTCGGCGTTGTGAGCTCCTCGCTGGCCTGGCCGCCTGCAATTATCATCTGCGAGCCGCGGAAAATTTCAAGGATGGCGCTTGCGGGGTTTGAGGTGGTGCCGTGGGAGAACGAGAGCGTTCCGCCCCCTACGGCTACCGGTGTTGAAACTATGTCACCTGAGAAAATCCTGAGATCGTCAAGGGCTATTGCCGTGCCCATTATGTCCACCACGGTATCAATGCTTGAGGCCTCGTGAAAGTGGACCGACTCTACCGGCTCGCCGTGAATCCTTGACTCGGCCCTGATGAGCGACTTGATGCTCTCCTTTGCAAAGACCTTTGCGCGGTCTGAAAGCCCCAGTTTGTCGGACACCTGCAGGATGCAGTCCTGTATCTCAAGCCCCTTCCTCTCGTGGTGTTCCTCCCTGATGTCAAGGACCAGCCTTGTGGCCTCGGTGCCGTGCTTGACCGTCTTTTCAAAATCCATGTTCTGGATCCTGGACCCCCTGAGCATGCCGGCGGACGAAAGCACGCCGTCGATTACCTTTGACTTGTCTGCCCCTATATTGACAAGGGCTGCAAGAAGCATGTCTCCTGAGATCCCGGCGACCTGCGCGTCAATGACAAGGGACATGATCCTCTAAACCGCGTTTAATGAATATAAATTGTGGATCTAAAAAACGGGCACTGGATGCGGTCCTGCCGGGCGCAAAAAAATCGAGAGATTTAATTACCTTAAAAATCGAACGCAAAAACATGATTACAATTGTCGGCTCGGGAAAGGTGGGCGGCGCCGCTGCTCTCTTTACCGCGCTTAGAAAGGTTACAGACGAGATTCTTCTGCTGGATGTAGTACAGGGCCTGCCTCAGGGCGAGGCAATGGACCTAAACCACATGCTTTCCGAGAAGGGAATTGACGTCAACATACGCGGGTCAAACGACTATTCCGAGATGAAGGGCTCGGATATCGTGGTGGTGGTCGCAGGATCCGGACGCAAGCCCGGCATGACAAGGATGGACCTACTGAAGATTAACGCGTCGATAGTCAAGGGCGTAGTTGAGAACATCAGGCAGCACGCCAAGGATGCAATGATAATCCCGGTTACAAACCCGCTTGACCCGATGGCATACATCGCATACAAGGTATCAGGTTTTGACAAGTCAAGGATTTTTGGCATGGGCAACATGCTTGACCTCTCAAGGTTCATGCAGTTCATCCACGAGGCGACAGGCTACTCGAGAAACTCAATCCGAGCTATGGTAATAGGCGAGCACGGCGAGAACATGCTGCCGCTGCCAAGGTTTTCGACAGTGGCTGGAATCCCGCTTACCTCGCTGCTTCCAAAGCAAAAGACCGACGAGATAGTCCAGGCCACGCGGGGGGTTGCCGCAAAGGTAATCGAGCTCAAGGGTGCGACGGTCCATGCGCCGGGGAACGCAATTTCCGCAATGATAGAGGCCGTGATGAACGACACCAAGCAGGTCATCCCGGTTGCGACATACCTTGACGGGCAGTACGGGCACTCGGGAGTTACAATAGGCGTCCCTGCGGTAATTGGCAGGAACGGGGTGGAGAAGATAGTGGAGCTTGACCTTGACGCAGCCGAGAAGGAGTGGTTCAAGAAGGGCGTCGACAGCGTCAAGAGCGCTATTGCCGGTCTTGAGCTCTGATAAATTTTTAAGATCTACTCGACCTCTGACACCTGTTGGAACTTTTGGAGATACTCAAGTCGCTTGAGCTTGGAAAGATAAGTGCTGCCAAGGCAAAGAAGATGCTCTCGCTTTACTCGGTTGAAAAGATCGAGGATTTTGCCAAGTTTGACGTGGGCAGGAGGATAAGGAGGGGAGTGCCGGAGGTGGTCTTTGCCCAGAACAAGCATCTTGGCGACCTAAAAAAGATAATCACGGGCGCGCTTGCAAGGTCCGACTGCGTGCTTGTATCAAGGATTAACGACGGGCATTATGACAAGCTGGTATCGTTTTCAAAGAAGAACCGCATCAAGACCCAGGTGGGGAGGAACACCACGTCAATACTGTTTTACAGGAAGCTTTCAAGGACGGGCGGCAAGGTAGGCGTGATTACCGCAGGAACGTCCGACATAGGGGTCGCCGAGGAGGCAAGGCTTACCTGCGAGGCGATGGGAGTGTCCTGCATCACAAGCTATGACGTGGGGATTGCGGGCCTGCATAGGATATTTCCGATAATCAAGAAGATGATCCAGGAAGACGTGGACGTGCTGGTTGTGGTGGCGGGGATGGAGGGGGCACTGGCATCAGTCGTCTCCGCGCTTGTCGACATTCCGGTGGTGGGCGTACCGTCGTCGGTAGGGTATGGGTACGGGGCCAAGGGGGTCGCCGCCCTTGCGTCGATGCTCCAGAGCTGCACGCTCGGGCTTTCTGTCGTAAATATAGACAACGGGATTGGCGCGGGCGCGTTTGCTGCAAACATTGCAAACAGGATAGCCCTGAAAAGGTCTATCCCTTGATTATCCCGATGTGGCCAAGCTCGGACCCTATTCCGTAGCCCAGCAGGGCAATCCCGGTCCCAAGGCCTGCCATCTCGAGTCCTCCCCACACCATGTTGAGGTTTGCCATCCTTGACTTGACCGCGCCAATTACGAACGACGCGGAAAGGGAGAGCCCTACTGCGATAAGCAGCGGCTCAAGCCCGCCTGCAAAAAAGTACGGTATGATTGGAAGCACGCCGCCTACGAGGAACGCGCCAAACATCCGGAACGCGCTCTTAAGCGGGCTTCCGACAATCTCTATGTTCAGCTTGAGCTCCTCGGTGAGCATCGTATCGAGCCAGACCTTCTTGTCGGAGGTGATCTTCTTTACGATACTGTCAAGCTCCGGTCCCGAAAATCCCTTTGCCTTGTAAATGTCCTCGATCTCGACCCGCTCGGCCTCGGGCACGTTGTCCATCTCCCACTTTTCCCTTTGTATCTCGGACTGGAGGATCTGCCTCTGCGACCTTACCGCGAGGAAGTTCTGCACGGCCATTGCCTTTGCGCCCGTGAACATTGCGACAATTGCCGCAAGTATGATTACACTTGAGGCCTGGTCCGCCCCGCCGACTCCTGCCACGATTCCAAGCGAGGTGTTGATGCCGTCGCCGAACCCGAAAACGAAATCCCTGATGGAACTGCTCTCGGTGAGGTGCCTCTCGACATGCCTAGGCTCTGAAATGCTCATGCTTGGATTATCCACACGGCGCTTTATATGTCAAAAGTGAAAATTTCACTTTGCGCGGGCGACAGGCTAAACAATTTATATCATAGTGGGAAAAAACATCAGGAATGGCAGGCAAGAGGATAGTCCTTACCGCAGATCGCAGCCTGATGACAAACTATCGTGGCAACTTTCTATACGGGTTTATCGCCTGCGGGCCGTACGAACTGGTCCCAGAATTCGTCTTTGACAAGATTTTCTGCCCCCCTGTTGAGACAAACGTCGCGACAGGCGAGGCAAAAGTGGCCCAGGTAGGCCTCCGAAGGGTAGAGGCCTCGCTCCTCCAGGGGTACAACAGGGAGGACGTTTTCATCGCAAATCCTGATTATCTTGAGAAATGCATCGGCCCCGACACAAAGGTGGTCGGCATCAACGTCATGGACCCGCTGGGGATGGCGCCTGTTACGACTACCATGTCGCCTGAAAAGCTCTCCTACGTTGCAATGAAGTTCAAGAGGATGTGCGCAAAGATAATCCAGCTCAAGAAAAAATACAACTTCCATGTGGCAGTCGGCGGGAACGGGGCGTGGGAGCTTGCCAAGACAGAAAGGATGAAGATCCACGGGATTGATACCGTGGTAGTAGGAGAGGCAGACGAGCTTGCGCTTGACCTTTTCCACGACCTTGAAAAGGGAGACGCGCCTGAGCTGATGCACTGCTTTGTAAAGAACATTCAGAATATTCCAATGATCCAGGGGCCGACCGTAAACTCGCTCATCGAGGCGATGAGGGGTTGCGGAAGGGGCTGTGACTTTTGCGACGTAAACAAGAGGTCAAAGAAGGACCTGCCTCTTGAGAGGCTCCAGCAGGAGGCAAAGATAAACCTCGACTATGGGTTTGACTCGATATGGCTCCACTCCGACGAGATGCTCCTTTATGGGTGCGACAACAGGGAGTTTAGGCCCAACTATGACGCAATCACGGAACTCTGGAAGGGGCTAAAGTCGCTTGGCGCAAGGTTTGTCGGAACTACACACATGACATTTTCAGCAGTATGCGCGGACCCGAAACTTTTCCACGACATATCCGAGATAAACGGCATGTCAAATGAAAAATGGCTTGCAACAAACCTCGGAATAGAGACTGTGGCGCCAAGGATGGTAAAGAAGCACCTCGGCGTCAAGACCAAGCCGTTCTCCACTGACGAGTGGGGATGGGTAGTAAGGGAGGGCGCAAAGATAATGAACCAGAACCACTGGTTCCCTGCCGCGACACTCATTATCGGCTGGCCGGACGAGACTCCGGACGAGACGCAGTATACCATTGATCTGATTGACGATTTCAGGCGCTCCAACATGAGGGGCATCGTGGCACCGCTGCTCTACCAGGACTTTAACGAGAAGAACTCGATGCACTTTGGAAACCTCAACGAGGCCCAGTTCACGCTGTTCTGGAAGTGCTGGGAGCACAACCTTGCCGTGATTAACGACATCATCCCTATAATACTGAGGAACAAGACATATGGAATCATGATGAAGCCGCTCATGTACAGCATGATAAAGGCAGGGACATGGGCAATCATGAGGTACCTCAGGGGCCTCTGCAAGGAGCTGTTCAACGGCAAGCTTCCAGAAGACATCATGGAAAAATACGCGCGCTCCAAGTCTGTCAGCGCCCCTGCATACACCAAGTAGGCGCTTTAGTGCCTCGGTATCACTTTTGGTAAAACGCTTTCCGCTTCTTATACCGGCAGGCACTTTCATACCGCATGACGACAATCCAGGTTCCATACACGTGCGGAAATTGCAACGCACGGTTCCAAGTCACCATGAAGGCAGGCGAGCCCCTGGTTTCGATGGCCTGCCCAAGATGCGGCACTGCGGCCGCGCCGCCATTTCTGGACGGAGAATCTTAATCGGTATGCGTCTTATAGAAGAATTCTAGTACCACGTAATATGTAGCGCGGTACGTTAACCTGCATAGCATCATTACAATTTTTCCACATTCGACGCAGACTGCTAACCGCGGTTCTTGCGCTGGCAGTGCTTGGATCGCTTGGATGCCTTTCACATGGTGCCTCGGCCCAGACCGCTCCTTCGCCTGCCATACCGACATCGGGGCTTGTGGCAGAGTGGAAGTTTGAGAACAATGCAGACGACACCAGCGGAAACGGGAACAACGGAGCCACAAGCGGCGGGGCGACATACGAATCAGGCAGGGTGGGGTACGGCTTGAACTTTGACGGCACTGGAATAGACCGCATTCCGTACAGCCCGATCTTGGACTTTCCAACCTCGAGTTTCTCTATATCGCTGTGGATAAAGACCAACGCGTCATATGCCGGGATGGTTGTCGACCACAGGCGAGACAACGACGGGTGCTATGCGGGATACAGCATAGAGGGGTACGGGAACACGGGGCAGCTTGTGGGGAGGCTCCGAATCTGTGCGCCTGCATCGGACAGCGCGGCAAACTTTGACGTGGTAACAAACCCGGTAAACGACGGGCGATGGCACCACATTGCATTTGTTGTGGACCGGACAAACCACATTTCCAAGATATACCAGGACGACATCCTTGTAGGCAGCCTTGACATATCAAGCCTTGGCAGCATATCCCAGACTTCGGTGGGGGTGGACCTGGGATACACGGGCTCGCCGAACACGCCGACCGCCCCCTTTACGGGAATGCTTGATCAGGCAAGGATCTATGACAGGGCGCTGAACGCGACCGAGGTTGCCGAGCTCTACAACGAGCCCGGAGCCCCAAGCCCCGTGGTGCCTCCGTCGCAGCCGCACCTCTATGCGTACTCGGGAGACGCGCAGGTGGGGCTGTCGTGGTCTCCACCCTCGGATGACGGCGGCGCGCCAGTTACCAATTATACAATATACAGGGGCACGTCGCCCCTTGGCGAGACCGAGATAAAGGAAGTGGGCAACTCGCTTTCCTACATTGATAATACAGTTTCAAACGGCCAGGCATACTATTACTATGTCAGGGCGGTAAACTCTGCAGGGCAGTCCATCCCCTCAAACGAGGCCAGTGCGAACCCTGCCGCACCCACCGGCACCGGTAGTACGGTACCTAGGGCAGGACTGGTGGCGGAATGGAAGTTTGAGAACAGCACGTTTGACACTAGCGGCAACAGGAACGACGGGACGACCGGCATGGTATCATATGAATACGGGGGGTGCTGCCCGCCAAGGACGATGAGCGTGATAACGGCAGGCCCTGGCACGTATGCGCCGGGGCAGGTGGGCCTTGCCCTGAAATTCAACGGGACGTTCATAGACAGGGTTGCGGACTCGGCATCTCTTAATATTGGCAACGGAAGCCTTTCCATCTCGGGCTGGATAAGGACCAACCAGACATCGCCATTTTTGTTCGTGGACCACAGGCGAAACAATGACGGGATTTATTCCGGATACTCGATTGAGGGGAACAACGGGACCCTTCTTGGAAGAATCCGGGACAGCAGCGGGCACGACGTATATGTGCAGGCAGGACCCGTAAGCGACAACAGGTTCCACTACGTCACGTTTGTGGTGGACAGGTCGGCACAACAGTCCAGGATGTACCTTGACGGCAAGCTCCAGAGCCTTGCAGGCATCTCGCAGGTTGGCAGCATCGCCCAAAACTCGATAGGTGTGGACCTTGGGTATACCGTCTCGCCAAACACGCCAAACGACCCGTTCTCGGGCCTGATGGACCAGGTAAGGATCTACAACAGGACGCTTACCGACAGCGAGATCCAGTCGCTATACCTTGAGGGCCCCTCAAGCGGGCAGCCGTCCCAGCCGCAGGACCTTGCGGCAAGCGGCGGAAACTCCCAGGTCTCGCTTTCATGGTCGGCCCCGTCAAGCACCGGCCAGGGACCTGTCACGGGATATGACATCTTCAGGGGAACCGCCCCGGGCGGCGAGACGTTCCTTGCAAGGACCGGGACCGCGCCTGGCTATGTGGACAAGGCAGTGTCAAACGGCGGGAAATACTTCTACGAGGTATCTGCAGTAAACAATTACGGCGAGTCCCCGCTTTCAAACGAGGCAAGCGCGACTCCTGCCACGGTGCCATCTGCGCCGCAAATCCTTGTATCAAGCTCTTGCAGCTTGGAGGTGGACCTCAACTGGAACCCGCCACCCAGCGGCGGCGCGCCAGTTACCAATTATACCATATACAGGGGGGCTGCCAGCGGGGGCGAGACCCTGCTTGCAGAGGAGGGCAACTCGGGAAGCTTCAGCGACACGTCCGTTGCAGCGGGCAGCCAGTACTATTACTATGTCAAGGCATCAAACTCGGCAGGGCAGTCGCCGCAGTCAAACGAGGTTGGCGCCGTGCCGACCAATTCCACATCTTGCGTGCCTAGAGGAGGCCTTGTCGGGGAGTGGAAGTTTGAGGGCAATACCGGCGATACCAGCGGCAGCGCAAACAACGGCGTTGCAAGCGGCGGGACGTCATACGTGCCAGGCAAGGTGGGGCAGGCAATCCAGTTTGACGGCAGCACAGGCGTGGTCTCCATACCCGACGCTTCATCGCTCAACTTTGGGAATTCCGGGAGCTTTTCGATATCGCTCTGGATGAAGAGCACCCAGTCCGGGACAGGCAATGCAGGCGACGGCCTGATAGTGGACCACAGGAGGAACAACGACGGCACCTATGCGGGATACTCGATAGAGGATCCGTCGGGCACGATATATGCAAGGATCCGGGACAGCAGCGGGCACGACGTTCCTGCAATTTCTACCAGCAACGTAAACGACGGCAGGTTCCACCACCTGGCGTTTGTGGTCGACAGGGCGGCCCAGGAGGAGCGCCTGTACGTCGACGGCTCGCTCCAGTCTACAAAGGACATTTCGTCGGTGGGAGACATCGACACGAGCTTTGGGATATACCTGGGAGGGACTGCCTCGCCAAACACTCTTGTTAACTTTTATGCCGGAACACTTGACCAGGTGAGGATTTACAGCGTCGCCCTTTCAGCCTCCGAGGTGGGCACGCTGTACAGGGAGCAGCCCGCAGCCTCCATAACCCTTGACGGCGTCCAGTCTACCTCCGGTACGACCACCTCGTCCCAGCTTACGCTTCCAAATGTCAGCGCAGGTGGCGCCAACGGGCTGCTTGTCGTAGGAATCAGCGCAAACAACCAGTATGCCACCTCGGTCACATTCAACGGCGCGCCGCTGACCCAGGCAGTCTCGTCGTTTACAAACAACGACGCCGAGTTCTGGTACCTAAAGGACCCGAGCGGTACTGGAAACGTGGTGGCGACCTTTGCGGGCCAGACCCAGGCCGTGATGGGCGCATACTCGTTTTCAAACGTAAACCAGACAAGCCCAATTCAAAATACGGCGGCAAGCCACAACACCTCTGCCAGCAGCCCGACCATATCAATTACCACCCAGCACGCGGGAGACTGGGTCCTTGACCTCCCGTCGATATACGGCGGGCAGACGCTGGGCCTTCCCACCTGCAGCCAGCAGTGGGATGTCAACATGCCGTCAGAAATTACCGGCGCCTCCAGCTCTGCCGTTGTTCCAACGCCCTCCCCGGTAACGTGCAGCTGGTCTGCGGGAGGCGGCGGAGACATGTGGGACGACGTTGCAGTCGAGCTGCGGTCCCCCTAGCCTAGCCGCATACTGGGTTGCCGGTGCAGTGGAGAGTGGCGCCCCCGAGGATCGCGCCTGTCATGTCGGCCCCGGTAAGGTTTGCGCCAGTAAGGTCGGTCCCGCCAAGGTCTGCGCCTGCCAAGTCTGCAAAGGAAAGGTCGGCATTTTTCAGGACGGCGTTTCCAAGGCCAGCATTTTTCATGTGGGCTCCGGAAAGGACTGCCAGAGTCATGTTGGAGTTTGACATGTCGGCGCTCTGAAAGTTTGCCCCCTGCGCGTGCGCACCCTCAAAATTGACCCCGGTCATGTACGAGTCCTGGAAGTTGGCAAGCCTTGCGTCAAGTCCTGACATGTCGGCTGCAACAAACTCCGAGTGGTCAAGGTCGGCGCCCGCAAGCGTTGCGTTTTTCAGGGTGGCCCAGTTGAGCGACGAGCCTGTCATGTATGCGCCAGTAAGGTTTGCCCCGGAGAGGTCTGCAAAGCGGAGGTTGAGGTACTGGCCAAGGATGCCTACAAGCCTTGCATTGTGGAGGTTGGCCGAGGCAAGGTCTGCACTTCTCAGCCCGGCATAGTCCAGGTTTGCGTTTTCAAGGTCGGAATTGATAAGGTAGGAATTTTCAACAGTAGCCCCTGCAAGCGAGATGCCAGTAAGGTTTGCCCCGTGGAGGTCGGAATTTGCCATGTTCACGCCGGTAAAGTCGCAGCCTGACCAGTTTACCTTCGGGAAGTTCATGTCCTGGCAGTTTGCAGGCTGGCCTGCCTGGACTAGATTGGAGCCCGGCGTGAGGGTTATCATAAAGCCCCGCTGCTCGACCGGCCTGAGGTGGAACATCCCGTGCTGGATGGCATACCTGAACGACGCGATAAACTCCGAGCCGGTTATCTTTCCATCTGTCCAGAGGCTGGAAGACTTTTGGAGCCAGTCGGGCATTGTATAGTCATAATCTGTCATGTTCTGCGCAAGGGCCTGGCCTGCCGACGAAACCAGCGGGGCAAGCACAAGGAACGCGACCAGCGCGGAGCCAAGGCGTGAAAATTTAATCGCCAACGAAAAAAGTCTGCCATTTGAGGTATTTCAAGCCCCCACTCTATTTTCAGGACTGGTATGGGGCCACCTCCAGCCAAAAATGCGGCGCGAAAAAACGGCAGGGCCATGTGATTTGCAAAAAAAATCCGGCGCGCCTGCCTTAGGGTGATCTCTCAAGCTCTTTTAGTGCCGCGTCGGCTATCGTGTTTTTCTTTGGAGTCAGGACCACGAAATAGGTCTTGTCTGCGCGCTCTGCCATCTCGACCTGCTTGTACTTTTTCTGGCTCATGTCAAACTCCAGCATCCTACCGTCGACCTTTCCCTTTGTGTAGATGACAAGGTACGTGTCGCCGGTGGTCGGGTTGAGCGGGATGAGCGAGAAGACGTATCCCTTGTACGAGTTTATCGGCAGCATGTTCTTCATCGGCGGCGCCATGGTGGACATGTATACAAATATGTCCTCAAGCGCCTCAAACTCCTCGAACTCAAATTTCATTTCCTTGATTCCCATCTGAGTATTGTAACGATGGTGCGATTTTAGTCTTGTTGAAACTTGGGAAAGGGGTTGTGTGCCGGAGGCTCGAAGTCTAGTATCTTGGAACCAGCCTGAGGCCTGTCCTTGACGAGACTGCAATTATTGATACGATTGCAATCGCGAGCACCAGTGCCGCAATGGCTCCGAACTCCGGAACTGACACCGTTCCAATTATGTCGATGGTCGTGTCGCCCTTGTGGAAGGGAATTCCTAGAGTCCTCTGGCTTGGGCTTGGGGTCTCTGTCACCTGGACGTTCTGTCCGCTGACCTGTACCGTGAATGGCTGGTCTGGAAGCTCGGACTGGCTTACCGATGTGGTCGAGGTTGTATTGGTTCCCGTCGGGGCCGTTATCTGCTGCTTGGAGTCGATGAGTGCCCTTGGAAGGTCGATGCTCAGCGAGCCGTCAGACGTTGCAGAGATTGTCACCACAAGCACGTGCTGCTCTCCCTGTATCTGTATGTTGGAGACCGTTCCTCCGCGTATTGTATACGGGATGCTGAAGGTTCCGCCGGTTGTCTGCAGCGTGAACGTGCTGCTTGTCGGCGGTGCCGATATCTTGGAGGTGCCGTCTCCTCCTGCAAAGTAGAAGCTAGTAGTAGCGTTGGTCGCCGGGCCGTACTGGGCAATTATGGTATAGTTTCCTGCCTTGGTCCACAGCGGTCCTGTGGCAAGTATCTGGTGGCCTGAAATGTTAGTGGTAAAGGTTCCGTCCGGGTTTGGAATCAATTGGTCAATCTTGACCATGTTTGAAAGCGGGTTTATTATCCTGAGGGTTACTGCAGTCTGGTTTGAGACATTCTTGACTGCGCCGTGGATTATGATCGAGTCGCCCTGGGAGTAGGAGGTGGCGTCTGTCTGGAGGGTCAGGGGTGCCTGGGACGTTGCTGCAAGGGTGTTGTTGTGCTCGTGGAGGAGGTACTCGTATGCAGTTCCGTTCTTGTCATATGGGATGGTCGCGTTGGCGCCGATTGTGGCCCCGATTGCCCCTGTAACTGATATCTGGAAGGACTGGCTGTAGCTCATGCCGTCGGTTGCATCGACCTCGACGCTTCCAGTAAAGTTGCCCGCCGAGGCATAGGTGTGGGTTCCGTTCATCACGTTGGTGGCAGTCACACCGTCACCAAAGTTCCACGTTGCGCTCTTCATTATGGAATTGCCGGGAAAGTAGGCCTTGTAGGAAACAAGGAGCGGCGATGACCCTGTGGAAGGAGTTACGCTGACGTTAAGTGTGTCTCCGCCGACCGTGCACCCGGAGGCCGGGCAGCTCGTGGCATCGGCATATGGCATTACAACATAATATGATCCTAAAATTGCAACAAGTGCTACTAGCGTTAAACCAAAGAAACCCGATGCTCTCATTTGCTAGCCAATACTGGAGGATCTTGAGTATTTATGTATTGATAAAAGAAAATTTGACTTGTGGTGCATCAGTATTTTGGCAGGAGGCGGAGCCCGGTCTTTGCCGAGACCACTATTATCGACGTGATTGCAACTGCAAGCACCAGTCCCGCGATCGGGCCAAACTCCGGAATTATCTGGGTTCCAATTATCTCGATGTCCTGATCCCCCTGGAGGAACTGGATGGTCAGGGTCCTGAAGTTCGAGTCTGCCGACTCGCTCTGTGGCTTGACCTCAGCGCCGTCGATTAGTATTATGAAAGAGTCGTCCGTTCCGGAACTTGTCTTTGCGTCAATCAGGGTCCTTGGCATCTGTAATGTGATGCTCCCGTCGGAGGTCGAGTTGATGGAAACTATGAGCGATAATGACTGCTGGTCGATTGTCATGTCCTTTACGGTGCCGCCCGTAATGGTATAATTGACTGAAAATGTCTGCTGGCTGTTTGGGTCCTTTACCTGGAAGAGGTTGCTTACCGGGACCACTGCTGCCTGGAATGCAAAGGTGGTCTGGGCCGTGACGTTTGGAAGTCCATACTGGACCTTGACCGTGTAGGTGCCGGTTGTGGACCAGAGGCACTGCTGGTTTGGAGAGCAGGACGCCTTGATTGTCGCGGTATACTTGCCGTCTGCTGAGACGTTTATCTGGCCGACATAGACCAGGTTGGTGTTGGGGTTTAGCACCTGGATTGTAAGGGGCGTTCCCGGAACGACTGCCTGGACCTGCCCCGAGATGAATATGGTATCCCCGATGAGGTATGTCTTCGAGTCGGTGTTTACCGTGATCAGCGGGGCTGCAGGTGGCGTTGCATTTGAGGTCGGCGCGGTGGTCGTCTGCTGGGCAAACGCGCCTGCTGAGAACATCGATAACGCGAAAATTGAAACTGCGACAAGTGCACCGGTGCGCATATTCGAGTTGTATTCAAGTCGTATATTTCCTTTACTCTGGCATGTTTTGTCAAATCGGTGAGCCGGTCATGACAAGGTGCTTTCCCAAATGTGAATGACGTGACGCGGCGGCATGGTTGCCCGTGCCACGGACTCGGAACCGTGTTGTAAAGTGGCGCGGGAGGCCTGGCCTGTCGGGGGGCGTGAAAATGAAAAAAGGGAAAAGATAGCGTCCTAGTATCTTGGCATCAGCCTGAGGCCCGTCTTTGCAGAAACTGCAATTATTGACACAATTGCAATTGCAAGTACGAGTGCTGCGACTGCTCCAAACTCTGGAACTGCCTGGGTGCCTATGACCTCTACCTGTTCAGTGCCTGCACCAAATGGTATTGTCAGTGTCCTTGCACTTGGGCTCGGTGTGTCGGTGAAGCTGTCCTTTTCCTGTCCGTTGACTAGGACAAAGAAGCTGTCATCGTGTACGCCTGCCTTTGCGTCAAGTACTGTCCTTGGTATGGTGAGTGTCAGCTGGCCATCGGTTGTCGATACTATATTGACGGTGAGCGACTTGGATGAACTGCTCAGGGTTGCGCCCGTTGCCTTTCCTCCTGTGATGCTATAATCGATACAGTACTGCTCGCTACCCACTGTAGCTGCGAGCTGGGTTGGCTGGCAACTTGCTGCTCCGCTGACGGTGGTACCAATGCTAAACTGAGTCTGCGCCATACGCATACCTTGCTGCACTCCATACTGGGCATAGAGCGTATACGTCCCGCTGCTTGTCCACAGTGGACTTGCGGTGCTTATCTTTGTCTCAAAGTTGCCGCTTGTGTCCGGGGAAAGCTGGTTGACATATACGATGTTTCCTTGGGAATCTACAACACGGAGAGTGATTGGCACGTTGGGTATGACGTTTGCAACGTGTCCTGTCACATCGACCACGGCCTGCGAACTGTATACTGTCTTGTCAGTTGAGATGCTGAGAGGCAGTACTGTCGGGATTATGATCGGCTGGACAGTCGTCGGATTGCTGCCCGTGATAAGACCCTGCGTGTAGTTTGCCTTTGGAGTACAGTCTGGTGGGCAGTCTGCGAATGCAGGACTAACGCCTACAACGGCTGCCGTTACAAGAATAGCGATCAACGCATATTCCTTATGAGTACTCATCTTGGTTGCGATTAAGTCGAATGGGTATTTATGTATATTTAGAGAAAACCATTCGGTAAGGCTCTTTAAAAAATGAAAAATTAGAGAGCGTTCTAGTATTTTGGCGTGAACCCGAGTCCTGTCTTTGCTGAAACTGCAATTATTGACACAATTGCAATTGCAAGTACTAGGGCTGCGATCGGGCCAAATTCTGGAACTACTTGTGTTGGTGGTGCCTGGCCTGCAAGGCTGAACTGAACTTGGTTAGTTCTTGCTTGCTCGTCACCCTGTTGTACATACAAGGTGTACTGGCCGTTTTCTGCCATCAGTGAGCTTGCTGTGTTAATCTTCGTGGCAAAGTTCCCGCTGTTGTCAAGTGCCAGCTGGGATGCAAATACGACGTTTCCCTCAGGGCTTGTAACCTTCATGGCTACGTCCTGGCCGGGATATGGGTGTAACACATGACCACTAACCATGATGATCGAGCTGTGGTCATACGTTGTCTTGTCAGTCGTCACAGTGATTGGAATGATGTTTTCCGGCTGCTGGATTTGAGCAAGACTTGACGTATTGCCGCTCATCATAGACGCAGTGTATTCGGCTCTTGGCGCACACGTTGGTGGGCAGAATCCGAATGCAGGACCAACTCCTATAATGGCTGCCGTTGCAAGAATAGCGATCAACGCATATTCTTTATGAGTACTCATCTTGGTTGCGATTAAGGCGAATGGGTATTTATGTATATTTAAAAAACATTTTACCTTTCAGGATCAAAACGCGATCCCTGCCGAAATGATCCGCTGGATCCTGCTGGCAGAAATTGGTTTTGATCAAGTCCGCGACATCCTGCAGATGCGTTACCTGGTGCCGCTTTTCTGTAGTTCTAGATATTTAAGTCGGAAAGGACAATGGAAATCCGTCAGGGTGCCCGTAGATTAGATATATATTAACCTCTCGGTGGAAACATCGTAGTTTGTGGCTTAGTTACTTGTGTACAGCTAATGTTCAAAGGAGGTTTTAACATGTCTGGAAAGAAGGACAAGGTTCTCATCCCGGATCATATCTACGTGCCAAAGCACACGATAATGGAAAAGGACGAGGCCGAGAAGGTGCTTGAGAAATACCACACCAAGCCCACCGAGATGCCGTTGATTTATGTAAGCGACCCGGCAATCCGGGGACTTGGGGTCAAGCCGGGAGACATGATAAAGATTACAAGGAAGAGCCCTACTGCGGGCGAGTCTATTTACTACAGGTACGTGGTGGAAGAATAATGGCAAACATATCACACAAGCGCTGGCCAATTGTACAGGACATCTTGAAGAGGGAGGGAATCGCAAGGCAGCACCTCAACTCGTATGACGAGTTCCTCGAGCGCGGTCTGCAGAGTATAATCGACGAGGTGGGCCAGATTGAGATAGAGTCTGCCGAGTACCCGTACAAGATACAGCTTGGGAAGGTAAAGCTGCAGCAGCCAAGGATGATGGAGCTTGACGGCTCGATTACGCACATTGCCCCGATGGAGGCAAGGCTCAGAAACGTTACTTATGCTTCACCAATAATGCTAGAGGCCTCGGTGGTCGAGGACGGCAAGATACTAGAATCGCGGTACGTGCACATTGGAGACATGCCGGTCATGGTGCGCTCAAACGCGTGCATCCTGCACAACCTCCCGGAGCAGAAACTCGTCGAGTACGGCGAGGACCCCAACGACCCCGGAGGGTACTTTATCATCAACGGGTCTGAGCGGGTTATCGTAGGGCTTGAGGACCTCTCATACAACAAGATCATAGTGGACAAGGAGACGGTGGGCGGAAACACCGTGTTCAAGGCCAAGGTATATTCATCGATTGTAGGCTACAGGGCAAAGCTTGAGCTTATCATGAAAAACGACGGGCTGATTGTTGCCAAGATTCCGGGCTCGCCTGTCGACATTCCGGTAGTTACGCTAATGCGCGCACTCGGCCTCGAGTCGGACAGGGAGATTGCAGCAGCAGTATCCCTTGTCGACGAGATCCAGGACGAGCTGGAGGCATCGTTTGAAAAGTCAGGCGACGTGCCGACTGCAAAGGACGCCATAGTGTACATCAGCAAGAGAATCGCGCCCGGTATGCTTGAAGAGTTCCAGATAAAGAGGGCAGAGACGCTGCTTGACTGGGGACTCCTGCCGCACCTTGGCAAGCACCCCGACAACAGGAAGGAAAAGTCGCTCTTCTTGGGCGAGGCGACATGCAAGCTTATCGAGCTCAAGCTCGGGTGGCTCACGCCTGACGACAAGGACCATTACGGTAACAAGGTAATCAAGTTCGCAGGACAGATGCTTGCGGACCTTTTCAGGACGGCGTTCAGGAACCTGGTACGGGACATGAAGTACCAGCTTGAAAGGTCCGGCCAGAAGCGCGGAATCAACGCAGTCGCAGCCGCGGTAAGGCCTGGAATAGTAACTGACAAGCTCAACAACGCAATTGCCACAGGAAACTGGGGACGCGGACGTGTCGGCGTAACGCAGCTGCTTGACAGGACAAACTACCTCTCCACGATATCGCACCTGAGGAGGATCCAGTCGCCGCTCTCAAGGAGCCAGCCAAACTTCGAGGCAAGGGACCTGCACGCAACGCACTTTGGAAGGATTTGCCCAAGCGAGACCCCCGAAGGATCAAACTGCGGCCTTGTCAAGAACCTAGCGCTTTCTGCAATCATATCAGTAAACGTCGCATCAGAGGATATCGTGGAGAAGCTCTACGACCTTGGTGCTACATATGTCTCGGACGCAAAGGACGACCTCAAGAAGGAGGGGACGCGTGTCTTTGTGGACGGGAGGCTGATAGGATACTTCCGGGACGGCCAGAAACTTGTGGACTCGCTCCGAGACCTGAGGAGGAACTACAAGATACACCCGCACGTCGGAATCTTCCTGTACCAGTCGCCTGTAGAGGGCTCGACCAAGAGGCTCTATGTCAACTGCAATGCAGGCAGGGTGCTCAGGCCGCTAATAGTAATCAAGGAAGGCAAGAGCCTCCTCACCCAGGAACTCATCGACAAGGTCTCAAAGAAGTTCCTCTCATGGACCGACCTTTTGCACATGGGAGTGATAGAACTTGTCGACGCAAACGAGGAGGAGAACTGCTACATCACAATAGACGAGACTGACATGAAAAAGCACACGCACATGGAGATATTCCCGTCTGCAATACTTGGCGCGGGCGCATCCATCATACCATATCCTGAGCACAACCAGTCGCCAAGGAACACATACGAGTCTGCAATGGCAAAGCAGAGCCTCGGGTTCTCGACGCCGCTCATGAACGCAAGCACCTATGTCAGGCAGCACCTAATGCTATACCCGCAGACCCCGATTGTTACTACAAAGGCGATGGGGCTCCTTGGCCTTGAGGACAGGCCTGCTGGACAGAACTGCGTCGTTGCAGTGCTGCCCTTTGACGGCTACAACATCGAGGACGCCATAGTCCTGTCCAAGTCATCGGTGGAGCGCGGCCTTGGAAGGACATTCTTCTACCGCATCTACGAGGCCGAGGCAAAGCAGTACCCCGGAGGAATGCGGGACAACTTTGAGATACCGACTGCCGACGGAAACATCCGCGGCTTTAGGGGCGACAAGGCGTACAGGCTGCTTGAGGAGGACGGCGTGATTGCAACCGAGGCCACAGTCCAGGGCGGAGACATCCTGATTGGAAAGACCAGCCCGCCTAGGTTCATGGAGGAATACAGGGAGTTTGAGGTAAAGGGACCGTACAGGAGGGACACCTCGATAGGCGTGAGGCCTTCTGAGAACGGCGTTGTTGATACTGTTGTAATGACCCAGTCGCACGACGGCGGCAGGATGTACAAGATTAGGGTGAGGGACCTTAGGATTCCGGAGATTGGCGACAAGTTTGCCTCAAGGCACGGCCAGAAGGGAGTCGTAGGGCTGCTTGTAAACCACGAGGACCTGCCATATACCTCGGACGGGGTTGTACCGGATGTAATGATAAACCCGCATGCATTCCCGTCAAGAATGACCGTAGGGATGTTCCTTGAATCAGTTACTGGCAAGGCCGCGGCGCTGCGTGGCTCCAAGATGGACGGCTCGGCCTTTGTAGGCGAGAAGCTTGACGACATCAAGGGGGTGCTAGAGGCGGCAGGCTTCAAGTACTCGGGCAAGGAGACCATGTACGACGGCAGGACAGGCAAGGCCTTCCCGGTCGACGTGTTTGTAGGCGTTGTATACTACCAGAAGCTTCACCACATGGTGGCAGACAAGATCCACGCAAGGGCAAGGGGCCAGGTACAGATGCTCACCAAGCAGCCAACCGAAGGGCGTGCAAGGGGCGGTGGCCTGAGGTTCGGAGAGATGGAGAGGGACTGCCTTATCGCATACGGAGCGTCCATGATGCTAAAGGACAGGCTCTTGGAAGAGTCCGACAAGGCGGAAATTTACTGCTGCGAAAGGTGCGGCCTCGTATCATACTATGACATCAAGCAGCGAAGGTTTGTCTGCAGGGTCTGCGGGGACAAGGCAAAGGTGACGTCCATCTCGGTGGCATATGCATTCAAATTACTGCTCCAGGAAATGATGTCGCTTGACGTGGCGCCAAGGCTTTTGATAAAGGAGAGGGTATAATGTCGTCTGAAACAATCAAGGTAATCGACGGAATCAAGTTCTCGGTCTGGTCGCCGACCGAGATTCGCAAGTACTCGGTAGCGGAGATTACCGCGCCAGAGACCTATGACGAGGACGGCATGTCGGTCCAGGGAGGCCTCATGGACGGGAGGCTTGGGACGCTAGAGCCTGGGCAAAAGTGCCTTACGTGCGGAAACACGGCCGCAAGGTGTCCGGGACACTTTGGGCACATTGAGCTTGCCGAGCCCGTGCTGCATATTGCGTTTATCGACAACATATACAAGCTGCTTCTTACCACCTGCAGGTCCTGCGCAAGGCTCAAGATCCCGCAGGAGGAGCTTGAGGAGTACCACAAGATAATGGCAAAGGAGGCAGCATATTCCGTAATCTCAATAAAGCATATACCGGACGAAATCATCGAGAGGGCAAAGAAGGAAAAGACATGCCCGCACTGCGGCAAGGGCCAGTACGAGATGATATTTACCAAGCCGACAATCTTCATCGAGAGGACCGAGCTTGGCGAGAACAGGCTGCTCCCTATTACAATACGAGAAAGGTTCTCGCACATGATAGACGATGACCTCAAGCTTCTGGGATATGACCCGACAACTGCAAGGCCCGAGTGGTTTGTCCTCCAAGTGCTGCCGGTGCCGCCGGTTACCGTGAGGCCCTCAATCATACTGGAGACGGGAATCAGGTCGGAAGACGACCTTACGCACAAGCTTGTCGATATCATAAGGGTAAACCAGAGGCTCAAGGAGAGCAAGGAGGCAGGAACGCCGCCGCTCATCGTCCAAGACTTGGTAGACCTGCTGCAGTACCATGTAACTACATACTTTGACAACGAGGTCTCGGGAATCCCGCAGGCCCACCACAGGTCCGGCAGGCCCCTCAAGACACTCACCCAGAGGCTCAAGGGCAAGGAGGGGAGGTTCAGGGGCTCGCTCTCGGGAAAGAGGGTCGACTTTTCGTCAAGGACTGTGATATCGCCTGACCCAAGCCTTGAGATATCAGAGGTTGGCGTACCGGAGTCTGTCGCTATAAAACTTACAATACCGGAGGTCGTGACCGAGTGGAACATAGAGAGGCTGAAGAAGCTTGTGGTAAACGGTCCGACCAAGTTTCCCGGTGCAAACTATATCGTAAGGCCTGACGGCGTGAAAATAAGGCTTGACTTTGTGGAAGACAGGGAAACAATAGCAAACAACATCGAGATTGGGTACCTTGTCGAGAGGCACCTCTCCGACGGCGACATTGTCATGTTCAACAGGCAGCCCTCGCTGCACCAGATGTCAATCATGGGACACTATGTGAGGGTCCTCCCAAACAAGACCTTCAGGCTGCACCCCTCCGTCTGCCCGCCATACAACGCAGATTTTGACGGCGACGAGATGAACCTCCACGTGCCGCAGAGCGAGGAGGCAAGGGCCGAGGCCATACTGCTGATGAGGGTGCAGGACCAGATTATATCCCCAAGGTATGGAGGGCCAATCATAGGCGCGCTCCGAGATTTCATCACGGGTGCATACCTCCTTACAAAGGACGACACCACCCTTACCCCGCAGGAGTTTGCAAACCTTGCAATGCTTGCAGGATACCAGGGCAACTTCCCTGACCCGGCGGTAAAGGGCAAGGGAGGGCCGCTCTATACCGGCAAGCAGCTCTTCTCGCTGTTCCTTCCAAAAGACTTCAACTATGTCATCACGTCCAAGTGGTCCAAGGGAACCAAGGGGCCGTCAAAGGATGTAGTCATAAAGAACGGTCAGCTTGTCAGCGGTGTTATAGACAAGGCCTCGATAGGCGCAGAGGAGCCTGACAGCGTGCTCCACAGGATTGCAAAGGATTACGATTATGATACCGCAAAGCGCTTCCTAAATTCCATACTTATCATGCTAAAGCAGTTCATCACCGGGTACGGGTTCAGCTACGGGTATGCGGACCTTGAGCTGTCAGGCAAGACCAAGGAGACCATACTGACTGACATCCACGAGTCATACGACAAGGTGTACGACTTCATCTCCCAGGCAAAGAAGGGCACGCTCCAGCTCTCAAGGGGACTTTCCGCAGAGGAGGCGCTAGAGGCCTACATCGTAAACGAGCTCTCAAAGGCAAGGGACCGCGCAGGCTCGATGGCAGACAAGTCGTTTGACGAGACAAACGCGGGAAGGATTATGGCTACAACAGGCGCAAGGGGCTCGTCGCTAAACATCGGCCAGATGGCAGGCGCACTTGGGCAGCAGTCAATCCGTGGAAGGCGAATCCACAAGGGATACGCAAACAGGGCACTGCCGCACTTTAAGGAGAACGACACCAACCCAGACTCGAGGGGATTTGTAAAGTCAAACTATCGCGACGGATTGTCGACGCTAGAGTTCTTCTTCCATGCGATGGGAGGACGCGAAGGGCTTGTCGATACCGCGGTAAGGACCCAGCAGTCGGGATACATGCAGCGTAGATTGATCAACGCGCTTGAGCACCTCAAGCTGGAATATGACCACACGGTCCGCGACCCGCACGGCCACATCATCCAGTTCCTGTATGGCGAGGACGGCATTGACGTGTCAAAGTCGGACCACGGCGAGGCGTTCCGCATTTTAAGATTGATAGAGTCAGAAAGCATCATTGATTCTGGCAAAAAGGCCTCAAAGGAGGACGTTGCCGAACTTGCGAAAAAGTACACCAAGACATTCAACCCGAGGCTTGCGCAGACGGTACACGACGCGCTTGCAGACTCGAAGCTCTCGCGCGACGGAGTAGAAAAGGTGCTAAAGAAGGCCCTTGAGCTATATGACAAGGCAAAGGTAGAGCCGGGACAGGCAGTGGGAGTTGTAACTGCCCAGTCCATAGGCGAGCCTGGAACGCAGATGACACTTAGGACATTCCACTTTGCAGGCATCAGGGAAAGGAACGTAACGCTCGGTCTTCCAAGGCTCATTGAGCTTGTCGACGCAAGGAAAAAGCCTGTCACGCCGACCATGGACATTTACCTTGAGGAGCACCACAAGAAATCAAAGGAAAAGGCAATCAAGGTGGCACGCGAGATACTGCACACCAAGATTTCCGCCCTGATTACATCCACCGAGACTGATTATTCGACAAAGATAAAGCTGAACCTCAACCAGGACAGGCTGAAAGAGAGGGCATGCACGGTCGAAGACGTCGTGACCGCGCTCCAGTCGTCGAAGAAAAAGTTCGAAGTCGAGCAGTCTGGCAACTCGATTACCCTTACGCTTCCGGAAGAGTCTGACGCGCAGTCTATACTCGGGCTCCGAAACAAGGTGCTCTCGACCACCGTCAAGGGCGTCACCGACGTCGAGAGGGTTACCATAGTCCAGCAGGGAGACGAGTGGGTCATCCAGACTTCAGGCTCCAATATCGCAAAGGTGATGGAAATCGACGGAATCGACAAGAAGAACATGCGCACAAACAACGTCTTTGAGATTGCAAACACGCTTGGCATCGAGGCTGCTCGAAACGCCCTGATATCCGAGCTGAAATCAACCCTTGAGGACCAGGGCCTCGAGGTCGACGTGAGGTATATCATGCTGGTAGCTGATTTGATGTGCTCAAGGGGATACCTGCAGCAGATTGGAAGGCACGGAATTGCAGGAACCAAGACATCGGTCCTTGCAAGGGCAGCGTTTGAGATTACGGTACCCACCATTGCCGAGGCCGCGCTTGCAGGCGAGGTTGAGGAGCTAAAGGGTGTGACAGAAAACGTAATCGTCGGCGCAAACATACCGATTGGCACGGGAACAGTAGACCTCTATATGAAAGTGGTAGAGGACCAGTAGCCCAAGTCCTGCAAAACACGCTCCGTACATTTTATATCATTTAAGGACCGGCTAGAATCCCGCCCGTGATAACCAGGTGTGGGAATCTTGGACACCTTGAACCATGGCATCCTTGAAAATATTTCATGGAAAGGTTTGACCTCATTGTAATCGGGTCGGGCTCGGGCCTTGACGTTGCAAACGCGGCTGCAGAGCACGGGATGAAAGTTGCCATAATAGAAAAGGACAGGATGGGGGGAACATGCCTCAACAGGGGCTGCATCCCGTCAAAACTTTTGCTTCACAGCGCCGATGTCATGGAGACAATCCACAACGCGTACCTCTTTGGGATTTACGTGCATGAATACTCGATTGACTATCCAAAGATAATCGAGCGCGTAAATGGAATCGTGGACCCGGAATCGTCCGAGATACGCAAAGCCTTTGATAATATCAAAAACCCGAGACTCTTTCCGGTACAATGCAGGTTTGTCGGGCAGAAGGAAATCCAGGCAGGCGATTCCGTCATCACATCCGACAAGATCCTCATAGCGTGCGGAGCGAGGCCCTCGATACCAAAGATAGAGGGGCTTGAGGGGAGCGGATACATCACAAGTACCGAGGCGCTCCGGCTGAAAATCCAGCCGAAAGTTCTCACGATACTTGGCGGCGGGTACATCGCGTGCGAGCTTGCGCACTTTTTTGGCTCGCTTGGAACGAAGATAAACATAGTCCAGAGGCGGGACTTTTTGCTCCCAAACGAGGACGAGGATGTTTACAAAAAGTTCACCGATATTTTTTCAAAAAAATACCACGTGTATGCGGGACACCAGACGTACAAAATCAGAAAGGAGGGGGACACCTTCCACGTGCTTGCAAGGGACGGAAAAGGAAAGGAGGCAGACATCGAATCAGACCAGCTGCTTGTGGCAGCGGGGAGGACCCCAAACACCGACACACTTGACCTTGAAAAAACCGGTGTTAAGACAAACGAAAAGGGATACGTCATAGTAGACGAGTTACTTGAGACCTCAACCAGGGGAATATTTGCGCTTGGTGATGTGATAGGAAGATACCAGTTCAAGCACAGCGCAAACCACGAGGCGCAGTATGCGTTTGCAAACATTGTACACGACAAAAAAATGGCCGTCAACTATGAGGCCATGCCCCATGCGGTCTTTAGCTCGCCGCAGGTTGCCGGGGTAGGCAGGACGGAGCAGGACCTCCGGAGGAATAAAATAGATTACATGAGATCGGTCTATCCGTACTCTGGCTCGGCAATGGGCCAGGCAATCGAGGACAGGGAGGGGTTTGTCAAGCTGCTTGTCGACAGGAACACCCGCAAGATACTGGGGTGCCACATCATGGGCACAGACGCCTCGGTGCTTGTCCACGAGGTGCTTGTTGCCATGAGGTCTGGAGGCACAATCGACGCCCTTGCAAATACCATATTCATACATCCCGCGCTCTCCGAGGTAGTGGCAAGGGCCGCATACGCAGTCCAGTGATGACATATCGTCTGAAACGTATATATTGAAAATTTCAAGGTTTACCAAATGTTGCAGAACATGACAACAGTGGTATACCATGGCTAAGCTGCTCGAAAAGGCAATCAAGGATGCAATCGAGGACGGCAAGGTGTCCTTTGGAACAAAGGAAGCCCTTGGCGGGATGAAAAACTCCAAGCTTGTCGTGCTTTCCCACTCGATTCCCTCGGAGACGCTGCAAAAGATTAACGACGCTGCCAAGTCCGCAAAGGTGCAGATGCTAAACTACAGGGGCTCGTCGGTGGAACTTGGCAGGCTTTGCGGCGCGCAGTTTAGAATTTCAGCAGTATCGCTCAAGACACTTTCCGATACAAACCTCAAGGCGATAATAAAGGACGCAGAACAAGGGCAGTCATCATAAATGTCTTGTTTTCCAAACTTGCCCCATCAAGATTTAAATGTCCCCCGACTGGATCGAGTTTAAAAAAGGCATGACTGAGACAATCAAACTTACAACAGACCAGATAAAACTAATGTCACTTTTCCAGAACGTGACCGGAGCCACGGCACGCGACTGCATCGAGGACGAGAGGCAGGACAGGGTTATTTTCGTGGTAAACCAGGGCAAGATGGGCCTTGCAATAGGCAAGGGCGGGGCCACAATCCGCAACCTCCAGAACGTCGTCAAGCGAAACGTCGAGCTTGTCGAGTATTCTGAGGACCCTGCAGAGTTCCTCAAGAACATGCTCAATCCAAAGCTTGTGACCGAGGTAAAGCTCAACAAGAGGCTTGACGGCTCGCTCCAGGCAATCGTACTTGTAGACGCAAAGAAGAAGGGAATCGTGGTCGGCCGCGAGGGCAGGAACGCCGAAAAGGCACGCCTCCTTGCAAAGAGATACTTTCAAATTTCCTCAGTCCTTATACAGAGTCCCGAGAAGATAATGGAGTAGATGATACCATGGCAAAATCACCACTAGGCCTGTTTGCAGGAAGAGTACTGCGCGACAAGAGGAAGAGGCAGCGATGGTCAATCGGCACCTACAAGAGGCGCCAGCTTGGCCTTGACAAAAAGGCCTCGCCGCTTGGGGGCGCGCCGCAGGCCCGAGGCATCGTACTGGAAAAGGTGGGCATCGAGGCAAAGCAGCCCAACTCTGCGGTAAGAAAGTGTGTACGAGTACAGCTAATCAAGAACGGCAAGACAGTTACCGCCTTCCTTCCAAAGGACGGCGCGCTAAACTTTGTTGACGAACACGACGAGGTGCATGTCGAGGGAATGGGTGCTTCGATGGGCGGTGCGATGGGAGATATCCCAGGTGTAAGGTGGAAGGTTTTCAAGGTAAACGGCACGTCGCTCAAGGAACTTGTTACAGGCAAGAAGGAAAAGCCGAGGAGATAGCACATGACTGAGACTCTGAACCTTCTGCTCTTTAGAAAGTGGGACACCTCAAAAATTGAGATTAAAGACCCCGGGCTTCGAAACGTCATATCGCTAAAGAAGGAAATAATGCCCGTATCATACGGCCGCTCTGCACTGAAGCGGTTCAACAAGGCCGAGGTGAATATCGTGGAGAGGCTTATCAACAAGATATCGCACTTTGGAAAGAAATATGCCAAGAACACGGGCAGGATGGGCGGCAAGAAGGTCCACGCCATAAATACGGCCAAGGCTGCGCTTGACATCATACACCTCAAGACTGGCAAGAACCCAGTTGAGGTGCTGATTCGTGCAATCGAGCACTCGGCCCCGAACGAGGACACTACAAGGATTGTATACGGAGGCACCGTATACCACGTGTCAGTCGACGTGGCGCCGCTGAGGAGGGTCGACCTTGCACTGCGATTTATTGCAGAAGGGGTCAGGGATGCCTCGTTTTCAAACCCTAAAACGCTTGAGGAGAGCCTGGCGGAGCACCTGATACTTGCATCCGGGAACGACATGAGCGCGCCTTCTGTCAAGAAGAAGAACGAGCTTGAAAGAATAGCAATGGCCTCTAGATAGTAGGCCTTCAAGCGTAATTTTATAAAAAAAGATAGGATAGCCCGAGGCAGATTCGAACTGCCGTCTCCAGGTATCCCCTCTGAGATCCAGAGCCTGGAATCCCTAGCCCAAAATTTTGTTTGGCCACTAGACTATCGGGCTACCGAAACGGATGGCATTCCCTGAGAATATAATTATT
>JAJPGU010000007.1 GCA_021325615.1 Nitrososphaerota archaeon | reverse complement strand
GTTTTATAACAAAATCAACGAAGTAAAGGGAGTTTGGGACTAGAAGCAAAGGCAATCTCGTCAATACTACTGCTTGTCATACTGGTCAATATCGGGAATGTTTTCCCTTGGGCTGCAGCGCAGACTGGAACTAACCAGCATGATGAACAGGAAAAGCAGCAGGAACGACAGAAACAAAAAGAAGTGATACAGGAACAAATGGACCAGACATTGCAGCAGCTTCCGCAAAGCTTGGAGCAGCAAATACAGCACTATCTGCACAACACTTCACACGACCAGTCCAAGAAGAAAAACGGGAACTAGCACATCGTGTCCCCGCTAAAGGTTGTAGCAGTAGGATTTTAGGGACCCTATCTTGTTTTTGGATTTAAATCCCTGTGGCAGACAAAGGCAGCCAGTGTTTTTCGTTTTCATCGTTGCAGCGCACATCTAACGGCAAGGAACAAATGTCTATTCAAGACAAGTCGGATCTAGCGAGGATTCGCACCCATAGAGTTCATTCAAGATTCCGTTCAGGGTAGCATCGTAGGAATCTACTAAATTCAATATTTATAACACAAATACCAATAATAAGAAGTTAGTACCTAGTTAATACATACAGTCTTCTACAAAGAAACCAAAAGAAATGCCTAAACTCTCTTCTGAGATCGAAGAGAAGATCAAGAAGATTGAATCTAGTAGAGTAACGGGTAAGAAGTACACACCAGAGGAATACATAAAACATATTGATGATATACTACAAGATTAGTTCTTGTGGTTTGTTCAACCTGTTGATGACACAATAGATAAGAAGCTCAAGAAATTCAAAGGTAACCAACCACTAATCAAGAATTACAGGATGTTCATAGAGGAATTAAAGACTGCTGACGACCCACGATTGCTGGGAGAACTCAAGCATGGCAGATTTCAAAATTGTTTTGGAAAACATCTACCAAGTCCCACAGTTTAATCTATTATGTAGACGATCAAAAAAGACAATCCATCTAATTGGATGACCACGAGAATCTTTATGGCAGGGACAACAAAGGTTAATCTAATCTACTGCAAGGTTTGAGAAATTTATAATCAAGCGGGTCTAGTGGAATTGCAATGGATTGTAAGTTCAGATACGGCTGAAAAGGCGGCAGAGGCTACAGGAGTGGATGCAGAACCCCTTCCTTTTTTGTGAATAGAAATATCGAATGAATTGTTACAGAATTGCAGAAAGTTCTGGTATCAAGATCCACTCAAAGTATATAATTAACTGCGATGACATAGATGGCATGAGGACCAATGCCCGAAAAGAACCTCCATATAGAAGAGTAAGAATCGAATCCAGATTCGAGGAAATGGCATGGAAGGTTTTGTTTGAGGCGGGAATTCCGTTTGACCATGCTGCTGAAAATGAATACGTCGTCACCTCTGGGCAGTGTCATCTGCTTAATAGGAGCAAGGTCCCCTATCAGAAACTAGATTGACTTGAGTTTTGTTCCCCAGGTACTTTTGCACATCAAGTTGCCGACTAGATTTAACGATGGAAAGATCATCCCTGTTTCATATTTTGTGGAGCTTGAGAAAAAGTTCGTGAAAGAATACGGAGGCTACACGAGAGTCATGCCGCCGTCGCGAGGTGAGTGGAAAGACAAAGGTGGCAAGGTCTACCTAGATCTGACGTTAACGTACGAAGTCTTCATAGATAAAAGCCGATTTGAAAAAACTGTTGAGCAAAAACTCGGTGTTTTGATCAAGGAGTTAAAGGAAAGTTTGGGCCAAAAAGCAATAGTTTGCTATTATTTAGATGTAAGAGCGACTCAATTTTAGACACGCATGGAGGCTGTCGGTTCTGATGCAGTTGAAAAGTAATGTCAGAAGTTAGGTCTCGGACGTTATGGTAGGCGGGTCTAGTGGGATTTGAACCCACGGCATAGGGATGTCTCCGGAAATTCATAAGAGTCCCTCGCTCTACCTGGCTGAGCCATAGACCCGCAGGTTTTCGTTTAATATGGTGACCTAATATCGGTTTCTACTGTTAAAATATTAAGGCAAACAATGTCCCCTGAAATCTAATAAATTTTATACATCATTTTTGTCCCGATGTCAGAGTTATTTTTTTAAAATTCTTTTCAGATTCCGTAGGCCCTGAGCTTGCTAATATATTTAATGATTTTTATTATTACCAGCCTCTTAAGAGGATCCAGAGTAAATACATTATCACGTGTGATTTCAGTAAAATGTATATCCCAGCCCCACCACTGCACTGAGATAATTCATGTGATGGAGAGTTTCAGGATGATAGTAAACGAGTCAATCAGGCTCGGCCTTGAGCATAACGTTACATCAAAATTCATGCTTCAAAGCTTAATCTATCACAGGTTCAGCAAGGAAATTTATTCTGCATATGTCATTACAGCGGTTTTCAAGGCTTCAGAGATACTTAAAAGGTACCGCAAAGCCAAAAGGAAAAACCCGGATACAAAAAAGCCGTTCATGAGGAAGAAAATGCTGGTTGTTGACAACCAACGCTACCGGATAACGCATAGCCGCCTCAGGCTGCCAGTCAGTCCAAGACAATTCGTCTACATACCTCTAAACCACCATGTCTGTGAAGTTCTATCCAGGCCTGGTCTCAAGCTTGGCTCCATTACATTGAATGAGAATAAGCTGTGCATACCATATTCAAGAGGCATTTTAAGGAAGGATCCTTGCGGATACCTTGGAATAGACATGAACCTAGAGAATGCAACATGTTTCGACGAACATGGAAATACCACAGTTGTTGATATGTCGCACATCGTTTACACCAAGATGAAATATAGAGAGGTGCTCTCCCACTTCAATCGGAACGATTCCAGAATACAGGGTAAACTGAAGAGAAAATACGGACAAAAACAGAAAAACAGGCAGGATACATACCTCCATCAAAGGTCAAAAAAGATTACCTCGAGTGGCAGACAGATCATAATGGAGAAACTTTCTGGAATCCAGAAAAAATACAGGAGAGGCAACGGACAAGGACCGAAATTAAGGTTCAGGCTAAACTCTTGGGCAAGGTTCAAGCTGCAAAGTATGATAGATTACAAATCCATAGAAGCAAACGGTTTTGGAGTGAAATTTGTGCAACCTCATGGTACATCCGCAAGGTGCGCGAAATGTGGGAAGAGATTGATTCCTGAAGAGCGCCGAAAGATGTGGTGTATTTCCTGTCGTCACATAGTAGACAGGGATATCAACGCCAGTATGAACATACTGGCTAGAGGCTTGGAAATGCTTGGCGTCATGTCAGCACGGTTCGAGCCCGACGCAGTGCAAGGTGAAGCAGTGAAGCAGTTCAAAGACGCAGAGCAGATTGCACCGAGTCTTCTTGCTAGGAACAATCCTTCAAGTTGATAGAACCTTTAAATTGTAACCCAGCATGGATCGCTGAAATGTGTGGGTTTGGAAAAATAGTTTAGTTTTTGACGGTCTCGATCTCGGAGTATTTCTCGAGTATCTTCGTCAATACCGTTGAGACTGGAACGTTGTTCATCTTTTCCTTCTCTTCCAGGAGCTTCCTGTACGCATCAAGTGTGATGTATACCGGGATTGAGCCGTTGCCTTCAAGCAGTCCTCTTACCCTGTAAAGTGCGGTCTCCATTCCCTTCTCGGCAGTCTTTGCAAACTTGACCTTGTTGAGAATTCCGCCTAGCGGGCCAAATGGCATCTCGTAGTTTACTGTCATGGTAACTTTGGTGCTCTTCTCGCCAAGTTCCTTGAACTCCACTGCAATATCCCAAGACTTGAATGGTCCCTTGATCATTTTAGCCGCAATCTTTTGCTCTGGTATGAATTCTGTCGTCTCACAGTCCCACTCTAGCCTCTTGCCATCAAAGTCGCCGATCACCCTGAAGGTTGTTCCGACGCCCATTCCTGCCTTTACATCCATTGGGACAACCGTCATTCCAACCCTCTCTTCGAACTGGTCGGAGATGTGTTCCGGTCTTGCAAAGTATGTAAAAACATTCAAGGTCTTTTCTTTGATATCGATTGACTTGCTTACGGTGGTCATCATTGGGCATTCTTTCCAAACTTGATTTAAAGCTTTTGTTGTTTGTCAATGATCGAAAGACCTCTGGAGGGTTTTGGGAGACTCCAGAACGTAATATATTAAACATTGACCGATAAGAGTGGATGGCCAACTTGCGCTTTGTCCTGACAGGCCTTGCCGTGCTGCTTGTCATCGCGCCAATGATACACTATGCCAGCGCACACCAGAACCTAAATTCCGGCGACGAGGCGATAGGAAACTACGAGATCCAGGTTGCGACAGACCCCGAGATCCCGGCTGCAAACCAGCCCTTCAAGCTCTCGTTCAGGGTGCTCAACTACCAGTCTGCATCCAACCTGCTAAACTCGTTTGACACCAAGGTCTCCGAGGTCAGCCACTTCCGCATGGGCGTAAGAATATACTACAACGACGAGCTTGTTGACACCATCCCGGTCCAGGATATCAAGGGGGGCGAGTGGTCTACAACATACATCTTCCACGAGTCGGGCAACCACGTCATGTATGTCGACCTTTATGATGTCGGCCCTGGGGGCAAGCCCCTGACGTTTGACTTTAACATAAGCGTGCTCAACATCTTCGGGCCCATCTTCCAGTATATCATATCGGCAGGCGGCATGTCATGCTTTGTCATTATCGGTTGGATAATGATAACAAGGAGGAGGGCCAAGCGCCGCCCCGTCAGCTCGTCCTAGGTTTGTTCCCGCCATTTGCAATATTGAATTTCCACCACAGAAAGGCCCGTTTGCCGGCCATGAGAACGGCCTTCTTTGCCTAGGCGTTTGTCTTGATTGTCTGCCCGTGCTGCAGCTTGAATGCGTAGATTGCCGTAAGGAGCGTCATTGCAAAGAGCAGGATTCCAATTCCGTTGTGGATTGCCACGATTATCGCCTTGAGCTGGGTGTTAATCACGATTGCGCCAAGCCCTATCTGCGACACTGCAAAGATTCCGGCAAGCGTCCCGGTTATCCTCAGCCTCTTGTGCGAGCCCGCTACCCTCCAGGCTCCCACAGCCGTGGCAATTATCATCACGCCGGTTGTTGCGGCGATAAACCTGTGGACCCATTCGGTGACATACGGGCCTGACGGGACAAAGCCGCTAGGGCACAGAGGCCACTGCGGGCATGCAAGCCCCTGGCCGCTTGACTCGAGGTAACCCCCAATGAACATTAGGATGTAGAGGATTACAAGGGACGCAAGTGCAAGATACTTGAAGAACATTTACTTTTCGACGATAAAGTGTCCGTCCATTCCGAGTGCAGCGTGTCCTGGAACGGTACAGATGTAATGGTACAGTCCCGGAGTTCCTGCGACAAACGTCATGTCTCCAGTCTCGCCTGGCTTCATCGGGCTGTCAGGCGACTTGAATGCCGCATTCCATACTACGGAGCTTGGGTTCTCAGGATCGGTCACTATACCGAATGCGTGGAACGACTTGCTTGGGTTGCTCAGGTGGATTGTAACGGTATCACCAGAGTGGACGGTAATGTCTGGGTTTGTTCCTGCCCCTCCTGTTCCGTTAAAGCCGTATTTTGAAAAGTCTGGACTAATCTCAAATGCTAGTGAGTATGATACCTTGTTGCCGTTTGCCGGTGCTGTGCCGCCAGTTCCTGCAGCAAGACCTCCTGCAGCGCCTCCTCCGACTACGATCTTGCCTTCCATTCCAAGCTCTCGGTGTCCTGGGACTGCGCAGATGTAATAGTATGTTCCTGCCGATGCCGGTACAAATGATACCGCGCCGTGGTCTCCTGGTTTCATCGGGTTGTCGGCAGTACCGATGGTCGTGCCGTCAATTGCCGGGCCTGGGCCGCTTGTTGATGCGGTAACTGCAAATGCGTGGAATGACTTGCCGCCGTTTGTAACGGAAAAGTCGATCTTGTCGCCTACGTTGACATCAATCTCCGGATCAGCGCCCGGTGAACCCTTGGGCGCATTAAATCCGTAACTCTTGAAGTCGGGTGATTCTATAAACTTGAGGTTTACATGGATCTCCTTTCCTGTAAAGGTTCCCTGGGTTGAAGACGGTCCCGCTCCCGATGTGCTTGGTACCGCAGCCTGCTCCATCTGCTGTTCCTGGAGCTTTCCTGCCTCTGGGAGGTAAGAGTTCCAATAATCATAATGGGTGAAGAATATGGCACCGCCAATCACCTGTATTCCGATGATGATTGCAAGCATCTTGCCTACCCTTCTTGGGGTAGTCCTATAGATGGTCTCGTCATGCTCGGAATGGCTCATGTCAGTATCCCGAGTGTCCGCCGTGCGGGTTCTTTGCCGATACCGGATAGTAGTACTTGCCGCCGATTCCCCACGGGTCGTCCATGTTTGCCGGCTTGCCCTTTGCAGAGTAGTAAATCAGCGAGGCTAGGAATATCACAAAGCTTGCGCCAATCAGCCATGCCCCTACCGTGGATATCTGGTTTAGCTGAGTCCATGAGGTAAAGTCTGTCGGGTAATCGTAAACCCTTCTTGGCATTCCTTCGAGTCCAAGCAGGTGCTGTGTAAAGAATGTCTGCACGGTTCCCCAGAACATGAGTACAAAGTGTGCACTGGCCCACTTTTCGTTGTACATCCTTCCCGTCACGTATGGGAACATGTAGTATATCATTGCGACAAATCCAAATCCGATTGTGCCTATCAGGAATAGGTGCATGTGTCCTACGACCCAGTAGGTTCCGTGTGAGATAAAGTCAAGCGGCATTGCAGAGTTGAGCACACCTCCTGCTCCTGCTGAGAAGAACAGTGCGATGCCTCCTACTGCAAACTTCATTGGTGCGGCAAACCTGATCCTTCCTCCCCACATTGTTGCAAGGAAGTTGAACACGTGCATTCCAGATGCTGGAACTGCCGCCAGAGTACCAATCATGAATACGACCTTGGTGGTAAAGTCCATTCCGGTAGAGTACATGTGGTGTCCCCACGATGCAAATCCGATGATACCAAGCATGACAAATGCAAATACACCTGAAGCCTGGCTGTAGAGCGGCTTCCTTGAGAACCTTGGGATAATCTCATACATCATTCCGATTGCAGGCAACAGGAAGATGTACACTTCGGGGTGGAATGTAAACCAGAAGAGATGCAGGTATGCAATCGGGTCTCCCCCTGCGAATGGGTTGAAGAATCCGGACAGTCCAAGCCTGTCAGTCAGCATCATTATCAGTGCTGCGGCATAGGTTGGCATTGCAACTATTGTCATGAGCGAGACGGTAAGCATTGACCACGCAAACAGCGGAACCCGCCTAAGTGGAAGATCCGGGTGCTTGCACTTGAGAACTGTAACGACGAAGTTAATTGATGACAGGATTGACGATATGCCTAGTATCTTCATTCCGAAAATGAACATGTCTGCCGCCGGCCCTGGAGCCCTGATGATAGAATATGGCGCATATGACACCCATGTAGTGTCTGCAAATCCAAGCCATAGCAGTGCCGCACCTACCGGGTTCATCCAGAACGCGATTGCGTTTAGCTTTGGATATGCCATGTCTTTGTATCGCACCATGATTGGCACGAGGATGTTTCCAATGCCGTTTGCCACTGGCAGTGCAAACAGGAACAACATCGTAAGACCGTGAACTGTGAAAATTCTGTTAAATGTTGCAGAATCTGAAACGAGTACGTTCTGTCCTGGGAAGAACAGGTGTGTCCTGATAATCATGGCAAGAACTCCCCCCATGAAGAGGAATGTTATGCCAAATACCAGATAGAGGTAGCCTACATCGGTGTGGTGTGTTGAAAACATTATCTGCCAGACTGGTCGTGGCTTTTGTAGTTCTAGTACCATGTTACTCCCTCGATACTTTCAGATATTTCCGATGCAAATAAAATGTTTATGGTTATTGTCATGTCTAGGTATTAGGCTCCACTACTAGCGATCCTCTCATGTTATAGTGCAACAGTCCGCAATACTCCCTGCACTGGATTGGATATGTTCCAACCTCGTTTGGTGCAAACCAGGCATGGTTTGTGTGCCCTGGGACTGCATCCTCAAAGACTACCCAGTCTGGAATGTTAAACGAGTGCATTACGTCCCTTGAATAAATCTCAAACTTGTAAGCGTGGTTGACCTTCAGGTGGAGCGTGTTTACCTCCTTTGTTCCGTTCGGGTGCTCAAACGACCAGTACCACTGCTGGCCTGTTACCTTGATTATCTCTGCATCTGCTGGCACATCCTCTACCTCCTTCTGGATCATCCACGAGTCTACACCTACGTAGCACAATACCGCGATAACTATTGCGACAAATACCCATTCAGCCGTATCGTGACCCATCTAGTGACCCTCCTCTTCGTAGCTTCCTGCGGTTGGATCCTCTAGGTGCTCCCACTTGGTAGGACTCTTGTTCTTTGGATTTGACTCTCTGAACCTCCAGACAAGCCAGATCATGGTTCCTGATACAATGGCGCCTACCGTGAATGCGGCAGTCGTCATCCTGAAGAACTCGTTCCAGACTTCTGCCCTCAGGTTGAGGTACTGCTTGGCAGATGTGGTCTGGGAGAGCTGTGCATGGGCAAAGTGGATCTGCGAAACGAGAGCCACGCCGAGCACTGCGATAATTGAAATAGCAATGAGAGTAGTTTTCATTTGCTGTTTTCACGTGCACTCCACTTTCTATTTAAGCGTTTTGCAGATTTTCTAATTCGCATCGATCTTGTTGCGTGTCGCCCGTATGGCGCAAATTATCTGCCTGCCGCCCCAGAAGCCACCTGCCATAACATTTTTGGAAAATCAGTTTCTGGAACCATTTCAGGTGTAAAGGTCGGGCACTTTTTTTGATTCTGCTGGCCTTGCTTCAAGAGGCGCATCATGGCACGGCCATGGCTGCAACACATTGGCGCTCGGTCTTACTGCGCGGGTTCAGATTGCATATGGCAAGCGGGAGATCTCCTCCAATGCATTTTAATTTATCCGACAGTCGTGCATTGCAGGATTTTTGGCTATGATTTTTTTTAATTTTCGAGGTTTTGCCTTTTTACCTTATCGCGCGAATCTGCGATAGGTATTGGATCATGTCGCCAAAGTCCCGCTTTGAGATCTCGCCGTTTGAGACCCAGAGTGCCGGCTTTTCAACCCATGGCGGTATGAAGCCGCTTCCTTCTGCGTTAAAATCATCCAGCAGTTTTTTTGCTCCTGCGCGGTCGTCCGGGTACATCAGCCAGTTTGAGATGTCGTCCTTGAGGGATGCCGGGTCGTCCTTTTGCAGGAGGCCAAGCATTACGGAGTTTGTAAGCATGGCGTATTCCGGATAGCAGTTTAGCATGGTATAGTTGTCCCGGTGGTAAAAGGCCCAGTCGCTGCATGTGACATCGTACTCGTACCTAGAGTTGTCATCGTTCCAGCCAAACCCGTTCCTGATTGAAGGGTCGGGATAGCCGTGCCCCCTCACAAGCGTTATCGTGTTTGTTTCATAGTCTGCCGTTACCAGCGCATAGAGCGCGTTTGGATACAGAAAGACGACGTTTGGATGGCTCGTGATTGCGTCAAACTCTGCCTGAGTTACGTACTCGCTGTGCAGTACGATAACATGCTTGTATTGCTTGAGTATGTCGGGGTTCTTGTCGACGTCCTGGTCCATCAAATACGGATAGCCCAGCAGCTTCAGTATCCATGCCCCCACAATGCTTGAAGACTGGTAGCCTGCCACCCTGTCCGGTATCGGAACGGTAAGGCAGGACGAGTCGCATTTCTTGTTGTAATAGTCGTAAAAGCCGTGCGGGCCGTATGCCGCCTGGGTGAAGCTTGGGTAGATAAAGACGGTGTCATTTGTCCTGTTGTAAAGGCCCACCTGCTGGTAAAATGATCCCAGATCGGGCCTAAGCGAGAGCGAGAGCCCAGCCTGGTTTCCTTGGCTGTCATAGTGCGGCGTCACCTTGAACAGCATCTTGTCTGCCGGAATGTGCAGCGTCTGCATGTGCCCCTCCGAGTTTGAGACCACCTCAAGATAGTCCTGCGCTGTACCCTGGGCCGTGTCAGGGGATGCGCTCCCTGAAAGGTTGCCGTCTGCCTGTGCATGTATGTGATGCGGGACAATTGCCAGAATCATAACCGCGGCAAGGGCCAAGGACAGCCATGTGTTGTGCCTGTTGAACCCCATCAGATGGTGTAATCGTTCCTTGTTTTTGTGCCTTGTGATGACACCCGGTCAGTTCTGGATGTTTTCAGCCACAAGCAGCGTGTTCTGGTCCTTCCACGATATCCTGTCAAGATCGCTGTAGTGGGCAAGGAGGTTCTGCACGAACCTGTGGAGCGCGTCCCGGAACTCGTGCTTTTTGTAGAACTGGAAGGTCGAGTAGTGGTGCTTCCTTGCCTGCTCCATCAGCCTCTCAAGGGGGTAGACCCTGTGGTGCTCAAAGAACTTGACCGTGTTTATGTTCAGGTTCGGGTCGCTTGCAAAGGCTGACTTTAGCTCGTCAAGCTGGTATAGCCTCTTTTCCTTCTCGCTAAAGCACGGAAAGTGCCTTCCCCAGATGGTCCTTTCGTTCTGGTCCTTAAGCCGCGTGTACAGGAAGAGCTTGCCGTTTGGCTTGAGCACCCTTGAGGCCTCGCGCATGAAATCGGCAAGGGAAAAGTGGTGTATTGCGTTGAACGATATGATGCAGTCAAGCGAGTCGGTCTGCAGCGGTATCCTGTGCGAGTCGGCATGGATTGCGGTAAAGTTTGTGATGCAGGACTCTATAAAGTCGTCCCTGAGGTGCCTTAGCATCTCCCTGTTTGCGTCAACGCAGAAGAGGTGGCACTTTTCCCCAAGGTGCTCGATGAACTTCAGTCCGTACCTTCCCGAGCCGCACCCAATGTCGGCAGCCCGCACCTTCCCGAGTCCCTCAAGCTGTTTTGTGATATACAGTATGGGCCCAAGGTCCGTGGTCCTAAGATCCCGGTACTGCGGCGCTATGCTCAGGAAATGGCGGTGCATCTTTCCAAGTACCGACCTTCCTGCCCTTTTTCCAGCCATTTTATTCCAAATAAGCTCCATGATTTTTAAAATTTTGCAAGCTGGGTTTAGGAAAAATCAGCTGTACCTGCTACAACGATACATTTATCGAGTTTTTTGTAAAAAAAATAACCAATGATTAACGAGCTTGTGGTTTTTTCCGTGGTGGCGGGAATCATCTTCCTGGGGTTTGGCGGCGAGATATTCTTCAAGCGTACGGGCATTTCCTATTTCCTCTTTTTGATATTTGTAGGAATCCTGCTCGGGCCGGTCTTCCATGTCTTTCCAAGGGAGCCCCTCATACCGGTGCTTGGCATTTTCTCGTCGTTTACGCTGATAATGGTGCTCTTTTACAGCGGCATGGACATGAGGATAAGGGAGGTCATCACGGGCAGCCCAAGGACGCTTTTGCAGGTCACAATTTACGTCGTTGTAAGCATATTTACAATCGGGATGCTTGGGTACCTCGTCCTAAAGTGGGACCTTGTCCAGTCCCTGATGTTTGGCTCGATGATTGGCGGCGAGACCACCGCGGCAGTAGTGGTGCCCCTGACCCGCAGCCTCAGCCTCCGGGAAAAGACGGTCACGTTTCTTACGCTAGAGTCGCTTGTAAACTCGATACTTTCAATCGTGTTCTTTGTCGCGTTCCTTGACCTGTACAAGCACGGGACAACCAGCTGGACCGTGCCGCTCCAGTCCATTGCGGAGAGCTTCCTTGTGGGGATTACCATAGGGCTTGTGCTGTCGATATCGTGGCTCTTTGTGCTAAGGTTCCTCCGCGGGCTCAAGTACATGTACGTGTTCACGCTCGGGCTCTTGTTTGCAACCTATGTCATAACGCAGGCCCTTGGGGGCAGCGGCCTAATCGCGGTGCTCATCTTTGGTCTCCTGCTTGGAAACGACAGGTCTGTCCTTGCAAGGCTCCGCCAGAGGTTCTCAATCTCCGACATGAGCGAGCAGTTCCACAAGTTCCAAAGCGAGATGTCGTTTGTGATGGAGACCTTCTTCTTTGTCTTCCTAGGCCTTACGTTTGTGATCAAGCCAGATACGATGCTTTACAGCCTTGGCATTGCCTCTGCCTTTTTTGCAATACTGCTTGTCATAAGGTACCTTGCCACCCGCATCTCGACAAGGGGGTCTGACCTTGCGCAGGACAGGCAGCTAATATTTCTGATTTGTGCGATGGGTGTCGTACCCGCAACTCTTTCCATAGTGGCACTCAACGAGGGGCTGCCGCTTGCCAACACCTTCCTCAATTTGGTGGTATATGTCATAATACTTACCAATGTCGTGACCACGGCAGGGGTGCTATGGGTTTCAAAAAAGTCAAAGTCGGGCCAGGCAAAGCCCCAAGGCTAAGCGGGAAGAGAGGAACTAGGAAGGTACCAGCTTGGTTCGTTCGTGATTTTTAGGTCAAAATTCGGATTAGCTCAACTGCCGTTGGGCTTTGTTTTACAAAAAAAGGAAAAAAGGGAAAGTGAGTTGTTGGTTTGCTAGTCTACTGTACGTTGATTGTCGTGCTCAACGGCGGGCTCAGTGCGTTTGGATTGTCAATGCTCT
>JAJPGU010000017.1 GCA_021325615.1 Nitrososphaerota archaeon | reverse complement strand
TTGCCGTCAAGGTACACCTTCAGGTAGTTGGTCCCGTTGGTGATTATGGTGCAGTCGCGCGTGGTGGGCTGGCTTGTGCTGTTGTCCACCCAGAGGGCCGTCTCGTTTATGACCTGGCTGTCATTTCCCAAGGCAGAAGCCACCACCCATTCAGTTCCCCACGCGCCAGTGACCGAAAAGCATGACACGTAATTTACCGGCATTGATGCCCTTTGCACGTATAGGCCGTTTTCATACCATTGTGGATCTTTTGGGGTGGAGGTAACATTAAGCGGGGTTGTTACTATTGCGTGGAAAAGGAGCCCAGTGGTATTTTGGCTCTCCGCATAGTATCCTGCCCACATTCCATCGGTCGCCGCCTTGACTCCCAAGTGCAAGCCTAGCAGATCTTTGAAAAAGTCGTATTGGGCACCTTCGGCCGGGGCATCGCCGCCATATGACCAATATCCCGGATTTTGTTCTATTTGTTTCTGAGTCTCAGTCTCATTGTTTAGCCGGTCGCCCACAATCAAGCCCGGATTTTCAAGCTGAATCTGCCAGATTTTCTGTTCAGTCGTACCAATGGCTTGGCTGGATGGCGGGCTTGTTCCTTTTGCATTTATCGCGTAAACTCGATATTCATATGTGGTACTTGGTGAAAGACCCAGGTCTCGATAACTTATAGTGTTGTTTTGGCCACCTGAGAGGATGACAAACCAGGCAGCCCCAAGGTTACTTGATCTTTCTACTTTGTATCCTGTAATTTTGGATCCGCCGTCGTCGTAGGGGGGAGTCCAGGAAAGATCTATTTCTGTTGATGAGACCGGCCTTGCAACAAGGCCCGTTGGGGCCTCCGGCGGAGTGCTGTATGTTGTTGCCGACGCAGGGTCGGATGGCGGGCTCATGATTGCCTGCGTCAGGGCGTAAATTCTATATGTATACGTAGTACCTGCAGCGAGTCCGTGATCAGAATATGCGGTGTTGGGGCTCCCTGTGTTGTATACGATAGGTTGCCATGTAGATCCCCCATCGTAGGACCGGTCGATCCGATATCCGGTGACGGTCATCGCCCCCAGGTTTGAGGGTGCAGTCCATCGTATATCGATCTCAGAGCTAGAGACTGCCCCTGCTTTGAGGTTCGACGGGGAGTTTATCACGAATGGAAAGACTGCGTCTGCCCTGTTGACAGTGTACCCTAGGATCAGAAAAATGCAAAGCAACGTCCACCGGAGAAGATTGGCCGCATTCAATCACAATCCTATTCTCTCCCAGCATTAACTCATTATGCATAAAAATTACTGGAACATCAGTATGGATTGTTGGTAAAGAAGAGTATGGAGGCGGAATTTTTTTCTTCCAGTTTTTCCTTCACGGTTCAGCGATTTGAAGGTCCCCTCAGGGCCATTGTTTAATTTTGGTGCGGTCAAGTCGGTTTTGCACCGCTTCCTTTAGGCTGGAAACCTAACGTGCAATTACATACACCATAACCGCACCTGTAAAGGTATCCCATATTTGATAAGACTTGGCTAAAAATCATATGTAAAAATTTTCCAACATGGCCCTACTCTGCGCGTCCTTGATTTTTTTTACGAATCAAGAGTAAATGAAAAATAAATCTGTAATTTTATATCAGATGTTTTTTATATTATAAGGGCACATAACAATAATATGAAATATCGAAGTAGAACGGAAATCCTAGCAAGCATTTTGAAAGTAGCAAGCCATGGGGCTACCAAGACAAAGATAATGTATGATGCCTATTTGTCATACACCCAGTTGACCGAATACCTGAGGTTTCTTACGGAGAACAAAATGATAAAGCGAAGCGAGGGAACAGAAGTGTACCGCCTTACCGAGAAGGGGCAGAAATATTACCAAAAGTGCAAGGAGATCGACGATATGATAGGTTCAAAACAAACCCATACGTCAACTTTCGAGATATAGCCACATCGCAGTTGTGTTGTGCCCTAGAACGAGGATTTCTAGGTGCAGGTTTGAAAAAATGGTGGGAGAGTATTCTTTGCGAATACTGCTTTACAGTCCCCCGATCCCTAGGCCGAGAGGGCTAGAAACCGAGTATTCATCCCCGCCGAATATGTTAACAGGGTTTGATGTCGATGCAAGTTCCGTCCCAAGTGCGCCGTATACCTTGATGTATGCGCCAAGGGGCATGTCGAACTGGCCCACCTCAATGGTTGCGGTTCCAGATGAATCCACAGGAGCTGTTGCCACGACCGTGCCGCTTCCCGATGAGGAAGGAACCACTAGGTCGACGTAGGACGCGCCTACTGGGTTGTTGGTAACTTTGACGGTCTCGTCAGTTGTTGCATAATAGTCCTTGTAGGTGCCGTTGAGCAGTTGTCCGGAATATGACGACTGGGGCTCGAGGTACGAGTTCAAGGGTTCCGGCATCTGGAGGTTGAGCGTGCTATTCTGGTATACCGCATTCCCGTCCAGGTATACCTTCAGATAGTTCTGTCCGTTGGTGATGATGGTGCAGTCCCTTGTCAGGGGTTGGTTGGCACTGGTGTCTGTCCAGAGCACATGCTCTTGGGTTGCCTGGTTGGCATTGCCAGTTACGGAAGCTACAGCCCATTGGGTCCCCCATGCGCCTGTAAGTGAGAAACAGGTCACATAGTTGATAAACGGCTGCGATGTCTGCACGTAGAGTCCGTTCTCATACCAGGTAGGGTTGGTCGTATTTGATACAACGCTTAGGGGAGTCGTTATGATTGCATGGAAAACCTTCCCTTGGGTGTTTTGACTTTCCGCGTAGTATCCAGCCCATGTGTTGTCAGACGGGGCTTGGACTCCGATGTGCAAGCCCTGAGCATCCTTGAAATATGCATAAGGTGCTCCTTCGGCCGGCGCATCTCCCCCATATGTCCAATATCCTTGATTTGCCTGTAGCTGCTGTTGTGTCTGGGTTTCGTTGTTGAGCGGGTCGGACACGATTAGACCCGACTTGAGTTGGTTTATGGAAAAGATCTGCACAGGAAGTGCCAACGAAACAGAACCCAGGTTTGGAATGATTGGGTTGATAGTGGTGGTTGTACCGGGTATGATTGAGGGTACAAGACTGGGCAGGACTGGCAGCGGCCCTAGTTGCGTGGCTGCTAGCACCGGGTGCCCTACTGCCGGCATCAGCAGAATGGACATCACTGCGAGGGTGCAAAAAACCAGTTGGTTCTTGGTCATTGCCAAGACATGCGGATTAATACTTATATCATAATGGACATAATCCTCTAGTAAATTTTTCCACTAGTGCATACCACAATTCCTGAGGTCCTTGTTTTCAGGTCTGATCAATAGAAATGTTATAGTAATATCTATGCAAAACGAGATAAAATTCGAGTCCCCCGTTACAGCATGAGCAAACCCATGCAAAGCGCCAACGGCATATGGTTGGTGCAAAAAAGGAACGGGGACGTCATGGTAAAATTCGTCAAGCCCATCAGGCTTGCAGAGGGATTGCCTCACGATGAGCAATTCCATGGCTTACCATGACGACCTTTAATTTTTCATGGTTAGCCAATAGGAATGCCCCCTTCATCGGACAAAAGTTCTGTAAAATAGTTGCCTATCGCTAATAATTCAGCAAAGCAAGGATGGAGGTATTGTCGTACGATTCAGCCGCAAGAATGGCCTTGGTTTTGATAATCGTTCAACCTCTTGTACCTTTCCTGCCATCCCACCCAGCCACCGCCTATTACAGTGAAAAAATTAACGGTATGTCCTGGCCGGTGGCAAGATCCCTTGGCGAAGCGGTTCATGTTAACAGCCTCCAGGTGCGCGGTCATCACAGCATGCCCATTTACAGGATCCAAAACTTCTCGGAGCATCACCGCGGGTTTACTATTGCGCGCATCGTTCCGACACGCCATGATTTTGAAATGCTCGGGGAATTCCAGGGATTAGGCTATGACAATGTGACCCCGCCCGATGTCCAAGTCGCCGCAGGGCCGTCAAACATACTTGAGATGGTCAATCTCGAAGGGCAGGTCTGGTCAAAGGACGGGATCCGGGAAGGGCCCCCGTTTAGCCTTTCTGATTTTTTTGGCACAGGCTCTGGGTTCATCTCCGACCCCAAGGTGATCTATGATGGTCCTAGCGGTAGGTGGGTGGCCTCCCTTACGGACATATCCTCAAGCAATGTGTTGGTAGCCGCGTCTACTACAGGTGATGCCGCGGGAAGGTTTTGTATTTACAACTTTACAAGTTCTGGGTTTCTCATCCCCGACCAGCCAATTCTCGGCATAAGCAGTGACAAGGTTTCGGTGGCCGTAAATGACTTTGACCCTTATTCAGGCCAGTTTGTGTATTCCCAGTTTTGGATAATCAACAAGTCTCAAATGCTGGATTGCTCCCCGGTTAGTTTCATATCCAAAACGACGCCGGATTACTTTTCCATCCACCCGGTCCAGAATGTTTCGTTGGAGCCGACGCAGTACATGGTAAGCACCTCGCAAAACTCCACAAGGCCTGAAATCGACGTCTTTTCAGTCAGGGGTGTTCCCCCGGGTCCAGTGTCGGTCTCGGTTGCACGTGAGAAAATATCATCAGACATGGAACCCCCGGGCGCTGTCCAGAAGGGGACCAACTTGGACATAGACACTGGCGATACACGCGTTCAGGACGCGAAATGGCAAGACGGAAGACTCTGGGTGGCCTTCAATGACGGCTGCATTCCCGATGGAGACAGCACCCTCAGGTCGTGCGTTCACCTTGTCAGTCTTGACACCCACAGGTTTCACGTGATGAGCGATTTTGATTTTGGGATTGCTGGCAAATACCTCTTCTATCCCGCGATTACCGAAATGCCCGAAAACAGGAATCTCCTTGTTGTTTTTGGTTACTCCTCACACTATGATTATCCCGGCATAGATGCAACGGTCGGGGAATTTCATGGAAGGGAGGCCCGCCTCGAATCCCCGGAGACGGTAAAGGCAGGCATGGGACCGGTGGATCTCATCTACGGCTGTTCCCTGGGCCATCTTTGCAGGTACGGGGACTATTTTGGTGCGTCCCTTGATCCCCTCAACCACAACCTAGTGTGGGCCGCTGGAGAGTTTGGATCCGGGGTAGAAGACCCAGAAGGGTTTGGCATGGGGTGGTCAACTGAGATTGCAAATTTCACGGCGGGCCAGGAGCATCGCCTGCCATAGCCATCACTGTAAGATTCACCTATGCAGCATCCTAAACAGTTCCAAGAGGTCCTGCCGCTGGTTATTTTTGTAGAATATGAGAAACGCGTTGATTCCGCGCACATCCTGCAACTTCGCTAGTGCCCCTATGTTTTCTTGGATCGTGGCCCTCGTTGGAATTATTGAGAGCTGGACAAATACAAGCTTGTCACCTGTCGACTTTCTAATCTGCCCCACTATATTTTTCGCATAGTCTTGGATTCCGGGATCCGTGGCAAAGGCTTGCAGTTGTATGTCTATGGCATCCATGTTCGAGGCAGCCAGCGTCCAATTCCAACCCGACTTGTGCAACTCGCCATAGGGCGGGCTTACAAGCAGGCTTGCACTGCTCCCAGAATTTTTGTCATATTTGCCTACGGCGTCCCTTGCCTCTGCAAAGTATTCCACGGAGGCCGCCTCATCAGGGGTGAATTCTGGCGAATACCCACTTCCTCCCTCATAATCATACATCACATAATCAAACCCCCTTGGAAGTCCTGGAACGGTATCCATGATCTCGGAAATATCGCGGAAGACGACCACCGAAACGACATGGATTCCAGGACTGGTACTTGTCCGTATCTCATCCGTTTTTTTAATGATGTCTGAAGCCCGCTGGGCAGGACCTGACACAAGCAAATAATCCCCCCGCTTGAGGTTACTTTCAAAGAGTGCAAGGTTTGATTTGTAGTATGGGTTGTTGCAGTTTAAGAAGAACGCCAAGGAATAATTTTTTGGCGAACCCGAGTCGTTAAGACTTGAGAAATTCCCCTGGCTTGGGACATATTTGGCAGGGTTTGCCCCATGCAGTCCCGCAAGCGAGGCATCCAATAGGAATGCCGCTCCTGCCACCGCCGCAAGTCCCAGAATAAGTCGGACTTGGGGCATCTTCATATCCCGTGCTTTAGCGCCTTGCGCAGATCCAGTGTCAGATCTCTAGAATGATCCTTCCACCTTGATGATATGTTAAGGAGTATCTCAAGCGCCTCGGGCTCAAAAAACATGGTCTGAATGAAATGATACAGGCGCTGCAGCGGAAGGTATTTGCAAAGGTGAAGCCTCTTGAGCTTGAATAAAAAGTAGGCTATGAGTATCGCCTGAAGGCCGTTTGTAAGGAGATCTATCACAGAAAGCCCCAGAAGCATGGTCAGAAAATTCCCAACCGGGTTTGTTACACCCGGCTCAACAAGGATGAAGACCAGGAAAAACGGGAGGAAGAGCGAGCTGGCGTTGATGGACCCGTGCTGGAGGATCCTCAGCGAGAACATCAACGAGAGCGGGCTTTTGATTTCTTTTATCAGATCCATGTTTGCTGCAAAGGCTTGGTAGAACGAGGCGGACCACCTTACTCTCTGATGGCGCAGTTCCTTCAGGTTTGCTGGAATGTCTGAGCGGACTATCGCATGCTGTTCATATTCATGCCTGTACCCGCATCTTCCAAGCCTCACGGTTATCTCGCAGTCCTCCCCTGTCATGTCATCAGCCCACCCACCCGCATCTACAAGCGGGGCCTTCTTGAATACACAAAAGGCTCCGGGTTGAACTATTACCGAGTCTGTAAGCTCCCACTCCCGCTTTGCAAAGGTGAGCAGGCAGTATCGTATGATCCACAGGTTCTGCCACCAGCTGACCTCCTCCAGAGGAAGAATCAGGCCCGAGACGGAGGCCACCTGCGGATCCCTGAAATGCTTCATGATATGACCTATGGCAAACTCGTCGATCATGGAATCGGCATCGGTCCGGAAAACGATCTCGCCCCTGGCCCTCTGAAGTCCGTACTGGAGGGCAAACCCCAGACCCAAATGCGGGATGTTGTACACTGTTCCGCTTGCATGCCTTAGGTTTTGCACCGCATCAGAGGCAATTTTTCTGGTGCCGTCAGTGGACCCATCGTTAACAATTACGATCTCAGTCCTTCCGGGATAGTATTTTGCCGCCCTGTCTATGCTTTCTATGCACCTTGCGATGTGCTTTTCCTCGTTGAAGCCCGCCAGGAGAAACGATATTGTCATTTCCTCAAGCGATGGGCACCTATGGGTTTCCTCCTCCCTTGCCCACAATGGGACCTTGAGTTCGTAGATAAAAAAAGCCATGTAGTATTTTAGCGAAAGCAGTTCCGAGAGGCTGACGCTCAAGTAAGCAGTGATTGGAGAATCACTGGACAGCTGGAAAAGCGGTCCGAGTGAGTAAACTACAAGGGCCCCGCTTCCGAAAATCAAAACCAGATACAGGTACTGGCCAGCATAGCTCCTTTTCAGCCTCATTTTGACTTTTTTGCTCTCCGGCGTAGTTATCGAGGAAAACAGGGCAAGTTCGATGAATGTGCTGGCGACTACGCTTGTGAAAAAGAGGCTTGTCTGCAGAAACGCCACGTGTGAGGTCACGTTCAGTAAGATCATGGCAGACGTGACCAGAAATTGCGTCAATACAAGGCTAAAAAAGCACATCATGCCAAACAACATTATCTTGACGCGCTTTTCCATAGCCGCGCCCGTGGCTGCCGCCAGGGATGGAAAAAAAATAAGGAAAAGCGTCTGGGTTTTGGCAGGGGGTGAGAAATCAGCCGGCATAAAGGAACTCCCTCCAAAGACAGCCTGGTTGTCTACATAGGCAGGAAGTTTTACAAAGTGTAGCATCCAGACCAAGATTTGGTTCTCCGTGTTCTGCAGGAATGAAGTGCTCAGTAAGGCATAGGCAAAGATAAACCCGCAAACCAGAAAGCGGGTCGGGAAATAGAGGAATGCCCTCTTAAGGATGCTACCGGGGGCTAGATTCATCTTCCGTCGCCATCGTCTGCATTTCGGTATGGATCGCGACTGGCAAACTTTATCTTGCTCCCCCGGTCATTTTTCTTTTCAGCACTAATGTCTTCGAAAATTTCCTCCTCTGTTGGAATGAGGTTGGCATCAGAGCGCGTTATTTCCTGAAGGGACGCCCGCTCAATCATTTTCATTCTCTTGCTCCGCCGTTTGGCAAAGACTGTCAAGCCTACGATGGTGGCGGCCGCCAGGGCGGCATATGTCACTGGGATGCCGCCATAATAGAACAGGTATCCAGGCCCGTCTGCCACATGGTATGGCACGACGACCGTCTGAAGAAACTGGTTGGATGTGCCAGTAGAATTCTGAGACCAGTTTATCTGGATTGTGGAGGACTGGTCTCCCGATGCAAAGTCAGGTTCCAGATCCACAAGGAATGTTGTCACAAAGGTCTGTCCCGGCAGGACAGTTCCAATGTTTTCCACATTTCCAACGCTCGTGATGGTATCGCTTTTCACCCCCGGTACCGAGTTTCCTGATAGCAGTGTAGTGGTTATTGTCTGGGCTTCTATCGAGCCCATGTTTTTCAAAGTTACCCTAAAAGGCACGTTCGTGGCCCCGGGATAAAGTTGAGAGTCATCCTCCGAGACAAGTTGGAATTCCGCCTTTGGTGAAACAATGTAGTTGACATTTAGGTCAGACTGCTGTCCTCCCGACGACAATGACAGTGACATCGGGAAGGTCCCAGAACGGGCCATGTTGTCTATGTTAACATAGAAGGTCGCAGTTATGGTTTGGAAGGTGGCAATGTGTCCGAAATATGCCGATGTCGAGTTACCCCAGGCAGGGGACATTCCGGTTGGCAGGTGAAGGTTTGCGTAGACGTCGTTTGCCTCAAGTCCATAGTTGAATATGTGCACGTCTATCCGGTCTCCTATGTCACCCGGATAGGAGAGCGTGGGCACATCTGTTACATTTTGGATCTTAAAGACTGGCTGGTTTCCCAGAGGGAGTTCGGTTTGATATGTCTCGTTAAATTGGTTCTCGTTCGAGTCGTATTTTACGGAGACTGGGATTTGCAGAGACATGCCCCCGTTCTGGGTGTAAATCCGGAGTGGGACTGTCCGGGTAGAGTGGACCGCTAGGTCCCCTATCCAGATGGGGGTATCGGTAGAGGTATACCCTCCTCCCGATGCAGAAACTACCTGCAGGTTCTGTATCGGATGGGTTCCAATGTTCGTTATATCAAAAAGGATGGGCGTGATGGAATCCGGTTGGAGTGTGGCGGGATGGGCCGTAATTGACAAGAGTCCTCCGGTAGGCTGGAGGGTGCTTCCCACGTTTATGCCGCCGGGTATTGACGATGGTCCTGCATTTGACGAGGTGTAATTGAAGCGAACAACATACGAGCCCGCATTTTCTGCCCTTAGGTTCCACCTAAATTCCACCTGCTGGTGGGGTCCCACAGTATTGCTATACCTTGTCACGTTGTCAAGCAGCTGCAGCCCTGCTGGGACGAAAATCTGGGCAATTATGTTGCTGTCTGAAACGCTGGCGGCGTTTTGTAGCCTGAGCCCTATGGTAAAATTATCATTTGGAAACAATCCCCCTGGGATGTTCAGGCCCGTTACCACCAAGCTGTGCGGCGTTCCCACGTTTACTGTTACGGAATATGTTTCCGTATCATAGGGAAAGTTAGAATGCGCTGTTATGACTAGTGGGTATGACCCCCCTGAGCCTGCCATCACCACCCATGTGGCCCTCATCGTATTGCCCTCGTTCGTAAAGGCGAGATTTGCAATGATCGGACTCATGATGCTCACCCCATCCGGCGCAGACAGTTGGACTATAAGGGATTCCCAGTTTACGCTCTGGGACTGGATATCTGCGTAAATTTTAAAGGGTTTGTTTGGAAGGGGGTTGGGATCCACGTAAACATTGGTGAATAGGAGGTTGGGTTGCTGTTGTAGTTGGGTTGGCGGCAGAACGGCATATGCTGCCAGGCCCTGAGATACGCAGGAAAACAACAGGAGTAGGATTGGTAACGACGCGAGGTAAATGGAGCGCATAACCTAGGTTTTGTAAGAAACCGCAGGACTTGCCATGCTTTGTTTCAAACCATCGTTCCATCTCACGATTTTTATGATTGAATCTTTCTTGGCCTGAATCCTTTCCTTGAATACCGCCAAGTCATCTAGCATTATGTTGATTTCATCGTCGATGTGGCGCGTGGGCTTGAAACCAAGTTTTTTCAGGTGTTCATGATCTGCCTTGTAATAGTGCTCTTCCTTTTCAAGACGCGGGTTTTCGACACGTTTTATCTCCACGCCAAGTCCTTTCTTGTCCCCAATCCTCTTCACGCGATCCGCAAGTTCGGATACCCTGTATTGTTCATCAAACTGGTTCACGACCCGATATTCTCCCGGGTCTGGCGGATTGTTGATGAGAATTGTAATACACTGGATGGAATCCTCCAATGCGAGAAAGCCCCTAGTCTGCCCGCCTTGCCCGTATACCGTAAGCGGGTGCCCAATCACTGCCTGCGAGCAGTACCTGTTAATCACGGTTCCAAAAACCTCGTCAAAGTCGAACCTGGTCATCTTCGGTTCATCCTCCATTTCCCGAATCCTCGTCCCATAGACAATGCCTTGCATGATATCAGTCGAGGTAAGGTTCCACAGCTTGCAAGCAAACATGATGTTATTGCTATCATGCACCTTGCTCCAGTGGTACCAGCTTCCAGCCATTCGGGGGTATGGGATTACCGTCTTTTTTCCCCTGAATTCTATTTCCATAAACCCTTCAGTGATATCGATGTCATTCCCGTAGCCGTATTCTCCCATGGTGCCAAGCTTTATCAGATGGGCTCGTGGGACGTGATTTTTTTGTGAGTAAAGGACGTTGAGTGTGCCGACAACATTGTTGCTTTGTGTGTAAACAGCATGATTTTGATCTATCATGCTATATGGGGCAGAGGGCTGTTCTGCCAGATGGACTATGGTATCAGGTTTGAAGGTTTTGATGACGTCGTCTGTAAATTTCTGATCCACAAGGTCTCCCTCATGGAAACTTACCTTTCCGCCATGTTCTTTTTTAAGGATTTCAAGTCGTTTTTGCATCGGCAGTATTGGCACCGCAGACCAAGAACCCATTTCCTCAACGGCTTTTCTTCGTGAAAAGTTGTCCACCCCGCACACTTCATTTCCAAGTCGCAGTTGGCGAAGGGCAAGGGACCACCCAATATATCCATCCATTCCCAAAATCAATATCTTCATGTTAGTTTCTCCGGTTCGGGACAAGAAGATGCGTTTCAAGGGCTGCCCTAAAATCTGTGTAAAAGCATGATTCCATGTACATTACTCCACCTTGGATTAAACTATATAGCGTTTGACTAAATTTTTTACAGAATTTAATTACGACAGCCTAATTCATAATATTATACAGTAGCAATGACACGGCAATTTTTTAAATTGAAAAATACTCATAATCACAAGTGGCTTCCATATTCTGCACCATGAAGAGTTCCAAGTCATACCACCTGACGATTGCAATCACAACTATAACACTACTATCGGTTCTGCCCCCCTCCACCGCCCATGGTCAGGACATGAATCTTAGCGGCACCCTCAATGTTAACGATTATCAGTCTACCACGACATCCAATCTTCTTTTATCCATGCTTGTCACATTGGCAGAATCCATAATTCCCATAGTGGTAGGCGCGGTCGTAGGGCACAAGTCAATAACCCACTGGCAGGAAAAGAAGGACAGGATAGCAAGGAAAAACCGCATACTTGACAACTATTCCCAATCAGTGAAAATGCACGGTATCCTGCTAGGGAACTTTGTTCAGAAGGTTTTCAAATCATACATAATCTTCCGCAATCCAGAAACCGACCAATCTGCCGCCGTTGCTGAATTCACAAGTACTAAAGACAATGTTGGTGGGTTCCTAGAGTTTCCTTCAAACCCATCAGAACTACCATGCAAGAAGTTTGCTTCAGATTATGAGGATCTCCTATCACGGATAGACGGCCTTTCGCAGAGCCTAGACCGCCTATACATTGACCTCGGAGCTCTCCAAAGCAGAGGAAAGGAATCGATAGGACGCCTGCAAACAATCAGGGATCTACAGAAACGTTCCGAGCTAGTTGCGGCCAAATTCCTCCAATCAGCCACACGCGACGAATTCATACTTGTCCACAAACAATTCCGCTCATTGTGCGACTCCATTAAAGAGGAAACGGACGCGTTTGAAACCGAACTTTGTAGGTTAAGGGCAGGATAGGAAAGGACTCACCCGTTTTTTGGCCCCAGCATCTCATCATTCTTTACGTTTTGGTCCCACTTTCCCCTTATTCCCCTGAAAATGACATATGAGCCGCCGCCCATGAGGCCAAGAGCCAGAGCAAGGTAGAGCAGGGCATCGTGTTCAGCCTGGTTACAGTTTACCTGTACAGCGGCGCCCGTGGAATAATCGTAACAGTTGTAAAATTCTCTAGCCTGCATTGAGATCTCCGAATATTCTGAACCGCCAATGCCTGCAACATAAAAACTGGCAAATATTATCACCGAGCCCGCCATAATCAGCCTTATGTCGCTCACGTGTTTGGATTATCATGCATAATATTTAACGTTGTTAGAATCTAACGTTAGTATCAACATGGTCTTTGGTTTCGGGAAGAAAAAACCTGCGGAGGAACCTGTGAAACAGGTCGAGTCCGAAATAGCTGTTACCCTGCACGACATACCTTCAATCATAAGGGACTTGGAAGTCCCACGTGTAGAAAGAACGGTAATGGGAGCAAAGGGGTTAAAGGAGGATATTCGAAAAGCCCTGAAAAACATACACAGTATTGCTAGCCAGCTAGAAAAGGACGACCTGAAGCTTGACGATATCGACAAGAACCTCAAGACAATCGGAAAAAGGGGCAAGGATGCCGTGGTTTCCACAATAAATAAGGAAACATCGGTCGAACTGCCTGACATAGCATCCTATGAGGATGTAATGGAGATTTACAGCGAGGTAAACCAGATTCTCAAGAGGATCGGCGACATCCTGGGGCTTCATACCAGGGTCATGCACGTCTTTGCAAGAAAGTATGCTGACAAGCTAAAGGAGGAGATAGGCGGGCTTTCTCAGAGTAGAAACTTGTTGCAAGGGTTGATATCAGAACAGGAAAAATTCACGTCCGATTCCAGGACGGTGCTTGAGATGGTGGACAAGATTCATTCCCTCAATGATAAGCTCGCAAAACAAACCCATCGAATAGAGGAAATCGCCACGGAAAAGGCGGGCCTTTTTGGAATGATTAGCGCTCTCGAACGTGATATATCTGGGACAAAGTCACGCGAGGAATACCGCCAGTTCTTGGAGATTAAAGGAAAGATAGAGGCATGCGACATGGAGGAGCATTCGGTCAGGGACAGGATAAACGCGCAGTTTTCCAAGATATCCAGGCCTCTTAACAAATACACCTATGTTTCCTCTTTTGACAAGCCTATGAAAAAAATAATGGAGGACTTGATTGCCGATCCCTACCGGGTGGTTCTTCCGGAAAACAGGGGCCACATCATAGAAATTTTGCAAGCAGCCGCCAAGTCAGTCATGGCTGGAAATGTATCAGTGAAGGACTCGGAAAGATCCGTGGAACTGATAGAAGAGACGATTGAACACTTGGATGAGTTTTTCCTCCTAAAGGCAGGTCAGGCCAAAAAGAAATCCGAGTTGGAGTCAAGACTTGGGACCTTTGATGCCGCGGCACTTGAAAGGAAGGAGAAAGACCTTCAGAAGGCAAAGGTGGGTCTGTCGGACCTAGAGGCCATCACCAAGAAACTCGAGGTGGAAATCTCCCAGGATCGTGCCTCCCTTGCCTCGGAAAAGACAGGGTTGGAAAGTTCCCTAAGTCGTTTGAACAACACGAGAACCGTGGTCAGATTCCAGGGATAGAAGTTCGAAGGTTAATTAGTTTCCAAGGCGGGATTTATTCCGTGATATTCAAAAAGCCCCAGAACGTTAGGCGGACCATAACCATAACGGAACAGACCCGGGATGGCATACTTAGCTATTGCAAGATGAACCACCCCAATGAAGGGATCCTCATTTTGCGCGGGAAATACAAGAAGGGCAACGTATTTGTTGACGGTCTTGTGATCCCGCCCTTTTCACATACTGGTCCCACGTTTGCAGGATTCCCCCACACGTTTCTGCCGCTTGATCCTAGCTATGTCGGCACAGTTCATTCGCATCCAAGCGGTGTAGCAAGGCCCTCAGTCACCGACCTGCACAATTTTTTTGGTTTTGTTTCCATAATTGTTCAATCCCCCTACGAAGACAATGACCTCTTTGCCTACGACCGTGACGGGAACGTGCTAGAATTGACAGTAGTTTTGGACGAAATCTGACAAAAATTTATAAGCTTTTTGCCCCAACACGTTATGTTGATAAATTACAAGACTTACCTTATCTTTCTATTTGGGTCACTTGCTGTGAGCATCGGGCTTCAAATGCTTCTCCCGTGGCCTTACGGGCTAATCGCAGCGCTGGCGATTTTCATAGTGTTCCCCCTATTCCTGCGAAACCGCGCCCTAAAGAGAATGGGTGGAATGGGCACAGACACAGGCACTGGTGGAGGCGGCTTCTTCGGACAAGGGCAGGGAGTCAGATACATCTGTCTTGCATGCAACAACCGGTTCAAGGGCGGGATTTGCCCTAGATGCGGTTCTAAGATGAAAAGGGCAGACTTTTAGGCCCCGAAATGACCCTCGAAGAACTGAGAAAGAAGGCACTATTCCAAAATACCATAGACACATGGATAATGCTATGTGAAGAGAACAATGCGGAATGGTACTCTCCAGAAAACTACAAAAAATTCATGGCACACCTTTTCCAGAACGGCCTAAAACTTCAAAAATTCCCCTTGTGCATCAAGGAATCTGGCGGAATGTACCAGCGAGGCAGGGACAAGACCCAGTTTGCCGAGTCCCTTGCCCAGTCTACAGATCCCAATGCAGCGGCATATACCATAAGGCTTAGTGATGAAACAATTAAGATCATACGACAGTTCAATCCTAGCGTCGTAGCTTAGGGTTCACTATAGTATCCACGGCGTGACCTATGAAGACAAAGGCAAGGCCTGTCACTGCGATCATTATGCCTGGCGGCAGAATCCACCACCACATTCCCTGCTCCGCCGCCCCAAAGACGCTGGCATCGTGAAGTATTTGCCCCCATGTTGGAAAGGTGGGATCCCCAAGCCCTAGGAAGCTAAGACCCGCCTCTGTGGTGATGGCCGCCGGTACAGATATGGCGATGCTTGCAAATGCGTATGGCAGTAGTTGTGGAAGGACGTGTTTGAAAATTATCCTGATGTCTTTTTGCCCCATGAGTTTTGAGGCCTCGATGTATTGGAGGGTCTTTATCTGCATGGCCATGCTTCTTGAAACCTTGGCTATACCTACCCATCCAAATACTACAAGGAATCCCACAATGAGGAAAATGCTATTGCCTACCGTTACAGCCAGGATTATCAGCAGGGGTAGAGCAGGCATCGCATAAATTATGTCGTTAAAACGCATCATCGCCTCGTCTGTGGTACGACCCTTAAACCCTGCATATACCCCGTATACAAGTCCGACCGCCACCGAGCCGATTGAGACCGTTATTCCTATGAACAGCGCCAACGGCGTTCCCCAGAGAATTCCAACCGCCAAGTCCCTCCTCAGTTCATCCGTACCCATGAGGCCGTAAACTTTGCCGCCAATGATGAGATGGGACTTTTCAATCGAGATTTTGCCCTGGCTCCCATAGGTCGTTGCCCTGAAGACGTAAACTCCCTTTAGCACCTTGTTTTTGCCAATCTCTGAGAAGACCAAGTCTTGTGAGGGAAGATTCTCAGTATGGAACCTGAAACCCATTCCTCCTTGGATGTTCTTTTTCACGGAACTGTCAGTGGAGAAGATCATCCCCTCAAATGTCTCCGTCCCGGTCGATTTGGGCAGCGGTATTGAAAGCAAGACCGAACTTAGCCCGTCAGGCCTGGTTACTGAAAGCTGGACAAGTGGCGATCCTTGGTATTTTGTCTCGTACTGATACATGAAATCGCTTGGGAATGAGTCGTATTCATAGTCCGTGGCAAACACGTCAGTGACAACCGAGTTTGACGAGGTGTTTTGCTCGTATTGCTTTGGCTGGAGAATGAGGTGTTCTGGAATTTTTTCAGGTAGGAAAAAGTTTACCCATGAAGGCATTGCAGACTTGGGGTATTCCAGCCAGCTTGCCGGGTCATTCCATTCCCTAAAGGTTGCAACTGGGATGGCCACAAACGCGGCAATGGACATAACTACGAGGGCAACTATGATGCCTATGCCCACAAGGGCAATACCGTTTCTTACAAATTCTTTCCAGACCTCCCTTGGTGAAAGGCTCATTGTCTTCTCACCCTAGGATCAAAGTATCCGTACAGCACGTCTGCGACAAATATGCTGACAAGGAAGAACGCGGTAAGGACGTACGTAGCGCCTATTATCACCGGTAGATCAAGGACGCTAATGGCATCATAGTACAGCCTCCCCATGCCAGGCCAGTCAAACACAGCTTCAGTTATTATCGCCCCGCCAAGCGACCCGGAAAGGCTCAGAGCAAGGACGGTGATTATAGGCGGAGCTGCGTTTTTTAGCGCGTGCCGGTATAGGATTTTTTTCTTGCCAATTCCAATAGCTCTTTTTGCAAGGACAAAGTCCTCCTGAAGTACACCTACCAGAAAGTTGCGCACAAGGTATGCCCACGAACCGAACCCTATCAAGACAAGCGTGATGAGTGGCAGCGTCATGTGATACAAAAGCGAGGTGATGTATGAAGGGTCCGCTGGGGAAACCTCTGGCGTTGCCCTAGCTGGGAATATCGGATAAAGGAATGCAAACAAGAAGATCATTATGATCCCAACCCACCAGACGGGAAAGCTGCTGCTCAGAATGGCAAAACCCGAAGTAATCCTGTCTATTTTGGAATTCACCTTGCTTGCAGAAATAGATCCCAGGAAGATTCCAACGAAAGAGACGATGGCGGTGGCCGTTGTGAAAAGAAGGATTGTTCTTGGCAGCTTTTCAAGAATGATGTCCTTTACATCAGAAGATCCGGTGTCGCTTGTAAGGAACTTGGCATGGCCAAAATCCAATGTGAGAATCCTATACATGGAAAGCCCGAGCCTGTAGGGTGTATACCAGGGCTGGTCAAGTCCTAGCGAGATCTCCCTCTGGTTTATCTGGTTATTGACATACGCGTCAAGTTGTTCGGGGTTCTTGAAGCTTGAGACCAGGTTTTTGTTGTTGGTTATCTGCTGCCTTAATTCCAGTGATACACTCTGCTTCAGTATGGTGTCCATGTTGGAGCCAACAAGTGCTATGGTTATCAGAAGCGTGGCCATCAGGACGCCAAACATCGTAATTGCCCTCTTTGCCAGATATTTTTTAAAGCCCATTTTTTCATCTTACCTTTTTTGTCGGTTTCTCCTTGCCCGGCCATAAAACACCGCAAGGGCCATGCCCGCCGCAGCTAGTGGCAGCAGGATTACGTATCCCGGGCCGTTCTGATATTCATTTCCTAGAGGATATGCTTCTTGAGGAAATTGCCCCTGTCCAGATATTGTGGCAAGAAAACCCGTGCTGAAGGTATCAGGCCTGTAGGCTGCGTTTGATACTGCGAAAATTTTGAGTGAGTTTGCCCCATCCGTAAAGTTCAGGGTTTTTGCTGCAGGAACGACTATCGCAAAAGTGCCGTTTCCTGTGGTTTGCATGCCATCATATGCTACCTTGCCGTCAGAATTTATGAAATAATAGTAGACCTCCGAGTCAGGCGTCGCCTCGGCAGGAATCTCGAATCCCTTGCCAATAGTGATGACCGTTGGGACGTGGATTGATTCTATGCTTGGAAGCTGGACATGTTCGAAGTCCTTCCAATAGCCAGTGGGAAACGGATACGCGGGATCATCGAATGCCTTCAGCGTGATAGTCCTTGCCTCCGGCAAATAGCTGTCCAGAAAAAATGGGCCGTTGCTTATCATGGCATTGCCATGTTCTCCAATCCATGAGGATGATGCATTGTACCTGGAATCGCAGTATGTGGAGTTCGCAAGACCTGCAAGCGGCGTCGGTATGCTGTTATCTTTTTCGAATCCCTCCAAGTACGACTGCATTATTTGTGCGTCTTTTGGCACAACTAGTGAAAGCCATTCGATGTCTTTGCTTGTTGCCTCAGATCTTGAAAACGCCAGCTTTCCGTCTACGACGGACCTTTCCATCGCATACATCATCTCCCAAGGCATGGTTGGCCAGACCTCCGCGGAATCCGCAATTTCATTCTGGTCGAAGTGCCAATAATTCTGGTAGACCTCAATCGTGTCCCCGTCAATTACCCGCACCCCTACCAGTGTATCTGCCGCTTGGTTTGCCTTTGGCGAGTACTCCGGGTCGTATGTGGCAGTCTGTGCCGCTCCATCCCAACCCCATTGATAAAGGAAATAAATGTCGTAAAGTACGTCGTTCATGTCCATTGGTCGCCCGTTGTGCCAGTTTCCAAATTTCATGTGGAATGTCACCTCGCTTGTCGCCTTGATGCCCTGACCTACTTGAATCCACTTTTGCTGCGAGGGGTCCCACCGTATCGCGTCATTTGGAACATCCAGCTTTCCCGTTGGACCGGCAGTCTTTACCTCCCATGTTGTCCTCACTGGGATTGTAAATCCGGTATAGGGGTTCTTAAAGTCGCCAGGATCCATTACGGACGACGACATCTCCTGGCTATAGGAATCGGTGAATCCGGCTACGGGATTCCATGCTCCTTGGTATATTTTTGCCACCCCAATCCTCATCATGTCAGATCCGTCTCTGGAATTTATCGGTGTGAACCTGCTTGTTATTCCCGCTCCAAAGTCATTGATTATACCTTTTACTCTTTTGTTGGCTACATAATGATCTATCTGGGCTGCAAGAAAGATTCTGACGGATTCCTGCACCCCTTCCTTTACCCCCTCGTTCAGCAGTGTGGCACGTGTTTGAGACGAGGTAAAGTTGCCTACAAAGATTTCCTTGGAGATACTATCCAACGAGGAATTTTCATAATTCCAATATTCAGGGTTGTTGAATCCCGGCATGTTTGAGAACCATGGTGAGTACATCTGAGACAAGGTTACAGAGTCGTACCTAAAGAATCCCCCGATTGTGTAGGCCTCCGTGTATATGTTCCACTGCATGTCTTCTGGGTTGGAGCCATAGACTACTGTAAAGGCCTTTGTAAGGTCGCCGTATTCCGTCCTAACCTCAAACCCCATTTTTTTTAATTGCGAGGCCAGAATCTCCCCTATTGCTTGGCGAACTTGGTCGTCGTTTCGGATAAAAATTGTTACCTCGATTGGTTTTGAGTTGAAATACCACTTTCCATGAATTTCTTGTGCCCCGGCCTTGGTGAGGCCTTCTCTGGTCATTTGTTCCGCAAGAGAAGGATCATATTGAAAATTAAAAGATTGTAGCGTTCCCAGCACATGGAGATAGTCTGGGTCATAAGGTTTGTACGCAGATATCATGGGCGACCCATAACCATTCAAAATTTCATCCACTATCATGTTCCTGTCAACAAGATAGTTCAGTGCGTAGCGCACCTCCCGGACCGCAAAGGGGTTGAAGGTTTTGGACGGGGCGGGGTTTATCAGGAGACTGTACTCTGTCCCCGTGGATTGGAAAATGTTGACATCTTGTCTCAACTGAGGATCTATCCTGCTTGACGGTATGGGGGAATAGTAAATGTCCAGGTTTCCATTTTTCACCTCTTCAACGGCAGTATTTGGATCGGAGTACTGGATGAATTCCACCTTGTCTAGGTATGTCCCTTTCTCTCCAAAAACAGCCTTGGAGCCAAAGATGACGAGTGCTAGTAAGACCACTAGCAATAGTTTCATGAACTGTCTTGATTTGAAGTGTATTTAACCATGGTCCGTCGTTCCTTCAAATGAATAATCAGGTACTTCTTCATTTTCCCGAATCATGTCATCCGTTATGGCTAGTTTTTATTTGCAGCTCAACAATACACCCTATTGAACTTGCAGACCTTGGTAAGGGGGATACAGGGAATCATACCGGGGGGGATTTCAGTCACGGATTTCTCAATGGCTACCCAGACAAGTAGGGAATTGTCCGTCGAGATCCTTGACAACCTGATGAAGAACGGGATTGGCACCTATGAGGATGATTTGGTTAAGTTTGGAGAAGCCGATCGTCTAAAGACCAGCATTCTTGCAATAAGCATGGGCGCACCTGTTGAGGAGGTCTCAAAATGTTTGAATTGGCAGGATTTCGAGTCACTCACTGCCGAGATACTCCTGAGCAGGGATTTTGAAACCTCACGTAATGTTATTCTTACAAAACCAAGGATGCAGATAGATGTGGTCGGCATAAAGTCAGGCATAGCGGTTTTGATAGATTGCAAGCATTGGAGTAGGATGAGCCAGTCCACCCTTGAAACGGCGGTAAGGAAACAGGTAGAAAGGACCAAGCACTATGTATCAAGGGAGAAAGTGCAGGCCGCAGTTCCTGCCATAGTAACTCTGTACCAGTACGAGGCAAGATTCATTGACAGGGTGCCCATCATCCCCATATTCCAGCTGGATGCCTTCTGCGAGGAGTTTTACGGCAATTTAGAGGGACTTCATGCTTGATACATTGTATAGAAGAAAAATGCCGTGGTAACCACTAGGAATCCCTGAGTCATCCGCATGGCCCTGTCCAGTGCCTTGGAATAGTCATCAAATTGCTTTGCACCCATAACTTTCACGCTAGTTTCCTGTGCAAGCAGTTCAAAGGATGCCGCAGACACGTTTTGGTCGGCCCTCTTTGCAAGGTTTAGAAACCAAGACTTTGCATCATCTGCTTTTGCCAGGCTGCCGAATTCGAAATATCCGTGCTTGTTTCTGGCATTTCTCGACTTGTAATGGGTATCGGAGGTGCAGATTTCAAGCAGGTTGTAACCATTCTTTGAGAAGTGGTTTGTGATCTCCTCTCTGAGGCCGTTCATCATATTGTTGGCGTCTGCCCAGCCAAGGAAAAATTTTTCATCCCCTATTTTCATGCACATGATTGCTATCTTTCCGGGCCCCAAGTCGTCTGTCTCAATATCAAAGTCGTCAGAATTCGCAAATCCTATCTCCAGGGGCATCGGCGTTTTAGTAACCAGCGTATCCAAGTTTGATTTGGCCGCCTTGAGAAGGTCATCCGCATCAAGTTTGGAAATTTCCTCACCCATTGCGTTGTGGCTATCGACTACAAGGACCTTTTCAAATCCCCGGTTTTTGCCGTACTGCTCAAGCTCGGTCTTTATCGATGTCGGGACGTCCTCCATCCCGTGTGGGGAGAGCGACAGTATCAGGACCGCAACCTTGCCAAACAACAAGCCCACCGTACGCGCCTTGTTTACCTGCACAGTTACTGGCTTTGTGCAATTGTATCCCATTTGCACGGTAGAACTTTGTTGGAGGCTTGCCAGATACTGCTCCACCTGAGAGCGGGAAGGAAGGTTCAGTGAATGGTCAGATACACTATGCATGACCATGGCAGACGAGTTGAGGTTTTTGTAAATCAGGTATGTAATATTGCTGCCCCCAATTGGGTGAAATGGCCCCGGATGAACGTCTGGTAAAACAAGCCTGCAGTCTTTGTTTTTTGTCTTGAACAATATCTGAAAAGTTGAAACGGTGGAGGGCTGGGAACGGGCCTCCATCATTGTTTCCATTTCGACGGGATCGTTCCTTGTAAGGGCAGCCACATACGCCTGCAAAAACGTATGAGTGCGAGAAAGTTTCCCCGTCGCCCTGTCCGTGAGTATCGTCCACGCGGTGCCAAGGAAGATGAAAACAAGTCCAAATCCGATTGACCTTGGATCCGAAAGTATCGGATACCACTGGCCGAGCGGCACAAAGGTCAGAAACATGGCAAGAGGTTGCACAAGGCACATTGCCAATGCCGTCTTTACTTTTGTACCAATTACCGAGGTGTATATTCCCACCCGAAAGCTAGCAAAGAGTAGCATGCCTTCAGCAATGTATATGTCTGAGAGGTGCGATTTTGAGAAGACGACCTCTGAGAGCAGGCCCCCAATTATTGTAACGAGCCACAGCAAGTTGCCAAATGCCGAGATATGCAGGGCCTTAGAATAATCAGTCTTGAGCAGTTTGAAATCCGCAAACTGTGCCACGACTAGGACCGCCACGGTCGAAGGGATGGCCACTTCCAGATTTTCAACCGACTTGAAGTAATAGAGCGACGACATCGCTACTATGACAGATGCAATTACAACTGAGATCGCAAGCGAGGCGTATAGCGATGAAGGGGTAAATGTTGTCAGAGTATACCGCTTGTGTATTCGGGATACACTATCCGTACTTTCAGTCATGGTGAGAAAAATATTTTCAAGATCCAAGAAATGCCGATAAGCGCGCTAGGGATGGCGACCACCACTTCTGGCTTTAGTTTGTATCCCTTAGTCTCATCTTCAAAGAACCTCAGTAGACCTGCACTTGACGCTGGCAACGGTGCCGATTTCTTGCTGCTCACGATGCGTGTTTGACCCTCTTTAAATAAATACCTTTGTGATTAAAGACCCTTGAGTTTTTCCTTAATTGTGATGATTTCCTCAATGGATCTCAGGATCATCTGCTGTTTTGAGTGATCCTTTTCGTGCCGGAGCTCCTCTGTCAGTTCTCGGATTTTTTGATCAAGTTGTTCGGTTGCCGTAGTTTCCTTTGCCTCAGGTACACTCTCCTCGGATTTTACGATCTTCTCTTCTTCGGATCCCCTGCCGCAATTGGCACAGAATGCATTGCCATCTTTCATTATCCTGACGCCCTTGCAATAAGGACAGGGCTCGCTAACTAGTGTAGCCCCCTTGAGCAGCATTTCCACAGCTTTTTTTGTAAAGTCCGGCACGAAGTATGATATCCTCTTCTACATAAAAAACGATGCACTTGAACAAGGCTTAATAGTAGGATCCCAGCTTTTTATCTCGAATGGCGGTAATCTGCAATACTTGCGGACTTCCCAACGATTTATGTGCCTGCGGCGAACTTGAGAAAGATCAAACTCAAATCGTAGTTCGAA
>JAJPGU010000030.1 GCA_021325615.1 Nitrososphaerota archaeon | reverse complement strand
TTTCCAGACCTGTCCTTTGCAGTCCACAGCACTACGGTCTTGCCAAGCGGGAATACCTTTGACGCGTTGTTTGTGATTGATACCGGCTCGATGTCGGCTGCGGTGGCATTGCCTATCGGCACGGTGTTATTGTCAAGCGATGTCGCCTCGAAGGTTACTGCTGGGGGAGGGGTAAGCTTTGGAGGCGTATGATTGACGACTGTAATCTTCTGCGTTGCGTTGGCAGTGTTTCCGCCCGCATCGACTGCGGTCCATGTAACAGTGGTTGTTCCAAGCGGGAATCCCTCTTGCGGTGCGTTGTTTGTAAGGGAAGAAATTCCAGTATCATCATTTGCGACTGCTTGGCCGAGGTTTACCTGTGTAAGGGTGCCTGTGGCATTTACTGTAATATCCCCGGGAGCCTTTATTGTTGGGGGAGTGGTGTCTTCTACTGTCACCGTTTGCTTGGCCGTAGCCACATTACCTGAAAGATCAATTGCCTTCCAAGTAACTACCGTCTGCCCCAATGGGAAGTATGTCGGGGCGTCATTTGTCACGGATTCCACGCCCACCGCATCGTATGAAGATGGAAGTCCAAGGTTAACAGTGGTACGGTTGGCACTTGTTGCTTGTACGGTGACGTTTGGAGGGGCTGTGAGCGTCGGCGGGGTTGTATCGACTATGGTTATTTTCTGAACAGCTTGTGCCGTATTTCCTCCGGCGTTCATGGCTGTCCAAGTAACTTCTGTGGTCCCAAGCGGGAATTTCGAAGGAGCGTTATTTGTAATTGAAACCACCTTTACTGAATCCGTGGCAGTGGCCTGGCCTATTGAAACCGGGGTTAGGGTTCCCGTGGCCTCCACTGTCATGTCAGGAGGTGCTGTAATCTGCGGCAGCGTTTTTTCATTAGGGTCGGTAATAAGCGACTGGTTTGCGGTCTGTGCAGTTGCAAGATTCTGCGCTGGCTGAGTAGTTTGCTGAGTAGTTTGCTGGGAAGTCGTGGTCTGCGGCGTCTGACTGGCCGTGGTTGTAGATTGTGCTGTTACCTGCGAGGGCTGGGAAAGAGACCCAAACTTCTGTATTCTGTTGTTGTCACTATCAACAACAAAAACATTCCCTGCTGAATCAACTGCGACATCACGGGGTTCCATGAAAAAGTTTGGCCCTGTTCCCGAGCTTCCCCAGCTTGCCATGTTCCCGTTGCTTTCAAATTCCACTATTCTGTTGTTTCCGTCATCAGCAACGAATATGTCCCCCGAGCTGTCTACTGAGACTCCTATCGGCGATTTAAGACCCGAGCTTTCACCATACGACTGCAGGAAGGTTCCGTCCTGTCCAAACTTCTCTACCCTGTTGTTGCCAGTGTCACTAACATAAACAAAGCCAAGAGAGTCTACAGCCACTCCATGTGGAGAAAGAAACTGTCCCTCACCAAGCCCGCTGCTTCCAATCGAAAGTAGGTACGTCCCATTGCCGTCAAACTTTTCAACCCGGCTGTTTCCCGTATCAACAACATAGACATTTCCCTTGGAATCCACTGCGATTCCTTGTGGCAGCAAGAACTGCCCGTTGTTGCTTCCCTTGCTGCCCCATTGTGATACAAAATTTCCATGCATGTCAAACTTTTGAACAAGGCTTAGTTCGTTATCGACGACGTAAATGTAACCTCCCCCGGCGGTTATCCCGGCCGGTTCCTGAAAGTCTCCGTTCCCGGAACCTTTTTGACCCCAAGTAGCGAGGAAATTCCCGTTATTATCAAATTCTTGAACCCTTCGGTTTCCAAGGTCCGTCACGTAGACGTTACCGGCATTGTCTACTGCTATCCCCTGGGGATAGGCAAACTTGTTGTTTTCAGCAAGTCCGTAGGAACCCCACTGGATCGCAAACGGAGGCGAATTGTCTGCCAGTGTATATTCCGTAGCCAAGCTAGATAAAACAAGTAATATGATACCCATAACCGCAAGAGAGGCTCTCATTCATGCTAGGGTCTTAAAATACTAAGAAGATCTCCTAAGTGAGGAATTATTGCAGTTTTTGTCAACTATGGTAAATTAGAAGGGCTTGTTGACCTCCCGTGTGAAGACGTAGCTAGCCACTCCTACCATGATGGCTACAAACCCGCAGATGACGCCCAATTCTAACGCCACAGATGCGAGGGGAGCAGTCCCAGTCATCATTTGCCTTATGAGGAGGACGGAATAGGTAACAGGGTTTAGCCTGGCTACGAAGGCAAGCCACGGAGGTAGAAGTTCCAGTGGGAAGAGGGCCGGGCTGAGCATGAAGAGCGGCATCCCGAGGAAATTTATGACTCCCCAAAAGGTTTCTTGGGATTTCGAAGTGGCCGCAACAATAACAGATATGCCTGAAAAGCCTAGGGAGAATGCAATCACGATGAACATTATTGGGATTATCGATAGCATGTTTGCAATGCCGACCCCAAGAGCAAGAGCTATTCCCAGAATAAGGCTAGACTGCATGGCCGAAATGAGTGATATTGCAAGCATTTTGCCAAGGGCGATGGAGGTGCGCGAAACTGGCGATGTGAGTGCCTTGTTCATAAACCCATATCTCCTGTCCCACAGGGTGTTTACTCCCCCGAATATGCTTGTAAAAATGGCGGTAAGCATAATGACACCCGGCGCCATAAATTCGATGTAAGACCCCGAAAAGCCTACCGACTGGATTAGTGGCCTTGTACTGGCAAAGGTGTTTCCTATGACGATTATCCATATGGCAGGCTGGATTAGCCTTATGAGGACCCCGCTCCTAGACTTTCTGTACCTCTTCATCTCCCGCCAGAAAATAGTGTATGTGTCGGACAGAATCATGCCCTTATCTTCCTCATCCTTTCACGCTCTTTCTTCCTATCAAATTTGCCCACATCCTCGCGCAGTTCCCTTCCGGTATATGAAAGGAAGACATCGTCAAGAGACGGTTTTGTAAGAGATATCGAGTCGAGTTTCATTCCCAGGTAGCTTGTCTGTTGGAAAATTTTTGGCATTAGCTGGTCACCGCTAGAGGTGAAGACCGTTACCTTGTGATCATCAAGTGATACCTCCCTCACAATTGGGATGGACCTCAGGTCTGATACGAGTCCCTCGAGGTTTGCATCATGGTTCACCTTGAAACTCACTATTTCATTTCCTAGCGAGTTTTTTAGCGATACTGGAGATCCCGTAATTTTGATCTTGCCGTGGTCGATGATTGATATGTTATCACAGAGCTTGTCTGCCTCCTCCATGTAATGCGTCGTGAGAAAGATGGACATCTCAAATTCATCATGAATTTTTTTTATGTACTCCCAGATCTTGTATCTAGTTTGTATGTCAAGGCCGAGCGTTGGTTCGTCCAAAAAAAGGACCTTAGGCCTGTGAAGCAGCCCCCCTGCGATATCAAGCCTTTTCCTCATTCCTCCCGAGTAGGTAACCACCTGGTCGTGCTGCCGGTCGGCAAGTTCCACGATTGATAGTATGTTGTCTATCTGCCCTTCCACCAAATTCTTCGGCAGGTGGTTCAGCTTAGCCTGAAGGATGAGGTTCTCCCTTCCTGTCAGGTATTCGTCGACTGTGGAATCTTGCTGGACGTATCCTATGTTTTCTCGCACATTCTTTGATTGCGACACGACGTCATATCCTGCAACAAATGCCCTCCCTGAACTTGGCTTGAGCAAGGTTGTCAGGATCATTATGGTGGTGCTTTTGCCGGCACCGTTGGGCCCAAGAAAGCCGAAGATTTCACCATTTTCTATCTTGATCGAGATTTCATCAACCGCCTTCAGGCCGCTCTTGTAAATCTTAGAAAGATTGATAGTTTCTATTGCGTGCAACACTCGAGCTTGGTCCGTTGCATTATAAATTGGTACCAGCCCGCGATTTGAAACGGATAATGGTAAAATAAAAATGATGAGTGGGAAAATCAGGGTCTTTTGTATTCGTCTTTAGTCAGCCTGAGAATTATCTTCTCACCGACTCCCCAGATTTCGGACGTGTGGAATATCCTCGATCCCGTGAGTCCTTCTGTTACTTCGATCGATTCAAGTTCGTTTGTGTTCTTGTTCATGTGCAGTCGCTTTACCTTTCCTATCTTCTTTCCGTCAATATCGACGACTGCAACATCAGTCCTAATTGGCGCAGAAGAAAGCAGTACCGACTCTTCGGTGAACCTGTCTACGTAGTCTCTTGAAAGGAAGTAGTTCTTGTTGAGTCCTTCATGGACGGTAATCCCTACAACCTCCAGCGTGTCGGAGTTTATGTGTACGTGTTTTACCTTCCCATACTCGATTCCTTCCCTATCAATCACCTTTTTTCCCTTGAATTCGTCTGCCTTTATCTGATTTCTATTATATTCTAGCGAAGTTGCCATGAGAGAGCGTTTCCGAGTCAGTTTATTGAATCGGGTATCAGAGTTTTCAATCTAATGGGTTAAATTCTTTAGAACAGGAGAAGCACCATGGAATTCAAGGAGGGTCCCCTCCGTGCCACGCTCTCCACAATAGGCAGGAAGACCGGCAAGGAGCATGCTGTAGAGCTTAGGGCCGTATACTATCGTGGCAACTTTTACTTTTCCAGGAGGAACCCCGACAGCGACTGGCTCAAGAATGCTGCCGCAAATCCAGATGTGACGGTGATCATTGGAGACACCTCCTTCCCGGGCAGGGCATCGGTTGTCAAGGATGACGCGTTGGCAAGAAAGATTTCCGCACTCAAGTACTCGGACAGGCGTTCAGAAGATTCTAGGATAGTACTGGAGGTCAGACCATGTGGATGATGGTTGTCATGCCACGTCTCTCGTACTCTTGACCTTCCCTGGTTTCTGCCACAATTACTGTAAACGACACGACATCCCTTTGCTGGCATTCCCTTGCATCCATCGTTAGGTGCATGTCAAGGGCTTCAAAGTCACTGTCGCCTATTTTAGATTCGTCGATTGAAACTTTTCCTGTCGAACTAATGAGGAATCTATGGTCCTTCTGATGCCACCCAAGTCTCACCTTTGAGCCGTCCCTTCCCACCGCCTTGACGTTTATGTCAACAAGGCCGGGTTTTGCAAGCGTGTACCCAGATGTGCTGTTGACGAAGACTCCCATCTGGAACGGGTACCCGGCCGTGTTTTCGGCCATTTTTTGGATGCCGTCATTCATGACTATATCCACCCCCTTTATGGTGGTGGCAACCTTGGCTATCCATTCGTCGGTACGCTCCACTATGGCATGGATTCTTTCCCTCCGCTTCTTGTCCTCCTCCTGGGGGAGTTTGTAATAGTCTACCCATGCAAGATAATCTCTGCTAATGTCCTTGATGAACTGCATGCATGTTACCTTGTAATCCTCAACACTTGATGCCCTTTCTGCTCCCTCGTCATAAGGGACTCCATCCTTGTCAAGCGGTAGCATGAATGGTTTAGGATGATGCCCATTAATTAAATGGACCGTGTCGCCTTTCCCAACCATTTCTGCTGGAAACCTCCATAGGGTTGGGCGCGTGTTTTGGCGTCCTGTCTTTTTCAAGCCAATGAATATATGAGAAAATTTTCTGAATAATTGCGTTGAGCTTCTCCTCCATCATTGCAGAACTTAGGAAAGAGTTGGTTTCGAACATGCCGCAGATAAGGATGCTACTTCGGAAAAGTCCACCAATGGCTTTTACTACAATAAACGAGATTGCATCTTCGATAGGGAGGAAGTATGGAATAGTCCTTTCCCTGAATTTTCCCCAGAGGGGTAAGATTGAAGACTTCGAGTCCTACGGGACCGAAAACATAGGATTGGTTTTCCGCCGGGACAGCAGATCTTTTCCAATCCCGCGGGAGTCGATAAAATCAAAGGCCTTGGAACTGCTTGAAAGCCCCCAAGTCCAGGATGCGTACATGTACGAGGGGAAGGAGGGAGTGAGAATCATTACTGGCGGAATACGGCTAGATGTGTTGCCGGCTTCTCTTCACGTCTGGGGAAGGTTTGACGACAAGGTTTTAGAATATTGCGACTGGCTGCTTTCCAACTGTTACGAGGTCAGGCCAGGGGTCGATGGCGCCTTGAGCGATACCAAGTCGAACGTATAAACAAGCGTACCGTTAAAGTCGTAAACTTGGGACTTTACTGGCAGCGGGAGGTTATCCACTATCCAGAACTTGTTTTCGTTTGCACCTATGCGATAGGAAAGCAGGTAGGCTTTTGCAGACCCAAATTCAAAGGGCATGGTACCAACGTCGGTGACCGCCATTTTTTCGTGGTTTACTCCGATGTAGATGTCACCCCATTCCGCACCCTTGGCGAGGTATTCTGGCGTGGTTGCATAGTCCCGCATTGAGAAGACGGACTGGTCCAGCATGTCAAAATATGGCTTTGCCTGAGGGGAGACATCGGGATAATCATAGACAAGGCCTATTTGGACGGTCTGGCTTATGGTTTTGCTGCTTCCCTCAGGTGTTATCAGCACCTGGAGGCTTTGGTTTGTACCCTGCATTGGAAGGAACTTCATGTCCGCAGTAAAGTTGGTGTTGTTGTAGGAAACGTGGTATACCATTTCCGGCTCATACTGCGATCCCTTTCCCATATGCCACAGGCTTGCAGAGGCAGGCAACGGCTGAAAGTGAAGGTTTACGAGAAAAGGCCATGCCAAGCCTGCGACGGCTGACACTATGACTATAGCAAAGATTGCTACAAGTTTCATGCTCGCCATCTGCTTTTCAAGCTACCTTGCGGGCTCAGTTAAATCTTTCATATAGGCAAATATAGTGGAACCATACCAAGAAGGCACATGTGTGAGTGTGAAAAGGTTCACATGTACGAGGTTGAGTTCAAACTGGACGGGATGACTGTAGTACCCACACACAAAAACTGCGGCGATTCCCTCAATGAGAAGCAAGTGGACAAGTTCCAAAAGGAGCTTGTAAAGACTTGGGGATTCAAAGACGAGGAAGAAAAGTAGGTAATTCCAAAAAATAAAGAAAAAAGGTTAAAGCCTATCTGAATGAAGCTACCTGCTCTTTACATACTGATGCCTTGCATGTGCAATTAGCATCACAATAGCATTCGCCTTGCATGGCGCAGTCGCACTCTACTTTGTTTTCTGCTGCTGATTCGCATCCGCATGCCGCGTCTGTCATACCTGAGGGATCCCCTGCAGGGTTTAAAAGGTTATTGAAAAAAGCCTAGGCGGTGTTTCCTAATTCCCATCTTTTATACTTGCCAGAAGGTCGTTGACCCTATCCAGCAGTGCACCTGCCTGACCCTCCACAACCAGATGATCGCTTTCCATGTCAAATGCCACCCGTAGGATGTGGGCGTATTCCGGATTCTTGTGTGTGCGGTTTTTTATTTTCATCATGTTGTTTCTGTTCATGTAACCAAGGTAAAAGTAGCAATCAGAAAGAAGCGAGTGGTCCGCAAAGTATTCAAATTTCCTTCTAATTATACCCGAGTTGCCGGCACCTTCGACCATCTCGGAGAAACCTATTGTTGACTTTGCCATCCTTGTCAGAAGCGAGGTGGATGCCCTCTCCAGGCCCAGGACCTGGTGTACCAGTGATAGGGTCTGATTGGTGTCGCTTTTTTCAAGCCGCCTTGTGATATCCAGCATGTGAGCTGGGCTTGGGCGCCTTGAATTCAGGGAAAGAATGGCATCGGAAAGGAAGTATGCGGAGCATTTCACCCATGCCGCTGCGAGTGGGTCTTTTGCCCTTGATGCCTCCCTGGCCCTGTTTGCAAGAATTCCTGCGTCTACCAGGCAGCTCTTGGCAAAGGAGTTCATGATCTTCGCCCTCTTCTCCCCTATCCGGGCAAGAAACATCCTAAGTTCCCACTGCTCATCCTGAAGTATGGCAAGGTTTTCGAGTTGGACTAGAAGCGCCGGGCTTGATTCTGAGAGCGAGCAATGCTGTACCTTTACGGTTTCGCCCGAGATCTCGTGTATCGATTCGCATGATTTGCCATCAAATACGCTTACGTTATACTCGCAGCAGTCAAAGCTATCAGTGCCGTTCCTGCAGCCTCCAAGGCCTACCGGAACCTCCGAAAGGGAGAGCAATCCAGGGATTTTCCTAGGATCCATATGGCTCCACCCTGCGAATTTGCTATAAAGCATCCAAGCTGGAAAATTTTACAAATCCATTAACCTAAAAACGCCGGCTTTTCCATGCGCTCAAATTTTTCCGGCCTGTCCGGCTGGACCTTCCGGGGCCGGATTCTGCTCCCTGAACGCGACGCTGACCTGCAGCCTCCCGTCGCCGAACGATACAGAAATGCCCTTGACTAGGCTTTTGTAGAGAAAGAATTTTTTCCCGTCCGGCCGGATCTTGTAGTACGATTCAAGGAGTCCGTTTTTCTGGAGGAGTTTTAGCTTTCGATAGACTACGCCGAGGTTTATTTCGCACTCTGACCTTATCTGTGCGACGGGTTTTGGCTCCTTGTCGATTGCCTGCAGTATAGATATGCATTGCCCGTCGGCAATCACTTCTAAAAGGTCCGCCCCCGTGCCAGTCTCTCGAGGCCCGGCCAGGTTCTGCATGACTACCTGTGGGTTTGGAAATTTTTAAGACATCTGTACACAGAGCAACACATGAGAAGCTAGATTCAACCACGAAGTTGCACATCGATGCATAACGGTCGAGATAACAAAGTTACTCCAAAACCCATGCTCACAATAATTTCAAGGTTTTTACGGTTTGTCTTGAAATAAATTCAAAATTCTCATCCGGTACCTTAGAAATCAATCGTTTTCAAAAACAGAAAACGTGCCCATGGTTATATCAAAAGTTTTGGAGAGTTTATGCATGGCACAAATGCCGGCCCTGATTCCAAAGGAGGTCGAAGTCCAGAGACTGAAGAAGATCTGGATGATAGTGATTGCCATGGGATCCATCGCTGCATCTGTGGAAGTAGACAACTTTGTGGACGGTTCGCTCCACCAGACTTCCATCAGAGACAGTGCCTTCACGCCAGCGCACTGGTGGCTGTACAGCCACTTCATAGCCCTGCCACTTGGCTGGTCTGCGGTGGCGATGTACGACAGAAAGGTGCCAATCTTGAGAGGCCCGAACAACTCAATTAACACTGGTCTGAAAATGACCATTTTGGGCTATCTTGCAACCATGTTTACAATAGGTGTAAACGAGCTTTGGCACTTCTGGTACGTGGAGGAGATCTTTGCAGTCCCCAACCACTGGATGTTCAACATGGGAGTTGTTGTGGCATTCATGGGCGCACTAGCCTACGTGGTAAGGGTCTATGCACGACTTGTAGAACTCGGCGTTGAAACCCCGGGAGAAAACCCGCACATTGCCGAGATGTACAAGATGGCCCTTGAGGGAAAACTGTACAGCAGATCCATCCCATAGGATCAACACCCCTTTTTTCTTTGTAAGACATCCGTACCAGGGAAGCTGCGAATTCCGTAAATGACGGTAATCCTTGATGAAGTTTATTAGTTCGTCAAAAGCAACAGAGGATGAAGGACATGAATGGATCTTACCCGGTAGCGGGGCTACTGGCGGTTATAGTCGGCGTAGTGGCCCTTGCTGCAATGCCTGGGGCTTTTGCCACCAACTGGTATCCAGGGGAGAACATCAAGCAGGGCGATTACTACAGGTACAACCTGTGCTGGACCGACTGGCACAATTGCACGCCAATAGAGATAGACTTCTGGGTGAAGAACCAGACAAGCGACGGCAATGGCTGGAACCTCGAGATGGTTGCCATCGACGGATCCATAATCCAAAAGGGCATGGTGTCCATCGGCACCGACACTCCAGACCCCACATATTCCGATTCCAACATAGCAGATTACTCTAACGTTTACAAGAACACCATATCATGGCTTGACGCGTTTTCGTCCAAGACCAACCAGCAGACCTTGGGTTCTCCCTCATGGGGCAGGACGGGTTCCGTCGGAGGACAATCCGTGACATCAATGGGACAGCAGCCCATAACTGTCCAGGCAGGAACCTACCAGACATGGATCATCGGATGGCACAAGGACGTAGATAACATGATATGGATTGCACCCGAGTTATCATTCCCGGTCAAGGCCATAGTGTACACCGACGTTACAAGTGGCACGCCGCCTCCTGACTACACGCTGGAGCTCCTCCAGGTAGGCAACAGCCCCACCGAACCCTCGTTCATGAATGTCCAGTCCACCGCAACGGTTGGCGTTAACCCGAACTGTCCTGCACCAGACATGGTAAACGATGCCACCCAGGGTTCTGCAACCACGGACTCGGGCTCCATGATAATTTCCTACAGGTACAGCCCATCCACGCCCCACATAGGGTGCAACATGGAGTGGAGGCTAGCCTTCGAGAAGACATTTGACCAGTCGCAAAAGTACTCTGGTGTCCAGTATGACATATTCACCGTGGACAGCCAAGGCCACCAGCTCGACTCCGTTGCCCAGGATAGCGGAAGGACATCCCTGTTCGCCCCGGTAGGAGACGACGACCTGACTATAATTCTAAAGGGGACAACCCCCGTTTCAAACATGGTGATCGCCGCACTGGGTACGGGTCCTGTCGGCACCTCCCCGGATACGAGCCTTGCAGGCATGATAAACCTGACTGTGAACACTCTTCCGTCCTTTGGCGGGGCACCATCACAGCCAAGTTCCGCACCGACGCAGGTTCCCACCCCCACGCCCCAGCCAAGTGCGCCCAGTCAAGGCAATACGACCCAGCCAACAGTCATTCCCTCGTGGGTGAAGAACAACGCCAAGTGGTGGTCCCAGGGGCAGATTGGCGACGACCAGTTTGTGCAGGGAATACAATACATGATACAGCAGGGGATAATACAGATACCTTCCACCCAGCAGGGCGCGGGCAATGCGACCCAGCAGATACCGGCATGGATAAAGAACAATGCCGGATGGTGGGCATCAGGGCAGATTTCTGACGACCAGTTTGTGCAGGGCCTCCAATACATGATAACCAGCGGGATCATCAAGATCCACTAAGGCGTCAGCAAAGTTCAGGCAGGACGCCCGATACAGACAGTTTTTCCCGTATTACAGTGTAAACTTGGTACATTTATGCCAAAATGACGGATAACATACATGGAAGAATTTAGTGCCAGGGTGCGCATCAACGCCCCAAAGGAGAGGGTATGGCAGGTGGTTTCAGATGTAGACGGGGATGCACAGTACTGGGACAGCCTATCCCGCATCCGGAACATCTCAAGGGAGAGAGATCTCGTCGTCCGGGAGGTCTTCATCGGAGGAGACAACAGATGCCAGCAAAGGATAATCCTATTTCCCAAGGAGGGCATCCACCTAAAGTGGGTCAGCGGCCCCATAAGGGGCATAAGGGACATCATACTGTCTGCCCTCGAGAACGGAACAATTCTTGAAGTGCAGACAAGCTATAAACTTACGGGAATCCTTGCACTTTTTTCAAAAAGTGCCGCAAAATATCTAAGGGAGGAGGCAGAAAGTGCGCTGCAGATGATAAAGGCCGAGGCAGAGGGCACTTCCGGTGCCCCGGTGCTTGAAAAAAGGACGATGTGGGCGGATCTCATTCGCGAGAAAGGGTAGTGTTGCGGCGCCCTCCACTTGGTTTTTTAATCTGCCATTTTTGAAAGCGGTCCAAGCTAGCCTTTAAATTGCTATCCCTTAGGCTTTAAGATTAGCTCCTGTGGTGTAGTCCGGCTAAGCATACTGCCCTCTCAAGGCAGTGATCCCGGGTTCAAATCCCGGCGGGAGCA
>JAJPGU010000015.1 GCA_021325615.1 Nitrososphaerota archaeon | reverse complement strand
TGCTGAGGTCTGTTACCTTGTTGAGGTCTCATTCCCTGCTGAGGTCTGTTACCTTGTTGAGGTCTCATTCCCTGCTGAGGTCTGTTACCTTGTTGAGGTCTCATTCCTTGCGGTGGCCTGTTACCCTGCTGTGGCCTTGCACCCTGCTGTGGCCTGTTACCTTGAGGCTTCTGGGACTTTTGCTGCTTCTGCGACTGAGAGGGATGACCCTTGGACTCGGGTATCGGCCTCATCTTGCTCCACAACACGTTCATCCTTGCCCTGTATCCCTCGGCATACTCTAGTTCCTCAGGTACAAGCGTTGCAGGATGGACAAATCCCTGGCTCCTAATTGCGATTGCTCTCTTTACTGCAATCTGCCTTACATGGTCCCAGTCGGCAGTATCAAATCCGTCCACCGGACCCACGAGCTTGCCGTTGTGCATGCTGAAGACAAGTGCTGAGACTATTGGCACCGCGTAGTTGATGCTTGCAGCCGAGTTTATCCTCACTGGCATCAGTGGCATGTGGTGGCTTCCTCGAGTGTTTCCTGCCACGAGGTGCGGGTTGCTAAAGGCAGATCCTACTTCCTCGGTCGCCGGAAAGTCCTTCTGGGTCCTAATGATGCAAATCGGGTCGTCCTTGCCTACATACTTGCCTGCAATGTTGTGCAGCCTGTCAGTCGAGGCTGAGAGGATCGGCTGGTTGTCTCTGGTGTAAACGCTTGAAACGACATACCTTCCAGGGTACATGAGTGCAGCCTCAAGTGTGGGCTTGTCCTGCCACATCACAAGCTGTGCAATCTTGCCCTTTTCGACATCCATCACATTGATCTTGACTCCGCTTGCAAGGTTCTGGTTTACTATGAGCCCTGTGTTGCTCAGCGTATCGACAAACATCCTGTAAAACGGGTAGTTGAAAGCTCCAGGCTCCGTCTTGTCCGCAGCATAGATTGTAAAAGCCTCGTTTGGCCTTTCCTCAAAAGTCATCTCGGCGACACCCGGCCCCATGCCCTTGACATTTCCTGAGAACGAGTCCTTTAGAAGGTCTTGTCCTGCCCCGTAGAGTCCCTCATTCTTGGCGACCCTTGTTGCAGATTCGAAAGCCTTCCATGCAAGCTGGTGAACCTCCCTGTTGTCGGTTCCTCGCGTGTGTGTCATGACGATATGTATGTCGTCTCCGCAGTATCCTACATAGGAATCAATCAAGAGTCCTTTTCCATTTCGTATCATCTGGGATCTTACGATATTCTTAACAGCATTTAGCAGGCCATCGCTTGGTCTTGTATGTCCACCAATTCCGCCTACGTCAGCCTTGATCACGGTTACGGTGATTTTCATTGTGATTTTACACACAAATTCCTCGATTTATAGTATGTGAAAAATCTGCTCCGCAAAAGACCAAACCACAAATTCTTGAAAAATTGCCAAAAACAATTTCAAAAAATCGAAATGGTAATAAAGCCCAAGTCTTCAAGGGTTCGGTATGAGCGCTGCAAGCAAAAAACCACACTTAAACATGATCGTTGTCGGGCACATCGACAACGGAAAGTCCACTACAATGGGCCACTTCCTCATGGACTTGGGCCTGGTAGATGAAAGGACAATTGCCGCCCATGCCGCCGAATCCGAGAAGACTGGCAAGGGTGACACTTTCAAATACGCATGGGTAATGGACAACATAAAGGACGAAAGAGAGAGAGGTATCACAATTGACTTGGCATTTCAAAAGTTTGAATCACCGAAGTATTTCTTCACCTTGATAGACGCCCCAGGACACAGGGACTTTATCAAAAACATGATCACCGGAGCATCCGAGGCAGATTGTGCCGTTCTGGTCCTTTCTGCAAAGGAAGGTGAGACCGATACAGCCATAGCACCAGGCGGACAGGCAAGAGAGCATGCCTTCCTTCTCAGGACCTTGGGAGTAGGCCAACTGGTCGTTGCAATAAACAAGATGGACGACAGCAACTATTCCGAGCAGGCATACAAGGTAGCTAAGGAAAAGGCAGAGAAACTGCTAAAGTCAGTAGGATACAAGCTAGAGACAGTACCAATAATTCCAGTTTCAGGGTGGAAGGGAGACAACCTAGTAAAGAAATCCGCAAACATGCCATGGTGGACCGGCAAGACACTCTTCGAGGCATTTGACGAATTCAAGCTTCCAGACAAGCCGACAAACAAGCCACTGAGAATTCCAGTACAAGACGTTTATACAATCACAGGTGTAGGAACCGTGCCAGTAGGCCGTGTAGAGACAGGGGTTGCAAAGCCAAACATGAAGATTGTAGTAATGCCGTCTGGTGCCACAGGTGAAATCAAGAGCATAGAGACTCACCACACCCAGATGGAATCTGCAGAGCCAGGAGACAACATCGGTTTCAACCTGAGAGGAATTGAAAAGAAGGACATCAAGAGAGGAGATGTAATTGGAAGTCCAGACAGTCCTCCAAACGTTGCAAAAGAGTTCAGAGCACAGATCATAGTCATTCACCACCCGACAGCAATTGCACCCGGTTATACGCCGGTAATGCATGCACACACGGCTCAAGTTGCAGCTACAATAGTTGCCTTTGAAGCAAAAATAAACCCGCAATCAGGCGCAGTCGAGGAAAAGGATCCAAAGTTCTTGAAGGCTGGCGATTCTGCAATTGTAAGAATCAAGCCAGTGAGGCCACTGCCGATTGAAACCTTCCAAGACTTTCCAGAGCTTGGCAGGTTTGCGCTCAGAGACATGGGAGCAACAATCGCCGCAGGAATTGTAAAAGAGATCACTGAGAAATTCACAAAATAGAGATCTAAATGACCCAGACAGCCCGGATAAAATTAACGAGTACAAGTCTCCAAAGGCTGGACGGGGTCTGCAGTGAAATAAAAGGAATCGGGGAAAAAACTGGCGTCAAAGTCAAAGGTCCGACCCCGCTTCCCGTAAAAAAACTAAACGTGGTCACACGCAAGTCACCATGCGGGCAAGGAACCAACACCTATGAAAAATGGGAGATGAGGATTCACCGAAGGGTAATAGACCTCAGCGCAGATGACAGGGCAATCCGACAACTGATGAGAATCAAAATACCCAACGATGTCTACATAGAGCTTACCCTCAAGTAGCCTTGGTATACTTAAATTACAGATGAACTCGTGATAAAACATGTCTGAACCAGTAGAAGAACCAGTGGAAGAAACGCAACAACAAGAAGAAAAGCAAGCCAGTTTTAGCGTATATTACTCGTGCATGAGGTGCGGCACCAAGGTGAGCCAATCCGAACTTACCCGGCTTCCAGAGATAAAATGCATATGCGGGTTTAGGGTCTTTACAAAAGTACGCCCCCCAGTAGTAAAAACGGTAAAGGCTTTCTAAGAATCTGATTTTCCGCGGTATTGATGCTCGCGCTGGAGGTGGGTTCTCATTTCCTCCATGCTTGAGAAATAAAGGTTACATTTCTTGCAGTCATAGGTTCTATCACCGTGGGCAATCAGATGGTGGTGCATCAGCTCTTCCTCCTGCCTAAATTTTCTGCCGCATTTGCCACATTCGTGTTTTTTGAATAGGCCCATGGCTATCCCATCTTTGCCTTGTTGGAGTCCCAGCATTCCCTGCAGAGTTGCCCCTCCAGGGCCCATTTGCTCTTTGGGTTGTATCGTATCATTCCGAGCTTCTTGCCGCAGATCTTGCAGAAATCCTTCGTGTTCTTGAACTCGGCGTCCTTCCTGTCAAAACATTCCTTGCAGAGAAGGCCCTTCATATCCCACTGGTACCTCGGTTCCCACATGTCTGGCACGTCCTTTTCCACGTTACAGGTTACGCACCTCTGCTTGAGGCTCTGATCGTAGAACCTTTGCATCTGGCTCACATAACAGTCCCCGCAGAGGGGCCCCTCCACCTGCCACTCCTGCTTCGGCTTGTGCCTGTGGGTAATTTCCTTCTTGCATATGGAACAAGCACCATGCTTTTTCCCAAAGAGTCCCATGAAATGGTTTGGGAAAGATCCGTTAAAAAAGTTGATGCATCATGAAATGAAAAATAAAGGCTAATTTGCCTTTTAGAACTCGCCTAAAGCCTCTTCGATAAGCTGGCTTGGGTTGAGCATACCTCTTTGTTTTGCAATCTGCTCAATTTTGCCATATTGTTCTGCAGTAAAACAGACTGGCATTGAACGATCTTTCATATCTTCCATAAAGTCCAGTGAATTAATATCTTTTTTGCTTATTTCCAGTGATCGTGCGGGTCTATTCTTTGAAGACATACTTGCGCTGGCCACGCATCTCCGGCCTGTTCTCCACGCCCACCAGCACAAATTCCTTCTTGCTGTCAAGGAGGTTATCGTTGAGTCCGCGCTTGTTTTCGTGAATCTCCTCGTATTCCTCAAGTGAAATCTTTATCCTGTTGCCAATCTCTGACTCTAGGTTCATGTTTTTGACGATTTCCTTGTAAGTCGGCATGATGACTCCGCTGAAGACCATTGCGCTGCTGCCGCTCCCGTAGGAACCAAACCCGAACCTCTTGCCTTCAAGATCCGTGCCCTTTTGGAATTCGAATTCTAGGCAGCTTCTAAAGCCCATGTAAAGCGAGGCGGTATACAGGTTTCCTACTATTCTGGATGCTATCAGTGAGCTTGCCAGTTTGGAATCATATGCCTCCTGGAACTCGTCAGTTTGGCTAAACCTCTTTGTAAACTCATGATCCTTTGCCATGAACTCCTCATCTGCAAGGACTGACTCAATTGTACCCCTCGGATCCTTAGGTGCCGGTTCTTCCATGCCCATCTTTTCTATTATCTTCTTCCAGTATGGCATGCCTCTCCACTCGTGTCTTAGGAGGTAGGCCAGGGCCTTTTTGCCCATGTTGCTATACGGCAAATGCATGTTGATAAAATCGATATAGTCCAGTATGGTTTCCCCTTCCTTGAGTTTGATGAGTCCGGTTGCAATGGCTTTATCCTTGTATGCCATGAGGGCTTTCTTTACCTGGATCATGTAGAGAAGGTTCGAGTATTGACCGTTAACGATGGGGGTCTCCTTTCCAAATGGCCGGTAAAAATCATATTCGTTCTTGATTGATGTTGATGTCACCTTTGGATCAAAGGTCATTATTCTGGGGTTGTCGTTGAGAAGCATCGCCACCGCACCTGCACCCTGCGTATATTCACCGCTTGATCCAAGGTCGTATTTGGCAATGTCTGAAACTACTACAATGGCATTTTTCCCTTCTGCCTCCCCAGCTCTTATCCAGTTTGAATTGTCATACAAAGCATAAGATCCACTAACGCATGCAAACTTGCACTCTATCCCGCCGCAGTGTTCAAAAGAATCGTCACCGTAAACCTGTTCGAGCATTCCGACCACATAGGAATTCATCGCCTTTGATTCGTCAAGTGAGGACTCGGTGGCCACATAAAGCCTTCCGATATCTTTTGGCGCGATCTTGTTTCTTTCCATTATCCTCAAGCACGCGTTGGCAGCCATACACGCGGGATCTTGATTAGTATCCACCATAGCCATTTTAGATACGCCCAGTCCACGTTGAAGTTTATCTGGATCCATGCCACGGGCTTTTGCGAAATCTCGTGCATCGACAAATAATCTTGGAACGTAGATGGCTATGTCGTCTATACCTGCAGCCAACAGCTAAAATTTCGTTATAACAAATATAAGCATTTGGAGGGTCAAAATAGATCCCTTTTATCGATAGTTTTTATTCACTTTGCCTTCAAACCAGTTAAAAAATGTCAAGATTGCATCTTTGACTTAAAAATCTCGTCAAAAACCGAGTATGGCTGTGCGCCTACTACCTTTGTGACTGAATTGTCAGGCCCTATTATGAAAAAGTCTGGCGTGCCTGTTAGGCCGAGCGTATTGGCGTCAGATACGCTGCCACGAATGACCGAATTGTATTTTGTTTGCTGGAAGCACTGGTTGAATTGATCCATGTTTAACCCTACCTGCTTTGCAAACTGGACAAGGTTCGTAGATGTTGCCCATCCGGTGTTCTCCCCTGACCAGTTAGTATACAAGACGTCATGATACTGCCAGAATTTTCCCTGCTCTTGGGCGCAATGTGCCGCATTGGCGGCGGTGACTGAATCTTGGCCAATTATTGTGAAATCCTTAAAGTACATCTTCACCTTCCCTGTATCGATATAGTTCTTTACGATATCAGACTCGGTATTGTGAAAAAAATTATTGCAATAAAAGCACTGGTAGTCGCCAAATTCTATCATTGTTATGGGCGCATTTTCGGATCCCAACACGGGTGATGAGTTGCCTGTTAGGAGGTCCAAGCTCACCTTCTGGCCAGCACTTTGATCGTTCTGGGTAGCCGTCTGTGTTACCGGGGATTTTATCAATAAACCCTGTCCTGAAACCAAAACCAATGCCACCACGGCGGCTAATGCTATTCCTGCTCCTATGCCAGCCGAGGGCAAGTGGATCTTCACGGTGAACTTTGAGGACCGAGACTATTTAGTCCTTATCGGGTTTGCCCCGGGTGGGTTATCTAAATAAGAGGGAGATGCTTTTGCAAAATTGTGAAACGGGTTTTTGTGAACGGTTACGGATCGATAGGAAGTAGGATAGCCCAGTTTATCGCTGACGACAAGGACATAGAGGTCGCAGGCGTCGGCAAATATTCGCCTGATGAAAAGGTCGCAGATGCCATCTCTCGGGGGTTCAAAGTCTTTGTACCGAAGAACAAGATTGACAGTTTCAAGAATTATCGCATAGCAGGAAGCATAGAGGAAATCATACCGAGTTGCGACCTTGTAATCGACGCCTCACCTGGTGGCCTGGGGTATGAAAACAAGAAGAAGATTTACGAGCCATCAAATGCTCGGGCCATATTCCAAGGAGGTGAAAAGATAACCGGCGAAAAATCTGTCGCACAGCTAATATTCAACTCGCGCGTAAATTACGAAAAGGCTTTTGAAAGGCAATTCACAATGCAGGGAAGTTGTAATGTTACTGGAATGGGCAGGATAATCCAGCCTTTAAAGGAAAAGTACGGAAAGAGGATAAAGCGATTGGATGCCACGCTGCTCAGGAGGTGGGCAGACCTTGACGATTCCAAGACGCCTGTCAAGGACTCGATCGAGTGGACCGCCAAGCCCCACCATGACGAAGATGTGAAAAGCTACATGGGTGCTGACACACCACTCTTCATAAGGGTGTTCAAGGTACCAACAAGACAGATGCACGTACACTTGATGGACATAAGGTTTGATGGTCCTGCCCCGAGTGTTTCAGAAATTACAGATCTTTACAAAAACGAATACGGTGTTGCGACGCTTTACGGTGTAAAAGGAACTAAGGATATCCGGGATTATGCGGAATCCATTCATTTCAACTTTAAAGATACGAATATGATCCACATACACGCAGACCTTACCGAGGTACAGGACGATGTGGTAAAACTCACGTATTCAGACGACCAGACCGGCATCGTAGTACCAGAAAACCACCTTCTCATGCAGGCAATGCTGTTCAAGAGACCAAGGGATGAAGCATTCAAGCATACCGAGGAGCTGTTTCACATGGGGGAGAAGAAACGATTGCTTGAAGAACACTTTAAGAGGCATTAAGGACAAATTGTTTAAAAAGAACGAAATGCAATTCATCTTAGATTAGGTTACAATTTGGTTTCTACAGAGAAAACTAAAGAGACGACCCGTTTTGACGTCTTAACGAAGGCTCAGCTTGCTTCGAGAACATCAATAATCACGCTTGCCGCCATCGGTGTGGCAGAGCTTATCGTGACCCTATTTACAGGAAGCACCAGCTTGACTGCCGATGGTGTAGACTCACTTGCCGACTCTATGATTTCCTTCATTGTATGGTTTGGCATAAGCATGATTCGAAAACCAAAGAGCAACCTCTTTCCCTTCGGCTACAGAAAAGTCGAGGTTTTGGCAGCCTTTACGGCCGCGCTAATAATCGTAGTACTTGGGGTCCTGATAACATATCATGCCGTTGGAGTGTTGCTTCATCCCACAACAATCCGCTATCCTGAGATTACCATGATTACCCTCCTATCCGCTGGCGGGATATCGCTGCACCGGGCCTTTTCTATACGAAAGGTCGCGATTGAATCAAACCTCATCTCGTTGAAACTTGACGCCAAAAACTCGATTAAGGACGGTACTGCGTCCCTTGTAGGTTTTGCAAGTGTTCTTGTCGGTACATATAGCAGCCTAAAGTTCATGGACGCTGTCGGAGGAATGATTATTGCAGTCTACATATTCCTGATGGCTTATACCGCCATCAGGGAATCTACTCTCATACTGGTAGACGCAGTGGACAACCCGCAGATGACAGACAATATCAAAGACTTCATTCTTTCCAGATTCAAAATCCGGACCAAGGAGGTGTTCTTAAGGCCCGTGGGCAAGGAATTCAATGCCGAGATCCACGTACTATTTCCAAACGACTCAAGGCTTGGCGACACAAGTAAAACGACAAAGACCATTGCAACTGCCGTAAAAAATGAAATGATGCTCGCAAGGGTAATTGTAATTCCAGAGCCAGAACACGACTAGGTCCTAGGCGGGTTGGCGAATTTGTTTTTCGAGTCCTTGTGATAATCTACCGGAATGCTGGAGTCCTTTTGCCTGCCAGTCAGAATCCCTATGACGGTGTCGTCCTTTTTGACAACTCCTTCGCCAACAAGCTTTTTGATGCCTGCAGGGACCGCCCCTGATGCCATCTCGCAGTCAAATCCGTTTAGCCCCACAAGTGCCATTCCGTCAAGCATCTCGCCGTCTGAAACCTGGGTCACCACCCCGTTTGTGAACTCCAGCGCCCGTAGTCCTTTTAGTATGTTGGCAGGTTTGGCAATCTGGATGGCAGTCGCCTTTGTCTTTGGTCTAATTCCCTTAGTATCCATGAAATTGTAGTATTCTTTTATCAGGTCCGTGTCGGGTTTTCCCTTGTTCCAGCGGAGCTCTTTTCCCTCGAATTTGCCGTTGTAAAGGTTGTAGAGTGTGTTTGCACCTTCCGAATTTATCACTGCTATGCGAGGTATCTTTTTGATCCACCCCCATTCATACAGTTCCATGAGGCTTTTCCCGCAGCTTGAGGTGTTTCCCAGCGCACCCCCAGGATACACTATCCAGTCTGGTGCCTGCCAGTCAAGGGACTCTAATGCCCTGTAAACAATCGTTTTCTGCCCTTCTATCCTAAACGGGTTCACGGAATTGACGGTATAACCACCTCCCTTTCCAGCGTTTTTGAGCGAGGTTGTAAGAGCATCATCAAAATTCCCCCTTATCTCAATCACTTGAGCCCCAAATTGGAAAGCCTGACTGAGTTTTCCCGGGGCAACCTCGCCAGCAGGAATGTAAACATCGCATTCCATATTCTCGTTTGCCGCATACATGGCTGCCGAAGCTGATGTATTCCCTGTTGATGCGCAGATTATCTTTTTTATGTTGACAAGTTTGGCATGTGTAACAGCTGTAGTCATTCCGTTGTCCTTGAAGGAGCCACTTGGGTTGTATCCCTCTGGCTGGAGCCTCATGTTCTGGACTCCAACATAATCTGAAACTTTGGACATGTGGTAAGGCTTTGAAAGCCTGCCTTCCGCACCGTCCAGCGAGACAAGATGTTTGGAACACTCGTCGATGTTTTCCGTGTCTATTTGACAAAAGTTCAGAAGCTCCCTGAAGCGCCACACCCCACTTTCGTTGAAGATGTTGTTTGCATGGTTCCTTCGTTGGTAGAATACCTCCTTCAGCGAGGATGGTGGGGAATTCCGGTATTTTATGTCCAACAGGTGACCGCGTTCGCACTCGATTCTGATGTCTGTTATTGGATACTCAAGGCCGCAGATTGGATCGATGCATCTCTGGAACGCTTCGGACCTCATTATGAAAATTTTAGAGGGTACTTATTTAAAGTTACAGAACGCGATTTTTCAACACCACGACATGAGGTACACAAACCCGGCCAAACCTCGGAAAAATCGACATGAAGATAAATGCACCCGAAATACATCAATCAGGGTGAAAATAAGCACGATTTCCTATGGGGTGGGAATGGCGATAATTGCAGCAACCCTTCATTACGCAGTGATTCCGGGTATAGAAAACTGCAACTCCATGGCGGGGATAGTTTCCACCTATACTTCAGAGGACTTTTCTCTTGGCTGCGGGTTGCTTTCAAACCTTCAGGTTGTGGCCATTGCATTTGAGGCATCGGGAGCAGGCATTGCAATTTTCGGATTGATTCAAAAACCAAAAATCAAGTAACTATCTTTTCGGGCCTGAGCGCATGTGAAAGTTCATGCAACATTTGCACTCTTTTAGAATGCAATCCTTTTCAGACACGTGACCGCATATTCCGCATTCGCAATGGGTTTGCATGTTTTACTGAATATCTACTGGTTTTGACCCATATGAGGGTTATTTTCCCACCCGCGCCAGCCTCTCGCATTATTTTTTTGGTTTCTTTTGTTTCGTTACCGTCTTACCCTTCTCGGCCCTTGCCCTTTCCTCCGCATGCCGTGCCTTGGCCTCCTCCGTTTCTTTGCTCTTCTCATCTACCGCCTTCATCACGGCCTGTATCAAGGCATCTAGGTCACTATCCGAGACTGCAGGTTCTACGGCCCCCGCGATTTGGTTTATGGCATCAGATATTGCCGAACTTACCTCCTCAAAACTTTCCGGATCCTCGTAGGCCGCATTATAAAGGGCCTTGAGCCTCCTCACATCGGAAAGGAGCTGATCAGTCAGTGTTAACCTGTATTTTTTGCCATTTAATGTAATCTCCTGACTTATCATGCATGGACTCTTCATCCTACTTTCATAAAGTTTTCTGTAAGAAATTGATCCGATGTATCAGACTAGGAAAAGTGATACGACGAAGGTATGATCGATGGCTTATACCCGTAGATGACGGCAATCTCATCGCCAGGGCCAATCGCTGTTTCGTTAATCCCGTTGGATTCTCTCTTGCCGTTGATGTAAATTTCCGGTGTCCCGGGGGGAGGCGGGCTGCTTGTAGCCTTCCAAATATCGTAAAACTGACCAAGGGTGAACTGGTTACTTTGCGGCGCATCGAGGTGGAGGATACCCGATTCGTCTTGCGTATTTAGCCAATAACGACAGGTGCCGTTAATCACCCCGATTTCCGAGGGCACTTCATAGGGACGCCCTCCGACGAAAAGATCCAAGTGTGCCGAGGAATGAAACCCATCAGATTGCACCTTCTCGCATCCAACGCCGTCAATTATCGAAGCCTTGTCAGACCCATTGGTTGCGTGGTTCAAACTGTACGAAACTACGACCAATACAGCAACCACCGCCGCGATTGCCCCTATGGCAATGATTGTGTTTTTGTCTTGTCGGCGTTCCTTTTCGAAATCTATCTTCCGCGTCTTCTTTTTTGTCTTTCTTACCATGATTCAGGGCGCCTTTTTCAAAATTCACTGCCCCGATTACCACTTTTAACCCCTTGGTTTGTTCTACGCAAGCAGTGGGACTTTGGATACCGGCTGGGCTTTGGAATCATTAAAGCGGAATCAGAGGGATTTCAGGTGTATGGAATTTCAGCTAAACTAATATTTTGACGATTGAAACTGGCGGTATGCAAAATAAAGCCATGAAGCAGGCCCAGCGATTCTTTGCAACAGGGCTGAGTCTTATTACATCCACGGGTCCTGCAGGGAGTGATGTGATGGCGGCCGAATGGACAATGCAGGTTTCATACGAGCCAATGCTAATTGCGGTGTTCATACATGATGGCTCCAGCACACTTGAAAATATAAAGCGGTCAAGATGTTTTGGCGTGAATGTTGCCTCGGAAGAACAGGCAACCCTTGTCAGCATAGCAGGGGGTTTCTCAAGGAAGGAAGTCGATAAATTGGGACTTGACAGCCTTTTTACCACGTATCGGACAAGGTCTGGCCTGCCAATGATCAAGGGATGTGTTGTCAATGCAGAATGCCTGGTGCATAAGATACAGAGAACGGGAGACCATGAGATGGTAATCGGGAGAGTTTACTCGATAAGACATGATGAAGACAAAAAACCCCTCATATATCACCGCAACAGGTATTTTGGGATGTGCAGGCCTATAGAGCCTGAAAGGAGAAAGGTCCGGGTATCGAAGGGAGTTTTTGATGCATTTAGCCAGCAGGGTCAAACCAAGTTCATCACAAAGGCAACCGGCGTGGTTGTAAGGTCAAAGAACATGATTCTGACCAGCGGACCTACAGATAAGGCCATGAAAGCAACAATCCCTTTCACCCACCCGAAAAAAGGGTCAGATTACAAGGAGGAACTTGGAATCTATTTGAGCAATGCCGGGCTGAAGATTTCTATCAAGGGAAAGCCCAGGATGTGCAGACTCTTGCTCCAGAACAACAAGAGGCAGCAGAGGCTGAACATTGTCCTCTTTGATGGTACTCTTCAGAAGAATTCGATCCCTGTTGCTTGGGTTTCTCCCGCAACGGACTCATTCCTGCGGCATTTGCTCAGATGACTATGTAGTCAAGCGCAACTGCGTCACCGAGAAGTGATGCATGTCTCGTACTTAGGATGTACCCGTTCTTGATGTCTGTTGTTTGGACCCAGCGGTTTGTGGAACTGTAGTGCCTTTTTTCCTTCATTTCCTTTTCAATCTCTTGCAGGTCGAATTCCCCCTCCTCCACCTGCTGCGTCCTGATGTGTTTGATTGTCACCAAAACTTTTTTCACCTTGACTCTTACACCGAACCTCCAAACGTGGTCTGACGTATCATCCTGAACCTCCAGGAGTTTTAGCTTTATTTCTTTCGTGCCCAATGCATCGTGGCTTACCAGACTTCGCTCATCTACAAAATCTTCAAAACTCATCTCTCATATAATGACACCAAGCCATTAAAGAAGTTATTGGATATTGGCTGATGAATCATGTGATTGCGCAGCAGGCAAACGGCCCGATCCAGTCCTTGTTTTGAATGGCATTTGGCAGTCTCCAAGTTGTAGCGTCTTCCTCTGGCCGTCAGATATGGAATATGTCGCACCGTCATAAGTGCATACGAAGTTGGTTACTGGGTGGGCCTCATCCCAAATCTTGTAATATTCCCTAAGCTCCCTCTGCTCGTACATCCCCTTTCCAATCCTTTTTTTCGACAGGAATTTGAAGGCAATTACCATTTTCCTCCTGTCGTATAATTCAAAAGTGTGAATCCATTTCAGACACCTTTGAATCTGGTCATATGGTACCTGTAGGGTGGTGCTGGTCCCAGACTTGGCCTCTATTGTATAAATGGTGTTTTCTTTCGTGCTAACTGCAAGTATGTCAGGCAACCCCACGCTTGGCGAGCCAAGTCGGAAGGCCTTCCACCCATCCACAGAATTGAATCTCTTGACGAGGGTATCCTCCCAGTTGTAGCCCCGCTGCCTCCTAGTCCTTGCAATCCTTTGGTTTTCAGCCCTGGTTTTTTTTCTGCTTGTGGCAACATGTCTTCCTATTCCTCTTGAATCGCGTTCAACCTGTACTGCCAATGATTATCGAAAAGCCGCTAAGGTAATAGAGTTGATGGTAATTCTGATAACACCAAGTTGGCTATTTTCATTGATTCAGGTGAGGCCTTGCCGTTACTTAAATAGAAAAAGACCTCAGGATTAATATGACATGGACTTGGTATTTCCAACATGTCTTCGGCTGATTCGGTTACATATCTCAAATACAGTGGATACGAAGACCTTCTCAAGGTAATCCTGTATTCCTCCCAGTCGATGCTTGGTGCGATTCCCCTGATCTACCATATAACGCACAATGGCCAAAACATAATTTTCATCCAAACTGGTGCAATCGGTGGCACAGTTGTCCATTATCTAGAGGTAAAGGACAAGCCATCGAAAAAATTCATCGAGTTGAAGCGACTGACGGGGGATTTTGCCTTTGTGGAAAAGATTGGCAGCGACAGCATGTCACTTTACATCCCCATCTTGGAGTTAGAGAAGGCCACGCTCAGATTCCCGTAATGCGCGGGTTGAAAAACTCAGTTCCCAACGACGTTAAATAGAAACCTCTCGCCTTCATCATAACCGCATTTTTCAAGACGCAGTTTTTGCCCAACTCTTGGTTCATTGTCGGACATTATGGTCCCAAGTATCCTTATTTTTCCCTCAAATTCCGCCATCCCAAACCATTCTCCGTTCTTGCGAGAATACTCAATCAAGGTTCCACTGCGGGATGCCCCGCGCCAAATAACTCCGCCAAGGCATGCACTACAGTATTCACTCGGGGGCCACACGATGTTTTTACAATTTGGGCACTCGCCGCAAACAAAATTGCCTTCTTTTAGCTCCTTTTCGAATCTATTCATGACCTTAATACCATGACGGTTGAGGATGTAGCCGCTGCAGACATGTTGTGCACTAGTGCAGTCCTCGCACCATCAATCTGCCTCTTGCCAGATTCCCCGCAGATTTGCCTGTATGCCTCTATTGTCTGTGCAATCCCAGTTGCCCCGAGTGGATGCCCTGTACCAATGAGCCCACCGCGCGGATTAACTTTCCTGCTCCCGGTCTCATAAAGGTCCCTTACAATCTTCGCGCCGCGCCCGCGCTCGGCTAGCCCGAGATCTTCAAGGGCCATAATCTCGCATATGCTAAAGGCATCATGCACCTCAGCAACGTCGATCTCCCTCGGCGAGCATCTTGCCATCGAAAAGGCATCTGAGGCCGCGATAGAGGTGCTTTGCATGGAAGATAGGTCGGAATTCTTTGTAAATCCGGCAGAAATAGACTTTTGTCCTATGCCCGTAATCCACACAGGCTTTTCCTTGAATTTGTTCGCAACGTCCTCCGAGGCAAGAAGGATGGAGGCGGACCCGTTGCATGGCATTGAGCAGTCAAGCAGCCTTACGTTATCGGTGAGTTTTTTCGAGGCCATCACGTCCTCAAAAGAGTATGACCTATCAAAATAAGAAAACGGGTTCGCCCTACCATTCACGTGGTTTTTTGCAGAAACATAGGCCAAGTCTTCAAGCGTAGTACCGTATTTTCTCATGTGGGAGCTAGTAAAGAGTGAGGACCAGTAAATTGGATGCTTGTATTGCCCCCTTGATACGTCCCAGTCCAAAACAAGCCCCGGACTGTCAGTTTTCTCAGCCCCAACGACGAGTGCGACGTCTGCAAGCCCCGAGGCGATGTATGAAAATGCGGACACTATGCAATTTGTCCCTGAATTGCAAAGGCTTTCCACCGAATGTGCTATCCTCGGCGATATCCCTGACAACTCCGAAACGATATTTGCAAGATATTTCTGGTTTGAGTTTGTGGAGGTCAGTACTACATCGATGTCTTTTTGAGACAGGTCTTTTGATTCATCAAAAAGGGGTTTTACCGAGGAGACTAGAAGCGACTCGATGGAAGAGTCGTCCTTGGTGAACTTGGTCTGCCCTGCGGAAACAATCCCGACCCTCCTCAATCAAATCTCCCCCTTCAAGGAAGCCGCGAGCGTCCTGAATGATCCTGCCACGTCGCCTATCGGGTTGAACTGAATAATTGGGAGGTCTATACCGGCCTCGGAAAAACGCTTGAGTTTTGCAGGAATTTCCGCCGGAGTACCGCAAAGTGCAAGCGATTCCACCATGGAATCTGGCACTAGATCATGTATCCCCCCAAGGCCTGATCTTCCGTATTCGGAAAAAATCGCCTCAGTTTCCTTCCTGAACCCGTTCATGGACAAAAAGTCTCTGTATGTCTTACCTACCGCAACGTAGAAGGATATGGTCTTTTTTGCCCTTGTAAGAGCTTTTTCCAAATCGTCAGAAACACAGGTAATAATCTGGCATGCCACGTCTATCCTCTTCCTGTTATGCATTCTAGTAATAGTTTTTTGCAGCTCATTCCTTGGCCTGAGGTAGAAGATTACCCCGTCTCCCATCTCCCAGGCCAGATCTACCATCTTTTCATTTACTGCGGCCAAGTAGATTGGGACCGACATCCTTAGCGGCTTGATGAGAAGCCCAAAATTCCTAATCTTGAAGATTTTACCGTCGTAGTTTACCTTGTTTCCAGCAAGGATCCTCCGGATGATCTCGACGCATTCCCGCATCCTTTGAAGCGGCTCCATGAATTCAAGGCCATGCCATTCCTCAACGATTGCCTTGCTGCTTGTCCCAAGCCCGAGTATTAGACGCCCATGCGAGAGGAGGTCAAGTGTGGCAGCACTCATGGCTATGAGGGATGGAGTTCTAGAATAGATGTTTATGATGGACGAGCCTATCTTGGGTTCTCGTGCAATCTGAGAGACTGCCGCGAGCATCGTGCCACATTCCATCCCCCACGTTTCCGGAACCCATATGGAATCTGGGCTGTACTGCTTCAAAACTTTCGCGCAGTCCAGTATCTCGTCCACCGACAGAAGAGACCCGAGACTAAAGCCTAGCCTCAAACCAATCACCATCTTAGAAGAAAGTCTTCATATTTTATGGATTGCATCTGCCTAGTAGACTCGTCAATGTCCTTATGAGAATCTACGGACTGCCAGAAGACTCTTTCAAATTTGACAGCAAGGAGGTTTCCAGCCGTTGCAAGTTTTGGAAATGCGGTATTTTCTATGTTTCCAGTTTTCGGAAGCAACTTGAGCACGGAGTTTTTCAGGTAATATATGCCTGCGTTCATCCAGTAATTCACAAGTTCAGGCTTTTCCTCGAATTTCCTTACCTTGTTGCCTTCGATGTGTACGACCCCAAAGTTTGTCCTCAACGGGATGACTGCAATGGAGTTTGGGTTTCCTTTCAGCCTGTTCAGATCCAAGTTGGTTATCACGTCACCGTTGATCACAAAAAAGTCCTCTTTACCGATATGTCTGCTGGCATTTTTAATTGCCCCGCCAGTTCCAAGCGGTGATTTTTCTAAAGAGAAACTAATCTTGGCTCCGAGATCCTTGGATTCCAGAAAGTCGATTATCTGGGCTCCTCGGTATCCAGCGCAAATTATGAACTCATCCACCCCGAACTTCTTGAAATATTTTATCTGCCATTCTATTATTGGGATGCCGCAAATTGGAAGCAACGGTTTCGGCAGATAGTCAGTCAGAGGCCTCAGCCTCTTCCCCATGCCGCCGGAAAGAATTACTACTTTCACATTACGAACACCGCGTGGATTGGAATTAAAAGATTTGGAAACAACAACTATGGGCAACGAACGCCTTTGGATCTATGGCTACACCTCGTGGTCTAAAAATTTAACTTGTATGATTTTTTCGAGGCCCGATACTTATCCAATCGGTTCCGTTTTTCTGATGTCTTCCCGCGGTTTCTCAGTCAGGTAGTAATGAAGCTCGGTGTAGCACTCGACGCAGTATTCCTCTTCGTTCGTATGCTCGCAGTCATAGGTTTTTGTTGACTCTTTCCCGCATTTGCTGCAGGTTTCCATGATTTGACATGAAAGTGCCATGGTATGAAGATTTTGTTCTATAAAAGAATGGTCACACTACGGTCTTCATTGATTTTTTTATCTTGATGCCACCAAGAACTGCGATTACCACCCCTATACCTAAGACCGCCCCGAATTCACGGACTGCCCTTGAATCCATTGACTGGCTCCCCTGTATTGCTAATATGACGCCGGTGCCCACAATTATCATGGCTCCCCCAACTATCATGAGTACGCCAAGTGGTTTTGAAGGCTCCTTCCTAGTGATAAAGTACGACGCAATGAGCATCGCCGATGGTATGATTCCAAATACCGAGCCCCTTGTGGACGCGTCCATCGCCAGAAACCCCGTCTTTCCAGACTGATCGGAGTTAGGGCCCGCCGCTATCACGTCTGCTCCGTATACTGCCAACATGATTATTGAGATCACTGACATTATGATCGCTGCCTTGAGGGCCATGAAATTCCTAATTCCGAATTGGTAATAAACTTTCAAATTATTGGCCCCACGATGGGCGTCCCTAGTGCGATATCTTTACGAAGTGAAAGATAATGTCGCCATAAACCAGCTGGAGGACAAAACCGGATGTAATGTAGATCATGTACGGAAGGCCCGGCGTTACCCAAGTGTCAGGGGCGGTGCAGAACTCTGCATCCTCTGCATTCTTTAAAGAAAAATCAAATTTCTTTGCATTCCCCTCCGACCTTTCGATTGAAAAACTGAATCTTGGGTGCTTGGCACGGTAGCCCACAAAAAGAGCCGTAATTTTTTTTCGCTTGCTCTCGTTTTCAAGGCCACGGAACAGGTCCTGCCCCCTTGCAAGAGATATGGCATTCCTCGAAAAATTGATAACAATTGGGGCAACTGAAAGTATGGCGGAATTGGTCAGGGTGGTAAACGGAGTTACCACACCTGGCAAAAAAGTAAACTCCGGAGCTAGCGCGGCCAAGACTATCAGTCCAAAGGCATCGGCACCTCCAAAGAGGCCAAATCTCCAAATTAACAGAACTACCGGTGCAACTATCAATGATATCCCTACTGACACCAGGGTGCTGCCCATATCGGGACTGAACAGAATGAGAACCGCGGATGCGCCTCCAAAGGCAATCCACAGAAAGTCGCTTATCTCCCTCGTTTTCAGATCCCAGTAGGTGGCAAGCCCTAGCATGGAAAGTGAAAGGATGAGTCGCAGGTCGGTTGCCGTGCCTTCAATCATCATGCCAATAACCCAACATGACCCCAATAAATTGGGTTCTCAAAATTATTTGCCGATATGCCCGAATTGTTTGAATCAAGTGCCATGTCAGGTTTATTGCAAGCCCTTGAAGGGAGTGCCTCGTACTTTCCTGTCCTGCACAAAGTATGCTTTCCGTAAAAAACGAACTGTTTCATGGACTTGCAGCCAACCATGGAAAAATTCCCAAGTATTTCATGTACCAATTTTGCCATGCACTGGCAATTCCAATGCCTAGCCTTTTTCTTCCCGGAAAAAAACGAATTGGAGGGAAGGAATGGATCTGTGATGAATTGAATTCCCTCCAACTGTTCTTTTTATGGTGTTGCCAGAACTATTAGTAGCTGTATGTATTTTACAGATAAACACAGAATGGTTTTACCGATTTCTGTCCCTGAACCAATACTTGGTGTCCCTGATTTACCCGCAAAGGGATGTCGTTATGGTACGATGAAAATGGTTCCAAAAAATGGCAAATGTATCCCATTTTTGCATGTTTTTGCATGCAAATGCGATTGTAACGTTTGTTTGTTTTGTACAAACATCTTCTCATATCCCCCTTGGATCTGATACCTGATGAGATGGAACCAACAGCAAATCACAACCTGCAGCACAAATTACCCCATGTCAAAAGAAATAGACCGTACATTGGAGCCAATGTATCGAACTTCTTATATACTCAAAAGGGTGAAAATGGATCTCCGAGGGGTGGTATGAGTCCAAAATTCGCTTCTAATCTAGCCGCGGTTGTACCTGATTTTCTTGCATGCGTCCATTCCAAACAAAATTCCGGTACCTGTACCGTAACCGATAATGATGATGGGTGCGGGGGGAGAAAAGCATGACCACCGAAGAAGAACTCGTGTCAGCACTCAGGTATTTTGGCCTAGAGGGAGATGACGCAAAAATTTACCTTGGACTGCTAAGGACGGGCGAGGTCACGGTTGGAAGCTTGTCGGCAAAACTGGATGTGGATAGGGGCAAGACGTACAGGGCACTCAACAAACTTAGAAATTTTGGAATGATTAATACAACACTTTCAAATCCGACGATTTGCAAGGCCGTTGACCCACAAGAAGCACTGAAAAACATCATCCAGAAAAAGCAAGATGAGATCACTACAATGGAAAAACTTTCAAAGCAACTGGTCACGAGTCTTGATGAACTCAAGCGGCCCGCCCAGACCAGCGAGGTTTCCTCGTTTTCAATAATCCAAGGACGCTCAAACATTTACTCCAGGATAGGGAAGATGATAACAGAATCTAACGATGTGGTATATGTCGTCACAACGGTCGAGGACATAATGCGCATGTATCACACTGCCATTCCAGAGAAAATCAAAGATTGCATAAAGAAAGGAGGCGAGGTAAGGATAATAACGGAGGTTGAAAACAAGCAGGCAGTACAGCTTGTAAACAGACTGGGGGCAAGCGAGGTCAGGCTCGGCAAGCTTCCTTCAAAGGGTCGAATCGTAGGGGAAAAGGACAGGCAGATAATCATGTCTGGTTCCATGAAAGGATCCATGGATCTAAATGACGACACAGACTCGATTGTGCACACCAACTCGGTAGAAATTGTCAACAACATCTTCAGCCTGTGTTCACACCTCTGGAAGAAATCAAAGCCACTAGCGGTGGCCTACCAGTCAGCATAGGGAAAAGATTTCATCCTAAACCCTCCTTTCCGGATTGTAAATTCGTTCGAAAAATGCACACATGATCTTATAAGATATTTTCATTTATCAAATCGCGTATTGAGACGGTTATTGATAATGGTAATTCTTTTGTCTACACTGACGGTAGCAACGGCGTATGGCGATGACACCAAAAACTTCGGGGTCAGGTTGATACCAAACAAAATGATCGAAAACTCGGATGGGATTTTGGAGGTAAGCGCACTTCATATGAAGCATGTTCTGCCAGAAAAAATTGAAAACTTGGGGATTTCCTCCACAAACTCATCAATATTGCAGGTTGAGGGACAAGCAGTAAATGACACAGGGTTTGTCACTCACATAAAAATCAGGTCGAGCAACCCGGGTACTGCGAACATAGTCCTTGCAGCACCCGGGTTTTCCCCAATGGAGTTCCCTGTAACGGTTTATGGCGACAGGGCTTCACCCGCAAGACTCATGGTAAAGGCACTGCCATCCTCATTTTCCACAAGCGGGCCCAGAAATGGGTATTTTTCAATCGAGATTGCAAATGTCAATGACTTGCCCGTCCTTGCAAAGGCCGATATTCCAATTACCGTCGTTTCCACAGACACCAAGGTAGTATCCCTTGGCTCGTCATCAATTGTCATCAAGAACGGCCAGTATTATGCGATAGGCGAATTTGAGGTCAACCAACCAGGATCCGCCAGCATACTTGCATCCGCCCCGTCAATTACCTCCGCAAGCGCCACGATAACTGTAGCAGCATCTACCACGCCTACCATCCAGGCATACGTATACCCGTTGAAAATCAACGACTTTGCCTCCTCGATAGCATATGTCGTGGCATTGCTCAAGGACAGCTCTGGCAATGCCGTTGAGGCAAACACCGACATCCCAATCACCATCTCAATAACAAACTCGACAAATACAGGACTCGTGAACACAAGCCCCCAGGAGCAGCTATTCGGATCATCTAGCCCCATAATCATCAAGAAGGGCGACTATATCGGATATTCCACCGTCGAGGTCAACGCAGGTCTAAATGGAACCTTCAACATCAGACTATCTGCGCCAAACGGATATACTGTTTCAAATGTCAACTCGACGGGAGCACTGATACAGCTTCAGACCGTGACAGCCCAACTTCTGGACGACAAGTCGGCAAAACTCGACATTTTGCCCATCCTTGCAACAGGAAACAAGGAGCTTGTCGGAATCATGCATCTTGCGGATCCTAATGGAAACCCAATCATTTCAAACGAGAATCTCCAAATCGAGGTGGATTCCTCCGACCCAAGCTACCTCTCAATCGACAAGGTAAACATGAGCAGGGGGGTTGGAGTAGCCCCTGTTTTTGGCAAAGTTGGCAATACCCCACCTCCCCAACCTCTGTCACTACACGTGGACACGTATAACGATACGACCATTACAGCAAACATAAACGGGACCTCAGTAAACTCGCTCAAATTGGTAGCTGACACGCTCGTTCCAAGAATACTCAGCCAGTCCGAAATTCCGCTGGCATTATACATGGAAGATCCTTCAGGAAAAGCAGCATATTTTCCGGGAGACTCCACGCCTACCATACTCCCCAACGATTACTTTCTGGTAAATTCCGGAAAAATATCGCGTGGAGACTCGATAGATTTGTTTGATACCAAATCCACAAAGGATGGCACCGCTACTCTCAACATTGTGGCAGGAAACTATCCCGCTAGCATCATGCTGAGTTCGGCAAGTTCCTACCCCTCCAGTGTAGACCTCGATCATCCCCAAATCCTCCTATCAGACTACAGCAACCTCATGGGAATTCAAATATTCGGCTCCGGCTCAAACCCTTCATACCTTGAGAAGGATACCACCATAAGGCTGGTGTCCAGCAATGATTCGGTAATTGAGATGCCTGCAAAAATAAAAATGTCCCAGGGGACATATTATACCGCTTTTGACGCAATTCCAAAATCTGCGGGCACTGCCACCATATCCGTACTTGGCGACAATCTCCCGCTTACCACTTTTCCCATAACTGTAGAAAGCCTCGTACCTACGGCAACGATAAACTCATCCACCTCAGTACTGCCAAAAGAAACCTTTCTTGCAACATTGACGGTTGAAAGGTATGGCCAACCCCTTTCCAACATGTCGATCGACTGGAAGGTTCTCGGAGCAACAATACAAAGTGCCGACAAGACGACCAACAAGGATGGCATAGCAGTTGTTTCCCTGATACCCAGAGATGATGGCATGGTCACAATAAAGCCAACCATCTCGGGTTTTGGCTTTAACCCGCTCACACTAAGGGATACCATCCAGATAAATTCTACGGGATTTCAGGGAAATGCCACAAATTCCACCACTTCATCAGGCCTCCCATCAGGGATGAAATCATTTAGGATTAATGGCATCGATCCATTGCCGATCGCAGTTGTAGGTTCGATAGCGGCGGGGGGTTTCTTGATGAAAAAGAAAAACATTCGGATGTTTAGGAAAGGACAACCTTCCCCGGCTCCGAAGATCTGACCAAACCCGATATGAATCCATAATGTAGGGATTGCGAGTCTTTGTTAGTACAATAAAATCATACGCACGTCTGTTCAATGTGAACATACGAAAAATTATCATTTGTAAGAGATAACGAAAAACATGACTGATGCGGGACTTTTCAAGGTACCAGAATTTTACAGGGTCGAACTCTAAAATGAAGACAGGCTTTGTCATGAGCATCAAGAGCAGGCTCCAGAGAAACGGAGGCAGAGACACCTCCAGGCGGCATTTCCTTTTTTCGTCATCTGACAACAAAGCGGATCTTTTCCTGAGGGATTGCACAATTGAGCAAATACTGCCCCACCTCTTGGTGTACTCATCCATGGCTAGCATCGGTTTGAAGGAGCGGATGTGGGTGGCGACATCAATGCTTTCGAGGTTCCTCCAGACATTCACGAACAACTTGGTCGTAATGGAGGGCGATGCCCCGGTTGGGATGCTCGGCGGCCGCGAAGTTTTGAAGGCATTTTCAAAAAACCCCACCAGATCCTTCTTTTTCAGTTCCGGCGTGGAGGACGTCATGAACAGGCAACTCTACATAGCTTCCCCAAAGACAAAAGTAAGCGACCTTCTCAAAAAAATGCAACAAATTCAGAGGGATTTTGCGCTTGTAAAAAATGATGATGGCAATTATTCTACCATATCTGCAAGAAGGCTGCTTGAAGTTGCAATTCTATGTGCCACCCACATGAAGGTCTCCGACATGCCCACTAGGTCAATCCCAACTTTTGGGAGGGATGACACGATAGGGACCATTGTTACGAAAATGGTCAGGGATGGCACCGAGATAATGATCCTTGAAAACACCCCCCAGTTTGTAAACCCGCACATAATATTTGAAAAGATTCTGCAGCTTAACTACCTTGAAAATATAGAAAACTTCTTCGACATGAAGGCCATCACCCTAAACCTAAGGAACGGCAAGATAATTTCTGAGAATACCACTATTCCAGAAATGTGTAAGATCATGCTAGGGATGAAGCACACCTTTGTCATGACATCAAGAAATGTTCTTACGCCATGGGATTTGGTTTTCGCACTTAGGTGATCTTATGGCAAAAGAGGAGGGGGTTTGATACAATGCAGTCAAAACAGACGACAGACAATGAGAGATCTATAAAGCAGCTAAGATTGCAGCTCCAATCGCTTACGCGCGAATTAAGTAAGACTACGGAGCAGCTCCAGTTGCTGGAGATCCATTCAGAATTAGGTGAACATATCGAAGATGGGCTTCCAAAAGAGGAAATAAGCGAGCTCATAAAAAAACAGAACAAAATTTCGCATGAGATTATCGCTATCAAAAAGAAGATTCAGAGGATGAGTGCAAAGACAATACTCAAGGCGGAACTGGTAGTCCTTCCCATCCTGGCTGTCCTGCTTTTCTATGGAGTCACAACCCATTTCGGGTCGGATGGTTCGGAAATACAAGGCCATTTCAAGACTAGGTACCTCATAGAAAACCTCCAAGGCGAGTCAGGGCCAGCCTACAAGTACTGGAACATTGCAAAAGGGATGCCTCTTACCGTGAGTATCGTAAACCCCGACAATCTAAGCCAGGAAAAAATCAACATGATAAAGGAGGCCATACTTTCCACCGAGCCAGTATACGTAGACAACTCCCTACTTGGTAAGTCACCGCCTGACGCCAAGTCTGAGTATTTCAAAGGTTGGAAGGGAGCTCTTGCAAACATAAATGATACAAAATACTATGTCCCAAACCAGTTTGACATAGTAGAGTCCACCAACGGCCCCGGCCAGATAGTTATCACGCTTTCTCACCTGGAGGATCCCGACGGATATTCAGGATACACTAGGTCCGTTGTTGACGACTCCCAAATACTAAAGTCTTTCATCACGATTTATGATGCAAATAAGCTTTCAGACAGCCAGCTTGCAACTATAGTGAGGCACGAGTTTGGTCACGCCTTGGGTCTTCCACATTCCAATGACTCGCAGGATCTTATGCATGCCGTGATTCAGACAGAGTATCCCTTTATCTCGAAATGCGACATTAGCGCAATAAAGTCCCTTTATGACGGAAACGCAATTAATGAAAACTGCGGCGCCCAGTGAGATTTGACCTAAGAGATTGGTTACGATTTCCTCTAGAAAGTGCGCCCTTTCTGCAGCTTGCAAAGGACGTCAAAGTAAGCCTTTATTTGCGCATGTGATGGGTTTAGTTCCTTTATAGCGGTGACATCCACGTTTAATTTTTCAAGCTCAGAATAAATCTCCCTATCCTCTATTGTGTCAACAAGGGCTTGCAGGGAGAAGGGCTTTTTCATTATCTCCGTAACCTGTCCGAGCTGCTTTATAGAGTCAAGGAAGGTTTCCTGGATGTAACCAGAGGCAAAAATAATCCTTTGATGCGGGTTGATTGAAAGAATTTCGCGGGCTGTTTCTATGCCATTCTTCTGTGGCATCTGATAGTCCAAAACTACGGCGCCAAACCGAGTTTCAGATTCCTCCCCATGTCCCCCCGCCTCGGATTGGTAAACCTGGAGACACAGCTGCCCATTTATACAGGTGGTCACCTTGTGGCCGTTCTCCTCGAGTGCCATCTTGTATTGATCAAGCAAATCCTGCTCGTCTTCGGCGATTAAGACATCCATTCCCTCTATAAGATATCAGGGATATTATATCTTATTTGCCGCCGTTTGTACGTTCTGCACAAACAACCGTTAATCTATAGAAACTCCCTTTAAGAATCAAGAACTGGGAACATTCTATCATTCCCAACATATGCGTTCCCAGTCCTTCTTTTTTATGCAAAGACCAGAACGGCATTGTTTTTTCAAAAAATTATCCAACCCAGTTATTTACGCTGAATCCGTCTCTAGTTGTATGAAAGGCCTGTATGCCATAATGCTAGTTGTGACCATAGTCTGCATCATTTTCAGCCAAGGCGCCATGGCATACATGACCAACATAAACGTCGGCTGGGGAAGCAGCGGAATTGCCGTCAACCCCTCGGATAACAGGGTTTACGTAACCAGTTACGTCTTTGGTTTTGTAACCGTAATTGATGGATCAGCAGACAAGGTATTAGAGAACATCCCGCTTGGACAGAACAGGTTCCTAATTGGTTCAGGCCCATCCCACATTGCGACAAATCCGCTTACTGACCTTGCGTATGTGACAAATAGATTTTCAAACGAAGTATCCGTGATAGACCTACACACAAACAGGGTCTTGACGAGCATCCATGTGCAGAGCAACCCTTGGGGAGTTGCCGTTAATCCATCTACTAACCTAATCTATGTTACAAACCTCATTTCAAACTCAGTTTCGGTAATAAATGGCTCAGACAACTCCATCGTGGCTACGATACCGGTGGGAAACGGTCCGTGGGATATAGCAGTAAATCCTTTTACCAACAAGATCTATGTCCCCAACAGCCTTTCAAACTCGCTAACCATAATCAACGGTAACACAAATTCCGTGGATGCGACAATTCCCATTGACGGAGGACCGTGGGAGGTTGTCACAAACCCCATTACAAACCAGATTTACGTTACCTGTTGGAATGACGCCTTGCTCATGGTAGTCAGCGGCACAACAAACACAGTGGTCTCCAGCATACCCACGGTCAGCGGCTCATCGTCAGTGGCGGTAAACCCTATAACCAACAGGATTTACGAGGCCAATGAGCAGACTGGAACGATATTTGAGATAGACGGAAATTCAAATAGCGTGATACATGAAATCAATTCTGGCACTTCAGCGCGAAACATAGCCATAAACACCCTTACGAACAAGCTGTACGTATCAAGCCTTTTCTCAAACAATGTTGTTTCAATCCAACTTTCCAACGAGACCAATTCCTCCACAACGCCATACAAATTGGCCGCGCCAAGCCTCCCGGGCTTGAACGGAACGAACATTAGGATCACCCCGGCCGAGCTGCAGCAGCTAATTGGAAAAAATTCCACACTCGAAGTGAGTCCGCAGGAATTGCAAGATCTCCTGGGTCAAAACGCCTCACTTTCGCTATCCTCGAAGGAGTTACAAGATATGATGGGTCTACAAGCTAATGCAACGAGTACTGGCCAGTCACCCTACGGAAATGCAACTTTAGAAATAACCCCTCAAGAAATTCAAGACCTGCTGGGTCAAAATACGACTCTTGCAATAATGCCCGACGAACTCATGAAACTCATGGGCCGGAATTCCACCCTTGACATGACCCAGCAGGAGCTGCAAAATGCTGTATATGAAAATTCGACTTTGAGCGTTAATGCGAATCTCTCCTTTACAAAAGGGGATCTGGAGAACCTCACCTCTTCAATAGCCAAGTATGCGAACCAGACTGGTACCCCAAGTAACGAGACCAATTCTAGCCTGAATCTCCTATATGTCACCTGCGCCATCAAGCAAGGCGATCTTGGAAAGTTTTTTGAAAACTTTTCCATCCCACTTACAAACTGCAAGATAAACGAATAGGCAACAAACCGGAAGAAGGCCGTGGTTGCATTTTTGGAGCTTACTTGAAACGCACAATCTACCGTTTTTAAACAATTGTGAGCATAAGACTTCGTCGAGCGGGCATGCAAGGCGTGCAGTTTCCCTCGAAAAGGAGCCAAAAATGACATACACCCAGGCTGAAAAAACACGCATACAATCATCACTAGTGTCAGGAATAATAAGACAACTGCTTGATGAGATGTCATTACTGACTGATTTTGATTTGGTAAAGGCCCCGCCCGTAGAGGAAAAGCGAGAAAAGATGGATTCCATGATAGAACTTTACAAAAAACTGTCACCCTGCGGGGTACACCCATCAAAATTATGCAAACTACCAACAGTTACCAAGTTTGGACTTTGTAACTACTTTTACAGCATCGGGAAATTGGAGGACGCGCTGGAAGGACTCGAGGACATAATAAAATCACTTCCATCCAATCCCAAGCCCGTATTGTGTCAAGCACAAATAAAGGAAGAGTTGGGACTGATAGACGATGCAATCTACTCGTATAATGCCGCAATTCAGAGAGGGGGGAGTAACACCATGGTCCTTTTCCGCAAGGGTTGCTTCCTTGCAAAGATCTCACGAAATGAGGAGGCAGTGCGATGTTTTGAAAGCGCACTAGAGAGGAACATGAATCACATTCTCTCATGGTATAACAAGGGATTGTTGGTTTCCGAGTCCTCGCCAGAAACAGCTGTTTTATGTTTTGAGAGAGTCCTTCGCATAAACCCATCCCACTATCAGTCACTTTACAACAAGGGACTAGCTTGCGAAAGGCTGGAACGTTTTGACGAATCTCTGTCATGTTATGAATCAGTACTGAGGATGCGACCAGATCACCTTCCTTCACTCTTCCACAAGGGAGTAATCTTGTCGAAGATAGGGCTAGGAGACTCTGCCATCGCAGCCTTCGATATGGTTCTTTCAGTCGATTCTGAACATATCCTAGCCCTCTACAATAAAGGATTAATATTATCAGAAATGATAAGGCGGAAGGAGGCCATAGAGTGCTTCAACCGGGTGTTGGAAATAGACCCGGTACACCTCCAGGCATTATATAACAAGGGATTCGCCTTGGAATCACTTGGCATGTTTGAGGAGGCGCTGGAGTGCTACGATAGGATAATTAGCATTAACCAAGACTATGGCAACATACTTTGCCAGAAGGGAAGGTTGCTTTCCTCATTGGGAAGACATTCTGAAGCCATAGGGTATTTTGACATGGCCCTCCTGCAAAACCCCTCGAATACAAACGCGATTTTTTACAGATCATGCACCATTTTAAAGGAGAAAGACAGCGAAGAATCACTTAAGACGCTAGAATCTATGGTAATGACAGATTCAAGATACGGAGACATCCTGAGGGATGAAATACGTCTTAAGGGAACAAAGGCTGAAAGAAGTTTTAGGAAAATTGCAAACTAGGAAGTACAGAGCCCATCATTATCCCTTGCGAAGATTGTGTTTGTTCCAGACAAACAACATACTATATGGAAATATTTCTTACAGGATTCAGTAGGGCATCATGGCACTCAGGATTCTAGTTTCAGAGGACAACCCAGATCTTTCCGAGACCTACAAGGTCGCCCTTGAAAATCGCGGCCATGTGGTAGTCACGGCAAGGGACGGAATCGAATGCCTCCAGACCTATTCCGATTCACTGAAAACAGAAGGTGGTGGAAATTCTTCGATTTTTGATGTGATAATTTTAGATCAACAAATGCCTGGAATGGATGGGATAGATGTTGCAAGAGAGATCCAGAAGATCAACATCAGACAGAGGATTATCTTCATTACAGGATTTGGAAACGAGGTGATAAAAAAATTGAGGTCCCTTAAGGAAGAGGTCGAGGTAATGAACAAACCGTTCACGCTCAAAGCTCTGGTAGTACAAATAGAGGGCTGGTCGCTTTACACTTGGAGAGAACAAGCAAGGAAGGGGTTTAAGGATTGGGACGGATATTCAGGTACGTCAGTACCAGTAGGCCCAAGCAGATCAACGTAATGGCGTGAATTCGGGGACTTTGAAATGAATCTTCAAAAGGCATCCACAGGTTTCAGAATAGGAGCCTCGGTGGGAATAATTGTATTGATGCTGGGTGTTACCATTGCATTCAGTATCTATGCCATGTCGTCAATGGACAACCAAGTGAAGGCTGTTATGGGTTTTACCCTCCCGCTAGAAAAGTCTGCCCTCCAGATGGCAAGCCTGCAGAAAAGTAAAGAAGACGCCATGAACAGCGCAGTAAGGTTCCTAGAGGTTAAGAACATATCCGGATTACAGGTGGTAGCAGGGTCATTCTACCTATATGATGGACAGCTATCTGACGAGATAAACCACGCAAGAGAGATTGCAAATATTGGGTCATACACCTACACTCAAGACATCCTCAATCCTGACCCAGCTTCCGTACTTGCTCAACTAAGCGACCTAGAAAAACTCGACTCCGAATATGACCAGTCTGCTTCAAGCCTGTTTTCGACCCAAAACCAAGGAAACGGGGAAAAAATCACCTCCATAATAAGTGACCTAAGAGCCAAGCAAACATCCATTGATGAAAAGCAGGCAGCATTACTCGCTGGCGTAGATTCATCTTACACACATGCGGAAAATGCAGTAAGTGACGAAAAACAAAGGTTCTTGACCCTTGAGATAATCATCATTGTATCTGCAGGAATCATCTCGTTGGCATCAGGATATTTTGTCAACCAGATAAGCAAAGATCTGATACGCGAGGTGGTGGACAAGACAAGATCTCTCCAGAGGGCCAATGAAAAGCTTCACAGCTTGAATGTCATGAAGGACGAGTTTATCAGCGAGGCATCACATGAGCTAAAGAGCCCCCTTAACCCAATCTATGGTTTTGTCGAACTTGCAAAATGCGGGGACATGGACAAGGAGGAGGCCTTGGCCGGGATTGCCAAACAGGCCCGACAAATAGAGGAGGTTGCAAACAAGATGCTGGACATTGGCAGAATAGATGGCAACAGATTTAGGATATTCCCTGAAAGGTTCGACTTGAACTACCTAATAACAGAACTTTTGGAGGGCGCAAGGACAAACATCCCCCAGGGCGTCGTATTAGAGGCGGATCTCTCTGGAGTCATCGAAGTAGATGCGGACAAGGTACGCATAGCTCAAGTCATTAGAAATATACTCAATAATGCCATGAAGTTCACTACCAAGGGAAGAATAACCATTACTTCTTCAAAGAACGATGATCGTGCCGTAGTTTCGATATCGGATACTGGTCCTGGAATCCACCCGGATATACTCCCAATCATGTTTAACAAGTTTGTCACAAAAAATCAGAGGAGTGAGAACTCAGACGGGAGTGGGCTTGGACTGTACATCTGCAAGGGGATTACAGACTCTCATGGAGGCGACATACATGCTTGGAATAACAGCGACGGGGGAGCCAGCATTTCGTTCTCCATACCCCTGCAACTGGAACGCAATTTGCCTCGTGATGCCCAATTGAGATAGGTGTTTGTCTGGCCCGAACAGACTAGCGTTAATCTAGCCATATTGCATAGAAAAGTTCATGGGTCTTACGATACTTTCAGGTGAAGATAACGAATTTGCAGCCCTGCAGTACAAGAAAATATTTGAGAAAAACCAGCACCATGTAACGATTGCGCGCGACGGCGAAGAATGCGTTGCGGCCTACAGGAAAGCCCTACAAGGTTGTCCCCTGAGGTCCACCCCATTTGACGTGGTACTGCTTGATTTTGTTATGCCGAAGAAAAATGGAGTGCTCGTAGCAAAAGAAATTCTAGAGTTGAGGCCCAATCAAAAGATCATATTTGCATCAGCCTTTGGTGCAGGCGTGCTTGACGACGCCTCTACAATCCTCAGAGATTCAGTTGAGATAATCCAAAAGCCATTCTCGTTGGATTTTCTCGTAAAGAAAATCGAGGGCACCTGCATCATAAAGAGAGCCCAGTGACTAGATTCCATTTTGGAATGACTTTGGGCATAGAAATTCCGTATCTTTTATGTCTTAAGCTCGTTTAAGGTGATACATGGACAAGATTTTAAGCCTGAAAATGCCAGAGGCCATGATATCCAGCATCGAGAACCTATCGCGCACCAAGAACTGTTCAACAAATACTGTCATAAAATTAGCAGTGGCCAAGTTTTTATTTGATCAGACCCTTTCCGAACCCGAGGTTTTAGAAACCAAGAATGAATCAAGGGCACCCCATGAAAGCATTGGTGACATTTCGAAGCAACTGCCACTTGATCGAATAATATCGGTTCAGTACACCCTGGACGATGGAAGAGTCATTCACATAATGCGGCAGAGCAAATTACGCGGAGTGTCATCGTCTGGAGGCGGCTCCTCATGAAGTATAAATTGACGGAATCTCATACTTTTGAGAAATGTTTTTCGGCAGTCTCATGACGAATACCGTGGGATGAGATCTAGCGGTTATAGTGCCCCCGTGTTGCTCCACAATGCTCTTGCATATTGACAAGCCCAGCCCCGTGCCAGTCTGTTTTGTGGTAAAGAGCGGATCAAATATTTTTGGTAGGACTTCTGGCGGTATTCCCGGTCCCGAGTCCTCAAACTCCAGCTGAATACTGGGTCCAAGGTCTGTAATCCGGATTATGATCTCGCCATTTTCCTCCATAGCCTGTATCGCGTTTATGATGAGATTTGAAAATACCGCCTCCAGTTTCCTTGAATCGCAGTTTATCTGAACGTCTACCGAGGGTTTGCTAATTGTAACGCCCTGAGGAATCATTACGCCCACTATGGCGCTGTCCAGTGTTGCAAGGACCGATGTGGCATGAAGAGTCAGTTCAGACCTCTTGACAAAGTTCAGCACATCGTCAATCTGGTGTGCCATGCGTTGAACGGCTCTATCAAACCTGGTAAAGTGTTGAAGCCGCTCCTCCACCTTCATGGTAGGTTTGACGCGCATGATATCCATCGTATTTTTCACAATGGAAAGCGGATTTCGCAGGTCATGGGCAAGCCTGGCAGCCAGCTCTCCTATTACGGTGAACTTTGCATTTTTTATCAAATCCTGGGTTTTTTCATCCACCTGTTTTGCAAGAAAGTCCCGTTGCATCGAGATTTCTTTTTCCTTGGTAATCACCCTGTCTAACTTTTCCTTAAGCTCGACCGTCATTTTGTTGTAGTGGAGTTTCTGGGTTTCAAGATCTTTGTTGGACTTGGCAAGTTCATCATTTTTTTTGTTGAGCGACGCGCTAAGATCCAGAAGGAATCCAACCTTGTCCTGCAAGTCGTGGTTTATTTTTGACAGATCCTTGATCTTTTCCATGGATTCAGAGGCAAGTTGGTTGAGCAGTTTTTCTTTTTCCAGAAGTTCGGTCTTTGTCGCATCAAGTTCTTTGAATGCACGTCCCGTGAGGGTACTGAGATCTTCTAGTAGTGACTTGTTCTTGTCGGTTTCTTCCGACTGCTGGGTCATCCCACTTATTATCAATAAAAGGCACATTAACTTTTATGGTTGTACGAAACGAACGAACAAGTGATACTTTTACAACAAGGATTGCTTATTTTGGAGAATTTTATATGGCTACCTCGACGTGAGTGGCAGAAAACGTCCTGGGCTCCACCCAGATTTCAGTGGATCATGACAAGTGTAAGTGTAGATTGCGGTTCTGGTCATCCCGCGGTTGAAGGCACAAGCAGATAATGGCCCACCACCTTTCGGTAGAAAATTACAAGGCCGAGGATTTCAAACTGCTCCACAAGAAGTATCGTATCGAGGTTTACAAGCCATCCCCCCATCATGTCGTTAAGGATTGCATATGTCATGGAAATCACCTGGTCGAAACGCGAAAGGCCCGGAATAAATTCACTCGGATGAGACTGGAGGACCTGTCCCATATACCTCATTTGAGACGCGTTTGGGCTCGAGCCAGAAAAGATAAGCTGGGCAACAACCTGCTTCTCGCCAGAATAAACCGTGTCTCCACGATCTATCCAAACAAGAGTACTGCCCAAATATGTAATCAATACCACAGAAAGACCTATCGCTATAACCCCAGACCTGCCCCGCATTGACTTGGTCATCTGTTCGACAAAGATCCTTCCGAAGAACCCCAGTTTGCCTTTGTGGGCAAGGAGGGTGATTAGAAGCATCATCGAGGAAACAAGCCCCAGACTACCAATCCAATGGGATGAAACATAGGTGTAAAAAAGCAACCTTACTGGCAGAAAGATCCCCGTGACTACGGCAAATACGACAAGCCTGTCCCTTAGGTCAGCTAGCCTTACCACCAATGCCTATCATTCCCGCAAACATTTGCCCTTGGTAGGTTATTTGTTTATCTCATAATTTGACCCAATACCATACATATAGAACCTAATTTCAGGAGGCCTTACTGAATTTTTTAAGGGCAGATCTAGATGGTTGTTTCTGTTTTTTTCAGGGCAGATGTAACAGTGATCTCTCCCGACACGAGATTGAATTTTACCCATCTTCCGAAATTTTCCCCTATGTCCTCAGAAGCGATAACAATATGGTGCTCTTCCAGGATTTGTTTTATCGCGGCTATGTTCCTCGCCCCAATGTTAAATATCCCATTTTCCGACTCGTGTGAGAAAATTGCCGCACCGCCTACAATCTTTGCCAGTATCCTATCTTTGTTTGCCCCCAAGGCAGTCATCTTTTGAAGCATTATTTCAAAGGCTTTATCCGCATACTTTCCACATTCCGACGGCTCACATACGGATTTTTCCCCGGCTTTTTTTGGCAGCATTATGTGTGCCATCGCTGCAATCTTTGACACGGGATCAAAAAGACAAAGAGCCACACATGATCCCACAAAGGTTTTCATCTCCCCAACTTCACCGCTTGATATTTCCATCCCGCCCATTTTTACCTCAACCATGTCAGTCATGAAAAAATTCCTCCGGCAGATGAGCTAATTTTCCCTCGGAGGATTCTCAACCAAGAGCATTCCCAATTTTATGCCGGATAGTGTTCCATGGAACTCCGCTGCAAATGCCGAGAAATCGGCGGATCCTGTTTCGAAATCAGAAATAACTTCCCCTAGAAGTGCCCTCAAGGATTCCACAGCAAACCCGGGGACCGTTGAGATAAGCCTGCAGTACCTCTCATTACAGACTGCATTGACAATTGATGCAGTGAGAATATTACCAAATTCCGAGACGGATGAAATCTCTAGGTTTTCAATTGCGCCAATATGATAACGACCAAGCATCTTTTTTGCCAGCAGCCTGAGATCTTTTTCTTGAACATGCCATAGGAAACCAAAATGAAAATCCCCCTGACAACGAACATATGCGGCAGAAACCACACCCGTATTTTCCACCTCATGCACAGAATGTCTGAAGGGTTCAGCATTTGCAGGATCCATATTTTTAACAGAATATGAAAAAGGTTCTCCCATGAGATTGTAAAGCATCGGAATTGTTTTCGCGCAGACATATTGTTCCATAATATTTCCCACTTGGAGTAAATTTCCAGCCGTCAAGCCTATCGCCAACAAGATGGGAGTGAGGCATCACACCCACATCTTTCCCCACATTGAGACTTCAAACCATCCAATGAATCACATGTCTTAGGATTTACCCCAGAGTTCCTAATTTCCAGTTCCGTAGACTTGTAAACTGTACGCGCCATTCAGATTCCACTAATGTGTTTGTCAAAGCCAGTAATATTGCAGTGTTTGTGATATTCGATCACACATGGCAGCAGTCCGCGAGTACGTGGCATCAGGTTTTGTTGGACAGGCCAGTCGCAGGTGAAACTTTTTGGTAAATCCTCTCTCGGGGCATCACTGGCAGAAACAACTTTTCGCATCTCCTTCCTAGCATTGTCTCATCCATGCCGAGAACAAGAAACCCGGAATTCTTGAGAGAGTTGTAGAATTTGTTTATGATTAGTTCTTGTGCCTCTCGTTCATAATAAATCAGGACATTTCTACAGAACACGGCATCCATTCGCTTTGCGTCATTTGACAGAATATCTGATGTCCTAAAGGAAACAAATTCCTTTATCTCAGGCTTTACCGTATAGTGCAAATCATCCCCCGTATCAAGAACTTCGAAATACTTGCTGATGGTATCCCTTGGCAGTTTTTCCACGGCACCTGCTGGATATGTACCATTTTTTGCATATTCGACAGCAGCCTTGTTGATATCGTTCGCAGTAACCTCGACCACAAATTTCCCTAGTTTTTCCATCGCCTGCAAAAACATGACTGCGATGGAGTAGGGTTCCTCTCCTGACGCACACCCCGCACTCCACACCTTGATTTTTTCAGACTTTTCCAAGCCTTCCAATATCTTTGGTATGACGCAGGTTTTGAAACAATCATACACCGAATAATCCCTAAAAAAGTTTGTCACATTAATCGATAGCGATGTGAAGAATTCATCAAATTCCCTCTTGTCTTTCTTTACAAATCCTGCATATTCCTCATAATTTACAATGTTTAAAATTCCCATTCTCCGATCTAACCGTCTTTTTATGAAGGATGCCTTGTATCTCCCCATATCAAAGCCATAGCTTTCAAACACACTACCAAAAAGATTCAGGACGTCCTCGTTAGAAGATGTACCGTTCAAACTCGCGACACCACTTGAAACACTGTGGACGCCATCCATTTCAATTCATTTTTCATCACTGTCATTGCAGTCCAACCTATCATGCCTTGGCGTTGAGTAGTTTCCGCGCATTGTCGTTGTCTTGGATTATCAACATATGAACTCGGACGCCGCTACTGTCTCCAATCAGTTCCACCTCGGTTACGATGTCGCTGATGGGACACAGGAATTCAGAGGCGTGGGGTTCCATTAGAGTTCCCACGGATGTCATTGCAAAATCAGGCGTTGACAAGTCTACTTTGAGGCCTGTATGGTTAGATAAGGCGTTGAAAAACGAACCCGACATTATATTTCCAACTTCGGATATTGCGGACTTGCCTATGTCATCCAGACTATCGACCTTGTCCAGGCACATCAATTTGGCAGCTATTTTTTTTGCATCACATTCCTGAATCGAATACAGGATACCCAATCTCACGTCTCCGCCGCCATGGAGGAAAACGGAGCAGACGACCAATTCTTCTGCAAATTCCCTAAGGCCGTTGGATTTTTCAGGCTCCACGTGGGTTGCCTTCAGGCTGTGCGATACATCTTCACCAAGGAGTGAAGAGAGAGCCATGGCGGTCTTCTGAGCAATGTATGAATCCAGCACCCCCTCAAGGGAGCAAAGTTCTGACGGGTTCAAGATAGATGTCATCTTTCCACCGACACCAACAAAGAAGGTTCGAGAATCAACGCCACTTTGCCATCGGGTAGAATTGTAGCATCTGAGAACGATGAATTTGAATTTGGCATGCCCTCCATCCGTTTGATAACAACCTCTTGCTCCTTCTCAAGAGAATCAACTACAAGTCCGTAAGATTTGCCCTCCTTTTCCACCACGACTATGTTAACTTGAGATAAGGACCTACCGTCTGCGGGCTCATCAAACCCTAGGATTCGTGCTGCCCTGACGATGGGGATCACCTCTCCCCTTAACGAAATTACCTCCCTGCCGTGGACTGACTTGATTTCATCGGCGTTTGCGGTTATTGTGGTTGAAATGCTCGATAATGGCAGCACAAATTTTTGATCAGAGATGTTCACTAGCAGTCCCCCTATTATGGCAAGGCTCATAGGGATTGTGAGAACTATACTTGTCCCCTCACCCTTTTTAGTCGAGATTTTGACCTGCCCCCCGACATTTTTTACCTGGGTCAGTACGACATCCATTCCCACGCCACGTCCGGAAATGTCCGTTACCTCCTTTGCCGTGGAAAGTCCAGGGGTCCCGATGAGGTTGACTATCTCCTCCTCTGACATCCGGTTTATTTCATCCTCAGAGATCAGTTTTCTCTCAAGAGCCTTCCTCTTTATCGCATCAAGGTCTATCCCTCTTCCATCATCAACAACTTGGATTTCCACCCTATCTCCAACCCTGTTTGCCTTGAGAAGGATTGTTGCCATTTCAGGCTTGCCGCATTCGACTCTTTCAGTTGGCGTTTCCAACCCATGATCAATGGCATTTCTCAGCATGTGGAGGAGCGGATCGCTTATGGCGTCAAGGACAGTTCTGTCGAGTTCTATATCGGAGCCTTGAATCTCAAGATTCACCTCCTTTCCAAGGGAATGTGAAACATCCCTCACCATTCTTGAGAACATGTTAAATATGTGTTCGATTGGGACGAGCCGAATTTTCATTGTTTGGTATTGTAAATCTGTTATCAGCCTCCCTAGGTTCATGAGAATTTCTCTGCCCTCTTCCAAGTTGGACCCCTGGATGACTTGATCAAGCTGCATTTTTGATATCATCATTTCCCCTACCAAGTTGACAACCGAGTCAAGATCCTGCATTTTTACCCTCACAGTAGGAGATGCGGTCTTATTTTCTGGTTGGGCTCCAGGCTCCGCCGGCGCGGCCCTGAATTCTCCGGGGTTTTTTAAATAATTTAAAAACTCCTCCAAATCAACCCGCTTTGCCTCATCTGGCACCAGGTTCCTAAGGTGATCTATCCCAAGGAGAAGAACGTTCCCAAGTTCTGACGAGATTGTCATCTCGCCATTCCTGAAACCGTCAAAAATCTCCTCAATTGCCTTGCAGATGTCCCTGATTTGATCATACTGCATGGTGGCAGCCATTCCCTTCAATGTATGGGCTGACCTAAACAGTATGTCTATATGATCCCGTACACTTGGCTCCTCCTCGTATTGTAGGAGGTGGCGGTTGAGGTTTTCAACGTGTTCAAGTGCCTCTTGGACGAACATCTCTCGGTATTTGCTGTTTTCAGACATCCCGTCCTACCACCTTTGTAATCTCCGTTGCAAGGCTTCCAGCGTCCACTAACTTATCAACGGCATGTAACTCGTTGGCAGCCTTTGCCATCCCAAAAACCACAGATGACGACTCATCCTGCGCCATGGTTGCACCGTGTCTTTTTTTAATCATTTTCATTCCGAACGCCCCATCTTGCCCCATTCCGGACAGAAGCACCCCCACGGTATTGGCACCAAAAGCTTCTGATGCTGACACCATGGTCACATTCACAGCAGGGCGTACCCCGAATCTTTTCGGACTCTGGTTAAGCCGCACCATGCCATCCTGGGAAACTTCCATGTGCATGTCTCCCGGCGCAAGAAGTGCCAGCCCTTCCTCGACCATGTCGTTCTCCTTTGCCTGTCTGACCCTGATGTTTGACACGTCGTCGAGCCTTTCTGCAAAGGAGGTGATGAATTCCTTTGACATGTGTTGGACAATCAAGAACCCCGCTGGTATGTCAGGAGGAATTTCACGCAGTATGTTGGTTATTATTCTCGGGGCTCCAGTTGACGCCCCTATCACAACTACCTTTTTGGCCCTTGTTTCTGAGGAAGGATTTTTTTGGATTTTCGGCCTGAGCCTGGAAATTGCTTTTGGGACAAGGATACTTGGGTTGGACCTTGAAACCGCCTCCACCTTTGCCACTAACGTGTCTCTGAGATTTTTCAGCAAATCTGGATCATCCTGCGGGATCGCGACAAAGTCGACTGCGCCGAGTTCTAACGAGTCGAGTATCATCTTGGTGCCTGATTTGCTATAATTGCTGACTACTATGATGTTGACAACTTTTTCCTTCATGACGTTCTCGATAAATGTTAGTCCGTCCATATTCGGCATTTCAAGATCAAGAAGAATTACGTCTGGGTTAACATGCCTGATCTTTCGAAGCGCCTCGCATCCATCCCTTGCAGTCTCGATCACCTTCATGTTGCTTTGGAGTGATAGCATATCGCGAATGAGTTCAATCATGTAAGGAGAATCATTTACTATCATGACGTTGATCTGATTTTTTTCAGATGCCATCATCATGATTATCTCGCCCTGATTACCTTACTTATTACCATGGCCACGTTTGATCTGTCAAAAGGCTTCACCACGTAGTCTCGCGCACCAGCCCTCATGGCATCTTGAACGATGTGTTTTTGTTCAACAGAAGTGACCATTACGACTTTGGCCTTAGGATTCAGTTGCATTATTGCTTTGAGCGCCTGTATCCCATCTGCCTTGGGCATGTTTATGTCCATTGTCACGATGTCTGGTTTTGCCTGCTTGTATGACTCAACTGCTGCGACCCCGTCACCTGCCTCAAAGACTTGGGAGACTAGGCCATGCGATACCAGTATGTCCTTTAGGACAACCCTCATGAACGATGCGTCATCTACAATCAAGATCTTGGCAGAGGCGGTTGTGGACATGCTATTTTCCTCTCGATTCCGTCATGGATTCTGCCTCAAGGAACTTTACAATATCCAAAAGCACAATAAGTTTCCCCGATGTCTTTGCAATTCCCCTGATGTAATCTAGCGATTCCAAGCCCCCAGAAAGGTTTGTTTCTACCTCCTTCAACGGGATGCGCATTACCTGGTCTACCTCGTCAATTAATAGCCCCGTAAGCTTTCCTCCAACATCTGCCACCAGAATTCTAGACTTTGGTCCCGAGTCTGCACCCACAAATCCGAGCTTTAGTTTTACATCAATTACAGGGATTATCATTCCCCGCAGGTTCATCACTCCCTTGACGTAACTCTTCACGTTTGGTACTTTGGTGATTGAGTCAATGGGGCGGATTTCCCTTACCTGTTCTATCGACACGCCGTAATCTTCCTTCTTATTGTTTTTTCTATCCACTAGGCTGAAAACAACTACCTGAAGGTGGCCTTCTACAATGGTCTCGCTCATTATGCCACCAATTCCCCTTTTCTTGTGGCTTGGTGCTGGGACTCCTCAGGTATTTTGAATTCCGATGCTATCTTTGACAGATCTCCTGCCATTGAAGCCATTTTCTGAACTGATGCCGCTATCTCCTGAGTTCCTGCCGTCTGTTCCTCTGTTGCAGCAGATGCTTCCTCCGTTGCTGACGCGTTCTGTTCTGAAACGGCGGCAATTTCCGATGCTGCTTTTGAAAGATGTTCAATCTCGCTTACCTGCGCCTGGGAGGTGCTTGCAACATCTGTCACGTTTAAGGAAACTTCCTTCACCTTGCTTGCGATATCATTCAGTGCCTTCAGGGCCTTGTCTATGACAATCCTTCCTTCAAGAACCTCCTTGCTCCCCCCCTCTATGCTCTGTACTGTGGCCTGCGCATCATCCTGGATTTGCCTTATGAGACCGTCAATCTCCTCCGAAGATTTGGCAGAACCTTCTGCAAGTCTCTTTACCTCGTCGGCAACCACTGCGAATCCCCTCCCTGCCTCTCCTGCGCGGGCAGCCTCTATCGCCGCATTAAGAGCTAGAAGGTTGGTTTGATCTGCAATTTTTCGTATGACTTCAAGAACCGCAGTAATTTCCCCACTCCTTTCCGCCAACTCCTTAATTTTTCTTGCGGAGTCGTTTGTTACGCTGATTATTTTTGACATCCTGAAATCGGCCTCTGCGGCTGACTTTGATCCGGATTCTGATATCAGACCCACCTCCCTTGTGAGGTCTGCAGTTGCTCTTGCCTTCGTGGCCAAGCTTTTCATGTCCTTTGTTAATTTTGTAACTACCTTGCTTGTGGCCTCCAGCTCGTGGGCCTGGGTTTGGGAGCCTTTTGAAATTTGTTGGATTGTGGATGAAATCTGCTGGACAGATGAGTTCATTTGCTCAGTCGACGAGGCTACCTGTTCGGAGTTAGATGCCACCAATGATGAACTGTCGCGTAATTGAATTACCAAGTTCCTCAAGTTTACAACCATGTTGTTAAAAGAGCGCGTTAGTTTACCGAGCTCGTCGTTTGATTTTGATTCAATCAATTCCCCTGTGAGATCCCCATGTCCGACTTTTTCGGCAGTCTGGGCCATTCTAAGTATTGGTTGAGCAATAGAGCGGGCAACAAAGTAGGCAGGTACACCAACGACAGCCTGCATTACAATCCCAGTCATGACATAGCGTGTTGCATCATCTGTCCCACCATGACCTCCCGCCATGTAGCTAGAAACTGAAACCGTGGCTATAGAAATTGCAGACGCGACATTTACCATCGCGTTGATTTTTGTCTTTAGACCTATCCTGAAGATTCTTCCAAAATCCATTTTTGTACCGTTATTTTATTTTCTGTACTGATAATATGTTCACGTGTGTTTAAAGTGATCATACAAACAGCGTCATCCTCAAAAAATTCCCGGATCACCCGTCTGATTCTTGGCGTGAATCGGTTATTTCTGGAGGTTTCCCAGTTTTTGGCGTAGTTCCTGCTCTGCCTCGCTTGCCCTAAGCTTGGAATTAACTATGCTATGCAAAAGGCTCGAATCCCTCCTGGCAATTGCCCTTTCCTCGAGTTTTGAAAGCTCTTTCTTCACATACTCCAAGTGCGAGAGCCCCCACCTGTACCCGTCATCCTCCCCTAGTGGCTCAGGAGCCTGCATTCCAAGGGCCTCCCAGATGGCATCAAAGGGACGATCGCCTGACGAAGTCACCATAAATGATTTTTTGGCTTGCATGGATTAAAGGAATCTGGCCGATCTACTGCATATGGAGTGCCTTTTTGGAGATTCGGGTTTATAGCATGGCCTTTTTGGAACCCGGATTACTCACCGCTCAAGTCTCTGAATTATCAAAGAATGCCATTTGGATGAATATGTTTCGTATCCCTGGGAAAAGGCATGTGCGATGCAACAATCATCCCCCTTGTATTGGGTTATTGTGAATCCCTTTATCTGCGAGAAAAGGTCGTTTTTCGCCAGGAATTCCACTCTTTCCCCTAAGACATGGTCTTGAGAATCTGCAAGAAGTAAACCGCTATTGTCAACAATGCAGACCCTGGTTCGGTTCCTTTCCTCGTCAGAAATCGGTATTCCTTTGACTATTTTTTGAGCGAGATCTTCCCAACGAAAGATGGCTCCCAACACTCCAATAATCGAGCCGTTCTGATCACCATCTTTACGGATAGTACATGAAAAAACAAGGGTGTGTTCGTTGTTAACAAGCGGACATTTGCTAACAGTCTGGAAACCAAATTCTTTACCACTCGAAGTCTTCATCGCGCTTTCAAACCAAAGATTGTTTTTAGCGTTCATTCCCACAGACCTGTACAAGTCCTGTCTGCCGTTTGCTATGATATTGCCATCAAGATCACATAGCACAAGATCAAAGTAGACCGTGTACGAGTTTAGTATGATTCCAAGCCTCCTTGAGGCCATTTCGCGTGCCTCGGGTGCTTGCGAGGTAAGGGCATTAACAATACTACCGTCTATAGCCCACCAACGCACATCGCATGATCTTTCATAGAGGCTCCGGTCTATCAGGTCTATGTTAGTCAAGGCAATGTCTGAAAGCCTCGTACCCCGGACATTTGTCGCCTGAGTCTTGATAAGATTACCAAGCTCGTCGATAGAGTCCCGACTTTCATGTCTCATCTTTTTACTTACCACTCCAATTTTTCCCGACAAGTCGTTCATCTGCTCTGCAACAACGGAGAATGCCTTTCCCGCCATTCCTGCCCTGCTTGCCTCTATCCTTGCATTAATTGCAATCATCTGGGTCTGACCATTGAGTCTTTCTATCTCACCTATGGCTGACTCTACCCTAGCAGCCAAGATTTCTGCCAGCTCCGCAACCCGTTCTAGTGTAAATCCTTCGTTCTTGGACTTGTTGCCCTCTTGTTTAAGCCCATCCTGATTCAGCATGGTGTTGCTCATATCGCAACCTCTGGAAAGTAGATTAGTCTGCCAATATTTTGGGCATGGGACATTTTTGCTGATTTTTAGAGCCCTTTCTACATTATAGAATAACGTGTGTATCAATCAAACATACAAGGCTGCAAGACCCAAGGCGCAAGGTGGCTCCCTGACAGATCCCCCTTATTGGCCTATCTTTCAAGGCACCCCCAATACAGGCATAGATAGGGGTCCCCAGATATACCCCAGTCACAGTTTGTTCGGATCAGACAGACTTGTGCATAATATCCACACCACCTGTAATCAACAACAATGAACTCTGTTTCAAGACGAAGTAGAAGAACTCGTCGAGGAGTCATCGGTATAGAGTCTGCAATAGTAATGATTGCGTTTGTAATCGTCGCTGCAG
>JAJPGU010000016.1 GCA_021325615.1 Nitrososphaerota archaeon | reverse complement strand
TTTTTATCTCGAATGGCGGTAATCTGCAATACTTGCGGACTTCCCAACGATTTATGTGCCTGCGGCGAACTTGAGAAAGATCAAACTCAAATCGTAGTTCGAATTGAGGAGCGACGTTTTAAGAAAAAGGGTACCATGATCGAGGGGGTCAATCCAAAAATGAATGACCTAGGTAAGGTTGTAAGAGAGCTGAAAGCAAGATATGCTTGCGGCGGGACAGTTAAAGACGGGTACATTTTCCTGCAGGGAGACCACAGAGACACTATCAAGGGGACGCTTGTAAAGCTTGGATTCCCAGAATCAAGCATCGAAGTGCATTGATTTCGGATTGTTGCGACTAGACAAGACGATTAGGGTTCTCGCAGTACCGTTTTCGGCATTCGTGTCGGTAATTTTCGGCATAATGGTAATTTCATTCCCCATAGGTGCCTACCTGGTTTTCAATTCAGACATTGGTAACAACATAAATTTTCAATATCCCTTGAACCATCTCGGCCTTTTTGTGGCCGGAATTGGCTACAACGTGCCAGTTTCATTCCAGATAGGTGATGCATTCATTCTGGCCTGGTCGGCATATGTCGTCTTGTTCTCAGTTGCGTTTGTCGGCCCCGTCGGCAGCCTGACAAGGACCCTTACTGGCATGATGTCAGATGGCTGGCGAGGCCTGAGGGAGAACGGGCTCGTATCGATGATCACTTGGTTTTCCATTTTGATATTTTCCTCGGTTGCCATTGATTTCCTGCAGGGAAGCTTTGGGATAAAGATACAGCCTCCCCCCATTCAAAACGGTCTGGTCCAGTTTTTCCAGATGGCTGTTTCCCCCCTGACTGAGGAAATTGGTTTCAGGGTGCTCCTCATCGGGGTCCCGCTTTTCCTAATTTACGCCCACCGGGCCTCTTGGACTCTGTTCATAAAGTCCCTCTGGAGGCCTGCGGTCCACCTCCACATGACAGACAACCGCAAGGCAATGGCAATTATTATTACAGTTGGAATTTTCTTCGGGGCAGCCCACATAGTTTCAGGAACGCCCTGGAGTCCCGGCAAGGTCACCCAGGCCTCCCTTGCAGGGGTGATAATAGGGTGGGTTTATGTGAGATACGGGTTTGGGCCTGCTGTACTTGTCCACTGGGGAACGAATTATTTTCTATATTCCTACCTGTATTTCATTTCTGCCGTAGGCGAGGTGCCGCTATCGTCCGAAATTTTGAACCCTTTCTCCAACATGCTTGAACAACTGCTAATGGTTACTGGAGGATTTGCCATTGCAATAATGTTGCTTATGAGGATGAGGGAAAGACGGGAACGGATGGAATCCCAGACAAGCCTCTGAAACTCAAGAACTAGACAAGAGCGTCCCTTATTGATTTGGAAACCTGGAGATCGTATCCTTTTATTATGTTCAGGTCGGCCTCGTCATCGACGTCCAGCATTACTCTCTGGATTAGTATGAGGGCGGAATGGGCGCCTTTCCTCTCCGCATTTTCCAAGTGTATCTTGTAGCTATCTTCATCATAATGTGTTTCCATCACGTCGACTGGCCTTCGGACAAGTGCGTTTGTCCCGTCAAATTTTCTCGAGGGTACCACAAGGACAAACCTGCCCGGCATCCTGAAACTCAGTAGTGATTGTATGTCAGACCCTTGGATCAGCGGTATATCTTGCGGAAACACAATCGTCAGGTCGAATCCCTCCCCTTTCAGGTGGTCGTCGGCAAGCCTTACTGCGTGGTTAACCCCGAGTTCTTCCCCGTCATAAATCCCCGTTGCCCCAAACCTCTTTCCCATGCCAAGGGCTGCCTCATCCTTGCTTACAATAACAGTTTTTTCAATCACTTCCGACCGCGTAACCGTTCCTAGTACAGATTCCAGCATTATCCTGCAGATTGTCTCCTTTTTTTCCGGCGGAAGGGTGAGGCGACTTTTTGCCCTTGAAAAAGTTTTTACCGGAATTATTGCACCTACGCGTAAGTTAGACATGCATTTGTTTTAGGATGAACGATGCCAGCGTCTCCTCATCCTTCTTTTCTCTCATCTTTATCTTGGTCTCGTAGACCTTCATATCCAAATTCTCAATCTTCCTCGTATAGAGCTTGTCGGCAGAATCAATAACCATGTGGGATGCAACCTCGGAATACATCTTGGCAAGCCCGTAAACTGATACCTCGATGCCGGCCGCCTCCAGGTACTTTGCTGCGGGACCGCTTATGGCAGCGTTGCCAACCAACGGGCTCACCACTACCACCTTTTTCTTGGATTTGGCCAGTTCTTTTCTTATCCCTTTAATGGAGAGGATTGGCCCTATGCTTGTGAGTGGATTTCCGGGCGCTATTACTACCAGTTTTGAGTCATGTATGGCGTTTACCGCGGCTGGATTTGCCCTTGCCTTGTCGGCGCCGATATACTTGATTCCCTCCACCTTGTCCTGACCCTTGTACTTTACCCAGAACTCTTGGAGGTGAAGGTCCCCCTTGTTGGTCACAATCCTAGTCTCCACGCTGTTGTCAGTCACAGGTATAATCTTGGTGTCAATGGCAAACTTTTGGCACATCCATTCCGTAATGTCGGAAAGGTTCTTCCCGTTCTTGAGCATGTTGGTTCTCATCAAGTGGATTGCTGCATCACGGTCACCTATCTTGAACCAAGTCTCTTCACCTAGCATTTCCATCTGCCGCAAGAATCCGAATGTGTCCTTCTTTATGCCCCAGCCCTTTTCGGTGTCCAGAATATCGGCAAGGCCGTAAAGCATCGTGTCAATGTCTGGACAAATATAAAGACCGTATAGCCAGTAATTATCTCCAACGTTTGAGACTACGGAGAGATCTCGCGTCTGTGATGCAATGCCCCTTACAAGTTTTACAGAACCTGTGCCACCTGCAAGAACTGTTATCATTTGTTAGATCCCCAAAAAGTAACCGGATGGCAAACATATTACTCTTGCCAATAAAATTTCGGGGTGTTGGAATTCCAAAAAATAATGCTAAGATTTATTAGCGACTCTGCGACTAACTCGGACATTGACTAGGAGGCTGTTTTTTGGTACAGTGGTAACAGGGTTGCTTCTAGCAGGAATGATAAGTCCAAGTTTTGCAACAGTCAATTTCAGTGCAACATTGCCAATGGCTGGAAATCCCATCAACCCGACCTATGATTTTGAAAAGAGCTTCTATCTGGACTACCCACAGGGAAGCAAACTCCAGACAATGCTCCAGGGCAAGAACATGTCAGTCATATTTACCGACAGCAGCGACAACGATACCGCTTTGAAGACTTTCATGCAACAAATTAACACCGACATCGTTACAAATGAACACAGCACGGCTGTCCTTACCAGCCTTACCTTGAACTACCAGTTGCTCATCAACGGTTATTCCGACCACGCGTCTTTTGATTACAAAATACTTCTCACCCCCACCGTCACAGGATATGTCATAAACAAGGAAAGCGGCGACATACCGCAGACCTTTGATGCCTCATGGATGGCCTTCAACGCCAATGCGCCGGTAACAATAAACACGAAACAGTACGGGCCAATCGAGGTGAACTACCCGATTGATGCGATACAGAGCCAGATTCCCGACCTCTTTAACGCTTTGAAGGGCACCGATGCCTACAACGTCTTTGCACAGCCCAACCTTATGGATGCCACAGGCCTTTTCAGCCAACAGCCGTTGAACAAGTGGGACAGCCTCTTTGACCCGGCATATACCCTTACCGAGACGGCAGGATACGGATACCAAGGCCAGAAAATAGCAGTAACAACATACTCGTCCGGACTCAGCAATGCCTTCTCAGGCACTCTGAAGGTAAACAACATTGACCAAGACTTTACCGGATCCGACGGTGTCAAGTATCACATTTCCACCAAGGAGCAGGCCAATGCAGGAACGGTCAACGTCGAAGGTCACGGCAATGCAAACCAGATACAGGGAGGATGGACGTTTGTAAGCTCCGCCCAAGCCGCAGCCGGCACCGGTACTGCCACAGCTGGCGGGACCTCGACAATGATGGTTTACGGAATGGCAGGCTTTGCAGCAGTCATTGCAGCCGGAATATTCATCTGGAGCAACAAGAAGATGAAAGAGGTTGTCACTCAGGTAGAAACTGGCCCCATCCAGTACGAAACGAGAACCCACTGGGCGGACAAGTTTGACGGGGAACCAAGTGCTCCAGCAAGCTCTGAAGCAGAGCCTTCCAGTCCCGACGACAAGCCGCGAAGGTCTGCCATATAGAAATAAAGTGCGCGCCGGCCGTAACCCTCCTTCTGTTTTACGAGATTTCGCTTTGCGGCCTACCTAAACAAAGTGCAGCGCTTATTGTTTGATTTGGCCTTTCTCCATGTGGTGCAGACTTTTCATTCCGTGCTGGGATCCTCAGGCATTGCCATCACCGTGTGCCAGGTTGGATTGGTTTCTGTTCTGCTCGCAGCCATCTCTGGCTACCCGTCGCCGGGTCACATTTGCTGCATGGAGGGAGGAGTTTCCTCTGCCGTGGCAGCGCCTCATTCACCGGCTCGCACTAGACCTAGTCGGAGAGCCTGCCATTTTAGCATTTGGCACCCTACATCTCTGGCTCGAAATAATCTTCGTGCGGCATTGCTTCCTTCCTCGACTTGACAAGGCCGTACAACATGCGGTATACCCTGTAAACAAGCCGGTTCTCCCTCAGCCTAGGCGCTATAACGCTCCAGAAATACCGCGCCCTTATGCTGGAAAACCTAGAGTCCCGCACGACAAAGACACTGTAGTTTGACTTTTCAACAATCTCCATTGTCTTTGGGCTGAATGCCTGCTCAGGCTGGTTTCCCGCCCCCACTATGACCACCTCAGGATCCTGGTTTAGGTTCTGGAGCAAGTCCTTTGTGACGTCAACACTGGTAGGGTATATCCTCTCCACCGGTACCTTCTTGAGGTCAAGGTCGAACATCTTTTCGTTTATCCTGCTAAGTATGTCTCTCTCCTCTTCAGGCGATTCCACGACTCCCCTCACTATTCTTATCTTGCTGTCCATCGAGTTTGAAAAGGAATGGGCGATTTCAAGCCCCAGGTCAGAGTGCCTGCCCTTGTCATACGCCACCACTATTTTTGAAATTTCCTTCTCAAATTCCTTTTTTATGTTGACGCCGATTATGTCGCAGGTTGTAAGGGAAAGCAGCTTCCTGTTATTTTTGAGATCATAGAAATCCATCACTAGAAGATTAATGCCCTGCTCCTCCGCGGTTGCAAGAATTGCCTCAGTGGTATCGTGCGAAAGCCTTACCAGGTACCTATAGTCGGAAAACCCGGGCTTTACTTTTAGGTCCTCGAATGATTTCATCACTGGCTCGGCAAACCGGTGTGCCATGGAAAGAGGTATCTGGATTGGAATCGTGGCAACATTGAGGAGGGAAACCTCGCCATCCTTGGACTTTGCAATCGAGGAGGCAATGGTAACGAGTTTTTCTATTGTTTTCTTGTTGAATACCACCATTATCCTGTAATCCTTCCGGTGGTGCGGCCCTATATTGGCAACAAGCGGGGCATAGTGTTCGATTTCCTTTTTGGCGATATACAGCTTGTATATTGAGAATCCGATTAGGATCCAGACAACGGCGATGAGCCAGCTGAGGGGGTTGTATATCAGAAGAAATATCGCAAGACCAGCCTTGGCAAAGATGCCTATAAGGGGCATGAGCGGAAAGACGGGGATCTTGAACCCATAGTCAAGCTTGTGCCCGTAAAGCCTCCTAATGTTTATTCCCGCCCAGTTAACCTGTGTGAAGAGAAATAGGAACATGACTCCCGCAACCAGCGCTATCTGTTCCAGAGGCAACCACGACGCCATCACTAGCATGATGAACCCTGACGCAATTATTGCAAAATGAGGGGTATGGAACTTAGGGTGGACGGAGCTGAAGATGTATGGAAGGTTATACTGTCTCCCCATGGCAAACGATACCCTGCTTGACGAAAATGTTGTGGCGCTTAGCGCCGCGATGCTTGAAACCATGCCTCCAACAAAGACTAGGACCGAACCATATGGTATGAAATACTGCGCCGCTTTTCCTATTCCCAGATCCTGATATCCGCCAATGTACTTCCAAACCTCCTCCCCCAATGTCGATGGGTTGAGTCCTGCGATGAAAACAAACGTGAACAGGATGTAAAGCGCGGTCACCACGCCAAGTGCTATGAAAATCGCCTTTGGGATGTTCTTCTTTGGGTTTTTCACCTCCTCGCCTGCCTGTACAATTATTTCATATCCTTCAAAGGCGATGTAGGTTATCCCCATTGCGATTACAAAGCCGGTGAATCCCTTTGGTACGAAGTTATGAAAGTTTTCTGCCCAGTTGTGGTTTACAAACGCAAGCGCAAACAATCCAGAGGAAATAAGCACCACTATTATCGCAAGCTGTGCAAGTGTAAGGCCGTTGCCAACCCTTCCGGTGAGCGATACTCCCCGGTAGTTGACGTATGTGAAAATGATAATTGAGATTATTGCGATTATCTTCCCAAGCGGTATCCCTCCATATTCAGGCGCCATTCCAAGGCTTGTCAGAAGGCTCCCCACAAAGTCCCCTATAGAAACCGCATAAAGGCTACCGGCAATCATGTGGGCAAACCACGCAATCCATCCGCTGATAAACGCGTTTGGCCTTGGGAGGCCTTCTTTGACCCACCTGTACCCGCCTCCTGCCTCGGGGAACGCCGAGCCTAGTTCTGCATAGGTAAGGGCCGTAAAGAGACTCACGATGCCGCTTATGGCAAAAACTATGACAAGGGAAGGCCCAGACTCATTCATCGCCGGGCCCACAAGGTTGAAAATCGCGCCTCCTATCATTGCCGCAATGCCTATCATTGTTATGTCAAGAAGGGAAAGACTTCGGACCAAGCCCGGTTGTTCAGATGCCATGTTAACCTATCCGTGTGGAAAAAAAGCTTGCATAAATCTCTACCCGTACATAGGCCATTCCTTCATCCAGTGCAGATACCGGCCCTTCCAAGTCCAGGATGCATCATGAGGATTCCTAGGCTCACCCAAGAGCTGCAGGTGCCAGGCCATACTGGCTTGTTATCTCCCGTACCTCTTTCTCGCTATGCGCCCTGGAATAGTCGTCCAAAAGATCGCGGTTCAGATCAAAGAAGGTATGCCCCCATTTGAACTTGTCAAGGACAGCATGACCCATATCGTCAAAGCCCATGATGTAAAGGGCTGCCGCAATCGATTCCGCTGTCGTAAGTTTGCCTATCTTGGCGAAGTTCACGGGGTTCCCAGCAAGCAGCGGAGGCAGCTTCCTTGGGTGCCCTGAAAATTTCTTTTTGAATTCGCCCCTTGCAAGCTCCCACGAGCAGTCTATTGCCGTGATTGAATCGGCCGAATCACGGTCATCCTTGAGTATGGTGTCATTAGCAAATGGGTCAAGAACTAGGGTTGACGGCGAAGTTTTCCTGACCTGCTTCGCCAGGCCGAATTTTACCAGTTTTGCCGCCGTGCATTTTGCAGGGTCGTCCTGCCGGAGCATATAGACCTCAATTTCCACCCTCCCTCTCGGCGGGTTCCCGAATAAATTACATGCTATTTTACCAGCAGACAGGACCTATTTTGAAACTGATGCCACCTGATAATAGAACCGAGAGACCTGGCTGCCCTTGATTATTTGGACGTGCCATTGGCCGGAGGCAAGGGAATCGCCAGCGTTGGCCGGAAGTATGCTAAACTGCTGGACCCGTTGTCCTGCGCCAGAATAGCCTACCAGCATTGTTTGGTTTCCCACGTTGATGTCCTGGTAGAGCGAGTTGCCGTTTGAGGTAGGTGACGTGACCTTGCAGTCTGGCGCCGAGCCTATAACGCATGTTCCATCAGGCATGATCACCTTCATACCCACGGAATTTTCATCTCCAGGATTTACTCGCAAAAGCCCGTCCAATTCCCTTGGGAAGAAAGTCTGGTTTCCAACTGGCTTTTGGGTCAGGTCAATCGCGATTGCGGAATCAGGAATCATCCCTTCCTTTGATACAATCATGTTGGATGCCTGACTCCTTTGGATGGGGCCTATGCTTGTTGGAACAGTGCTGGGTTCTTGGACAGCATGGGTTGCGTTTGTAGGCGGTGACACCGCTTGCGTCTCGTTGGTTGCCTGGGTAGCATTAATCATACTGGGCGATGTCAGTGGTGGAAGATGGCTAACCACAAGGTAATAGGCGTTGAAGTTTCCAAATGGCACCTGTGCAACTACGGTATAGTTACCTGGTGCGGCAGTCTGCGGAATCTTGTAGTCATAGCTAAATGAGCCGAAGGAATCAAACTTTGCAGTCGCGTGCTGCAAAGTGTTGCCTTTCTGTGATACGACTTGGCCCTCGCTGACTATCGTATCGTTTGCAAGCCCGAACGAAAGATATGCGTTATCCACTGCAATGATATAGCTTGTCCTGCCTGTAACCATTACCGTCTGGCCAGGAAGGTACTTTTCACGGTCTGTGGTCATGAAGAGATGGAGCGGGCCTGAGCTTATGGCATACGGATTTGTCACTTGGAACGTCGTGGTAGTGCCGTATGTTAGATACTGGGCATATACCTTGTACGTCCCTGCCCCCCAGACTCCGGGCTGCAATGGGACTGTAACATGGAACTGCCCCCCCTGATTCAGGGTTGCACCATAACGGTACGCCTCCTGGCCCGTTTGGGTATAAATCGAGATCTGGACTTGGTTGTTAGAGTACTGGGCTGCGAGGTTTGATTGCGGCATTACTTGGCCTGATATGGTCACCACGTCGCTATTTTTGTAGGTGGGCTGGTCAGTCTCTACTGTAAAGGGCGAAATCGCTGTCTGGTTCTTCGGGTTTTGTGAAACCTGGAAAAACAGCTGGGTGTTCCCGTAATCGGAATTTATCGTAATGGTGTAAATGCCATAAAGGTTTGTCTGCGAGGTGGCGTTGAAGGACGAAGACAGGTTGGTGGTAAAGGTGGAGGCGGTGTTAAAGGTGGCCGCGCTTGGCACTGTCCAGTCCCATGAGAAGAGCCCCTTGTTAACCGAGAGCGGGGTCGTTATTATCCCGCCGTCCGGCTTGAGTAGTGTCAGGACATAGGAAGTGGTGCCGGCAGAACTGGAAAGTTTCCCAGTCAAATGAACGGTGTCCCCGACTCCGTATACCTGCTTGTCGAGGGATGCCACTACGTTCCCTTGCCCGCCCGTGTTGAGGGGGTTGTACACGGAAAAGGTGGTAGACGCCCCCAAGTCACCATATGATGCTCTGAGCGTGTATGTACCTTCGGTGAAAAGTCCCGGGGTCAGGGACTGCTTGATTACATAGTTCCCACTGCTGTCGGGGAATGCGCCAAACGAAAGCGGAGTCGACTTGCTGATTGCAGCGCCGCTGACAAACGATGTCTGGGAATACAGCTGTCCTCCCGTAGAATTAAAGACAGAGATTTGAACTTGTACTCCTGTAATTATCATATTTGCCTGAACCTGCCCCGAGATAACTATGGGGTCTCCAAAAGCATAACGGGTTTTGTCCGTTGTCAATGTGAAGGGTCCTGTCTGGTTAGATGGCTGATAGGAACTTGGGTTTTGAACTACCACAAAGTCTGCCTCGGCCTTGTCAGATGCGGTGGACACGATTGCCCTATAGTTGCCAAGCCTGAGCGGATCGCTGGGTATTGTAAAGTCATAGGAGAACGCGTTTGAAGAGTCCACGTTTACAAAAGTCTTGATGTCCAGTGTTTGCGGGACAGTTCCACGAGATGCCCCAGCTGCAGACGACTGGATGATTTCCAAGGTTGGGGAGAGGCCCGAGTTCTGCAAACCGGCCAAGCTCGTGGTTCCCCGTATGTGGACGGTATCCCCAAGGCCATATGCAGGTTTGTCCGCGGTTACAACTAGCGGTTCCGTCTGCGCCTGTTGTGCTACCAAGGTAAATGAGGTGGATGCCTTTGTCGTCCCATATGTGGCAGCAATGACAAATTTGCCATAGGTCGGGTTTATGCTGTCTATCATAATCCCGGACGCGCTGGAGTGCGACTGGTAGGGGTTGTATGTAGTAAAGTGGCCTGACGAGTCAGGAAACAGGTTGCCTTGGTAAACCATGTTCCCGGTTGGGTCGTATACCTTGTATACTACGGGTGTGAGCGGAATCACCTGGGATACATTGCCAAGCAGCGTTATGGGCTGGGAAATTGCGTAGGTGGCTTGGTCGGTGGAGATTGAAAGTGTTACTGGAGCCGCGGCAGTCGGAGGGACAAAGGGTGTGGAGCCCAGCATGAAACTTGCGGTGGATGTGAGGTTCCCGTATGATGCTGTTACTGTGTAATTCCCCTCGGGAAATCCTGTTACTTGGCTTGTCTTCATCGTGGTACCGTACTGAAGGTTGACGTCAGGATAGACGGTGAACACTTTTTGGAATCCGCCAGGCCCCGATACAGCAAGCGAGATTGGAAGTTGGGTTCCAAGCGACGTACTGGTCATGGACTGCGAAACCTTCCCGCTTATCGTCACGGTATCCCCGAAAATATAGCTGGTCTTGTCGGTGGCAACGGTCAATTCGGATACGGAGGAGGCAGCAGTGGACGGGGGCTGGCCGTTGGATGAACCCGGTGTTCCGATCTTAAAGACCCAGTCGCTGGCAGAGCCCGTTGAGTACCCGTCATAAATCCTCTGCCAAGAGTTGGCATCTCCCTGAAAATCTGACAGGGGCGGGGTCTGGTCAATTACATTCCCGCTGCCGTCCTTTAGCTGTATTACGGCTCCCGCGTGGGGGAACCACATCGGTCCGTATGTAATTACAAGGAACTGCTTGCTTTGGAGAACGGTATTGGCTGGGATTGTATAGATCTGCTTAATGCCAGTCGTAGCCCCCACTGTCCACCCTCCTATGTTGACGGAGGAGCTGGTTGGATTGTATAGTTCCACCCAGTCAATAGGGTAGATGGAGTCGTCTCCTGCAGGGTTGATTTCCGCCTCGTTTATTACAACATGGTTTGCCACCGGATATGTCTGGCCGTTTGCGGCGAGAGTGTGTCCAATTAAAACTAGAATTATTGAGAAGACAATAATGTAGGGTCGCAAATATCTCATCTGTGCTACCATTTCATCGCTTGGATAACAAATTTAGGTGTTGATTGTGGAAAAGTTGAGCTAGTTGTTAATGCCCAATATGCCGCCTTTTGCATGACAAGATTTTGCCAAGATTCGTTATAAGCAGTGCGCATGATTCGTCAGGCGCCCTTTTCTGGCTCTGGTTTGTCGCATAGAGGACATTGCTTTTGTGATATTTTGGAGCCGCAAACTGCGCATACCCCTTCCCCAATATCCTTCTGAATTTGCTGCTTTCTTTTCTTTACAAACAACCTCATTCCAAGGTATACCGCGGCCGCAACCAACATTGCATAGACCGGTGCCACAAACGGGATCATGCCGACCATCAAGAAAATTACTCCCACAATCAGCAAGACTTCGCGCTTTTCAAATCCCATGACCCTCTATGGTCGAAAAATTTCAATAAATAGGTATGCCAGTACTCAGAGTCACTGAATTAACAATCATCCTTTGATCATGTCTCTAACTCTTCTTCATCGCCTGGCTTATCAGCATTCATCAAAGTAAGATAATAACCAATGGAAATAGGAATTTGCTTGCTTAAGCATAAAGGATGGGATCGGCCGGATTTGAACCGACGACCTCAGGTACCCAAAACCCGAATCATGCCAAGCTAGACCACGATCCCGATGTTCAATGCACCAAAAAGTCCCCAATTTAAGCTTGTCATATTATGATGATTTTAAATAACAAACATAATCAAGCATAAGGAATGCAGATTCAGGACTACATCAACGCAGGCAAAATCGCATCGGAGGTGCGAGAGCTTGCCAGAAAAAAATATCATGTTGGTTCTACGCTTCTAGAAATCTGCGAATCCATTGAGAAGGAAATAGAAAGGAGGGGCGGAAAGTGCGCCTTCCCGGTAAATACAAGCCTCAATGAAATTGCCGCCCATTACACCGCGGAGCCAAATGATGCAACCGTAGTAAAGGAAACGGATCTTTTGAAGATAGATTTAGGGGTGCAGATAAACGGCTACATTGCAGACACTGCTGTTACCGTTTGCTACGACCCAAGTTACGATTATCTTGTGCAGGCTGCAGAATCTGCCTTGAGGGAAGCAATTTCCATCATGCATGCAGGCACAAAATCAAGCGACGTCGGAAAAACTATCGAGAATACCGTAAAACAGATGGGTGGCATACCCATAGCAAACCTCAGCGGCCATTCTCTTGAGCAGTATACGATTCATGCTGGAAAATCCGTTCCAAACATCTGGTCCATAGGATCGTTTTCCTTCCAACCTACGGAAGCCTATGCATGCGAGCCGTTTGTCACGACCCCAGAGGGGTCAGGATTTGTCAGGGAGGGAAGGACGAGGAATATTTTTTCCCTTGCCACCCGAAAGCGGGCAAAAGACGAGGAATCTAACAGGATGATTGATTTCATCTGGAAGAGGTTCAACATGTTACCATTTGCATCAAGGTGGCTAATACCAGAGTGGGATGAGAAGACTGCAAGAAACCTCTTAAACGGTCTGGTCCAGAATAAGATTGTAAGGTCATACCCAATTCTTGTGGAAGCAAACGAACAAAGGGTTGCTCAGGCGGAACATACCTTCATACCCCAAGAGAACGGGGTCATCGTAACCACTATTTGACTACGCCGTAGATTTTTGTAATCATCATTTGACCTTGGTTGCACGAGGTGCATTTTCCGGTAAGTTTGAAGACAAAGTCGCCCTGAATGAAATTTCGCCTCTTCGTGGTGTTGCACAAGCCGCACTGCTCAGTACTATATGGTTCCAGCAACTCCTCCTTTTTCCTTGAGAAAATCATTGCGACACGCCTATCGTATTACCCACTCCGATTACCAGTGCAGATTGGCCCTCTCTAGTGTTTTCCTTTATCAGTTCGTAAATTTGCTGCATCGTTTTTTCCGCAGCCTCAGAAATTTCTCTTTTCATGAGGGTGATGGCCTCCTTAATCGATTGTTTTACCACTATGGCATAAATTGGGATGTTGTGTTTGGTCGCAATTTCCTCTATCTGGAACCGTTCTGTACCGATACCTCCGATTGCCGCTCCAAATCCATGTGCTATTGAGCCAGTTTCTTCCCCTTCAAGCTTTAGTGCCGCATCCACCATTATGATAAGGTCGGGTTTTTTTGTTGACAAAATGTTTTCCACCGCCTCACCAGGCCTACCGACGGTCCCTGCGGGGCCTTTAGCCTTGAGTAGCAGCAGCCTTCGCCCTTCAAAGTCCTTCTCGCCCCACACCGTTTCTTCTGCGGCCTCCCTTTTTTCCGTATCAAGCATCATCTTCCCCACTACCATTGGGCCGATTCCATCTCCTATAGGCTGCCCCAACTTGAAGGCATTTACCGCAGTCTTTAGGGCCTCCGCTTCCTCCATTATGAAGGGAATCATCATCTGTAGCGGCAGGATAAGAGGGAAATTGTTTTGCTTTTTAGCAGTAAGAAACAGGTGTCTCACGCTTTTGTATAGCAGGTGTATCGTAGTCGCAACTTCCAAGATGTTTACAATCTTGCTTGTTTCCATAGGGGTAAGGTCGGGGCCAAATGATTTTACCTGCGCCTTTGTGAATTCTTCCCTGCTCCTCATTATGTGCCTTATTTTTGGTACGATCCCGTTAGGATCCATGTCCACTGGCATTATGGTGAAATACTCAAAGTATCTTTCGAGTCGTGATGGGACGTCCCAACCCGGCTTCATTGTCGTCTTGATGTAATCCGTCAGCTCCCTCTTGGCATAGTCGCGATAGGTCTTCAGTTTTTCAAGAGATTTGTTAATTTCGGAAGATGTCACCTGCAGCTGTATTTTCTGCCCGTATAGCATGAAGACAAAAATTGGCACTATCCAAACAAGCCACATGAGTGGATTAGAATTATCATTAGAGTTGAGAAGCTTGTCCAGATTCATACCGAGAAAATCCAACGTTGAAAAAGCATCCCCAAACCAAATTAAATCTTTGTAGGAAAATAAATTGTTTTTAACCCTGTGCTACAAAAATCAGTGTGCACCCGCGGGAAATAGGGCCAAGGCTTGCCAAGATTACCTCCTGTAGCGTTGCCTGGGATAAGAATACGAGGGATTTCTACTCACGCGATGCGAGTCAATACACCCTAAGACCTGCGGCCATCACGTTCCCAAAAAGTGAGAAAGAAATTATCAAAATACTGAGATTTGCGTCCAGACACAAGATACCTGTAACTCCTAGAGGGGGCGGTACTGGCCTGGTAGGAGGGGCCTTGGGGAGGGGAATTATTTTGGACATGAGGAATTTCAACAAGATTAGGATTGGCCGGAATTTTATCGAGGCGGGAGCAGGCGTCTTCAAGGGAGAGGCCGACAAGGAACTAACAAGGCATGGAAGGTTTCTCGCACCAAACCCTTCCATTGGGCCCCATTGTACGATAGGTGGCATGGTAGGGACCAATGCCAGCGGCAGCAGATCTCTAAAGTATGGCAGTACGATTGACAGTTTAATTTCAGTGAGGATTATAACTTCAAGCGGAAAGGCGGTAAACTTGCCATGTAATGTAAGCGTTGCAAAAAAACTTTTCAGGGTGCTAGATCCGCGCGTACTAGGGAAATTTCCCAAGGTCTCTAAAAATTCCTGCGGATACAGGATAGACCGAGTCCCAACTACATCACAAGTCCAGAAGATAATTGCAGGTTCCGAAGGGACCCTTGGAGTTGTTGTTTCTGCCAAGTTGAAAACAATTCCAATTCCTAGGAAAATGGCATTGGTTGTGGCATCATACAGGACCCTTCGGGAGGCCCTGGGGGAAGTTCCAAGGATACTCAAGGTGGGGCCTTCTGCACTGGAGGTAATTGATGACAATATTGTTGCCCACATGGGCAAAGAATGGCCAAAGGGCAAGGTTCTGCTCTACATAGAGTTAGACGACGACATTTCAAAAAAGAGATCGAAGGTTCGCAGAATCACAGGTACCAGAAATGCCAGGTTTACAACAAATGCAGGCAAGATAAGACAGTGGTGGTCCTACAGAAACACCGCTTTATCGTACAGCCTTCGGAGCATTTCAAAAGACGAAGTCATATTACCATCAATTGAGGATGCGGCGGTTCCAGTCCATAGGCTCCCACTACTACTTGACCTGGTTGAACACTTGAAGTCCAGATACCGGATGCGGGTGATCATTTACGGACATGCGGGGAACGGAAACCTCCACATACGGCCAATCTTGAAGAAAGGCCAGAGTGCCATCATGCGGCAAATCGCGGCGGAGTTTTTCCACGGCGTCATCAGCATGGGCGGCACCATCACGGGCGAGCATGGCGACGGTCTTTCAAGGACTGGATTTGTGAAACTACAGTACGGTGGCGACACCTATTCTGTTTTCAAACATGTAAAGGAGTTATTCGATCCTGCCTACGCCCTCAACCCAGATAAGATAATCACGAGGATCCGTTAAAGGCGAAGTTTGTCTCACTTTATTTTTGTTCCAAGAGGAACATCCTCGTTCACAGTAAGCCAGAAGGGCTTGTCATTGAGGTCTGCAGCAAGAAGCATGGCGTTGGATTCAACACCGGCAATTTTTCTCGGCTCAAGGTTAGTCAGCACTATCACCTTTCTGTTGACAAGTTCCTCAGGCTGGTAATAATCTGCCCCGCCTATTATCACCTGCCTTTTTTCGTCACCCAGGTCAATCAATCCCTTTATTACCTTGGTCTTACCCGGGATCCTTTCAACCTCAATTATTTTTGCCACCCGTATTTCGAGTTTAGCAAAGTCGTCATAAGTTATGATTGCCACAGGAAACCTTTTCTCGTCTCATTAAAATTGATTTCGAACACTTTTTGACCCATGACACATGCACCTTTACCGGTTCTCCTACCAGCCCACAAAATAAATAGGATTGAAAGTTCCTTAAATAATGGCCCTCATTCAGGCTTCGGTAGAGATCAACGCCCCCTTGGACAAGGTGTGGAACATCGTCTCAGACATTGATTCAGAGCCAAAATTTTGGAAGGGAACCAAAGCGGTGCGAAATATTTCAAAGGAAGGTAATACCATACAGCGCGAGGTAACCATTGCCTTTAAGGATTCAAAGTGCATGCAGACAGTCACCGTCTACCCAAAGGAAAAGGTACATGCGCAGTTTACCAAAGGTGTCATCGATGGCACAAAAACAGTAACAATAACGCCTGTTGGAGAGAAAACCAAGGTCGAGGCGGAATGGGATATCAAGCTGACAGGCATGATGGGCATGTTTACCGGCATGATAAAGAAACACATCCAAAGCGGTACCGAGCAGGCCCTTCAAGCCATCAAGGAAGAAGCCGAGAGATAGGAAAAATGAGCATTTCATTGGACGTGTTAAATTATTTCTTAGCTGCAATCCTGGCCGGGGTGTCCCTCACCTGGATTCTCCTTATCCGTTCCATGTGGATTACCTTTCGCGATTCCCCCTTCCTGGACCGGTTTGAGGACAAGCCCCATGGCAAACCCATGGTTTCTGTCATCCTCCCCGCAAGAAACGAGGAGGGTTTTATTGAAAAGTGCCTTTCGTCATTGATTGACCAAGATTATGAAAATTACGAGATTATCGCAATTGATGACAGATCGGATGACAGGACTGGCGAGATAATAAAAAAGATGGCAAGCCAGAATCCCAAGGTCAAATACGTACTAGCCGGGCCAAAGCCTGAAAAATGGATGGGGAAAAACTGGGCCTGTGTCGAGGGATTTCGAAAGGCAGGCGGGGATTTGCTCCTATTCACGGACGCCGACACGGTCCACTCTAGGAACACCATTTCGCTCTCGGTTTCCCACCTTTTAAGTGAAGAATTGGATGCCCTGACGGTCATCCCCAAGATGCTCTGTCTTGATGCCTGGACAAAAATAACCCTCCCGGTACTTTCCACGTTTTTACACACGCGGTTTTCTGCGCTCCGGGTTAACGACGCATCTAAAAAAACCGGATATTTTTTTGGGAGTTTCTTCATCATCAGGCGGAAAGTTTATTCCAGTATCGGCACTCACGAGGGCGTTAAATCTGAGCTTGTTGAAGACGGTGCCCTTGGAAAGAAGGTGAAGGAAGCTGGATTCAAACTGAAAATGGTCAGGGGTGAACACCTCGTGGAGGCTGTATGGGCAAGGGATTTGGGGACCCTATGGCATGCATTGAAGCGCCTGATGACGCCGCTTTATCTCCAATCTGGCAAGGCGGCATCAGGCGTGTTTGTAGCGGTTTTGTTTTTGTTATTCATGCCATTTCCAGTAGTAGCCTATGCTGGATTTTTTTATGGGGTTTCATTTTCATTCTCATTTCTTTTTGCCTCCTCCCTGCTTGCCTCGGGACTAATTTATCTTGCCACCCTCCTAGATGCAGTGAAAGGCCTAGGGCTAGGGGCAAGATACGTTCCATTGGCTCCGATAGGTAGCGCGATAATTATCGGTGGGTTTGCAAGCGGCATATTGAAAGCAAAAAGCAGCAATGCAGTAACATGGCGGGGAAGGACATACTCTGTCGCTGATACCGTTCAGGATTCCATAAGCTTGTGAAGCAATAATTGCAAGCCACATAACGTTCCCCAATCCTCAATATTAGAAAGAGGTTTAGATGGCATCCATGGGAGAAAATCATCTTGGTCAAATTGGACAGTAGATCAGCTAGGATAGGATATGCATCAGCCACCCTTTGTGCAGTTTTAGTCGGATCAATATCTACTGCCTCGAAGCCTGTCCTTGTTAACACCAACCCCTTGATGTATGGGGCTCTGGTCTACCTGCTTGCCGCCCTATCATCAGTGCCGCTTTCGTACAAAGTCCGAGGCCTCCAAGTCAGGCGGGGGGATTGGCCGCTAGTACTGGCAATCACGGTTTCAGGTTCGATTCTTGCACCTAGTCTTTTTTTCACAGGGCTTGAGAAAACAACCGCGTCGGACACGGCCATATTGTCAAATTCCGAAACCATTTTCACTGTCCTATTTGCGCTGCTTTTCTTCAAAGAAAAATTAAGGGCTAGGGGATATCTTGCCACTCTGCTGGTCCTGACAGGCGTAGTCATAGTCACGACCAACCTGCAGTTTTCGGGTTTCCTTTTCGACATCAAAAAGGAGGGCAACGTATTGATTATCTTGTCCATGGCACTATGGGCTCTTGACAACAACATAAGCAAAATCGCTTCTCAGAGGATTGACATTTCAAGGTTGGTGCAGCTCAAGGGCCTCATAGGGGGTGCTACGCTCCTAATTTTTGCACTCATCCTCAAGATCCCAATAGGGATTACGCCAATCGAGATTCCCAACCTGTTGTTGGTTGGGCTAGTGGGTTTTGGCATAGCCCTCTACCTGTTTTTGCACAGTCTGAGCAGGATCGGAACGGTACGAACAATGCTGATTTATTCTACAGGCACCGTTTTTGGACTCCTGTTTGCCTTCATGTTCCTTCATGAAAAGCCGGGATGGTACCAGGTTGCCGCGATCGCCCTCATGTTGACGGGAATTTATCTTGTGACCAGGGAGGGCCACGCCATGGAGAAAATCCCATGATAGTGCCATGCTCAATACAGGCATGCGACCGAACGATCTACTGATTTATGCGCAAGATTAATCTACATTCCGGCTTTGTCTTAATTATGAATGTGTTCCATTCGGGAGACATGGTCCGAATAGCAGAAGGAGAGAAGGATTTTGGCAAGATATACATGATTAAGGAAATAAAAAAAATCAGGAAGGGGGGAAACCTCTACCTGTTGAAATCTCTCGAGGACGACTCCTTACGCCTGTATTATGAACATGAGGAATCAGTCCTTGAGAAAATCGCATAGCAATGGTTTCACGCCATACCCGTCCAAACAAAATATTATATGACTAACATCTATAACATTCATCCTTGGATAAGACCAGTGTTGCATTAGGCGCGATTTACTGTGCCGTAGTAATTGTTTTGGTCTCGGTTTTTTTCTTTGCATCGGGAAAACTCGACCCTCCATACCAGATATCACAGGCAAATCCGTTTGACCAGACTTTCTTGAAGGGCACCCAGCTTAGTTTTGCAGACCTTTTTGCAAAGTCTGACGACGGAGTAGTACAAATAGTAGTGAGCAAGGCGAACGATTCCTCTATTGATAAAGTGATTGGCTCAGGGATAGTATATGACGCTTCGGGTCACATCATAACAAACAATCACGTGGTGCAAGACGGAGATAAAATACGCGTTGTATTTCATGACGGCGAATCATTTCCCGCCCAAGTTGTCGGCACGGACCCTTATGCTGACCTTGCAGTTGTCAAAATCCAGCCAGATTCCTACCTGTTGCACCCGTTGACACTTGGAGATTCCTCCGCTCTCAGGATAGGAGACCAGGTTGCGGCAATTGGCAATCCCTTCGGACTCTCAGGCTCAATCACATCAGGCATAGTTAGCCAGCTCGGAAGATTGCTTGACCCTCCCAACAGCTCATTCTCTATTCCAGATGTCATACAGACCGACACCCCCATAAATCCCGGCAACTCTGGCGGACCTTTGTTAGACATGCAAGGCAACGTGGTGGGCATAAACACGGCCATCCAATCCGAGACAGGGGAGTTTTCAGGGGTAGGATTTGCCATACCATCAAACACCATGAAGCGAATCATCCCTGTCCTCATAGAGACAGGCCATTACAACCATCCGTGGCTTGGCATTACTGGCATAAGTATTGATCAGGATTTGTCTAGTACCCTAAACTTACCAGTTCCCTTTGGCTTTATGATAGAAACGGTGGTTCCAAAAAGCTCTGCCGCAGAAGCTGGGCTGCAGGGCTACAAGGAAACCAAGACGATCAATGGAACGCAGTACAAGGTAGGAGGAGACATCATAATCGCTGCAGACGGCCATCCGATAAACAAAATTAGCGACCTGTTAAACTACCTTCAAGACAAAAAATCCGTGGGCGACAACATGGTTCTAACAATTATTCGAGATGGCAAGACCATCAAGGTGCCGCTTACACTCCAACAGAGGCCCAGCCAGTTCTAGTACAAGCATAAATACAACTGCTTGAGCTACAAAAATAGTTGAATGAAATAATCCTAAAATCCGAATTATTAAACAAAGCTTTTGATAGGAAGGACATTTCACGCAATGACGCCAACCGGATTTATGAAGAGGCGGAAAAAAACCCTGATGAGCTTTACCGAGCAGCCCAGGCAATGCGGAACCAGAACAAGGGCAAAATTGTAACCTATTCAAGAAAAGTGTTTTTCAACATGATAAACCTGTGTAGGGATACCTGCTCCTATTGCACGTACAAGGCGGAGCCTGGAGATTCTGGAGTCTCCATGATGTCAAGGGAAGACATCACATCACTTGCAAAGATTGGAAGGGTCCATGGATGTACGGAGGCCCTCTTTGTGACCGGCGAACGGCCTGAGCAAAAATATCCAGAGGCAAGACAATGGCTAGCGGCCAACGGGTTTGGAAGCACCGTGGAGTACCTAGCCCACGCTGGCGAGATAGCCCTTGAAAGCGGGCTGTTCCCTCACACCAATGCCGGAAACCTCACAAAGTCGGAGATGAACCAGCTGAAAAAGACCAACGTGAGTCTTGGCCTCATGTTAGAAAATGCAAGCGAGCGAATGTCAGAAAGCAAAATGCCGCATGAAAATGCGCCAAGCAAAAACCCCCGGGCAAGAATACGGGTCTTAGAGAATGCTGGGGATTTGTCCATACCCGTCACTACGGGGCTCCTAGTAGGAATAGGTGAGACCCCTACCGAGATGATAGATTCCATATTCACGATAAAATCCCTTCACATGAAGTATGGCAACATACAAGAGGTCATACTACAAAACTTCCAACCCAAGCCCCGTACGAGGATGCAAGACATGCCTAGGCCGGAAGAAAGATATTTCATGAATCTAGTGTCTTTGACGAGATTGATCATGCCTGAAATGAACATCCAGATTCCCCCAAACCTTTCCCCCGAATCCTATCCATCCTTCCTACAGACCGGAATCAATGACTGGGGCGGGATTTCCCCAATAACGCCGGACTACGTAAACCCGGAATTCTCCTGGCCATCCATCGAAACAGTCAGGCAAAGGTGCCGCGATTCCGGCTTTGTTCTAAGGGCGCGTTTTCCAGTTTATCCTGAGTATTTCCACATGGTTGATCCTGCGCTGAGGAGCAGAATCAAGGAAAGGGCAGACAGCCTAGGTCTGGTCGATTTGGAGCGGTCACCATGAAGGCAGGCGCCCCATTTATCGACGCGTGTCTGAAAAATGCAGACCCGCTTGTTTCAGAAACGCTTGACAGGGCCCTATCTGAGAAGGAGATTACGGTAGAGGAGGGAACTCGCCTGTTTTCCGCCAAAGGACTTGATTTTCACCTTGTTGCCATGGTGGCGGACGAACTCCGTAGAAGGCGTGTGGGCGACATTGTTACATATGTTGTTAATCGAAACATCAATTTCACGAATGTTTGCATAAAACAATGTGGCTTTTGCGCATTTAGCAGAGATTTCCGCGAAGATGAAGGATATTTCCTTCCAACCGAAGAGATCGTGAGGAGGGCAAAGGAGGCCCGTGCCCTTGGTGCGACCGAGGTTTGTGTACAGGCAGGTCTGCCGCCTGACATGGATGGAAACACCTACGAGAACATATGCAGGGCTATCAAAAAAGAGGCAGGTGAAATTCACATTCACGGGTTCTCGCCTGAGGAGGTACTGTACGGGGCAACCAGATCGGACCTTTCCATAGCCGAATACCTTGCTAGGCTGAAGGATGCTGGTGTCGACACGCTCCCCGGAACGGCGGCCGAGATTCTAGACCAGCCTCTACGGGATAAGATATCCCCCGGCAGGATCACCGTAAAAAAGTGGGTCGAGGTCATAAAGACGGCACACAGACTAGGGATTCCTTCCACTTCCACCATGATGTTTGGCCACCTAGAAACCTCCGAGGACAGGGCAAGGCACCTCAGCCTTCTGCGAGAAATCCAAAAGGAAACCAGGGGGTTTACTGAATTTGTGCCGCTCAATTTCATCCCTTCGGAGGCCCCCATGTTCAAGGAGAAGATGCATGACGGACTAAAGGGTGGAGCAGACGGCAGGGATGCCGTCCTGACACATGCCGTTTCACGAATCATGCTGAACAACTACATAGACAACATACAGACTTCTTGGGTAAAGGAAGGGACGAGCATGTCGCAGTTGTTGCTTGCTTGTGGCGCGAATGATTTCGGTGGCACACTTATCAATGAAAGCATCTCGACTGCGGCAGGAGCTACGCACGGCCAGATCATCAAGCCAAGCAGGATCAGAGCCCTTGCCAGGGAGATAGGCAGGATTCCAGCCCAGAGGACTACCAAATACGAAATAATCAAGACCTACGAATCAGAGGGCGGTCTGGATAGGTTAGACATGCTCGATGACACCGCTTCGTTTGGTTCTTACCAAGAACTCATAAAGATGGACAGATACAGGTTCAAGAACTCCAGGTGAAACAAAGTGGCTCACTGCGAAACCGTTCTTCGCAAGGCGGCAGGGTTGCACGTGGACGAGTGCGAGGCCATTCATGTTAGAAGGCGCATAATCACGGCAAGGATAACAGACTCCGAAATCGCAGAGTTAAAACAGAATTTTGAAGATATGCTTGGGATAAGGTTAATTCAGGAGAAAAAGATTCTCTCGGCAGTTTCCACCGATCCGGACGACCTTGGAATTGTCGAGCGAGCCCTGCAATGCAGGACAATCCTTCAACCTCGGGAATTTTGGAGGTCGCTACCATCTGCAAAAATCAGCCCAAAGGTTGAGAAAACATATGACAAAAAATTGGGCTCGATCTCTTCGGAGGGGGTAGCAGATTTGGCAAGGGCCATGATCGATTCCGCATCCCACCACAGGATATCAAGGATTTCAGGCTCCTTGAATCTTGTAACTGAGGATTTTGAAATCAAGAACAGTTCTGGGCTTGAGCGTTCCGACAGGGCAACGTACATCTCAGGAACCATCAACACGGAATCCGAGTTTGGTACCAACCCCGTAAGCGGCTTCGGAACAATGGCTTGCAGGACCTCCGACTCGTTTTCGCCTTCCAGAATTGGGAGGGATGCCAAGGAGATGTGCCTTGATTCCATAAATCCCGAAAGGTGCGAGCCTGGGACGTATTCCGTAATTTTCGAGCCCTATGCGATGGGTGAGATGCTAGCCTTTGTATTCTCCAGTAATTTCAGCCTCAAAACATACAGCGAGAGGAGAAGCTGCTTTTCAGATAGGCTTGGCATGAAAATTGCCGCAGATGATTTTTCTCTCGTTGACGACCCCCATTACCCTGACGGCGTTGGAAGCAAGTCTTTTGATGACGAGGGCGTCCCCACCAGCAAGTTAAACCTGATAGATTCCGGTATTTTTTCCAGTACCTATTCGGACTCGTTTCATGCCTTTAGGGAGGGACAGGAACCAACAGGGAATGCCTCTAGGATGGGAAACCCCATGGGCAGGACTGCAGACCCAATCCCAGTACCCGCCCCCCACAACCTAGTGATAAAAAACGGCCAGGCCTCCTTGGAGGAGATGGTGGGCGAGACAAAAAGAGGGTTGTTGGTTGGAAGACTCTGGTACACATACTCTGTCAACCCCGAGCGGGGTGATTTTTCATGCACTGCCAGGAGCGGCATAAGGATGATAGAAAATGGAAAAATAACAAGCCCCGGGAGGCCGGTTAGGATTGTGCATAACCTCCCCCTCCTTCTTCAGAACATAGACTGTGTAGGTAAAGATTCCAGAAACATCCTTCCCTGGAGCGCGCTGCCATCTATCACCCCCTCGGTAAAGGTAAACGGAATCAGGGCCTTGCCAATTTAGTGTCCCGGAATAACAAATTGGACTCCTATTCCAACAGCATAAAGGCATAGTAGAAAGATTCCCGATTTCAGGTCAAGCTTGTTCCTAAACATCGGGATCAGGGCAATTATTGTTATGGCTGTTACAAGGATCATTTGGTTTTCCAACAGTGGCGTATTTGAAATGACGGTCCCAAACCCCTTGTATGCCATAGCCGTAAAAATCGCAACAGCAAGCAACATGGTGTTGTTGACTATCTTAGAACCCAGCACGTTGGCTACTGCTATGGAGGATCCTTGGCTGCCCTTTCTCGCAAGAAGTATCATTGATATTTTCTCAGGCATTTCTCCCGCGATTGGACTCACTATTATCGCAAGCATCACCACCGACACCCCGAGGTCGGTCGCTACTCCTTGTAACGACTCTACAAAAGGCTCCGCCCCAAGAAAAATACCCGTGGCACCCACCACAAAGAAGATAACTGAGCGGGCCCAGTGCTTCCTTCCTGCCCTCACTCCTCCGACATGTAATTGGGACTCGAGGCGTTCTTGCTTTTTCTCCTTTTTCATCTCCCGGTATGCCAGATACAGATATGTGCCGAAAAGTCCGGAAAATATCAAGCCTTCCATAAAACCATATCCATTTAGGAAGGTAATGGCGCTGACAACCGCGGTCACCACGAGAAGAACCTTGTCAAGACCAAAGTCTTTCACATCAATGAATTTCTGTGGAGACTTGGACAGGCGCGTAGTGGAAATGATAAGCATCACGGAAAGTCCCAGAGTCATCATAAACAGGTTGCTGCCAAGGGCGGAACCCAATGCTGCCCCGTAGTCACCTCCCTTTGCAGCCGCGACCACGATTCCTATCTCTGGAAGAGTTGTTGCCACGCTAAGCATGGTACGTCCGACAAACCTACCTCCCCACCGCTCGGAAAGGTGTTCCGCACCCTCAGAAAGGAGCCAGCTTGCAACAAGCAGCTCGGCTAGCCATCCCAAGAGCGGCAAAATCCCATTGGTCAACTTAACAACATCTGGTTTTAGCTTTTATTAAACGGTGGAAATTTTTTGTTCAATCTTTTACGATTATCATTGTCAGCGTGGATTTTATGCCGTCCAATTTCCTGATTTTAGAGGTTATTGTTTCGCGCAGGGACTCCATCGAGTCAGATTCTATCACCATCAAGACATCATAAACACCATAAACCGGATAGACTTCCTTCACGGTGGCAATTTTTTTAATCTCGCCTACAATCTGGTTTTCCTTTCCCAGTTCTGCATTCATCAGGACAAATGCGCTGTGCATGTGAGGTTTCTTCACATCTTGGATAAAAACAAATTGAATTTGTCAAAAACCGACTCCCGGCGCCCTTGAGCGCGAAGGGCTCGGTTGTTCAATAAATCTATTTAAGAGCTCAAAAAATTAACCAGCTAGATTAATAAGGTATATTACCGTACGAATACCGTAAATTGAAGACTCGAATGACCTACCTCCCAGTGGAAATTGCCGATCAGTTCTCGGATTTCATCATAAAAAGGGACGAGCAGGTGCTGGATTCTGTAAAGACAAGGGCTAGGGATTTTAGCACGATCTCCATCCTAAAGTTGCTTTACCAGTTGAGATACGGGCCCATGACATTCTCTGATCTCTACCTGAAATCCAACATACGCATGAAACGCTCATTTCTGAACTACCTTGATCTTTGCATGACCTACAATTTCATAAGAAAGGAGCCACTGGGTGCAAACATGATGTATTTCATTACGGATAAGGGAAGGACCATGTTGGATTTGTTCACTCAAAAAACATAGTACTCTCCAACGTGTTTAACGCACAAGTCTTTTATCCCAAGCATAAGGAGCAGACTCATTGGTAGTAAAATACAGGGACGCGGGAATTGACATTGCCAAGATAAAGCGCAGCCAAGCCAGCATCGGAAGGCTCATTTCGTCCACCCATAGCCTACGAAAGGGAATAAAGACCATGTCTGGTTTTGGACATTACGCTGGGATAGTGGAAATGCCTGGAGGTAAATTGCTGGCCACTCATACCGACGGCGTTGGCACCAAGGTAATCATAGCACAGATGATGAAAAAATACGATACCGTAGGCATTGACTGTATCGCGATGAATGTAAACGACATAATATGCACTGGTGCTACCCCAATTTCCTTTGTAGATTACATTGCGGCAAACAGGAATGACGAGAAGATATTCAATGCAATAGTAAAAGGTCTGGTAAGGGGGGCAAAAATAGCAAGAGTCGCAATCGTCGGGGGTGAGACCGCCATACTTCCCGATCTCATCTCTGGAAAGAACTTTGCGTTTGACTTGGCAGGAATGGTTACAGGCATCCTGAACAAGCAGGACATGATACTTGGGGACGCCATAAAATCGGGTGACATAATCATAGGCGTAAGGAGCAGCGGGTTGCACTCCAATGGCTATTCGCTTGCAAGAAAGGTCTTACTTTCAAGATATTCACTACACGACAGAATCCGGGGAGTCGGCACTTTGGGGGATGCTCTTTTGTCCCCCACTGAAATTTACGTCCAGCCTGTCCTTGAAACGATTGCAGAGTGCGATGTTCACGGGCTTGCTCACATCACCGGCGGCTCGTTTACCAAGTTATTACGCCTCAAAAAAACCGGTTATTTGCTAGACAGTTTGCCTGAGCCCCCCGAAATATTCCAGATCATAGAAAACCGTGGAGTTGAGAGAGAGGAGATGTACAAGACATTCAACATGGGGATAGGATTTTGCATTATCGTTCCGGAAGAGGAGAAGGAACGCGTGGGTAAAGTTTTCAGGAAGCACGGTTTCCGCAGCAGCCAGATAGGACGCGTAGTGGAAAGAAATGGAGTCTTTGTAGACTCGTTGCGGATCGCGTGACTCACAAAACAAGCAGCGTCATTGTTGTCTGCACATGGGGAATTTTCCGTATCTGCAATACGGCTTTTTCTAGATCCTTCGTGGTGGTAGCCTCAATCTTGCACACAATGTCATAGAGCCCCATTACGATGCTGGCCTCCTTTACGTTTGGTGTTGCAAGAATCTTCTCGTATGTTTGTACCTCCCGTCCTGTATCGCAATGGATGGCAACATAACCTAAAGACATTTGACCACGCCCAAGAGTTAGGAATGTATCATGGGCAAAAAGGGTTTTGTTTGCACCAGATTAGGATTTAATATCGAGGGCTATCCAACCAATCCGTGCAGCAAACAGGAATAAGCTTTGAGGACGCCTGCAGGGAAATCTCTTCCAGCCTCCTTTCCTTGCCCCATCCCACGTCCAGGGACGTAAAACGGGAGGTAAAACGAATCTGCGTCAAATACTCGCTTGACAGGATTCCAAGAAATTATGAGATATTATCCTCCGTGAGCGGCAAGGATTTTGACAGGCTCCAGAGCGCCCTCATACGCAAGCCTGTGAAGACTGCCTCGGGCGTTGCAGTTATTGCGCTAATGCCGAAACCATACGCATGTCCTCACGGCCGGTGCACCTACTGCCCGGGCGGGCTTGAGTTTAACACGCCCAACAGCTACACGGGCAGGGAGCCGTCGACACAAAATGCGATATCAAACAATTACGATCCAAAAAAACAAATCGCTGACAAGATTGAACACCTCATCGGATATGGTCACGACATTGCAAAGCTTGAATTGGTTATTGTGGGTGGGACCTTCCTTTTCATGCCTCGGCAGTATCAGGAATGGTTCATCAAATCCTGTTTTGATGCACTGAATGGGTTTGATTCGGAGGATTTGGAGTCAGCCAAGAGAAATAATGAGGGTGCAGGAGTCCGAAACGTCGGTTTTACCGTGGAAACAAAACCCGACTACTGCAAGGCCCAGCATGTGGATTGGATGTTAGAGTATGGCATTACGCGGGTGGAGATAGGGGTGCAGAGCCTTCATGAGAATGTATATAGAATTGTAAACAGGGGGCACACGTTCAATGATGTTGTAGAGTCATTTCAGATATCAAAGGATGCAGGATACAAGATAGTCGCACACATGATGCCCGGTCTTCCCACCATGACACCGGACGAGGACATTTTGGACTTCAAAAGGTTGTTTTCTGATCCTGCCTTCAAGCCGGATATGCTGAAGATTTACCCGACGCTGGTTCTCGAGGATACGCCCCTGTATCAGTCCTACATGAAGGACGGATTCACTCCATATTCTCAAGATGAGATGATACGAGTCCTTACAGAGATTAAAAAGTCCATACCCAGGTGGTCTAGGATAATGAGGGTTCAAAGAGAGATCTCCTCCGACCAGATCGTGGCAGGACCCAACCTAGGCAACCTTCGCCAAATGGTTCAGCAGAACCTGAAGAAGCAAAACCTTTCCTGCAGGTGCATAAGGTGCCGGGAAGCCGGCCTGTCCGAGGAGCCTGTAAGATTAGAGGACATCAAGTTGAACATGGAGACCTACGAATCGTCAGGAGGAGAGGAGGTCTTCATGTCCTACGATGATTCAAAGGACAGAATATTTGGGTTCGTGAGGCTCAGGAAGCCAAGCCAGAAGGCTCACAGGAGCGAGGTCAAGGAAAACACATGCATCGTGAGGGAACTTCATGTTTATGGCAAGTCCCTCAAGATAGGAGCCCGGGAGGCTGACAGCATCCAACACCTTGGGCTTGGCAAGGCATTGATGGGCGAGGCGGAGAGGGTATCACGGGAGGAATACGATGCAAGAAACCTCCTGGTCATAAGTGCCGCGGGCACAAGGCAGTACTATAGGAAACTTGGGTACCACCTAAATGGCCCGTACATGTCAAAGGACTTGGTATAATGGAAGAGGCAAAGATAATCGGAAGAGGCACTTGGATTGACAAACTAGCCGATGAGCTGCTCCAGAGAGAAAAATCCTTGGGAAGAGACACCGGCATTATCAGGGTAGAGAGCGGTCTTGGGGCATCAGGCATACCCCACATAGGGAGCCTAGGGGACGCAGTAAGGGCATACGGGGTAAAGATGGCTCTGGAAAACCTTGGCTTCAAGTCAGAACTTGTCGCATATTCTGATGACCTTGACGGCCTGAGAAAGATACCAGAGGGCCTGCCCGACTGGCTCAAAGAACACATTGCAAAACCCGTTTCATTCATCCCAGATCCATTTGGATGCCACGATTCCTACGGACTGCACATGAGCAGCCTGCTCCTTGAAGGCCTAGACAAGCTAGGAATCAGATACAAGTTCCAGCGTGGCGTGGATACATACAGGAACGGACTCTTGAAGGATCAGATTCACACCATACTCACCAATAGCAAAAGGATTGGCGAAAAGATTGCAGATCTTGTGGGTCAGGAGAAATACCAGGAGGCGCTGCCATATTTTCCAGTCTGTGCAAACTGCGGGAGATTGTACACCGCCGTTGCATATGAATACCTGCCGGATGAGAAAAAGGTCAAGTACAGGTGCGGTAGCGCCACAATAGGATCAAGGGTTCTCGAAGGATGCGGCCATGACGGCGTAGCTGACATTACGCGGGATTTGGGGAAGCTTGCATGGAAGGTAGAGTTTGCAGCAAGGTGGCAGGCGTTCGACATACGCTTTGAGGCCTACGGCAAGGACATCATGGACTCGGTCAAGGTCAACGACTGGGTAGCGGACGAGATACTTGGATTCCAGCACCCCACGCATGTGAAATACGAGATGTTCCTTGACAAGGGTGGCAAAAAAATATCCAAGTCGCTCGGCAATGTGGTGACTTCACAGGCCTGGCTGCGGTATGGCTCACCCAAATCCATTCTTTTGCTCCTTTACAAAAGGATCACAGGCACGCGGGAGGTGGGTTTTGACGACATACCGGCACTGATGGAGGAATACCATGAGATTGAGAACGTCTACTTTGGGAAAATAAAGATGGAGAATGAGGCAAAAACAACCAAGATGAGGGGGTTGTACGAATATGTGAACCTCCTCAACCCCCCAAAGACCCAGCCCCATTACGTGAACTACAGGCTCCTCATTCAGCTATGCAAAATTTTCAGGGAAGACAGGGTTGCAATGGTTACGAAAAAGCTCATAGAATATGGAACGATAAAGGAACCATCAAGCGATGTAGACGAGCTGATCTTGCTGGCGGGCAACTATGCCGACGACTTTGATCGGCCCTCCAAGATAGAATTGCAGGTAGAGGGCACGGCAAAGAAAGCTCTGTCTGACCTGGTCAAGCTTTTGTCACAGGAGGAGGAACCGGTTGACCTCCAAAACGAAATTTACCAGATAGCAAAGGCAAACGGAGTGCAGCCAAAGGACTTCTTTAGGATTTTGTATCAGATAATACTTGCTTCCGAGAGGGGCCCCAAACTAGGCCCGTTCATACTAGACATCGGTCGAAAAAAGGTAGCCGTTTCCGTATCAGAATACCTTTAGGCATGGCTCATAGCGAACACAACCGACCCAAGGGGACTGGCATGGTCATGATTGCCATAGGGATCCTGATCTTTGTTTTTGCGCCAGACTACTTCAAACACGACCTAGCTGGAGGCATGGCCATAATCATCTTTGGTTTTGCGATAGGCGGCCTCGGCTTTTACATTAGCTTCGTAAGAAAGAAGGACAAAAAGTGATTTCTTGCAATTTGAAAAAAGGAATCCTTTTCTTACCATCCAAGGCAGGGTCTACTAATGGGACTCTTTGGCCGCTCAAAAAAGGAACCGGGCAAGATAGAATCCGTAAAACAAGGATCTGAAGAAGCGCCCTCAGAGGCGGACCAGAGACTAGAGCGCCAGAGAGAACTTGATGACATCAAGAGTGAGATCCAGGAAAGTGCCCTCATGCTTGATTCCTATACAAGGGAACTTGGAGGAATCAAGTCCGAGATAGAGGCAGCCACCAAACAGGTGGAAGGTGCAAGGAATGAGTTTGCCTCCCTGACGGAGGAAATCAAAGCAATTAAGAAAGAGCGGGAATCCGCACTGGCGCAGATTCAATCCGCAAGGTCCGAGCTTGAAATGGTGAGATCCCATTACTCGAAGGGCGAAGCCGACGAAGCAATGCTGGCAATCCAGCGCACCAAGGACGAATTGTCCTCAATCGAGGCCAGAAGGGATGACAAACTAAGGGAGATCGAGGCCCTAGAAGCCGAGATGGCGGACCGCAGGAAGGAACTCGGCGAGATGGACGCCGCCGTCAAGAAGGCGCGGATGGAGTTGGAGTCCCTTACCTCACAGCAGGAGCTCAAGAAAAAAGAAATAACCATAGTCAAAAATGAACTTGAGTTCATAGAAAAAGAGCTTGCCTCCGTTGGGAAAAAGGACGACACCAAAAAAATAGTAGAGGCTGCTGGAGCAGTAACTGCTGCCCTCAACGCAAAGTATGAGGCGGTAAAAAAAGAACTCGAGATCGTAAAGGCCGCGCTTGCACGCACTAGGGAGGAGCATGAGGCTGCAAAAACCGAGATAATCAGGCTCCGGCAAGCCAGTGAAGATGGTCCTTCCGCCTGAAGACTCTAGTGTCAGCTAGTGTGAACGAGTGTCTTGGAAACGATCCGTCTCAGGAATACCGCAAGGCCCACCGACGCAATCGCAACGGCGGTTGCGCATAGGAAGATAAGGTTGTAAGAATCCGGCGTGGGAAAGGATCCCGGAATACCCGGAAGGGATGCCTTGTGTGTCTGCATGAACATTCCTGCCATGGCAGGGCCCACCGACGCTCCGATTATCCTTATGAGCGTGGACATGCCAAGGGACACCCCGACGTTTTTTCTAGGCGTTGCAATCATGATCACGTTCATTGATCCCACATTGATAAGAGAAAGACCAGTTGACAGCACGGCCAAGCTTGCCGAGATCATAAACTCCGTCGAGTGATACAGGAGCAGGGTGGCAAAACCCAGGGATCCTATGACGCTGCCGGCGATGATTGGCTTTGTCGACCCCATTTTTGAGATAATGAAGCCCGACGTAGGGCCGAAAATCAGCAGTACCAGTGCAAATGGCAGCTGGACGTTTGCGGTGGCCACGGGGTCTTCGCCAAATCCCAGGGGTTGCGGGCTTCGTATCAAGACTGGTATTGTCTGGAATACCATGAACATTGACATTCCCACTATCATTATCAAGATATTTGACGGCAGTATGGTCTTGTTAAGAAGTACCTTCAGGTCCACCAGCGGGGATTTCGACCGCCTTTCTATAATCACAAACAGGGTAAGGTAAACGGTTCCTATTGCAAGTAGGCCTCCCACCGTGAATTGGCCCACCTGGTCCCCCGATTCGACAAACGTAAGGGCCATCAGAAAGGCGGTGACGGATATTGCCAGGGTGATGGCACCCTGGAAGTCTATGTCGTATCTTAAACTGCCAGTACGAACTTCCTTGATCTGGTTCTCCTCATTGCGCGCCTCCTCTACATGGATGAATTTCCTGACAATCACGATAAGGGAAATAACAATAGGTATTATGGAGAAGAATGTTGCCTGCCACCCGAAGTTTTGGATTAGGTGACCGCCTGCAAGCAGGCCTATCACCGCCCCTGCTGCAAACATGGATGAGATCACGCCCTGACCTATCGCAAGCTTTCTTATCGGAAACTGCTCCCTAATTATGCCGAAGGCAATTGGAAACATGGACATGCCTATACCCTGCATGACCCTCACTGCCAGCATTTCAGAGATGTTCGTAACAAACCCACCCACGGACACGCCCACCGCATAGATCATTATGACTGAAAGGAGGACCCGTTTCTTTCCGTACATGTCGGAAAGCTTTCCAGTAATTGGCGTCATAATGGCTCCAGATAGGAGATATGTTGTCAGAATCCACGAGGAGACGCTATACGATATGTGAAAGTCCTTTATCAGATCCGGGATTGCCGGCACCAGCATCGTTTCCGCATACATGACCATAGTAGCAAGCAGGCTGAGTATTGCAAGGGTCTTCCAAGCCAACGGAGAAATCGCGTCGGATTTCATGCCTTTAGGATCTTTTGTCATTTTACCTTCTCATCCTGTTTTTTCCACCGATGCTACCGTTTCAGGTTCCAGATAGTCTGCAAGGTTTTTTGAAATCCGCTTCAAAGTTCTAATCGTTGTATCCAGGTCTTCATCCGGTATTCCCTTTGCCGAAACTTTTCTTATCTGCATGGCACACTGGAGCATCGAGTTCCACAAGGAATCTGCCTTGGGGGTTAGGTAGATTCTGTTTACCCTCCTGTCTTTGGAATCTTGCTTTCTCTTCAAAAGCCCCTCATTTTCCATTTTGTCTATCACAGGCACTAGTGTCGATCCCTCAACTCCAACCTTTTCTGCGATTTCAGTCTGCGTAAGGCCCGGATACTGGATGAGTGTTACCACCACGCGCCATTGGTATATCGTTACCCTAACCCGCCTGCGAAGTTCCGCGTCCAGCGCCTTCTGAAAACCCTTTGCGGTACTGTTAACGACAAATCCTACACTTGTTTCAAAGTCATATTTAGCCATTTACTTCGATTACAAATAATTAGGTCCCTAACCATTTTAACCCTTGCGCTTCTCAGATGGGACAGTGCAAAAGCCCGAACCAATCAAAGGAACATGCCCTAACAGAGTTGGAACGGAATGGTACCTTATCAGGTTCCATGACTGGATGAAAATTTGCAATCTTCTTCACGGATGCCCGCCATCTACTACACCATCCCCGTTTTAATGATCGGCTATTTTATGCAGTCAGGGCTTTTGGTCGCGGGCCTGCTTGAAATTGATTTCTTTTTTCAGGGCCGCACACCTGTTCCTAATAGTCACAGATGTGATGCCGGACGCCTTGGCTATCTCGGACTGGGTCTTTTTTTCACCATTTAGCACGCATGAGAGATACAGGGTGGCGGCGGCAAGTGCCATTGGATTTTTTCCAGCAGATGTTCCCTGTTCTGCAAGATTGGTCAGGATCTTCAAGGCGTCCCTCTGTGCTTTCTCGCTTATCTTCGCCTCGTGTGCAATCTTGGTCACAAATTCTGACGGGTTGCAGGGTTCAAGCGAAATTTCGAGTTTCTCGATCAGATTCCTGTAGGCCCGGCTAACCTCCTTTCTGCTTACACTTGCTGCGATTGATATGTCTACAAGTGAGCGCGGTATGTCCGTCTGCCTACATGCAAGGTAGACGGAGGCTGACATTATCCCTTTAGCACTTCGCCCTATCGTGATCTTTTTCTGCATCGCCTTTCGATAGAAGTAGGCGGCATTTTCAGCCACCGAATCTGGCAGGCCAAGCTTCGTCTTTAGAGAATAGAGGAGAAACAATGCAGCTCGCAGGGTACGGTTTGATGATGCCATCCTGCTCCTGCTGTTGAGCACTTTAAGCCTGCCAAAAGTGCTCTTCATGTCACTTGAAAGGGAACGGCCCATCGCGTCCTTGTCGGAGATTACCGTCATCATGCCCATATCATACATTGTAAGCGATTGCTCCGGGCCGTTTCTTGTTTTTGTAATGAATTCGGTGGCATCGGAGGCGTGTTCTGGACTTGGGTCGACCGACCTCTCCACCATTACGTAGCCACACGACCCACAGATTATCTCTCCCGAAGAAGAATCCGTAATTATGGGCGCTCCTTCGCAGCCGGCATTCGGACACTTTGGTGACGCCGAGTCAAAGGGATCCAATTTCTTGGATTTTGGATACTCCCCTTGTCCTCCGTACATCATTTGCTTGGTCTTGTTTGATTTGGCCATCAGTTCACCCATAGTTTCCTTTCCAGCTGCGAGTCGGAGTAGAATTCCTCAGCCTTCCTTTTTATGAGATCGGCTGCAAACTCCGCCTCGTTTTGGAAGAGCTTTGCAAGAAGTTTAGAGTCCGACTGCCCTAGGCCTGGAAATTCATAATTGATGTGTATCTCGAGCAGGGTGGACGCTCCAACCGATATTAGCAGTATTTCCCGTGTTCCTTCGATGACGCCCCCCACCCAGCGTGTCTGGATTTTTTCAGGGGGCCATACGGTCACCGCCTGGGTGCACGTGTTGTCATCCCCGAGAATGACCTCACGGATTAGGACGTTTCCATTCCTTGATAGGTTCCTGACCGAGGTGATCCCCCTCCAGAAATATGGATCGTTGTTTGAATCGCCCAAAAACTCCCATATTCTTTCCCTTGGCGCGTCTATCCTAATCCTTACCTTGATTTTGACCACGGCTAAATGTGGAGCTTTTAGCATAAATCTTGATAAGTATACACTGCAACACATCAACGGTTTTGGGCCAGGAATCGGTCCCGGCCTCATCACATACCAGCTCTTTGTTTCAGAAATTTGATTTTTGGTATCTATATGCACGAGGTGTGCAAAACCCATTGTTGTCGTCCGGAACACCGCCCGATCTTGCCGACATTATATTCGGCCAAAAGAGCCCTCCCCCTAGGACTCCCGCCAGGGCGGAGCACGCCATGGATAAGATGGATGAGCCCAAGCACAGGATTGCAAACCCCATGTTGTTTGCAAAGTCCAGAGAAGTTCTTGGCAATCTTATCTCGAAACGAATGAGGGCGTCCGGCGGCACCGACATTGACTGGCTCATCGAACACAACGGGGGTTTTATGATTTTTGAGCTCAAGATTTTCCATGATGACAGGATTCTTCTTTCCAGTGCACAGATGCTTGCCTATGAAAAGATATACGAAAACCTTCCCAAATGCCACATTCTTTTCATAGGACATGATGACATTGATTTTCGCAACCTCAACGATTTTGTTTGGATTTTTGAGATGACCGACTGGAAAAAAGGGTCCATCCCCCACGTAAAAGACAGGATCTTGGATCCATCCTACAGTGAAAACGAGGTTACGGGATACCGGGTGGAAAGGGAATTCATGGAAAGGAGAGACGTAAAGCAACTTAGAGACAGGATAGATTGCATCTGGGACGAGTTTGAAGGCCATAAGGGAGCCCAAGGTTCATAAGTTAATCCAGCTCCCGAATTTTCGTGTTTTTCATTTACACGCTTGAGGATACAGTAAGAATTCCCCCCAAAATGTTTGGAAAACCCCTTGCGAAATCTGTTTATTCCATACTCCAGGAGAGATACAACAGCAAGATCGACCCCCGGTTGGGCCATGTTGTGATGACATTTTCAATCAAGGTGGATGGCAGCGGCCTTGTCTCGTCAAACGGCACCACAGTCCATAAAGTACAATTCGACGCACTTGTATTCCATCCCAAGGCGCATGAAATTGTCAGGGGCGAGATCATAGAAATGGCGGATTTTGGAGCCTTTGTAAGGATAGGGTCCACAGATGCAGTTTTACACTTGTCCCAGATTTCCCATGGCGCCAGTGTCGATGTTAAGGCGGGGACTATCCGCATCGGTGGAGGCAAATCCACCCTCAGGATTGGCTCAAGGGTAAGGTCTCGCATAAGCGCGGTCTCAATGTCAAAAGACAGTTCGATAAAGATTGGCCTTACCTGCTCGGAGCCTACACTTGGCCCGGAAGACTGGAACCCCTAGGTTACGACTCGGGCCAGTCTGCGCCGCATTCGGGGCAGGTACCTCTGAGGCCTCGATATTTTGACACATAGTGCACCATTGCCCTTTGCGAACCGCAGCAGGTACATTCTATTCTCATGACATGCGTTCGTGTACCGTTCATATCACCTCTTTTCAACAACATAGCTTACAAATAAGAAACCCAGCTTAAGATGCCTTATGTGCGTTTCAAAGCCCAAGGCGCTGGGATCCCTCTTTTCGATGCGAATTGTATCGTATGTTAATATACTGTAAAGGATGAGGAGAAGACCGTTTGGATTTACAAAAGAAAAAGCGTGTAAACATGTTTGCCATCATGGTGGTGCTAATGATAGCAGTCCCCGAGATTATCGGCCATTTTTATTTTGATACGCAGAAACACCCCATTACCTCCTCGGTTGACACCGCACTCTCGCTTACCGACCGGCAGCATAGCATGTATGTGAACGGGGATGCGAGATGTCACCTTGTCCTGAAAAACGATACCTCGTCCAACGTGAGCCGGGCCGCTGGGATTCAGGGGCAATATGCGGTATATTCCTGCACCTAGGCTCATTCGACCTTCTCAGATCATGGAAGATCGGCCGATTCTGGGGCGCAGTGCTTGTGGACCCACTTTCCAGATGACGTTTTGATGATTTCGGCTCCGACGCTAATCTCTGCCCGGCATTCTGAACATGTTGTCTTGAACTTTGCTTTCATGACATATTTGTCATCCATAGGTAGATAAACATACAAAACCTGGAGGCTGTGACCTCCGCGCATAGATATTCCCACATAGCAATTTTGAATATGTGGCACAAATCATATCAGAGCCATGAGTCACCGCATGAAATCCGTAACATTTTGGGTCTTGCTAGTGGTTTCTGTCACCTCCTTTCCGTCCTCCCTTGCCCTCCAAAATGCCATTTCTGATCCTAACCTGTCGCTAACAATGGATTATCCCGATATCTTGAGCCAGGGAACAGAGTTCGTGATCTCATCCGTGGTAAAGGCCAATGTGGACCAGATATCAAACATTACAGTTACGGTTTCCTGCCCCGACCTACAGATACAACAGGGCGGTTTTCACATTGACAAGCTCGCAAAGGACTCGACGTTTGGAAACAATTTCAACGCGACCGTAAGAAACGGCGTACCTGATGGCACCTTTGTAGCCAACATAGATCTCGAATACTATGTCAAGGGGCTGTTCGATTCCCAGCCTGTAAGGCATTCGGTAATGCAAACTGCCCAGTTTGAGGTAGCCTCCAAGCCTTTGCTTGCTCTGGACTTGCAGGCCCCAAGCGACGTGTTTTCAGGCGAGCCATTTTCCATCAAGGGAACCATAGCCAACAAGGGTTCCGAAATGCATGATCTACTACTTTCTGCATACTCTTCCGAGGTACGGCTGTCAGGAATGAAGTCACTTTCCATCACCGATTTGGAGCCGGGCAAATCCACGGATTTCGAATTCCTAGTCTCTACCCAGAAGGACATAGGCGACCCCATCAGTGCAGTGGTTCATGTAAACGGGACATATTCTGGAGACGACGGCAAATCCTACTCCTTGGACAATTCCTTCAACGTCTTTGTGAGGCACAGGGGCCTTTTCGAAATCGGGGATGCCAACGGCATATGGGTGGGACAGTTTTTCATAGCACCCGTGGTGGGTGTTGGGACAATAGTTTCAAGTGTAATAGGCTTTCTAATATTTCTGTGGCATTACAAGAACAAGAAAAGGAAGCGCAGGGCAAGAAAGACATGACATCCCCCGTACAGTCGTTTAACTAAAAGAGCAAGTCATGGGCCGCCCACTCGATACTTTTTATTTTGGGTCCCTAGAGGTAAGGAATGAAAAAATGTTCCAAATGCAACGGCCAGCTTTTTGACATTGGAAAGAAGTTCGTGTGCACCAGATGCGGATACGAAAAGGCAGTCCGCAAATAGGCACTTCAGGTACAGCCCACTGTGGCAGCCAGGCGGACTGGCTATAGCCCTTCTGCAAACTGGTAGAACGATCTAATGTTGGGAGGCGTCTGTCCGTACACTATGGTTATCTCGTCATGGGCGTTGAGTTCCGTGCTCGAAAGGCTGGTGGAAACCTCCTGCCCGTTCACAAATATCGTCGGCTCTCCGCTTGGTGGCGCTCCGGTGCTGGTTGCCCTCCAGATATCCAGGAACTGACCGAGTGTGAAGTTCTTTTCCTCGGGTGCCTCGATGTGGATAACGCCGCTGTCATCATGGGTATGCAACCAGTAAAGGCATGAAACCTGTTGGCTTTGCGGGCCGCCCGTCATGATTCCTATGAATTGTGGCACAGTGAGCGGTTGCCCGTTTACAAAGACATCGAGGTGGGCGTGGATGTGAAAAACGCCATATTCCCTTGTTTCGCACGGGATTCCGTCTATTGCAGCAAATGTATTGTCCACGGTGCTGTCCGATTTGACCAGAAAGTATGCCGCTCCCGCCACTATTGCCGCAATAATTCCTATTGCTATGAGCCTGTTCTTTGTTTTCGAGGGCGTTTCTGAGGCAGCCTTTTTCTCTCCGTCCTTTATTTTCTTGGCCATCTGTACCTCTGGTCGCTATGCGCCGGTTCCTTATTTTAACCCACTTCCAAAGTAGGCAGCGCCACTGGACGGCGCGTCAACCCCCGAGTTTTCCGGTCAACGGTTGAAATTAAATAATTCCTAGCCGATCTCATGCTAGTGCAGAGACAGGCTTTGTCCCTAGTATTCTCGAAGGGCAGGTATGCAGCATTAGCAATTAGCATTTTTTGGGGGCTTTTCATCCTCCTTTCCTACATGTCCCAGTTCATCTTCTTCCAGCCACAGTTCACGTTCTATGTCCCCGATGAAGGTTACCTGAATTTCTCCCTCATAGTGGCCGTTTCAGTCCTATCGGGTGTCGTTACAAGCCTTAGTGTTTACAGGATATTGTGGTTTGGTGAAAGTATGAAAAAGTCAACTGGTGGCTTCTTGGGCACCATAATAGGTGCGGGCGCCGGCGCCTGCAGTTGCACCTCCATCGGGTTTGCAGCAGCGTCTGCAGCAGGATCCATAGGAGGCACCGCCACTGCCTTCCTAACCCAGTACGAGATTCCGTTGCGTCTTGTCTCTATCGCTGTTCTTGGGTATACCTATTTTGTGGCGGTACGGGGAATCGGCGGCCGCTGTAAAATAGGATAGTCGAACTTTTTTGTCCACTAGGTGATTTAAATAGGGAGACAGGAGGACACACCTTGGAATTTGGCAAGGAAAACAATTCTGGTTTTCTGTATTTTTAGCATCCTTTCGGTTTTGGCAATAAACGACATGCTGCCGTTTGCGTTTGCAGACGAGGTGTACTCTTTTGTGACAAGGTGGGGTACCCTTGGCAACTATGACGGCATGCTGAATGTTCCTGCCAGCATTGCAATTGACGGGTCAGGTAACTTGTATGTGACGGATACGAACAATAACCGCATCGAAAAGTTTTCGGGTGAGGGCAAGTTTCTTGCCAAGTGGGGAACCTATGGCAGGGGTAACGGCCAGTTCAACCTGCCCACAAGCATAGCTGTCGACAGCGGCGGTACTGTCTATGTAGCAGACCAGTCAAACAACAGGATAGAAGAATTCAACGAGTCGGGCGCATACATAAGGGAGTTTGACCTTGGGCAGTATTATCCTTCAAGGATTGCGCTGGATTCCACGGGTGACATATACTTCTCAGATCCCACAAAAAGCCTCGTGGTGAAGTTTTCGCCAACCGGGCAGTCCCTTGCAAAATGGGGCACCCTTGGGACCGGCGAGGGGCAGTTTGATTCCCCGTCCGGGATTGCGGTGGACTCGTCAGGAAACGTCTATGTGGTGGACACTGGGAACAACCGCATAGAGGAATTCACGGGGGATGGCATGTTCCTTGCCAAGTGGGGCGAGGAGGGAACCGGAGGCGGGCAGTTTAACAGCCCCCAGGGAATAGCGGTCGATTCCCATGGCGACGTATATGTTTCAGATACGGAGAATGGCAGGGTTGAAAAGTTTACGAGCACTGGGCAGTTTATCACACAAATAGGTCAGCATGGCACTGGCAACGGGAAGTTTGAATCCCCCTCAGGAATTGCAGTCGATTCTTCCGGAAATGTCTACGTTAGCGATGCCTCGTATGACAACCCGTCCATCCAAGAATTTTCAATTTCTGCCAGTGGGGCTTCGAAAGGAAGCGCGGTACCGGAGTTTGGCCCAGTCTCCTCCCTTGCACTAGTCATCGCCATGTCGCTGCTAGTGGTTTCGACCCGCATTAGAAATATAATGTAAAAAGACTCGATCAGTGGCACCCAATCAGCGGTGCTGCTTCCTCGCCACCGTTGCATACTCTTCAGGGTTTTCATCTTTCAGACGCTGAAAGTAGATTTCTTCATATGGCATTTCCACGATTAATTCCGATTTTAATATTTAAGCTCAAAATTGGCAAAAAGTATTCAGGGAGTCAAAAAAAGTAAGTTTCTCCCCAGACTTTAAGGCCAGTCAGCCAAAGGATAAGAAACGGTTTGACATCAGAGAGGCATGGAGTGTGAGGAGGAGTACAACGAGCTTACCAGGCTTACCGAAAGGCTGCATGAACTTTATTACCAGCAAGAAAATTCCGATTTTGCGTTTTCAAACGCGCTGGCAAGTTCCCAGAACCACCTCATAGCCAGCGGGCTTGTCAGCCTCACTGGCGCCGGAGCGGCCGAAATACTGAACACATTGGGGGACATGGACCAAGAGGGGTTTTCGGAACTTCGCGAGGCCGCGTCAAGCAAGGTCCAGATTGACTCCGCCGTAAAGTCTTTGGAGGAATCATACCGCGATGCAAGTAAGAGATACGATCGATGCCTCGAGCAGGCTGAAAAGAAAGAGATTGTCAGGGAACGAGAATCGTGATTTTGGTTAATATATGATCAGAGCGGCCATTGTTCATCTTGGATCAGAAAAAGAAGAGGACAATAAACAAGTTTGCGGTTTTGATAGTCCTCCTAATCCTAGTACCAGAAATTGTCGGCCACTCACTCTTCGACAAGCCTCATCCTGCCAGCTCATCCGTTAACGCGGCCGTCGCTCTTACCAACAAGCTCGACAAAGGATACCCAGAAAGGAATTTTGGCTGTCATTTGATAATTCAGAATGATTCATCGTCCACCAATGTCACAAGGGCGTCTGGAATGCAGGGAAAGTATGTAGGATATGACTGCGGCAACAGTTAGCGGCTAGCCGTATGGGGGGCGCGAATTCGAAGTGGACAGGTGGTTAGGTGTCGATGACTGCGTAGAATCGATTGAGAACCTGTGACCGATTGACCACAGCAGAAAGAGTGAGGCGAATTTTACCCGTTTGAGATGTTCCATGAATCCGGTCCTAGAGATATCCTCCTCGTACACGACATCACGGATTATCATGCGTTCAGGCAGCAGCTTGTTGGGATGAAATTCGTGATCCACCTTGAATTTCAGCAGGTCCCTCTGCACTTGGTTGAAAAAATCAGACCGTTCCTGTTCAGGTACGGTGGAGAGCATCTTCATGAATTCGGGCGGGTTTTGCAAGGCGCTTCCCAGGATTACAAATTCCTTGTTGGGAAGCTTCACAATGTCCGCAAAGGTCCCCTTTCCGTGGAAATTTGAAATGACAAGATGGAACTCGGATATCGGCTCCTCCCTTTCCGAGACTGCATAATCTTCGTTTTCAAGCCATGCCTTTATCTTGGTTTTTAGCAGGTTGGGAACCAATGAAGGTTGGTGGTCGGCTCTGGCATTTAACAGATTCCGTGCAGGTCATTACCGCCCTCATGTAACTGGTACCTTTCTGACAAAAATTAGGACCATGCTCAGGCCCACTACTATCCCCGATACAATCTCAAACCAGTAGGGGATAAGAATCCGCCTTGCAAAGGCTTCCCCGGGATTTGATTTCTGTTTTTCCATACTCGGCTTCACAGCGGGGTGATAATAGAGGTTCATCAGCTTTTGTTATTACATTTCAGCAACCAAGCTGATTTTCCATGGCTATGGCTAGTCTATGTTCGTAGATGTCTTTGTGGCGCGCATTATTATGCCGCTTACTGATATCGACGAAAGGAAGTACCACCCCCAGAAGTACATGTCGTTCTCATGCATGCAGTGTGTTTTTGCAGTATTTTTCACATCGTCAGCAGAGCAGGTCAGGTGAAAAAAGTTGCCAGGGAATACGTTGAGGGGTATCGGCGCCTCTGCGACTGTATACGAAAACATGTGCGGCAACAAAAAGTAGAATATCAGAAGAAATGGGACAAATGTAAGGGCCATTGGCCTCATGTTTAGTTGCATTATCTCCATGTTAAGCTTGTTCATGTATGCAGACTTTTTGTTCAACTGATCTATCCTCTCCTGATCCTTCGACTTGAAAGCTGCCATCCTTTCTTTCTGCCAAGCCCTAGTTTCCTTCATCAATCTTTTCAATTTGTCCTGGTCAACCATTTTTTTTCTTATTCCGGCACTGAAAAGGTTGAGCATGATTGCAATTCCCACTATGCCTAATGCCGATGGTACTAGTCCCTTCACCCATGGGTTGAGGCTGCCAAGCTGGTTCTGCCCTATACCTGGGATCTGCAGGGCCACAGAACCGAGGAAGCCAAGAATTACGGACTCCATTATGCTGTTCTGATGTATCAAGGTATTTTAAAAGTTGATGCGTTTTGCCCCTATGGCATGCTTTTATTTGGCCCTGATGGTTGGGTTTCGTGGCATTAAAGGAAAAGGACAGGAACGTACTAAAAACTATGATTGATGAGGAGATTGCCAAGATTCCCGGGATCGTGAGGAACCTACGCCTTCCAGAATTCAGCGGGATATTCCAGATTAAGGACGAGTCGGAATACGTTTATGGGTACACACATGGGTCCATAATCGGCAAGTTTGAGACATATTATTTTGTTGCCCATTCGGGCAAAAAGCCAAGCGGTGGGGAAGTGGACGAGATAGCCAAGACCATCCTGCAGAAGACCTCCGATATAAGAGGCGCGATAATCGGTGCACTTGGTCAGTAGATTTCATCATGAGGATTTGGTAGAGAGCGACTCGCCTTTGCCATAGCACTCGTCGGCCGAGTTGAATATGGCAAGCGACTGGTTAATAATTTTGGCGGCCGAAACCCTGTCCTCATTTGCCTTTTCAAGCAAGGTTTGGCCAAGCCCCCGCAAGGCTTTCGCCTTGTTGTACCACGCATTGGCGTGTTCCGGATTTAGTGAGAGCGCCTTGTCATAGCAGTCAATTGCATCCTGATACCTCTTCAATCTGAAGAGCGCTATCCCCTTGTTGTTCCAAGCACTGACATGGTTTGGGTCAATCTCCGTAGCCCGGTCGTATGCGGCGAGGGCCTCCTCATTTTTTTCCTTCATCATGAATTCGTTGCCCTGTCTGTACCATGATTCGGAATCGCTCATAAACTGGCTTAGGTGGCGGTCATATTTTAACGCCAAGAATTGTGGGTTTTTAGGGCACGGCTTCTGAAAGAAGATTCGCGAGGTAATGGGCTTGAACCTATGCCTCGTCTTCTGTAAATACCACTCGAATCATGTTATTGTCGTACTCCAATTCTACGTTCTTGTGGAGGATTTCCTTGAATACCAGTTCGAGTATCGTCTTTTGGTACAGCGCCCAGTTCCTTCCAAGGTCGTGTTTTAGGACCATGTTGTGTATTCCCCCGTCTATGAGGTGGCTTGTCTGAACGGACGAGTTTAGCATCATTGTCTCATACCATGACAGGAAAGACCTGAGGTCTATCTTGCCGCGCATGAAGAGAGCAATGTCTTCAATTTCTTCCTTGCCCATTTTTGAGGCAAGTTCCATGACGAATTTTTCGTCAAGCTCCTCAAATATTTTCTTCAGGACGGGTTTTGTCAGTATTACCAGCCCTGACTTTGGGAGAAAGACGTCCCAGTCAATGAATTTTCTGAGTGCTTGGTTTACGAGGGTGTTGGTGCTTACCTCCTGAACCTTGGACAGGTCACGGAGGCGGTTTATTGTGCCGTCATCGAGCCTGAAGGTTATCGTGGATGTCTTTTTTGATCCATTGACCGCGTTCAGCATGTACTTATTTCCTGTCTGAGGTATTTATGAAATGACGAACCTTGTTAACTGAAATTTTCCCCATGGGAGGAGTTTGATAGAGGATTGTACCAAAAATTTTAAAACATTCTAGCCTATCAAGGCCTCCGATCAAGAGTCCGCATGACGGCAGTGAAGCCTGAATGCCCTTGGATGCCCCATGCCTGATTAATGGCTGGATTAATAAAAACAAAATATGAAAATCTTGGATCTTTGTAGGCTACGCCTGTCTAGGATGCCGGTTCCACTATCTCTGCAGTAGCAAATCGCTGACTTACTTCTATTATCTTTACTTTTGCGTTTTGACCAGTTTTGCCGTTCTTGACAAATACCACAAAACCTTCGACTCTTGCGATACCGTCGCCCTTTCGGCTGATCTCTGTAATAGATACGTCGTATTCCTTCCCGACCTCTACTGGCTTTGGCCTGTCATCAAACTGCCTGCTGCCGCCGAATCTTCTTCCGCCGCCATAGCCTCTCGACTGGCCAAAACCTCCTTCGTTGTTACTCATCATTGCACCTCCCTTGTTACCTCTCAATTACCCAATCCACCTATAAGAATTGATGTATCCGTAACCTGCGTAGGTGGGCCTTTTACCGCACAGTCCTTCCGTAATTACTGGCTTTTCCTAGGGACAATTCTGAATGGCATTGTACCTGACCAGTCGTCCTCACTCAAGCCCGTGCTGCTTGGAAGACTGGGAAAGATCGCCATATTTTTTAGCAATGAAGGATATTAAGATACGAAGTGGAGGATGTTGGCTTATTCGTCGCTTGACCTTCTTTGCAACGAGATACTGCTCCTAAACAAAAACATACAATCAGTTTCGGTGATAAACAAGATGGGCAGGCTTGTCGAGGAGACATCGAGACCCGATTTTGCCACGAGGTTTCCAGAACACCTAAACGAGCATTTCCTCATGCAGTGCGTGCTCCAGATTTCCATGGGAAGGGATTTTGACGAGTATTATGGCCCCATCAGCTATCACGTATCAGAAAGGGCCGGCCTTACCCTTCTCAGCTTTCCAGCCGATGGCGATGTCATACTTGTAGTTTGCAACAAGAACATAAGCCCCATAACACTGGCAAAAAAGATTGTCGGGACAATAGGCAAGTTCCAAAGCAGGGTGTCCCTAATCGAGCTCTAGGTACAGTACACAGAAACAAATTAAGATAAGATTCCTACAGTTGAATCATACGTAAATCCTATTAGCCATCCTGAACCTGAATTGTCAATGGTATTACCGTACAATGCCAGTCCTTCCTTAATGAGCGGGCGCATGAATAGGGTTCTGCTTTCAAGCATGCTGGGAACGGTACTTCTTTTTTTTACATTTGCCTCCAATTTTCCCGCCGCTTCGGCAGACGGCGGCCAGGGAACGGTGTCATATGTTGGGAAAGTGGATGTATCCGAACTGCCCAAGATGAAGAGCCAGCCCCACCACTTTACCATGCCTTTTCTTCCAAAAAACCAGGCAGCCTTCACACAGGCAAAGAGCAAGCCAAAATCAATCAACCTAAACAATTCGAGGAACAAGCCTGCTGAAATCGCGATGATGCCCGATGTGTCCAGTTTCAAGGCTGTGCAGACGATTTCCCAATTCACCGGACTCGATGAAAACCAATGTGGTTGCAGCCCCCCAGACGTACAAGTTGCGGTGGGTCCTGACAATGTCGTGGAGATGGTCAATACATCGGAAGAGATATGGCAGAAGGACGGGCTGCACGTAACCACGGTTTCCTTGTATACATTTTATTCAGTTTCACAGAGTGATTTTCTGAGTGATCCGCGAGTATTTTTTGATCCTTCAACTGACAGGTGGTTCTCGTCAATCCTGGACGCTTCAACAAATAGCGTAAAGCTAGCAGTATCAGGCTCCAGCGACCCCACAAAGAGCTGGAGCATATACAATGTTTCATTCGGTGCAAACTGCCCCGACCAGCCTTCGATCGCCGCCAGCAACGGCATTCTCATAGTCAGTGCAAATGACTTTTCAAACTGCCTCACATCTCCGACCCTTCTCGGGGCACAATACTTTGTACTGAACAAGACCCAGATGGTCGCTGGGATCCAAAACCCCACCATGAAGCCATTTGGGCCAGACATGACAGAGTTTTCCATCATGCCAGCCAAGTCACTTGGCCCTACCTCAACCATGTACATGGTTACCATTGACACCAACACAAGCACGTTGAGGCTCTACTCAATTTCTGGACAAGCTGCAAACCCGAGTGTTCATACCGACGACTTTCCAATACGCACGGTAAACATACCGCCTGGAGCCTCCCAAAAGGGGACTGGCACACCCCTTGAGACGAACGACGACAGGGTTCTGGATGCCGCGTGGTATGCAGGAAATCTATGGCTTACTCTGACAGATAGCTGCACCCCCGTAGGAGACACCCAGGCACGCTCATGCGTGAGGCTGGTGGAGGTTGACACCAACTCTTCGAAGGTGATCCAAGATTTCGACGTTGGGACGGCCGGTACGTACTATTTCTACCCCGCCCTGACCATCGACGGCAGGGGTGACGTAGACGTCATTTTTGGCTACTCATCTAGTTCCTCTTTCCCGGGCTTGATGGTCGGGACCCAGGCGCCATCGGATACGAGGGACTCCCTAGGTTCCCTAGAGGTCTTTGCGGCAGGCTCTGCACCTGACACAAGCGGGAGATATGGAGATTATTTCAGTGCGGCAAGGGATCCTGCAAATACCACAAACGTGTTTTTTGCAGGCGAGGTTCACTCAAATACCGCCTCCAGTCCGTCGCCATGGTCTACCCTTATTGGCAGCACTGCATACGTAAGTGCGCCCGAGTTTCCATTCTCCCTTCCCATCCTGCTGGCTGGCCTGTCCCTCTTGGCTGCGTTTGGCAGCATAGGTAATCGCAGGTCGATTTTTTCTGGAAGATGATCTAGTAGATCCTTTCCAGAATGGGATCCCTATTCTCATAATGGAGTCTTAGTATGGGTTCTTCTTCAAGGGACTTGAGAAGGTACAGCGTCCCCCCGCTTTTGCATCTTCGCATCCCCTTGATGAGGTAAACTTTTCCAGATAACCTGTTTTGTTTCGATATCCGGACCCGTTCCCCGCAGTTGAAGGTAGACATCTTTTTTCACTGAAAAATGATACAAGATTAATTTTGCGCAGGATTTGCATGTCAGATCAAGCCGGGTGAAAAAAATGTAGGCACGTTATGTAGCAACCATCCCGGTTTACCGAATTTAGAAGAATCATAGTGTGGCTTCTTAAACAATGGCACATGTTAGCCCAAGAGCGGAGATGGCAGGATTGAGAAAAGTCCACGTAGCAGTAATTTCAGGATCGGTAGCGGCTGCCCTGATTGGAATTCTTGCATATAGCCTCATGAACACGCAGTTTGACCTCATCATGCCGGATGGCTCAGAGGTACAAAATGCGACCCTGGGCCCTGACAATTTCAGCAGGCTCAAGCAGAACGTTGGCGTGTTTACAGTCTACCGACCTCATGCCACAACCCTTAATCCAACCATTGGTTACTGTCCCATCGCGGAATTCATCCACGAGCATGAGGATGGGTACAATGCCACGCGCGTTGGAAATACGACCATTTTCAATGCCACCCTTCCCCCTCAATGGTGTGATCCCGAACTCAACCCCAGCCCGGTCCCGGAGTTTGCCGAGATAGTCACCCCGGTAGCCCTCATGGGCTCGACCTTGTTTGTGGTGGTCCTCTCTAGGTGCAGGACCCCTCAGTAGCTTCTTTATTTGTTGGCATGAGTTATGCAGAACTCTGCAGTGTGAAAGACAGTATTTTTGTCTGGCCCTGATTGGTTACCTCCGCATACCAGCTTCCCACTGGGTACGATCCCGTCGTGGAGAAAAACAGGACGTAATCCCCATTAGAGTTTGCCGTCGCGGATGTGTCATACGTATTACCCGAGGGGCTTACAAGGACGGCATCAACAGTAGATCCTGATTGGGCGGTGCCAGCTATCTGCACCAGATCCCCGGGCTGGTAGGAGGGCTTGTCAGTCTGCGCGGTAAAGGCAGACGAGCTGGATGTACCGGTGCTTGCCCCAAGTGTGAAATACAGCATCCTAGACTGTCCCAGGTTGCTTACACTCACGCTCCAGCTGCCTGTTTCGTATGAGGAAGAGGTCGCAAAGATTATGGTATAAGAGCCGTCGGAATTTACCGTTGTAGACGATGAGTAGGTGTTCTGTGACGGATTTGTCATGACGGATGTAACGGTGCTGCTTGGGACTGCAGTGCCTGTAACTTGTACCACATCTCCCAGCTGGTAGGACGACTTGTCAGTCTGCGCGGTAAACCCTGATGAGGGCGAGGAGGATCCGCTGGATTGGAGGTAAATGGTGAGCGTTTTTGTCTGTGAAAGGTTTGTTACTGTTATGGTCCACGTACCCGACAGGTACGACGGCGACGTAGAAAAGACCACAGTATACGAGCCGTCGGGGTTCGAGGTGGTACCAGAGTTGTATGTGGTTCCCGCCGCGTTTTCCATTACCGCAGTCACGCTGCTGCTTGGCACTGCCGTGCCTGTTACCTGCACGATGTCCCCTCCTTGATAGATGCCCTTATCGGTCTGTGCGGTAAAGGTAGCGGTCCCTGAGGTTGCACCTGTAGAAACTGATATCGGTTCGGAGGCCGCCTCCTGGCCTGAGGAAATCTTTACCACGTATTGTCCCGGGATTATCGCGGTTGAAAGCTGCATGCTATACATCACGCTTCCGGTGGAATCGGCCCATGTCGTCTGGCCAAGAAGGGCAAAGCCCGTGTCGTCAACAAGCTGGACCTGTACCGCCTTTAACGGAGGGGCCCCCATCGCCGTGATGTGGACTGTGTCCCCGGGGGAATACGTGGACCTGTCAAGTGACAGCAGGATCTGCCCTGAGCCCTGGCCCTGTGCCAGATTAGTGGAATTGCCGATTGTTTCCAGTTTCTTTTGTATGTCCGCCATGGAAGAATCCAAAGTTCCGAGGTCGGCTAGCCTTTCATGAATGTCCGCAAGACTTGTCTTCATCAGCCCAAGCGAGGTGAGGTTGTTGTTTATCGAGTTGACCTGGAGGCTGATCGCACTTACTTGTGACTTGAGAGAGTCCACCTCGGAATTCATCGAGCTTACCTGGTTGGTCAAGGAATCAAGCTTCCCGGAATAATCCGGGACCTTTGCAGTCTCGGGATTAGCCTGTATAAGATGGACATTGAATATGCCATAGACCCCAGCAGATACCATGAGAAGGGCCACTGCCGCGATTGCCATGTAAACATAGTTCCGTGGCACAAGTTTGTTCCGTCACAAGAATATATAGGGGCCGCTATTCTTTTATAAGAAATCATTTAATAGAACACTTTTCCTTTTTTGGACTTTCCTACCACCCGCGCCATCCAGTTCTCAGGGCGACAATGCCGGAAACATGTGCTGGATGTGGACCAAGTTTTAAATTAAGAAACTGTCGGATATGCAGCATGGGAAGGGATTGGCAGCTTACGTTTCGCATGGCGGTTAGTTTTTTTGTCCTGACCCTAATCTACTTGGCTTTTCTTTCCTTTATCGCATTATACTTCGGGCTTGGGATTTTGCCGATAGCGTTTATAGCCGTCTTGATGATCGGGGCACAGTGGTTTTTCTCCGACAGGATAGTGATGTGGAGTACGGGTACCAGGATTGTTACAAAGGCGGAGCAGCCCATGTTGCACGAGATTGTGGAGGAGCTTTCCTCAAAGGCTGGAATCCCGAAGCCAAGGATAGGGGTCATGCCAAGCGACGTACCAAACGCCTTTGCCACCGGCAAGACCCCGAGAAGCTCAATCGTAGTCGTTTCATCCGGGATAACCAGGATCCTTTCAAGGGACGAGCTCGAAGGCGTTCTCTCGCATGAGCTCACCCATATCAGGCACAGGGATGTGACAATAATCACCCTTGCCAGCCTGTTTTCCACCATTGCGTGGTATCTGATGCAATCCTCCATGTGGGGCTCCATGTGGGGTGGTGGATACGGGTACGGCTATGGAAACGGCGGCAGGCAGCAGCAGGGCGGAGGCCTCTTCCTAGTGCTAATTGTTGCCGCAATTGTGTGGGTGTTGAGTTTCCTCATAATCCGGGCGATATCGAGGTACAGGGAGTTTGCCGCCGACCGCGGCGGCGCGTACCTTACGGGGCACCCCATGAACCTGGCAAGGGCCCTGATGAAGATAGAGGGCAGGGTCAAGGTGGCGCCCGTGCAGCAGGCACAAAAGATGGAAGGCATGAATGCCTTTTTCATCATACCCGCCATATCAGGACAGTCCCTAGCCAAATTCTTCTCAACCCACCCGCCCATAGACGAAAGGATAAAGCGCCTGATGGCAATAGAGCGGGAGCTTCACGGTGCAAGCGACCTGCGATAGATGGTTTCAGACTAGCAGGCAAGGCAGTCGGAACGCAGATTGTACCATCTGCCGTCTTGCCCCGCGCGTCCTAGTTGGCCTGCGTCATCTTGTCCAGGATTGACTTGTTAATGCTGCTCATGTCGGTTATTACGTCCTTTGCGTTTCCGATACCGTCCACCTTTACCACGACAGACCCGACAACGAATTCGGAGTGGTAGCTTGTGCCCCCTACACCGTCAGAACAGATGCAGATAAAGCTCGTGTCATTGGACTTGGCGTCACCGATGAACTTGGTGGCCCCCCCTTGCATTTCCTGTTCGTCCACCTTGAAGACCTCATGACCCTTTGCCGGAGGTTGGTATTCCTCAATCCATACGTCAAACAGTTCAAGGGGATTTGCGTTCAGATTCTCATAATCCTCCCGGACGAGCTGCGCAAGCACCGGGGAATTTACCCCGCGCGGTATCCCTACGCCATTTTGTGTGGACCATTGGGATCCTATCTCGGATGGTGACGGCAGATACTGTCCGAGGCAGGTTGACGGGGTTTTCAGGTTAACCTCAGGGCACGGGGCAAACAAGATGGATGGGGTTTGCGGCAGCTGGGGCTGTCCCGTACCCACACTGGGCATGTGGATAATCCCGTTATCGATAAGCCACTGGATGGCCCCTATAAAGTCGGCATCGCTTACCTGCCCCTGGCCCCACCAGAGCGCAGTGTTTCTTACCCAATTTGGGATCGAAGTCTGCTGTGCTGAGACATGTGACGAGCCAATTGTAAGGCCTGCGACAAAACTAAGGGCAATTAGGAGATAAAGTACTTTTTTCACATTCGCCTCTCTAGGCATCCCTTTTTTAAACGATGAGAATCCACAGGAACGGGCAGATCCTCGGACCCGTTTCAATGCAGGGGGAACTATGCCTACCGAGGCAAGGGCGCCACCTTACCCCAGACCGGCCGCATCCACAGGACCGCCTGAAAAATAGAGGGAGATTACAGAAGATCAGATCATGCGGAACCTTCCCAATTACTAAATAGAAAAAAACGCCATTAATGGCATGACTGCCCTTGGTTTGCTCTATGCCGTGGGCCTGGCTGCCGCAATCCTTCCCGCGCAGCTTCAGGGAGCCCAGAATATGCATGCAGACACATGCGGTGCCAGGATAACCGAGCTAGAGGAGCAGGTGGAATACGCGGTGGGCTCGCCGAGAATAATCCATTTTATAGAGGACAACACCACCGCGTTTGAGTCACTGCACCAGAAATACCTCCTATATTGGCTCAATACGAAATTTACCTGGGACAACGACCTTTCCAGATGTTCAGCCCATCTTGAGGAAATCACGGCGTCATTCGAGCTAGGAAATTCAACCGTCCCATTCATCGGAATGGCCCATATTACAGTAAACCCCGGACTGACACGGGTCACCGGGCTTCAACTTGACATACATGGCTAGCAGTAAGGCGTGCCAACACGTGCGTGTTTGGCCCATTTCCCCGCCTATCTTCAAATTTTGTTGCGTGCCTTGTTCCTTGGCTTTGAGCGCACCATGCAGTTGCAGCAGTTGCAGTAGAGGCCCACGGTTTCAGGCGTTGCCGGCCTTCCCTCCCAGTCATGGCAGCCTTCTTTGCTCATGAAAATTCCGCAGATCTGGCACCGAACCTGGTCTGAAAGATATCGGCTCGTGCCGTCCCTGGGCTTCCTTACCTTGAACTCCCTGCACACTCCCTTGCAGGCACCCCTCTCCTTATGCATATACGGCATATGCGAGGGATGAATAAATTCCCATGTAAAATCTAGTTCTTGGCCTTTAGGCCCCCTGTAAAGTCCGTCCTTAGCTGGCCGCAGGCGGCCGATATTTCAATCCCCTTTTCAACCCTGACGGTACACCCTATTCCTGCTGCCTTCAGTATGCGCTCAAAGGCGGTAACCCGCTTCCACGAAGGGCGCCTGAATTTTCCTGCGGTGGGGTTCACCGGGATGAGGTTGACGTGTGCCCCGTTCCCCTTCAGCAAGTTCGCAAGCTCCTCGGCATCCGCGGGCGAGTCGTTGACTTCCTCAAGCAGGGCATATTCGAGAGTAACGCGCCTGCCCGTCTTTTTGAAGTATCTGCGCGTTGCCGCAACTATTTCCCCTACAGAGTTTACACCTGCGGTCGGAATGAGCCTTCGGCGGAGGCTGTCGTTTGGTGCGTGGAGTGATATTGCAAGCCCTACCTGAAGGTCCTCATCCGCAAGCCGCTCTATTCCCTGCATTACTCCGACCGTGGAAATCGTGATGTGCCTCTGTCCGATACCGAATGCTCTTGGATGCGTTAGTATCCTGACTGCCCTGATGGTCTCAGCATAGTTTGCCAGGGGCTCGCCCATCCCCATGAAAACGAGGTTTGTTACGTGTTCACCCCTTTCTTGCAGGAGTGAGGCAAAATGCAGCACTTGGCCCACAATCTCCTCTGCCATAAGGTTCCTTTGGAATCCCATCTGGCCGGTAGCACAGAACGTGCAACCCATTGGACATCCGACCTGGGTGGATACGCAGACAGTGGATCTTGGATGAGCCACTCCCTTTGGCTTGTATTGCATCAGGACTGTCTCCACAAGCGTCCCGTCCAAAAGTTTGAGCAGGAGCTTGGTGGTGTAGCCGTCTTCGCTTACGAGCCGGTGTATCTCGCTTGCAGACCCTATACCGTACCCTGAGGCGGAAAGTGATTCCCTAAATTCCAGCGGGACCTGACGCATAGAAAGCACATCCCTTGGAAATTCACTGTACAGCATGTGAAGAATTTGGTCTGCGCGGTAACGCGGCTGGCCCATTTCCCCAACTACTGCGTCGATCTCGGCTGGAAGCATGCCATAAAGGCTTTTCAATCCATATCCACACTCCACATTCTCGCGATGGAACCCATTAGTCTTTGTACTGGTCATGCCCCTTTAGTATTTTTGCAGCCGTTTTGATACGTAAGACCCATGCGGCATCTCCTCCCATTGTGTGAAATCATGCGCAAATAATAATTAAAACGAAGGCCAAATATAGACATAGTAGACCCAACCCCCGACGAAGACATTTTCAAGAACTGCGACCAGCGTAAATGCCACAAGGGACCCCTCGTTACAGACGTCTTCTCAGGCGAGGTTGCCTGCGAGAGCTGCGGACTGGTCCTGATTGAGAGGGGCGAGGACCGCGAACAAGAGGGCGCATCATACAGCATGGGGGAATTTTTGGCAAAGAGCAGGACGGGCGGAGGGTTCTCGCTTGCAATGCACGACAAGGGGTTATTTACAAACATAGGAAACCAGAACATCGACGCCGCGGGAAAACCATTGTCGGGAGCCATGAAAAATACCATTGACCGGCTGCGCAAATGGGACCAGCACAGCAAATCAAGAAGGATAAGCAGGAGCCTGGTGCCGGCTCTTACCATTTTTGACTCGATTCGGATAAAGCTCTCGATACCAGACCCCGTAATCGAGGAGGCAGCATACATCTACAGGAAGGCCCTTGCTGCAAGACTCACAAAAGGGAGGAATTCAAATGCCATGGCCTGCGCCTCCCTTTATGCGGCGTGCAGGGAATGCGACACCCCGCGGACCCTACGCGACATTGCCGATGCCGGAAACATACGGAGAAAGGTGCTTTCCCGGACCTACCGCGTTTTGATAGGGAACCTCCACCTCAGGCTTCGGCCGTTTGATTCAACGGAGTTCATCACTAGGATTTCTAACGAGGTTGGAATAAGTGAAAAGACAAAGAGGGGAGCTTTTGAGATGATAACAAGGATAAGCGAAATAGGCATATCGGCTGGAAAAAACCCAATGAGCATGGCGGCGGCGGTTCTTTTCCTATCATGTGTGCTAAACGGGGAAAAAAAATCCCAGGTTGACATTGCCAAGTCTGCCGGAATAACCACCGTCACCATCAGGAACAGGATTCAGGGCCTGAGAAAGGAGTTTGACATTGAGGCGGACGGGGATTAATTGGAACCATTCAAGCCACGGATCCTCCTACGGTACAGCATAGACATCCCCGCCGTAAACCTGCTGCGTCCCCGCCGTTGTGGCAACGGTGTCGTTTGACGAGTCATATGCCCTTATCCCGGCTGCGATTGGAAAGTCAAACTGGCCCACGTCCATGGTTGCGGCACCAGACAGGGCAGGCGCCGTGGCAAGCAC